>NZ_LGEN01000061.1 GCF_001507855.1 Halomonas sp. 54_146
CAACGCACAAAAAACGGAATCGGTTGACCCATCGTGACCGCTCAGCGTACAAAACTCTCTCCAGCGTGAAGGCCGTGTGCAAATCGGTCACGATCACCGGAATGACCGGTCACGTTCGCCGGAATACGCACCATGTACTGATCCCGAAGGCTACGAACGGTGAACTGAGCATTTTCAGGGTTCAGGAGGAATTCAAAAATCCGCGCATCAATGGAAGGAGTGGTGCTCGACATGGCCATCACCGTAGGGGGACAAAAAGAAATGCGGATTATAGTCCGTGGCTAGATAGGCCGCAACGAAGGATAGTCCCGCCCAAAGGAAATGAGGCGGGTATGGAAGAGTTAGCGAGGGCACTGGGAAGAAACATCAGGCAAAAACGAAAGGAGAAAGGCTTCTCCCAAGACGCCTTTGCCTTGGCCACCGGCATCGACCGCAGCTATATAGGGAGAATCGAGCGGGGGGAGGTCAATATCACCGTAGAGAAGTTATACGAGATTGCTGTTGTGCTCGGCTGCCAGCCTGCCTCTCTTCTGCCTGCTCAAGGCACTTTGTGGTCGTATGGGGGCTAACGGCCGAGGCTGTGTGAAACCCAAAAATTAGTCAATGCGTGCTGTTATGTCGTCCGCAGCGGGTGCTCGTGGCGAATGCTGCATAAGGACTTTCCGCCCTGACAGAACGTGTACCGGACATTCCGCCGATGGAGCCAACAGGGCAAGTTTGAACAGATGCATGACTAGCTACGCGCCCAATGGCGGGAGCGTGAAGGGCGTGACCTACTGCCCAGCGTTGCCGTTCTGGATACCCAGTCGACGCGAAGTTCACCACAAGGTGGGACGAGTGGCTACGATGCTGGAAAGAAGGTCAAAGGCCGCAAGCGTCATGTTCTGGTCGACACCATGGGGCTGATACTCGCCATTAGTGTGACGGCCGCCAGCGTGCAAGACCGCGATGGTACATATCCTGCCAATGCCAATGCCAATGTGGGACGTTGGTGTATACCAGGTCAGAGAGCCCCCTTCACACACCCGCCTGATGAAAAAGGCTTCATGGTGATCCCGAAACGCTGGGTCGTCGAGCTAACCCATGCCTGGATCGAAAAAGCTCGTCGACTGGTCATGCATCACGACCGACGTGTCGACGTTTCAGAAGCCTGGATCTGGCTGGTAGCGGGTCGTCAGTTGCTTAACCGATTAACTCGCATGTCCTGATAATTTGTAAACACTCTCTTAAGTAGTCTATTCAGCTTCTTTTCAGGTTTTACGTTTATATTGACGGCTGTCAATGCATTAAAAATGCAAAAATAATTTCATGCATCAAACTAGCTGCACTCCTTCTATCGTTACGTGACATGACAGCATGAATCTCAAATTTATCGAAATGAGATTGCTAGGTTAAAACAAGATACAGAAACGGGGAGCCAATCCATGGTTCACTACCATGATCTGCAATGGCGAAAATACCTTTATCAAGGTAGTGGGGTAGTGGGGGAGAGAAGCCAAGATATCGTCACCATTAAAGGTGCCAATCGGAGGTCATGAATTAGCTGTACCTACACCGAGAGAGGTTTGATCATGAATGACGAAAAGGAGTGGCTGGACCGTCGACCCAGCAAGGGTGCCTTCTGGCTCATGGTGGCGATCGCCTTGGCGGTGATGGGCTTCCTGCTCTGGGGGGAGCACAAAGTGCATCTGCTTGGTGCCCTGCCTTGGCTGATTCTGCTCGCCTGCCCACTGATGCATGTGTTCATGCATGGGGGGCATGGTGGTCATGAGAACCAAAAGGGAGGACGCGATGAGTGACGACGTACCGGCTTATGGTCTGTGGGGCCTGGTAATTCTCAACTCGGTGATCTTCATCTTCTTCGCTTTCAGCTTCTTCAAGCCGCAGACGCGCCGTGACTGGCGCTCATTCGGGGCCTTCAGCGCCTTCCTGGTGGCGCTATTCACGGAGATGTACGGCTTTCCGCTAACCCTCTACTTCCTGTCCGGCTGGCTACAGTCGCGCTACCCGGAGGTAGACTGGTTCAGCCACGATGCGGGCCACCTGCTTGAGATGCTGTTCGGCTGGCAGGCCAACCCGCACTTCGGGCCATTCCATCTGCTGAGCATGGTGTTCATCGCCGTGGGGTTCTGGCTCATCGCTGCGGGTTGGCGTGTGCTCTATGCCGCCCAGAGGCAGGGAGAGCTGGCTACCACCGGGCTCTACACCTATGTACGGCACCCCCAGTACGTTGGCTTCGTGCTGGTGATGTCTGGTTTCCTGCTGCAGTGGCCCATCCTGCTGACCCTGGCCATGTTCCCGGTGCTAGTGTGGATGTACTCGCGCTTGGCAATCCACGAAGAGCGCGAGGTCGCGCGCCGGTTCGGTGACGAATGGCAGGTGTATGCAGCTCGCACCCCACGCTTCATTCCACACCTGCGGGCACTGGGTTCGGGTAGTCAGCATCTGTAAGGATCATATCCAGGAGAGCAATCATGAAAAGAAGACGCTTTGTCGTCAGTGCGTCAGTGGTGATCGGGAGCGTGGGGACAGCGTTCGCAGCCGTGCCATCCATTAGCCTCCTGGCAACCCAGTGCGCACGCCATGATACCGGCTTTCATATTGCCGGCATGGTCTTTCACTAATGGCGGGGGCACTCAGCAAATCAAGAACCGGCTTCACTGCTTTGCTTGCAGCCACCTTTGTCGTTTTCCTCGGCTACGGCACGGTGCTGCCGATCCTGCCGCTGTTCCTCGACCGGGCGCTGGCGGTGACTAGCCCTGGGGACGTATCGCTGCACTCCGGGCTGCTGACGGGGGTCTATACGCTGGCCTTGTTCGGCTTTGCGCCACTGTGGGGAAGCGCCTCCGACCGCCTGGGCCGTCGCCCCGTCCTATTGTTGGGGCTGGCGGGGTTTGCGCTGGCCATGCTGGGGTTCAGCCTGGTCCGCGACCTGCCACTCGCCTATGGGGCACGAGCACTTGCCGGCGCCTTTGCGGCGGCGGTGATCCCCGTGGCGCTGGCTCAGGCGGCCGAGTGTGACGACGCAACGTTCCGTGCACGTCGTTTTGCCTGGCTCAGTGCTGCTTCCACTTCGGGCTTCTTGTCAGGCCCCATGCTCAGCGGTTGGCTGGCAAGTATTCCGATGGTAATGCCCCAATCCGATATGGTGCTAGGTGGGCCAGTGGCTTGGCCTTTCGTGGTCACAGCGGGATTCGCCGGGGTGGTTTGGCTGTTGATCTACCATCACGTTCGCGAACAGCCGGTTCACCGCCACGCTTGCGACGCACATTCCTCCGAGCCGGCGTCGACTCGGGCTGTCGGTGGCTTCTTGGTGCTTACGCTGCTGGCAATGCTCGGCCTGGGGGCCTTTGAGGTAGGTCTCAGTCTGCAGGCAAGGCAGTCGATCGGTCTTAATCCTTTCAGGGTCGGGTTGCTGTTCACGGCGTGCAGTCTGGTGATGCTGGCGGTGCAGCTCCTGTGGTCGGCTTACCCACCGAAACGACTCTCGCCCGTTCACTTGATCGGCGGGGCCTTCCTGCTGATGGCCATGGGCATTCTTGGCCTCCCTTACGCTTCGAGCTTCTGGGGAGCATTCGTCGTGGTCGGGCTGCTGGGCGCGGGATCGGGACTGCTGATTCCGTTGCTCGCTTATCAGGTCTCCCTGGCCAGCGGGCCGGCACAGGGTGCGGCGCTGGGTAAGCAGACCGCCTTGGCCAGCTTCGGGCAAGCCGTTGGGTCAGCGGGTGCCGGGTTGTTGTTCGTTGGTAGTGCTCTCGGCACCTACTGGGGGCTTGCCATCGTGCTTTTCGTTACCGCCATCTTGACTGTCGCAGTTCACTATCATTACTCGAATGATTGTAATGGTGACGCACTTTTCGCATCAGTATTGAAAGAGAGGAATCGGTAACTGCTGTTCGAAGTTGACCTCTGTGCAGCACATAGCCGGAATAATGTAGGAAAAGGCCCAAGGTGGGTTCCATAAGATGGAAGGAGAACGATCATGGAAATTCGCAAGCATGCACTCGCACTCGCCCTGGCACTCGGTGTCAGCGGTACCGGCGTCGCCTTCGCACAGGGCATGCCGGACACTCAGCCCGGCCAAGGAAATGGCATGATGGGGGGCAACAGCGGCCAAGGTGGTGCCGGGCCCGATATGACAGGTGGAATGATGGGTGGCGGCCAGGGCGGTATGGGCCCCGGCATGATGAATGGGATGATGGGTGGCGGCCAGGGCGGTATGGGCCCCGGCATGATGAATGGGATGATGGGTGGCGGCCAGGGCGGCATTGGCTCCGGCATGATGAGTGTGATAATGGGTGGCGGGATGATGCCCTGCCCGATGATGGGCGCCGCCGGAATGGGCATGATGCAGGAGATGCTCGACCCGGAGCAGCGCAGCGAGATGTGCGCGGTGATGCAGGAGCACCGCCCCGCCCAGTTCGAGCGCATGGGCCGGCTGATGAACCTGCGCGATGACCTGATGGCGGAGATGCGCGGTGAGCGCCCCGACCCCGAGGAGGTCCAAGCCCTTCACGGTCGGATGGCCGAACTTCACGGCGAGATGATGGCCGAGAAGGTGCGCATGCAAAATGCCATGCATGACCTGATGACCGATGAGCAACGTCAGCAGCTTCAGCAGGCCACACCCGAGAGTGATGTCAACCCCGAGGACCACGAGGCCCATCACTGACCGTGGATGTCAGTCAGTAGGTAATAGGAAACAGGACGGGCGGCCAACCATGGCCGGCCACTCTGCGAGGCCAGCAGGAGACATGCGATGAGAGATTCTAGCCCGAACACGATCACCCTGACGGTACCTGGTATGGGCAGTGACCACTGTGCCGGCATCGTTCGCAAGACGCTCGAACGCCTCGATGGCGTAGGTGAGATCCAGACCAATATCGCCAACCACCATGTCAGCGTGACCACCGAAGTAGACGGGCCCGATGGCGAGACCTTGAAGGAAGCCGTCGAGGGTGCCGGCTATGACGTGGCCGCCGTCAGTGGCGGTAATACCAAGCAACAGATTCGCCTGACGGTGCCGGGTATGGGCTCGGATCACTGCGCAGGCATCATCCGCAGCACTCTGGAGCGGCTCGAGGGTATCAAATCGATCGATACCAATATTGCCAGCCATCGTGTGGCGGTGACCGTTACCCAGGATGGCCCAGGTGGTGAGGCGCTCAAGAGCGCCGTGGAAGGGGCTGGCTATGATGTGGCCGCTGTGCAGGCCGACGAGGAGGAGAATGCCAACAGCGACGCCGAGATCGAGGAGGCCTACCTCTCCCAGGCCCGCAAGCGGCTGATCATCGCTGCGGTACCCACCACACTCATCATGATTCTCATGATGGTGCATATGTTCTGGGTGGCAATCCCGGGGTATCTGGCAATCATCGCTGCGCTGGCCTTTCCAGTGGTGTTCCTCTATGGCGGTGTCGCCACTCACAAGTCGACCTGGCGCTCGCTGAAAAACGGCACCTTCAACATGGATGTGCTGATCACCATGGGCAGCCTGCCACCCTATTTGATCGGCCTGGCCGGCTTCGTCTACCCCATGACCTCGTTCATCGAGATGGCCGCCACCATCATGACCTTCCACCTACTCGGCCGTTATCTGGAGGCTCTGGCCAAGGGGCGTGCTTCACAGGCTATCCGCCGCCTGATGACCCTGGGCGCCAAGACGGCGCGCGTGGAGCGTGATGGCGAAGAAGTCGAGGTGCCGGTGAAGGAGCTTGCGCCCGGCGACATCATGATCGTGCGGCCCGGCGACAAGATTCCCACCGACGGTGAGGTGGTCGAGGGCGAGAGCCATCTCGATGAATCCATTGCCACCGGCGAGTCGATACCCGTTTACAAGAGTACCGGGGACAGCGTGATCGGTGCCACTATCAACAAGGAAGGACGACTGAGGGTCAAGGCAACCCGCGTCGGCGGCGATACCTTTCTTTCCCAAGTGGTGCGCCTGATCGACCAGGCCCAGGGCTCGCGGGTGCCGATACAGGAATTCGCCGACCGCATGACCGGGCGCTTCGTGCCGGTAGTTCTGGCCATATCCCTGGTTAGCCTGGTTGCCTGGGCAGTGTTCCCGGATGCCCTGCGGCCGATCCTCGAATGGGGTTCGACCTTCCTGCCTTGGGTCGATCCCACCGCAGCAACGCCGATCCTTGCCATCCTTGCCGCCATCGCCGTGCTGGTCATCGCCTGCCCCTGCGCCCTGGGCCTGGCCACGCCCACGGCGCTGATGGTCGGCTCCGGCATCGGTGCCGAGCGCGGCATCCTGATCCGCTCCGGCGAGGCAATCCAGACCTTCAAGGACGTCAAGGTAATGGTACTCGACAAGACCGGCACCATTACCCGCGGCGAGCCTAAACTCACCGAGGTGGTGACCGCCGAGGGTGGCGATGAGACCCACCTGCTCACCTTGGCGGCGAGCGTAGAGAATGCCTCGGAGCACCCCATCGCCCGTGCCATCGTCGACGGTGCCCGGGAGCGCGATGTGCAATCCGGCGAGGTCAGCGAATTTCGCTCCACCGGTGCGCGCGGCGTCTCGGGCAAGGTGGGCGAAGAAACCGTACTGATCGGCAATCGCCGGTTGCTGGAAGAGGAAGGCGTGACCGGCCTCGAAGCCCTGGATGACGCCATGACCGAGCTCGAGGGCAAGGGGCGCACGGTGGTGATCGTTGCCGCCGACGGCCAGGCCCTGGGCCTGGTGGCCGTGGCCGATACCCTCAAGCAGGAGTCGGTCGAGGCCATTCGCGGTATGCATGACCTGGGCTTACATGTCGTGATGATTACTGGTGACAACGAACGCGCTGCTCGAGCCGTGGCCGATGAGGTCGGTATCGACGAGGTCCAGTCCGGCGTGCTGCCAGAGGGCAAGGTCGATGCCATCCGCAAGTTGCAGGAGAAGCACGGGAACCATGTGGCCATGGTCGGCGACGGCATCAACGACGCCGCGGCGCTGAAGCAGGCCAACGTGGGTATCGCCATCGGCGCCGGTGCCGACGTGGCCATCGAGGCAGCGGATGTGACCCTGGTACGCGGCGAGCTCACCGCTGTGGTGGACGCCATGCACCTCTCCCGCGCCACCTTCGCCAAGATCGTCCAGAACCTGATCTGGGCCAGCGCCTACAACGTGGCGGCCATCCCCATCGCCGCCATCGGCCTGTTACACCCGATGATCGGTGTCATCGCCATGACGACCAGTTCCCTCTCGGTGATTGGCAACTCGCTGCTGCTCAAGCGGCGTTATGCCCGCGAGCAGCCCGGACGGGAGCAATTGGCTCAGCCCCAAGCCAAAGGCGACCACTCATGACTCAGCCACATTTCACCAAACGCCCCTCCGGAGAGGCCGAATCGCAAAACGAGCCGTCACCACATGCCGGGGCTCTCCATAAGTGGATGATGACCGCCTGCGTGGTGCTGATGGGAAGCGCCGTGCTGCTTGTCATGTGGCGTGGCCAGTCACTGGGTAGCGGCGCCTGGTTAGTACTGCCTCTGGCACTCTGCCTCGGCTTGCACTTCCTGATGCACCGACATCTCGGGCATCATCAGCGTGATCGGGATGAATAACAAAAGCTGCCATGTCAATGATGAGACAATACGGTCCGGGTCATGCGCTCAAGTAGTCCCAGACAACCGGAAAATGATCAGCACTGACCAGCAGGAGAGCAGTTAAAAAGGCCCAGCCGGTATCGGCGACAGACGTACACGCCGATACCGACCTGGCATCTTTCTGGAACAAGTGGTCATTTTTGGCCGTGGTCTGACACTTCCTCCTTTTCTGGTCAAGTCGGAGATCGCTTCTTCGAGCGTCTTTAATGTCAAGCGTATACATTCTTGCTGAAGGAAGGAGTTTCGCAGTATGTATCAGGCTGATGAGCGACTGGCTCGCTACTTTGCCTGGTGTTTAGCCTGGGCGAGCGAGGTCTGCTTCAGCCGCTGGCTCTAATGGACGAAGTCAGGAACGGCAGGTTCACCCGGCTAATTAGTGCCCATCCAGAAAACTAATAATCATCCATATGCTTCGACTTGCATTACTCGGCTATTCACGGCTGTTTCGATGGCGATACACGCGCGACCCCACCCAGCCCAAGCTCCCCTCTGCGGCCCAACCAGAGAGGTTCTCCGACATGATTCCATTGGTGAGCACCGCGAGGACGATTCTGGTTATAGCATGTACTGCTTTGTTTAACCAAGCGTTTTGGATTCCCGGTAAATTTCGCTAGTAGGCTGTCAGCAAGCTTTAATCGCTTCGTCAGGTTCCGTGCTGCCTACTACTCCGGTTCGCACCTGTACCAACCGAGATAGCCAGCGTTCAAACCCTGCTGAAGAGAAAAGTGTAGCTCTGCTGGGATGAGCTCTCCTGGCTCCGCTGATTCTGGTTGCCCTTCCTCATCCGAAGATATCCTCATCGTCAACCCTTCTGCGGTGAGCATGAGGCCTTGCTTCAAGTTTTCATAATCAGGCTTCTGGTCTGCTGATAGCTCCACTAGACGACCATGAATCTTGGTGACTGCCAGAGAATCCTGGCCTTGATCCGTGTTGTCGATAGCGAGAATCGGCGGGCTTTCTGCAGTATACCGATAGGCGCAATACGCAACGTTCCCCAGCACCTTTTCGATTTCGGCTTCTTGCATCGTTTGGGGATCGATCGCCGGTATATCTGTCACTTTCAACAATTGTTGCGACTAAACAATAATTACTGCGACAATCTCTATGTTGAGTTTACATAGAGCGCGCCCTTGTGACGGTTTCACTCAAACAATGCA
>NZ_LGEN01000062.1 GCF_001507855.1 Halomonas sp. 54_146
CTGTATACGAATTGCTTTTCTTCTGACTCATGGCACACACCTTGATGGGCAGATAATATTATCTGCGTCTGTGTGTCCGGGAAACTATAACCACTTCACTGTTTGTCGAACAGGTACAGGTGAACTGCGTCTACGAACTGGGTGCCCGGCTGGAACTCATCCATAGCCTTCGTAGACAGCTTTCCAGTTTTGTTGTCCTGAACCACCTCGAACTTGCGAAAAGGATACCAGTAGGCGCTGAGGCGGTAGTAGCCTACCCGCTGTAGGTAATCCAGAGCGGCGGCTTCGTCAGTGACCACCATACCTCGGAATTTGAGCAGTTCCAATTGCTCGGAGAAGGACGTCCATGGCCTGCTGTAACCCATTAGTTCAGGGCCCCTTCCACCACGGTTTTGGCTAGCTGACAGCGGGTTTCACTGGCCGGATTCAGGCGTTCTTTGAGTTGGTCGCAGAGGGCCATGAGTTCAGTCCGCCCAGCGGCGGTGAAGGCTTTCTTATCCATGGCAAATCCTACTTTTTTGGCGGGTTAGGTGTTGATTACCCAAAGCTTACGATACTAAGCTGAATTAATCATCCTGCGCTGGGCTGACGTGGAACCAGCCATTAGCGGAGTGAATGGGCATGGTGGGCACTTAGATGACCCGGATTAGCCACAAAAAAAGGGCCTACGAATTAACGTAAGCCCTTAAAAACTAATGTTTTAGAAACAGTGTTTTAGAAACTGTGGCGCGCCCGGCAGGAATTGAACCTGCGACCCTCGGCTTCGGAGGCCATTTTTGGAAGCTACAATTTTTCCGCCATCACCGGCAAAAACCTTAAATAACACAATAAAATCATAACCTTAAAGAAAAAATAATCGTCAAACGATTTTCATCTTTAAGCCAATTAACACCAAGATGTGCCCATTGGCGACAAAAAGCTGGCACATAGCGTGACTTTTCCGCGACCTATTTTTTACCAGATTTGACCCTTGGCCAACACGCCATTGTCACTGGCAACTGCTTTGGTTGTGCGTTAAACGCACATACCACCTTCGCTGAAAAACGAGGCATCATACGCACCACCTGCTCTACTTGCCACCGTGCTAAACTCATCGCCAACGACACAAGCGAACAGGTTATCATGGGAGTCCTCAATGTCATCTGCTCAACGCCGTAAACTCCCCATTGGCATTCAGTCCTTTGAGAAGCTGCGCAAGGGTCAGTATTACTACATCGACAAAACGCCCTTGATTCACACCATGGCTGAAACGGGCGGTTACTATTTCCTCTCCCGCCCGCGACGGTTTGGTAAAAGCCTGCTGCTGGATACGTTGCGCTGCCTGTTTGAAGGCCATGAAACCCTGTTTGAAGGACTTTATATTCACGATAAGTGGGACTGGCAGCAGCAACACCCGGTACTACGCCTCAGTTTCTCCAGCGGAGTGGTTAACAGCCGCCAGGACCTGGACGCCAACATTCGTTATCAGCTGCAACAGCAGCGAGCAAACCTGAAAATTGAGACACCGCCGCCTGAGCGAATTGCCGACGATTTCGCCAACCTGATCGAGCACGCCCAGCATGTCCATGGGCAACGCGTCGTGGTGCTGATTGATGAGTACGACAAGCCCATATTGGATAATATCCTCGACGCTGACAGGGCTCGCGAACTTCGCGAGGGGCTGAAAAATTTGTATAGCGTGCTCAAGGATGCCGACCCACACCTGCATTTTGTGTTGCTGACGGGTGTCTCTAAATTCAGCAAAGTCAGCCTCTTTTCGGGGCTGAACAATCTGCGCGATATCACGCTTTCATCTGACTATGCCGCCATCTGCGGCTATACCGACCACGATGTCGATACCGTCTTTGCACCGGAGCTGCCCGGGCTTGACCGTGAAGATATTCGCCGCTGGTATAACGGCTACCGCTGGGGTGGGCAGGACGTTGAAGCGGTCTATAACCCCTTTGATGTGCTGCTATTGCTAGAAGAGCGTAAATTTAGCCCTTACTGGTTTGAGAGCGCCACGCCCACGTTTTTGGTGGACTTGCTGAAAGCACGCGGTGTGTTTACCCCGCAACTTGGCACCCTTCAGGCCAAGGCACAGTTGTTGGGCCGCTTTGATGTCGATGACATCGCAACCGAGGCACTGCTGTTTCAGACCGGCTATATCACCATCAAGGATATGCAGGAGCCGATGGTGGGCTACCAGCTGTACTCGCTGGGGTTTCCTAACCGGGAAGTCGAAAGCAGCCTGAACGAGTTTCTGTTGCCCGTGCTGGGTATCCCAGACAGCGACGCGCAAACCTATCAACTGGCGCTGTTTAAGGTACTGCATGAGCATGATCTAGCAGGGCTGGAAGGTCACCTCAAAGCTCTCTACGCCGGCCTGCCCCACGACTGGTATCGCAACAACCCCATTGCCAAATACGAAGGGCATTATGCCAGCGTGTTCTACAGCCACTTCGCGGCACTGGGGGTGGGCGTGACGGTGGAAGACGCCAGCCACCGGGGTAAAGTCGATATGAGCGTCGACTTCGGCGGGCATATTTACCTTTTCGAGTTCAAGGTCGTGGAGCAGCTGCCTGAGGGAAAAGCACTGGAGCAGATCAAAGCCAAAGGCTATGCCGACAAACACCGTGCCAGTGGCATGCCCATTCATCTCATTGGCGTGGAGTTTTCCAGCATTGAGCGCCAAATCGTAGCGTTTGAGGTGGAAACGCTTGCCACTGACACATAATATCTCCGGCCTCATCCATTCACTTAAGTTACGCCACCGGCGCAAACAGCAGTGCCAGGTCTTCCTCGTCGAATAGCGGGCCGTTACTCTGGCGTTCGGCACCGCCTTCCAAGATGGACGCGGCCAGGGCTGCCTTGCGCGACTGCAAGTCGTGAATGCGCTCTTCTACGGTACCGACACACATCAGCTTGTAGACAAACACGGGATTCTGTTGGCCCATGCGATGGGCACGGCCTGTCGCCTGTGCTTCCACCGCCGGATTCCACCAAGGGTCGTAATGAATCACGGTATCAGCCACCGTGAGGTTGAGTCCGGTGCCGCCAGCCTTGAGGCTAATCAGAAAGACCGGAATCTCACCTGCTGAAAGCGCACTACGCGCTGTGTTCGCGTCTTACCGGGGGTATCGCCCGTTAGGGTGGTGTAGGCGATGCCGTCCTTCTCCAGCGCCTGCCCAATCAATCCCAGCATCTCGGTGAACTGCGAAAACACCAAGGTATGCCGCCTTTCCTCAATCACCCGGGAGTTTCAGCTAACAACAGGCTTAATGCTTAAACATATCGCCCAGGTTATCGGCGAACAGAACTTCACGCATCCAGCCTTTCAATTGATCATGATCGGCTTGGCTAAGCTGCGCTTCTACCCACTCGGGCACATCACCAAACTTGAAATTGAGTTGAGTACGCACAACTTCACGTGCTTCTGCCAAGCGACCTTCTTGCAGGCCTTCTTGCCGACCTTCCAGGCGCTCTTTCTTGACAAGATTTTCTAAGTTCTCTGCCAACATGGCTTTATCCTCCATCAGGCTGTCTAGCCGATCCAGATTGACCTCGGCACTCAGCGGGTGCAAGTGCCGCTTTAGCCAACGAGTGATGATCCGGTCGGTGCGTTCCTTGTTGGGGTCGGCCTGAATAATTGCCACCACACGATCCACCGCATTTTGCAGAGCTTCCCAGCTTTCTCCAGCGTTTTCCACGCCAAAAACACCACTAAGCGGTGTCTGGCGCAGGCCTAACTCTTCGTTAGTATAGCGCCCTTCGTCGACCAGGTAATAGCGAAGACGCGGCTGGTAGACCTGCAGGAAACTCGGCGGTTCCGGCCGAATCATGTCGTATATGTTCAGCGGTGCCGTCCAAGGCTTGGCGCCGTTGTACAGAACCACTGGAAACACCGGTGGCAAGCCTTGTCTGGGAACGATGGCTTTCTGCTTAAGCAGCTCGCTGTAAAAGCAGGCTACGTAGTGCATCAACCGAATCGGCATGGTGCGGTCAACTGATGACTGAAACTCCAGCAGAATGTAAAGAAATACGTCCTGCTTCATACCCTGCCAAGTCACCTCCACCGACCACACCACGTCTTCGATCTTCTCTTCAAACAAGGGCGTAATGTAATGACCGTTGTGTTTCTTGAGGGTCGCGAAGTTCATTAGCCCGGCGATGTCGGAAGGGGCAAAGCCTTCAATCAGTTGCTGCACGAACTCGGGGTGGCTGAATAGCTCTTTATATCCCGTATCATGATGATGAGTCGCCATCGCGTGTCCCTGCTAATCGTTTGGCAACAGAATACCATGGCGGGTGATGCGTGGCCTTAGGGCAGTGGCATGGAGGTTGTTTTTGCTTTGATGCCTGAACTACGCCACCGGCGCAAACAGCAGCGCCAGGTCTTCCTCGTCGAATAGCGGGCCGTCACTCTGGCGTTCGGCACCGCCTTCCAAGATGGAAGCGGCCAGGGCTGCCTTGCGCGACTGCAAGTCGTGAATGCGCTCTTCCACGGTACCGGCACACATCAGTTTGTAGACAAACACCGGGTTCTGCTGGCCCATGCGATGGGCACGGCCTGTCGCCTGTGCTTCCACCGCCGGATTCCACCAAGGGTCGTAATGAATCACTGTATCCGCCGCGGTGAGGTTGAGCCCGGTGCCGCCGGCCTTGAGGCTAATCAAAAAAACCGGCACCTCCCCCTGCTGAAAGCGCGCTACGCGCTGTGTTCGCGTCTTACCGGGGGTATCGCCCGTTAGGGTGGTATAGGCGATACCATCTTTCTCCAGTGCCTGGCCGATCAGCCCCAACATCTCGGTAAACTGCGAAAACACCAGGATGCGCCGCCCCTCTTCAATCAGGGGCGGCAACAGTTCCCGCAGTTGATCAAGTTTCGCTGAGCGACGCACCTTTTGGGCGCTGTCGAGTTTGACCAGCCGCGGGTCGCAGCATACCTGGCGCAGCTTGAGCAGCGCATCCAGCATCACGATGCCGGAACCGGCTAGGCCACGTTCGGCAACGGCTTGTTGCACGCGCTGGTGCTGGGCGAGACGTAGGCTCTCGTAGAGTTCTCGTTGAGCACCGCTCAGGGTGATTTCGCGACGCGTCTCGGTCTTATCGGGCAGTTCACCGAGCACCTGCTGCTTGGTCCGGCGCAGCATCAGCGGCGCTAGGCGTCGAGAGAGCTGCTCGCGAAGCGCAACATCTCCCTCCTTCTCGATAGGCGTGCGAAAGCACTGACCAAACCATTGCTGGCTACCCAGCGCGCCTGGCGCCACAGCATCCAATTGAGCCCACAGCTCGCCCAGGTGATTCTCCAGTGGCGTGCCGGTCATCGCCACGGCACGCTTGGCCTTTAGCGCGCGCACCGCTCGCGCGGTCTGGCTGGCCGCGTTCTTGATGGCTTGGGCTTCATCAAGCACTAACAGGCCGAATGCCGTTTCGCCCAAGCGCTCAAGGTCGCGGATCAGGAGCGCATAGGTGGTAATGACCAGGTCGGCATCGGGTAGCGCCTCCGCGAACTGACGCTCACGCTGGGCTTTGCCGCCTTGCAACGCCACCACCTGGAGATCCGGCGCGAAGCGCGCGGCTTCGGTGCACCAGTTACCCACCAAACTTGTGGGGGCAATCACCAGGGTCGGCCCCTTGAGCGAACCACGAGCCCGCTCATCAAGCACATGCGCCAGGACTTGCACCGTCTTGCCCAGTCCCATGTCATCGGCCAGGATGCCGCCGGTGCCGAGCTCGGAAAGAAAACGCAGCCAGGCCAGGCCGCGGGACTGATAGTCGCGCAACTCACCGACAAAACCGGGTGGTTGGGGTAAGCTCGCCGGCAGCTCGCGTAATCGCTGGGCCAAAGCGCTCACTTCTTCACGCCCTGCCCAGCGCTCGTGCTCGGCGACAGGCGCCACTTTCTCGGCGGCCGTTAGCGGCAATGTCACGGACGCGTCGGGGTCGCGCTCATCGCCCAGCCAATCCAAGATCGGCGTCATTAGCCCACGCAGCCGAGACAAGGGCAGCGTCAAACGGCGATGCTCGTCCAGTTCCAAGGTCCAGCTCGCGTCATCGGCCTCCTCTTCGCGGGGCTCCAGGGGAAAATCCTCGCGCTTGAGCAGTTGGCGCAAAATGGGCAGCAGGTTAACCCGCTCGCCTTCCACCTCAATATCCAACGCCAAATCAAACCAGCCGTTACCGGCCGGCTCCAGTTCGCCGTACCACGCCTCGGGCTCAAGATAGATAGGCTCTTTAGGGAAGTCTTCACTGAATTCGATGAGGCAGCCCGCTTGGCGCAACGTGTCTATCATCTCCCACCACTCATCAGGACCGGCGAGGTGCGTTGGCCACTCTGTCGCCCGTGTGGGCGGCGTACCGTGGTGAGGCAATAGCAACGTCCAGGGCGGCAGTTCCAGATATGCGGGTACCGTGCTCTTCTTCTCCAAGTGCTCAAGGGTCACCATGCCCGAGGGCAGGCCATGCACCAGGGTCCGCTCGGCCTGGGTATCGCGCTGTATCGTCAGCCGCTGCCCATCCCGGTATCCATTGGCGGTGTCACCCTCTTCGGGCGGTACCTCAATGCCTGCATAATCAAAGCTCACCACGCCGGCGCCCACCTGAATCCAGCGGGGTAGTGGCGCCCCATGGCTAAACCCAAGCTGCCCTTCCGCGACACACATCGTCACTTTGAGTTGGGGTGTAACATCCTTGAGTGTTTGCTCTTCTATCCGTGTCGGTGTGGGCAGGCGTTCAGCCAGTGTGGGTGCCTGCTGAAGCCGTTCGCCCAGCCATTCGCTGATGTCCGGTGGCAGCGGCGGCGACCGATACAGCTTGTCGAGGAGCTCAGGCGCACCCTCCATCCGCCCGAACTGGCCGCGTTCGGGGTCGAGATAGCAGAGGCCACGACCGACTCTGGCGATGATCGCCTCGGAGGAGAGGGTGTCTTCTGGCACGGTGGTCGGATGTAATCGTTGTACGCCTTCACTATCCGCTTGCCAACTCGGTGACAATTGGCAGGTAGGCCCCCGCTCAAGCCGGGTGCCCGTCTGCCTGCGATGAAACAGCAATGGGGGTGTTTCACTCTCCAATAACGCCCATAAGGCCCGGGCCTGAAAAGAATGTGACACCAGTGCCCACATGCGCTGCGTGCTTGACCACGTCACTTCGTGCTCACCGTGCATCAGCTGATCAATGGCCTCCTCCTGCTCGGGGAGCCAACCTCCCTCGGGGGCCGGCACTAGCGCTCCTGACCGACTGACTTCAATACTACGAGGTGCCACCCAGCCGTTACCGCGGCTCTTCTGCTTGCCAGGACGCAACCAGGCGGGCAGCACGGATAAGACAGGCGTTGGGCCCACCTGGTCACGGCTGTCCAGAAACAGCGCAAGTCGATATGTCGCCTCGACACGTTGCCCCTCGCCCACGGATGCCGGCGACTGGTCGAGTTCCTTGATCCACTTTTCCCAGCGCTGTTTAAGCGATTGCTGCGTGTCCGTCTTGCCCGAAGCGCCGTTGTGCGGCTGACGCTCTGCAAACACCTCAGCCCCATTGCCCATCTGGTTGAGAAAGGTCTGGATAAGCGCCACGGCGTGTTTACACCTGACACCCACTGGGCAGCTACAGTCGGTGATGAGCGTCTCATCACGCCCGAGAATGCCAATGGTGACATCCGTGTGGTAAGGCTCGCGCTCGCTCCCCTCCACGTCGCCTGATAACGTCAGCCACTCCGCATCAAGCTCCAGACTCAGCTCACCCAGCACGCGACGCTGATTGGCATAACGCTTGCCGCGCTGCAGCGAATTGGCGTCGAAGAAACCCTGCCAATCATTCTGATGAAGCGCGATAAAGAGGGCCATGGCATCATTGGCGCGGGAGTGGTCAGACACAGAAACCTCTAAAAGAAGAAAAATTGGGTGATAAAAAAGCAGTAGTGCGGCGGGACATACGCCCGTTTGAACGGTTCATCATCGCAATCGTTGTCGTGAGGGCGTAATTCTACTCGACACTTCACGTGGTGGGTAACTACCGCTACAAGTCTACCTCTACGCGACCGTGCTAAACTTCCCACCCACACCAAGCGTGAACGGTATCGTCATTGGAGGCCCGCATGTCATCCGCCCATCGTCGCAAGCTTCCCATTGGCATTCAGACCTTTTCGGATATCCGCGAAGGCGATTACTACTACGTCGATAAAACCCCGTTCATTGAGCGCCTAGCCCGGATTTCTCACAGGGTATAAAAGAAAGCGGCTGAAAGTGCTATGATTTCAAGAACCTAACCAATCCATCAAGCACCAACAGCCGCTTCC
>NZ_LGEN01000063.1 GCF_001507855.1 Halomonas sp. 54_146
GTCGTGAACAACGTCCGGTTTCAGGATGGGGAGCAGGTAACCGATCAATCAGACAGGACTGCCGCCTGACTGCCATCCACCAGATTTGACTATAACTCATTAGCGCGACGGGCTGTTATTCAGAATCTTCTGAAACCTAAAAATTTGGCAAAGATGGTGAGCCTGGATAATCCCTGGGCGTACTTCAAGCCGTCCATCAAGACAGGAGCCTCCATCACTGAAGAAGAGATCAAAGCACGAAACTTCCCAATGGATGCAGACGAGCTTGGCGTGACGCTGCAATGGAAACGTGGGTTAGATAACGACAGCAAAGCTTTTGTATTTACCAAGGCGCTTAAAACACTACCAAGCTACGAAGCACGGGCTAGCCTTTGTAAGCGGCCTGAAGAAGTGGATCAAGAGTGGTTGTATGCGCCTGCTTGGCGCAAAGTCAATGCCCATTATGCTCATGTTGGCGTTAATGCCCATTCTTTTGATGAACTTATTGAGCAGCTTGGACAGCTCCGCTACGGCAAACGTCCGCGTGTTGGGGATACCTTCAGCGGAGGCGACTCCATTCCGTTTGAAGCCGCTCGACTAGGCTGCGACGTTTACGCTTCAGACCTTAATCCTGTCGCTTGTATGCTGACATGGGGAGCGCTCAACATCATCGGTGCCAGCCCGGAAAAGCGAGCTGAAATTGAAAAAGCTCAAGAAGACGTTGCCAACGCAGTTGACGAAGAAATTACCGCGTTAGGTATAGAGCAGGATGAAGAAGGGAATCGTGCTAAGGCTTATCTTTATTGCTTAGAGACAAAGTGCCCTGAAACAGGCTGGATGGTGCCCATGTCACCCTCTTGGGTGATTTCTAAGACTCGAAACGTAACCGCTAAACTCGTACCAGATCAAGTCAATAAGCGCTTTAATATTGAAGTAGAGACAGGCGTTTCAAAAGAGGAAATGGCGGAAGCTGAAAAAGGCACTGTGCATCCGGCGCTAAGCCTGCGGCAATCGATGCAAGGGTGAAAATGATCACGCCCAGAATAAAAATTCCGCCGCGTCCCATCAGATCACCCGCGCGCCCAGCACTGACCAAGACCACACCAAAGGTCAGCGCATAACCGGCGAGCACCCACTGAATAGCCGATTGACTGGCAGCCAGTGACTCTTGGATCGAAGCCAAAGCCACATTCACCACACTGACACTCATCAGCGACATAAAAATCGCCATCAGCAACACCGCAAGAACCCGCCAGCGCACAGGATCACTGCTGGTATCGCTGGTGATATCTTGCGGCACGGCCAGTTGCGTCATATAAAATCCTAAAAACCATGAATAGAAGTCATGTAGATAAACTGAGCCGAGGTCACAGTATCCACACACAGCTGGTTATGGGCTTATAGCGTAAGCGACTCAGGCAGGCAGGCAGGCAGGCAGTGTAGCAAGCACAAGCGTTGTATGTTGCATATCAAAGTCGGCACTATGTCTAGGTTGCAGCACAGTGCTCTTTTGCAAACATACTGCGTGCTTCAGGCAAAAGATCAATCCTCAGATTTCGATCTGAAAACTCAAGATAAAGTAACCTCTAAAACGAGCAGCTCAACCACCTATAACTTGCTTTAGTCCCCTAGGGGCAGCACCAAATTATTCGCCATCGTATTAATACAATGACTCATTTATTGTGATACTCAGAAAAACCGTACGTAATTAAAAGAACAGCAGCCACGCTCATCCTCACTAAAACAGGCCGAACGGAACTTGATAAGGCCTGACTAACCCCGACACTTTTTATGGTAAAAAGATGAACAACCATAAGGGGTTAAACATGAGCAAAGACTACCGTTATTCAGATGAGTTTAAGCAAGAAGCTGTCAACCAAGTGACCATCCATGGTTATGCTGTTGTAGACGTTGCTACGCGCTTAGGCATCAGTGATAAGACGCTGTACAACTGGATTAAGATCTTTTCCAAACCGGTTAAAAAACGACTGGAAGATAATGATTTACAAACAGAAATCGCCCGTTTAAAGCGCGAACTGAAGCGTGTTGAGCAAGAGCGCAACATCTTAAAGGAGGCCGCCGTGTTCTTTGCCAGCGAGTCAAAGAACGGTACGCGTTCATAAAATCTCGTCGCCACCGTTATCCTGTGCGCTTGCTTTGCAAAGTGATGCGTGTTCATCACAGCAGCTATTACGCTTGGGTTAAAGCGCCAGAGAGTAAGCGTTACAAGGATGATCAGCGCTTATTGCCTCTGGTTAAACACTATTGGCTGGTATGCGCGCAGTTTGCGCGCTAAAATCAGGCAATTACTTGGTCGAAGAGAGTGTAGAGTTGAGCAGTTTTTGCGCGCTAAAAAGTCAATTCTCAACCGCCTTCAAGTGGCACAGCTTTTGGCTGTTTTTATTGACCATCCAAAAATCAAAATCTGCTTTCCATTTCACCTCTGTGCTGATACTTGGCGAGTAATCCAAGATAAGCGAGTCCTTCACGCCAAATACGGCATCTGACATAAGATAAAAGTCACCGGAAACAAAAGTATGGGTAACAATGCGCTCGAACTTGGGATGATTAAGCATAAAATGCATATGCGCAGGTCGCCAGGGGTGACGACCCAGAGCACTTAGCATTTCACCCACAGGGCCGTCGTCAGGAATCGCATAGGACACCGGTTTAATTCCAGTGAACCAATAACGACCATCGGCCCCAGTTATAAACACGCCGCGATTATTCCAAGTGGGTTGCTGGCCTGGTTGCTGCACGTCGTAAAAACCTTCGCTGTTATCCGACCACACATCGATCCGCGCACCCGCAATGGGGTTTCCGTCCAAATCCAGCACACGCCCCTCATAGAGGCAAGGCTCGCCCTTACCGTCCAAAGATATATTGGCGCCCATGTCTAGTATCGGAGCACCATCCACATGGAAAGGCCCAAAGACGGTGTTTTCAGTGGCCGGTTCGGGCCGGCGATGCTGAATGGCGTCCACCAACATGGACACACCTAGTGTGTCGGACAGTAAAATAAACTCTTGCCGTTGGGCGTCACACATCTGACCGGTGCGCGTCAGGAAATCGATACTTGCCTCCCACTCGGCCTGGGTGAGCTCGACGTCTTTAACAAAGCTGTGCAGATGCTTAATCAGTGAGGTCATCACCTCGCGCAAACGCGGGTTGATCGCTTTGCCCATGCGCGCGTTAACTGTTTCAGCAGATCGCTCTTCAGTGAAATAATCGATTTTTGCCATTAGTATTGTTCCTTGCTTAGGTTCCGTTATGATAGAATCTTGGATTTTTTTATTCTGGGCGGGTACCGCTCCAAGCACGCTGTAGCAGCTCACGCACGGCTTGACGTTCGATCGGCTGGGGATTCCAGTAGGGGTTTTGTACCGCTAGGTCTGCCACCTTATCTAAATCAGCTTCGGCAAGACCCAGTTCTTTTAGCGCCAGTGGTGCCTGAAGACCTTGCGCAAAGTCGTACAGACCGCCTCCCAAATCCCCAGCAAATAGCTCAGCTGCTGGTGCCAGCATTTCAGCTGCGGCTTGAGCGTTATAGGCCATAGTATGCGGAAGCATAATGGCATGAGTTTCTGCGTGTGGAAGGTTAAAACTGCCACCTAAGGTGTGGCAAAGTTTATGATGTAACGCCATACCCACTGTGCCCAGTACAGTGCCACACAACCATGCGCCGTAAAGAGCGTTGTTGCGCGCCTCTAGATTCTCGGGCTGTTGAACAATTATGGGTAAAGCTTCTTTAAGAACGCCAATTCCCTCCACTGCCATCAATGCGGTGATGGGGTTGCGCTCTTTCGCGTAAAGGCCTTCCAAAGCATGCGCCATAGCGTTTAACGCACTGGTGACGCTGGTGGATACTGGCAGCCCTAAGGTTAACTCAGCATCATAGATCACTACCTCGGGCAGGATAGACTCGTGCTTGACTGTGGTCTTTACCCCATCTTCAGTTTGCCCCAAAATTGCAGTGACCTCAGAGCCGGCGTAGGTCGTCGCTATAACCACCTGCGGCGCATTGTTACGATAAGCGATCGCTTTGCCTAGACCAATGGTGGAGCCGCCTCCCAGCGCAATAACACAATCTGCGCCCATTGCTGCATATGCTTGCAGCGCACGCTCAGTCACCTCCACTGGCGTATGCATTGCGGCTTCACTAAAGACTCCGACACCGAGGTTACCAAGCTGCTGATTCAGGCGCTCGGCATCTTTGCGCCGTGAAGGTGTTGATAGTACTAAGGCTTGCGCGCAGCCGAGCTGGCGTACCTCGTCATTAATTTGCGCTAGGCTGCCAGGGCCAAAGACAATTCGGGCTGGATTGGCTATATATAGAAAAGAATGCGGCATAGTGTTTCTCCATCAATAAGTGCGCTAAGAGACCCAAGAACTATTCACCGAATTTTAAAACCTAAAGTTCTGAGCTCCATTAACAAAAGCAGCACCTCAATCATTAGATTCGGTGCTGCTATAACTCACTATAATGACGGTTCTCTATGCATAAGCCAGCTCTGGATGAAGCGAGGCCTCATCACTGCCTTCAACTGTAGTTTGCTTGGTTTGCTTGGTTTGTTTGTTTGGTATGCAGCAGCGCTGAGAGTACATCAAATAATGCAGTCTCTGGATCTGCGACCATACTCTGGGCACGCCAACCAATATGTTTATCTGGGCGCACCAAGATCACACCGTCCTCGTCCACTTCACGCTGGCGTAACCAATCACCATAGAGGTCTTGTACCGGCTGCCCTTCACCAATCACCACGGCCTTCAAGTCGATGCCCAAACGCTCAGCAACGCGAACTGCTGCATCAGCCCAAGCTTGACCGGTGATACCAGTGAAAATCGTGAAGCGAGTGCCCTCCGCAATATCATGGGTGGAGTATTTCTCTTTCGCATCACCTAGCCATGCATGGGGTAGGCGTAGTCCAGGAAAAGTCGATTTCTGGTGGTGTAGCATAGGATCCTCAGTCATTGCTGGGCGTTTTTGACCATCAGTAATCACTGCTGATGAGTCGTAGAACTGACCAATTTCAGTGCCTTGGGCGTTAAACTCATAATCCTTATTGTCCAGCGCCGCACGCAATGCTGCTCGACGGCGAGCACCTTCAGGCGAGTTTTCCTTACGCAAGGCAAGCTTTTCTACAAACTCATCGTTGGTCGTGGTATCGGTAACGCCTAAAGCGTCAAAAATCGGCTTATATTCACTGCTCGAGCCATTGGCGCGCGTCACAATCTGCTTGGCGATGGGTGCACGCTCGGTGGAATAGGTTTCTAACAGTTCAGGCCCCGCCTGCCCTTTGAGTACACAGGCCAACTTCCAGCACAGGTTGTAGGAGTCTTGGATTGACGTATTAGAACCCAGGCCGTGACTGGGCGGATGCTTATGGATTGCATCACCGGCACAGAATACGCGGCCTTTCTGTAGATGCGTGGCGTACTGGTCATTATTGCCCCAGAGTGAGTAACCAAGGATTTCCACATCAAGATCCTCGATACCCACTAGATTACGCACGATTTGAATAGCTTCATCGTCATTGAGCTTGGGTGGTTCTTGATTGATATCAAAACCCCAGACCACCAGCCATTCATTCCATGGCCGCACCATGCGGATCAAGCCAGCGCCGAGGCCACCGATATTCGATCCTGGGTGGAAGACCCAATACAGGATCGAGGGCCGATGGGCCGCCAGGTGGGACAAGTCTGCTTTAAAGGTGATATTCATCGAGCCGCCGATATCCATTTTGCCTTCCATCGGCAAATTGATATCCGCAGCCACTTTGGAGCGCGCACCATCAGCACCAATCAGGTATTTGGCGCGAATGGTATATTCTTGACCGGTCAGACGGTTGAGTACTTGCACGCTGACACCCTTATCGTCTTGGGTGTGGCTTAAATACTCAGTGGAGAACTGTGTTTGCGTGCCACGCATGGTGGCATTTTTGAGCATAATGGGCTCAAGCAAGGTTTGCGGGATATCGCAAGGCATCGCTGGAGATGCCAGCTCATAGTCAGCGCGGCGGTCAGGTCGTGTGCCCCAAGTTGGCCGGCGGCCAATTTCTTCGCCGGCCATTGACTCACAATAGACTGTGTCACCCATAAGTTCATGGGGGACTGCTTCTGCTAAAACCTGATCCTCAATACCAGCGTCGCGTAAAATTTCCATGGTGCGCTGGTTAGTAATATGCGCACGGGGGGTATTCGCAGTCCAACGGTATTTGGTGATCATAATGTTGCTAATGCCCTGGGTCGACAGGAACATTGCTGCGGAACTGCCAGCAGGGCCTGAACCGACAATTAACACCTCAGTTTCAACTACGTTGGTCTCATTTGGGGTATCAGTTGCGCTCAGCCCATCATCAAAAATGACGCTACGGCCCGGCTGCTCAAGATTATCATTACGCTGTGTAGTCATGGTCGAAACCTCAATTCCTATTGTTTTATGGGAGCGCTGATTAAGGCGCTCCCCGGTGTGCAACCGTTTATTTGTATGTATTAGACCTTGGCAGTGCCGGCTAGCTGACTTTCTTGTGACTCGCTTTCCATGGCACGTGGACGCTTATGGCGCGCTTGCAGCTCTTCTTCTGCAGTGGGCGACAGTTCAATATTGAATATCACTTCGGTCACAGTGCCTTCAACGCCGTATTGTTGCGCGACTGGGTGGTTTTCTACCCGCTTGCCTTCTACCACTAAGTCTTCACGGGTTGCAAAAGCAAAGTCATCATAGGTGTAGGGGTCGCCTGCCAAGTTAATTTGCGTGGTTAGATGCTGATGACCTGGCGCGGAAATAAAGTAGTGAATATGCGCTGGGCGTTCGCCATGGCGACCGAGTAATTTCAGTACTTGATCCGTAGGAGCGCCTTCAGGTACACCGTAGCCTGATGGAATAACACTGTGGGCACGGTAGTAGCCTTCATTGTCAGCGATAATGGTGCGGCGCAAATTGTAAGGGGTTTGGCTCTTATCAAAGAAGGAGTAACCCCCTTTGGAGTTGCAGTGCCAAATCTCTACTTTGGCGCTGGGGATTGGTTTCCCAGCCGTATCACGCACTTGACCATGCAACCACATGGTTTCGCCATCCGTATCTGGATCATCATCCATGCGCGCAAAACCCTCTGCCTCAGGAGCACCAGCAACATACAGTGGTCCTTCGATGGTACGCGGGGTGCCGCCGGTGCGCTTGGCTTCTGCATCGGCGGCATCCATGCGCATGTCCATATAATGATCAAAACCTAGGCCGGGTGATAGCAAGCCAAACTGCGAAGCTTGTCCCAAAGCGTTAAGCAGACTGATGGCAGACCAGTATTGCTCAGCAGTGATATCAAAATCGTCAATGGTGCGATACAAGTCAGATAGAATGCGGTGAATGATCTGCTTGCCACGATCGTTACCGCCCTCTTGGTCGAGACCAGCAACGATTTTTAGAAAATCTTGCACTTCAGGGGTGTCATAAATTTTAACAGTCATAATTACTCTCTTATCATTTTTATGATAGTCGTAGACTCGGCTTGAGCCTTAAGAACACTGCTGTTTTTTCTATCCATGACAAACGCACTCTGTGCGTCCGTGGCTATAATGCAAAGTGTATTCAGATCTAGGGTCGGAATACTGAGCAGGCTAGCTTCTATGGACTCGATGATTACGGGCATCTGCTGCCTCCCAACTTTTAGTGTTGTGTTTTTGTTGTTAACTCAAAGCTACAGCTTCTTTAGGAATGCAATCCAATACTGATTAAGTCCTCAGCGATACCTAGGAGGTATGAGTGGAGTTAAGACATTTAAGATATTTCATAGTGGTGGCGCAAGAGTTGAACATGACTCGGGCTGCAGAAAAATTGTTTATTTCTCAGCCGCCATTAACTCGACAGATCAAGCAGTTGGAGGAAGAACTTGGGGTACAACTTTTTATTCGTAAGCCTCGAGGACTTGAGCTCACCCAGAGTGGACTGTACTTTTTGCAACAGGCTGATGCCATTCTGGAAAAAGTCAATGCCACTATCGAAGGGACGCGTCAGGTGGCCCAGCATCACAAGAGCGTACTTTCCATAGGTTTTGTGCCGTCAGTTTTTTATGAGGAGTTGCCTTTAATTGTGCGGCGCTTGCGCCGTAACAAAAACTTGGAAGTGGTGCTGCATGATCTCAAAGCTCAAGAGCAAATAGAGGCACTTAAAAGTGGAAGAGAGTTAAGCTCAAGTCTGGTGTATGGGAGGAGGTAGGAAGGGTGGCGTATCCTGTTGATTGATCACGACCAAGATCTCAACCAACACGAGTGGATAC
>NZ_LGEN01000064.1 GCF_001507855.1 Halomonas sp. 54_146
GGCGTATCCGTCCTATGTTGGTTGTGATCTGGCGAGATCAATCAACAGGATACGCCACCCTCTCTACTGCCCTCCATACACAAGAACTGAGCTTAACTCTTGATCATGGCGAAGTACCCGAAACTAACTGGCTATAAAAAAGCGGTGCATTCAACGGTTCATGCTAGCACGAAGCGTTGGATGCGCCGCTAAAATAACAGCAAAGCCTTGTTTAACGTAAATAGGCTTTAATAGCATCTAGTGCAGCGCGTTGCTGCTGAGCACGCTGTGCCCATACTTCTATAACATCAACTTCCAACGTTTGAGTTTGGATGATTGAGTTTTGCATGACGTTCGCTCCTTTTTTTCAGGGTTCAGGGTTCAGGGTTTAGAATTCAGAGTTCAAGGCTCAAGGGGGCAAGGAATGTAGAGCAAGGGGTGTTGGCCCTGTACTGCACAGCATTTTTACACGGTGCCATTGAGCGTATTTCAAGCTGTACACAGCCTATCTTGTGCAAAGCAGTCATTTAACTGTCATGAGATATTAAGAGCTTTTTTTGGCAAGAGATAGTCCTAACGTTGTAAGCGATTTGCCATTTTTCGTAAGCCATTGCTTACAAATGGCTATCTTTTGACATTATGTGCCTGAATGGAAAAGGTTTTCATAGCCATAAAAAAGCCGGAAATTATTCCGGCTTCGGTGATTATCTTTTGCTCTTAAAGGGAGAAAAGCACCTGAATTAGCCTAGATAGGCTTTCAGTGCTTCGACTGCGGCACGATTCCATTGGGCATTCAAGTTCCAGAACTCTAGAACTTCATTGTCGCGTGCAGGGGATGTGATATGAAAAGTCATTATGTGGTCCTCCTAGTGGACTACCCCTGCAGTATAGACCGCTTTTGTTGCGGTGCAGCATAATTGTAGTGAGGAAGCATTGATCGGGGGCTAGTGCGGCGCATATTTGGCATTAAACGGCTAGGCTGCAAAGCCACTCACCGATTTATACCGCTGCCAAAGGAGTCGCTAATCAGCATCAATGTGACTGAAACGATAGTAGAAACTCTCCATAACGCTGGTGCAAAGTGTTGTTAGAATTAGCCGGAAAGACACTTAAGCACTTTACCGGTACCCTGCGACAAAGTGCCCTAGGGAGCATCTGAGTTAATAGCGATATTTCTACAAGGAGTCCCCATGCGCCTGAGAATCTTGTCTGATCTACACTTGGAATTTTTTGACGGCCACCGTGAACTGCCAGAGGTGAACGCCGATGTAGTGATCCTGGCCGGAGATATTCATCGTAATAGTGAGGGCTTGGCCTGGGCTCGCCGGCGCTTTCCTGAGATGCCCATTGTCTATGTGCCCGGTAATCACGAATTTTATGGCACCTGTATGCCGCTGCTGCGTGATGAGCTGGCGCTGGAAGCCGAGCGGCTTGACATTGCATTGCTGGATAATCGTGCGGTAACGCTGGGCGATGTGCGCTTCTACGGCACGACGCTCTGGACGGACTTTGCGCTCTATGCCGGTGACCCAACGCAAAACCCCGAGTATACCGAAGCTAAAGCGCTACGCTATATGCCCGATTTTAACATCGTACAAACGTCGCCCGGGGTGACGTTTACACCGCAGGCGAGCCAGCAACTGCACGCAGAAGCGCTCGACTGGTTAGAAAATGAGCTGGCTCTACCCTTTGCCGGCCGAAAAGTGGTGGTTAGTCACCATGCGCCGCTGCACGACTGTATCCCTGGTCAATATCTGGGCGATGCACTTTCCCCCGCGTTTGCCTCACACCTGCCCCATTTAATGGGCAAGATGGATGTATGGGTGCATGGCCACGTGCACGAACCGGTCGATATTCTGCGTAACGGTACGCGAATTATCGCCAACCCCGGCGGCTACCCTGATGAATTCAGCCCGGCGTTATTTAAGCCAGATTGGCTGATAGAGGTCTGAGCCCCGCTATTCTTTCAAAAACAGGGCGTTATCTTCACGTGCTCTTTTCTATCAGCAGCCCGCAAGAGGGTGCCGCCCAGCGGGTGTCCCCCGTAAACATGACATCACACACCACCGGTGAGTAGTAGCGGCGTACTTCGTCATCCACTCGTGCACGCAGTGCATCTTGGGTAGTCACTGAAATATCAGATGCATCGGGCAGTACCACATGCACGATGATATACAGCAGGCGGCCTGGGCGTACCATGCGCACGCGCACTTCCACGGTGTCGATATCAGCAAGGCCGCGCGCGACTGCTTGGCGTACCGGCTTGGCGATGGCTTCGTCTGGTGTTTTGTTGAGCAGCTCTTTTAGCGCTTGGGAGGCCATACGCACGGGCACACCCAAGCAGAGAATGACCACCGCGATAACCAGTACCGAATCCACATAAGGAACAACGGTGGACCAGCCTAACTGCTCAAACAGCATGACCATGCAGAAGGCCGTTAATATCGCGGCAGAAATTATGCTGTTAACCACCCAGTTAAGCTTATCGGCGCTCACCAGCGGGCTATGAACATGGCGTTGGCTGCGGTGCATAACCCATGCCGTCACAGAGCAGGCAACAGTCGCGAAGAGCGCATAAAGCACCGCTAACCCTGCTGAAATTTCACGACCACCGGTGAGCAGTGCAGATACAGCATCAACCAAGGAAAAAACAGAAACACCTAAAATCAGCAGCCCTTTGCATAGGTTAACCAGCGATTCAAAATAGTTATAACCAAAGGGGTAAGCCTCGCTGTCTGGGTGGCTGGCTAGTTTGCTAACCTTGATGGTGACCAGTGCGACGCTGAAATAAATAAGATTAAACAGGCCATCTAACAGTATGGCCTGAGAATTTGATGCCAAGGTGGCGGCGATGCCCACACAGCCAATCAGCAGCGCCATAAAGGCGGAAAACGCCAACGTTCTTGATTCTGTCTTCACGACTTTTTTACTCCGCAGCCTAGTTACATAAAATAGCCGACAAGCATAGCAATGTTGCCAGTGGCTTTGTCAGTCACTTATTCTCGAATTTGCTCTCCGTTGTTTGGGTCTTTGGGTCTTTGGCTTGGGTGCTTGACTTGGGTGTTTGGAAAGCCCATTGCGCTAAGCGGTGAACGCTAAAGGCGAGAAAGTGTCTTAGTGGGGATAGGGGAGAAAGTGTCACAGTAAGCGCCTACTCAGCCCAGTGCTTATTCATATCAGGAGCAAGTGATGAAACAGCGTAAGATTCACGACAATGCGTTAAAAGCGCAGCTGCGAACGCCAATGTTTAAAATGCAGCAGCAAACCCCGAAAAAAGGTAAAGGCAGCTATTGCCGTAAAAATCGTGTTGATAAGCAGGGATATAGCCAAGCCGCTTAAGCTTTTAGCCTTGGGTGATTTGGCTATATCTCTTCTTTATGGCCACTAGTTGAACGTTAACCGTTGAGTTAACGATATCCCTTAGCCTGCAGCTTAAATAGCTTCGCGTATCGGCCATCCGCTTTAAGCAGTTCTTCGTGGGTGCCGCGTTCAATAATGTGCCCCTGGTCGATCACGAGAATAAGGTCAGCGCTGCGCACCGTAGAGAAACGGTGTGAGATCAAAATCGCCATTTTATCGCGGCTGTGTTCGCGAAAGCGGGCGAAGACGTCTGCCTCTGCGGCGGCATCCATGGCTGCAGTAGGTTCGTCTAGCACGATAATGTCGGCGTTTTCTCGCATGTAGGCGCGAGAGAGGGCAATCTTCTGCCACTGGCCGCCAGAGAGTTCCTGACCATTTTTAAACCAGCGGCCAAGCAGGGTTTTATAGCCGCTGGCCATGCGTGTAATAAAGTCATCCGCCATGCCGTGGCGCGCCGCTTGCTGCCAGCGCTGCTCATCGTCAAACGCGTGGGTATCGCCAACGCCCAGATTTTCACCCACCTGTAGCTGATAGCGCACGAAATCCTGAAAAATCACGCCGGTACGCTCGCGTAGCGCTTGGGTGCTCCAGTCACGCAGGTCGCTGCCGTCTAACAGAATCCGCCCTTTGGTTGGGTGGTAAAGCCGGGTTAGCAGCTTGATGAGCGTGGTTTTCCCCGAGCCGTTTTCGCCTACCAGGGCTAGGCTCTGCCCAGGGGATAAGTGCAGCGAAATATCGTGTAGCACCGGCTTTTGGGGAGCAGAACCGCCACCGGGGTAGGAGAAGCTAACGTGCTCAAAGCGCAGCCCATCTCCAGGCTTTATGCCTTGGGTTAGCGTACCGTTCTCAGCGTCAACCGGCTGCTCCAGGTACTCATAAAGATTGGAGAGGTAGAGGTTATCTTCGTACATGCCGCTAATCGCGGTCAGGCTGGCGGAAAGCGCGGCCTGCCCCTGCTTGAAGACCATCAGGTACATGGTCATCTGGCCCAGAGTAAGCGTGCCCGCAATGGTTTCAATCACCACCCAGCCGTAGGCGGCGTAAAAGGTTAAGGTGCCGAGTAAACCGAGCAGAAACCCCCAGCTTTCCCGGCGTAATGTGAGTTTGCGGTCTTCGGCAAACAGTTGGGTAAAGATATCGCGGTAGCGCTTGAGAAATAGCCCCTCAAGGCCAAACAGTTTGACCTCTTTAATGCTGTCTTCCCGCGCTAACACCGTTTCTAAATACATTTGCATACGGGTTTGCGGCGAGCGCCAGCGAAACAGCCGAAAAGCGTCGCCCGAGAACTTGGCTTCCGAGATAAATACCGGCAGCGCGCCTGCTACTAAGATCAACAGCGCCCAGGGGGAAAACTGCACCAGCAGTACGCCAAAGCTAAACAGCGAAATCGCATTTTGCAGCAGCCCAAAGGTTTTATTCACCAGCGCAAGCGGGCGCGTAGAGGCTTCACGCCGCGCCCGGGTGAGCTGGTCGTAAAGCTCTGAATCCTCAAACTGGCTGAGCGACAGCGTGCCGGCTTTCTCCAGAATCATCACGTTGACCTTCTGCCCTAACAGCGCACGCAGCAACGACTGCTGGGCCGAAAGACCGCGCTGAGCCAACGCGATTAACGCAATGATCAGCGCTTCAATCCCCACCAGTTTTAGCACCGGGGTAATAGATACCAGCAGGTTGGGGTTGCTGGCTTCGCGGTGGGTTTCCATCGCACTCACCACGCCGTCCACAATCAATTGGCCCACCCAGGCTGCCACCGCCGGAAGCACGCCGGCGACCAGCGTGCAAAGGGCTAAGCCCAGCATCATCCAGCGGGAGGTTTCCCACACTAAGCCAAGCGCGCGGCGGCTATACTTAAACACGCCAAAAAAGCCGCTGAGCGGCGAAGAGGAAGATTGAGAAGATAACGGTGGTGGTGACATAGCGGGAGAGGTAAAGCCCTAATAAAAAAGAGCAGCCATCATGCGGTGATTGCGTAGAGATAGCTAGCTAACAACCGCTGGTTGCCTTCAACGGCAACCAGCAAAAAGAGTCTGTGCGAAGACTTACCAAGGCAGCTATTTACCAGGGCAGCTATTTACCAGGGAAGGACTGCCCCGTCGGTGCGCGGCTCGGTGCCGCCTTGCAGTACGCCCGTTTCAGGGTCGCGCAGAATGACCTGCCCACGGCCAAAGCTGATCGAGTCGGCGACTTTGACGATGTCGTGGCCACGGCGGGCCAGCGCAAGCGCTAAGTGATTGGGGAAGTCGGCTTCGACTTCGATGGTTTTGCCTTTGGTCCATTTCCAGCGCGGCATATCCAGCGCTGCCTGCGGGTTGAGGTGATCCTCAAGCATCGCCGTTACCACCTGCACATGGCCTTGGGGCTGCATATAGCCACCCATCACGCCGAACGGCCCAACGGCTTGGTTATCTTTGGTGATAAAGCCCGGGATGATGGTGTGGTAGGTGCGTTTGCCGGGCGCTAATGCATTCGGGTGCTGCGGGTCTAGGGAGAACGACCAACCGCGGTTTTGCAGGCTGATGCCCGTGCCAGGCACCACCATGCCTGAGCCAAAGCCTTTAAAGTTGCTTTGAATCAGCGACACCATATTGCCATCACTATCCGCCGTTGCGAGATACACCGTGCCGCCTTTAATCGGGTTGCCGTGAACGGGGTCTATTGCCTGTTCGCCAATCAGCGCGGCACGTGATTTCAAATAATCGTCGGCTAGCATCTGGCCAACAGTGGGGCGCATGGCGTTGAGTTCGGTAACGTGGGCAAAGCCATCAGCGTAGGCCAGTTTGGTGGCTTCAATTCGGCGGTGTAGGGTTTCGACTGGGTCTTGTTTCTCATCGCCTAGATGTTCCAACATACCCAGCGCTTGCAGCACAATCATGCCGCTGCCGTTGGGGGGAATCTCCCAAATATCATGGCCTTTATAGCGAACGCTAATCGGGTCGACCCACTCTGGCTGGTAATCAGCTAGGTCTTCTTTGCGTAACAGGCCGCCATGTTGGCGGGAAAAGGCGTCGATGGCATCAGCCAGTTCGCCCTCATAAAACGCTTTGGCGTGCGTATCAGCAATCGCTTTTAGGCTTTTAGCGTGGCCTTCTGAGCGCCACAGTTCGCCGGGCTCTGGTGCTCGCCCTTCAGGGGCGAAGGTATCAAACCACGGTTTGAAAGACGCCTCGCTGTAGGCTGAATAGTTGGTGAAGGCGTCCTTCCACATTTGATGAATAACGGGAGACACGGGGAAACCTTCATCTGCCAGCGCAATGGCGGGTGCCAGCAATTCGGCGAACGGCAGCTTGCCGAAGCGCTCAGACAGCGCCGCCCAGGCAGCCGGTGCACCAGGCACGGTCACCGGCAGCATACCGTGGTTGGGAATGGCGTTGTGGCCAAGTGCTTTCAGTGCGTCAATAGTGGCTGCCTGTGGGGCAGGGCCACTGGCATTTAAGCCATGCAGTTGGCCGTTAACCCACACAATGGCAAAGGCGTCGCTGCCGATGCCATTAGAAGTGGGCTCTACCACCGTTAGCGCTGCTGCCGCGGCAATGGCGGCATCAATGGCGTTACCGCCTTGTTGTAAAATGCTAATGCCTACCTGAGCGGCTAAAGGCTGCGAGGTGGCGACCATGCCACGTTTGCCGAACGTGGCCATTCGGCGCGAGGCGCTGGGGTAATAGAGTGCGTCGTGTTGCATGTGAATCCTTGCCTTTTAGTGGGGCTTACGTCTCGGTAAGTGTTAACGTGAAGCTAGTGTTAACGTTAAGCTAATCTAGAACGACAGCCATCGCCAACCTATTGATGAATAAGGCGCTATAAACAAGGTGCTACGAAGAGGATGCTATGCATACAGACAACCAAATAGTGGCGCAAACGCTTAAGTGGGTGCGCACTTTTATTGTGGCAGAGAATATTTGCCCGTTTGCGCAGCGGGAATTGGAGCGTGAAGCTATCCGTGTTGAGGTCGTGCGCTCTAAAAAAGTGGAAGTGGCGCTAGAAGAACTGATGGTTGAGATGCAGTGGCTGGATGAACATCCTGAAACGGAAACCACGCTGCTGGTATTCCCAACGCTGTTTAAAAGCTTTGATCACTACCTGGATTTTGTAGAGTTAGCGGAAAGTATCTTGGTTGAACAAGGTTACGAAGGCATTTACCAGCTAGCAACTTTCCACCCTGACTACTGCTTTGAAGACGCCGAGCCCGATGACGCCTCTAATTATACCAACCGCTCGCCTTACGCCATGGTGCATCTGCTGCGTGAAGAGAGCGTCGAAAAAGCGATTGAATTTTACGGCGACACCGAAGCTATCCCAGAGCGTAATATTGCCAAGTTGACGGCTATGGGCAGTGACGCCGCTGAGCAGCAGCTGCAGCAATGTTTTGACGTGAATGACTAGCTTGATGTGAATGGCTAGTTTGAACAGCTTTATTGAACAAAAATCTGCCGCATTCTGCGATTCGATTCTCCGAATGAATCGACAGTCAAGGCAGCGCAAGGCGTCAGATTTGCAGGTATAGCTGGATAGATATATAGTTAATTCATGGCCATTATTCGCTCCGACACCCTCACCCTTCAGGTCACCAGCGCCGATCAACAGCAGGCGTTGGTGAATACGCTCGCGCTGTATCGGCGGCTGGTGCGCGATCTGATGACCGTCGCCTATACCCACTGGCCGACGGTAGGGGCAACGCAGGGCAATGAAGCGGTAAAGGTCATTGAGGCGCTGATTCATCCAACGGCTAAACGACCGAACGTTCGCTACACGTACTTTGCCAACCGCTACTACAAGTTCCCTTCTTATCTCCGGCGTGTGGCGTTGATGGATGCGGTCGGTCAAGTGCGTTCCTTCGTC
>NZ_LGEN01000065.1 GCF_001507855.1 Halomonas sp. 54_146
TAGTTGTCGCCTACTATCCTGAATATCAGGGTGAGGCGGTGATCTTCCTACAGAGGACTTCCACCTCATTAGTTCATGCCCATGCTGGGCGTACACAAAGCAATTAAATTCGCTCCCTTCGGTCGCCGGACGCTCGTTCCTCGCGCCGTTTATTGCGGGCGTTAGCTGTAATTGTTCCACCTGCATAGTGATACTATAGTGTCACTATCAATTTGAATCAGGGATGAGCCCATGAAAGTTGAGCTTGTTACAAACCTTAAACGCCAAGCCACAAAAATCTTAGCAGACCTGCATCTGTCTAAAGAGCCGGTGCTGATCACTGAACATGGCCAGCCATCGGCTTATCTTGTTGATGTGCAAGATTACGAATTCATGCAGCGTCGGCTTGAGCTACTTGAGGGGCTCTCACGGGGAGAGCGTGCTGTACTTGAGGGAAGAACGTACAGTCAAAGTGAGGCCAGGGAGAAAATGAGTAAATGGCTGAAGTAATCTGGACTGAGCCAGCCCTTCAAGAGTTAAACGCAATCGCAGAGTACATTGCACTGGATAATCCTGGAGCTGCGAGCCGCCTGTTAGAAGAGATTTTCGATAAAATCGAGCGCTTGGAAGATTTCCCCCAATCCGGGCGGATGCCTGCAGAACTCCCTAATTCGGTGTATAGAGAAGTCGTTGTTCCACCATGTCGCATTTTTTATCGTGAGGATGAGATGCGGGTTCTTGTCCTCTATGTTATGCGAGAGGAGCGGCAGCTTCGTGCGTACATGCTTGGGAACAGCTAATCCGGTGCGTCACTCGAATACTTTTTTCTCCGCTTCGTGACGTCAAACCTATCGGTGCGCTTCGCGTTATAGAAAACCACCACTGGCGCCTAAGTGTTGGCAGGTCAAGCAGTGGTCAGCATCCTGCGCTTAAAGAGCAATTGTTCCTCCAAACCCAACAATTAATGCGTGTGAAAACCCACTGGTACATTTCTTTGAGGGATTCCCGTGACCAATGTTCCATTACATTTGTGGGAAGGATTTTCTGGTGCCACTTTGCAATCAAATGGCGTGCTGTTTGAAGGCCTCGACCGTAAGCTGTCGCCGTTGCCTGAAAGCACAGAGGCACCGGTCCATAATCCGTCGCTCAACCTGGCAATGCGCTTTCAGGTCTCCGGTGACTTTGAGATCAATATCACCGCTACGCTGACCGCGGCCAACTCCACCTACTTCTTGTTCCACGGGGTTATCCCGATGGTGCAGGATGAGTGGTACTCCGCGATGAGTACCTTCAAAGCCCAGATCGTCAACGGTGACTGGTGTTACTGGACAATGTATCACCCTGACAATACCGAGTCGGGGAATGCTGCTGCCAGTGTAGGTGCCAATGTGGTTTACACCTTCAAGCGGGAGGGCACCGAGCTGGTGTTCCTGACCAACGGTGTGGAAGTAACCCGTCAGTCGGATATGTGTCTGTTTGCCGATGGGGTGGTTTATGTAAGCCTGGATGAAGTGAACGTGGGGGCAACGTTCCTTGTCACCCAGATCACCACGACCGGTAGCGTGGAAGAGATGCCTGTGCGTAGTGTGCCGAAGACAGTGGGCACCTTGCGTGATAAGGCCGGTAAGTTCCGAGTGGGTACCGCGGTGTCCACCTACCCGATGGTATTCGATGAGCAGTACCGCGCCATTCTAGGCAATGAGTTTAACCAGATCACCCCTGAGAACTGCATGAAGTTCCAGTTCATCCAGCCTGCCCGTGGCGTCTACGACTTTTATGAGTCGGATAAGCTGATTGACTACGCCGAACGTAATGGCATAGAGGTGCATGGCCACACGGTGGCGTGGAACGAAGCGACCCCGCAGTGGCTGTGGGATGGCTGGCTCAATGGAACCATCTCCGCTAGTGAAGTAGGTGAGATCCTCGACGAGCATATCGAGAGGTTGTTCGGTCGCTATAAGGGGCGCATGGTGTCATTCGATGTGATCAACGAGCCGTTCCTGGGCTGGACAGATCAGCTACGTGATTCTGTCTGGTACCAGGCATTAGGAAGTGGCTACATTGAACGGGCATTACGTAAAGCTCATGAAGTGGATCCGGACGTACTGCTGTTCATTAATGAGTGGGGGTGTGAAGAGGCGGGTGACAAACAGGACTTCCTGTTCAACCTGGTGGTCGAGTTGCAAACCGCCGGCGTGCCCATTCATGGCATTGGCTTGCAGATGCACGAAGACGTGAATGCTGATTACCAGGCGACCTGGCCACGCAATACTTCGTCTGTGACCAAGGCAGACTTGAAGTCGGCCATTGCCCGTTTCAAGTCGCTGGGTATCGAGGTACGGGTGTCGGAGCTGGACATTAACCAGTATCAGAACTTTGCCGATACCTCAAAGGCCGTAGCCGATTGGTATGCCCAGTACTTGGAAGCGTGCATCGAAGAGGGTGCACACTCGTTTACCATGTGGGGCTTCACCGATCGTTGGTCGTCACTTAATGAATGGTACGACTATTACAACCATGGTAACGGGCTGATTTACGATGCCCAGTATCGACCCAAGTTATCCTACCAAGCGCTTTCCAATACATTAGACGAAATGGCAAGTTCTCTTAGCTCCCTCTGAAGCATAATGATGCGGCTTCTCAAGAACGGCTCAGATAAATGTCCAGGCCAATATCCTCGTCACCTTATTCCCCTGCTGCATCTCTATTTCCCGACAATCAACGGCGCCGAGCTTTCCAATCAGCTTTTTGGCAGGCTTAACGTTCTCTCCTTTTGAAACCAGGCTGCTAAACCAGCGGCATTGAGTTGAATATACGTGGCTTTCTCTTATTAGCTTTTTAAGAAACAGCTGTTCGCCGCCCTTACACCATAGCTCGGCTCCCTGCCCGCCAAAATTCAGAGTAGGGGATTTAGTGTTTGCTTTTTGTTCACCGCGGCTACGGGCAAGGTTATTGAGTTTAAGCTGGCTACCTTTAAGTGCTTCATCGAGCGAGGCATGGAAGGGTGGATTGCATACGCTGACATCAAAGAACTCCCCAGCTTGAATGATCCCTTCAAAAATATGGTTTTTATCGGGCTGCGTGCGCAGCGTGAAGCGGTCTTTGAGTGGGGGGTTGTTGGCGATAATCGTGGCGACGTTCTCAAGCGCCTGAGTGTTGATGTCACTACCCACACACTGCCAGCCGTAAATTTGGCAGGCCAGTAGCGGGTAGATGCCATTGGCTCCCGTCCCTATATCGAGCAGCTTGATGCTGGGCTGTTCATGTTCATGTTCATGTTCATGTTCATGTTCATGTTCAAGCGCAAGCCCGGTTCCAAGCCCAAATAGGTCCGCCATGTAGTGGATATAGTCCGCTCTGCCTGGGATGGGAGGGCAAAGCGCACCCTCAGGAATATCCCAATCGACAATGTTGTAGTATCGGTTTAATAGCGCGGCGTTGAGCGTTTTTACGGCCAATGGATCTGCGAAATCGATGGAAAGTTGGCCATGAGCATTCGGTTTTACATGAGGGGTCAGTGCGGGGTGGCTTTTTACGAGAGCAGGGAAGTCATAGCCGTGGTTGTGTAGGTTCTTCGGGTGCAGGCCTTTGCGAACAGGTCTAGCTCGGCTTTTTTCACTTCGGTGGTGGGTATTCACAGTAATAGGCCTGAGGCTTGGCGTTCAATAGTAGAGTGGGTTTGGCTTAGTCCATGATTATAATCTTAATGGTTGTGTTGAGCATACTCGGTAGTTCGCGGGTGGCGAGAGACCTCCGGCTATACCAAACCTTCGGCGCTATTCCACTCAGGCCTGAAATGGCCTGAGTGGGTGGCTTTTTGCGATCTTAGCCAGCCGCTTGGCTATGTGTTCCGATGGTTTGCTTCTCGCGAGTGGTCTGTTCGGTTTGTATTTCGCTTTCGATATAGCTTTCGTGGTCGCTATCCACTTCAAGCATTGGCTGCTGGAAGTGGCGCAGCTGGCGCTTTAAGTAGCTGGTGTAAAGGTACTTGTTATAAACGGCCCAGCAGTGAAACGTTAAGAAAGTAACGAGGAAACCGACCAGAACGATCTTGATCATCATCGAACCGACTAGCTGCTCAATAAAGGCTTCTTCCACGAAAAAGAACATATATAGCCTGGCCACTACCAAGCCCCACAGCGCCAGCGTGGCGAGTGTGATTAAAATGTCGCGGGTTCGGTAACCCCAGCCTTTCTGGCAAGGGTTATCGATGATAACGGGCATCAGTTTATTGTTCATGGAATTGCTCCCCTCGGTCAGGACTGGTCCAGGTGGCGTGCCTTCCTTTTTGGCGCATCATGGCTTTGGGAAAGGCGATAACAACGGTGGCCATATTGATGATCCAATAGGCGAATGGGTACCAGATACTCCAGTAAACACAGCGGAATATCTCTTTGTCGTAGCGGCTGTCGATATAAAAACTGACGCTGAACTGGATAAAGCTGATGGCGATCATAATGCTGCCGAAATAGGACAGCAGCTTGGGAGTGATAGGCCATGCCACGGGTAGAAAGAACTGAGAAATCAGCCACGCCAGTACCAGAATGATGACCGAATAACACCACACCACGCTGACGATATATTCCAGCATGAGCAGCCAGAAGCGGCGATTTTTCAAGCGGATGGTTTGCGAAAAATAACGTAGAAACACCTCGCCGCCACCTTGCGCCCATCTCAGCCGTTGTTTGAAGAGACCGCGTAGCGTTTCAGGCATCAGCACCCAGCACATGGCTCTGGGTTCGTAACGCACTTGCCCACCGGCCAGCTGCAATCGCCAGCTCACATCGATATCTTCGGTGATCATGTCGGTATTCCAGCCACCGATTTCCTCTAGTGCCTTGCGCTGGAACGCGCAGATGACGCCTGAAATGGTAAACACCATGCCATAGATGCGCTGGGCGCGTTTTATTAGGCCGATGATGGCGGAAAACTCGCCGGTTTGTATTTTGCCAATGGCCGTAGAGCGGGTTCTAACCCGCGGGTTACCCGTGACCCCACTGACCTTGGGGCTGCTCAGAAAGTGGCCAACCATATAGCCGATAGCGTCGTAGTCGAGTATGGCGTCGCCATCAATCCCGACGATAATCTCGCCGGTGGCATGGCTTAACCCATTATTCATGGCGCTGGCCTTGCCTTGATTAGGCTGGTGCAGCACCTTTAAGGCAGGGTAGATCAGTGCTAAGGCATCCAGTTTGCTTGCGGTATCGTCCTTACTGCCGTCGTTAATGGCGATAACGTCCATGTGCGGATAGTTCTGCTTAAACAAGTGGTGGATTGTCTCGTCAACATTGCCACCTTCGTTATAGCAGGGCAGTAGAACGGTCACTTTGGGAGCATTTTCATCCCAGTTAAAAGTAGCCGGCCACGGCTGCTTGCGTTCCCAGTGAACGTAGAAGTAAATGCCACCACAAATCCATATCGTCGCCATTACGCTTGGGTAGCCGAGGGTAAAAATAGCCAAGGAGTCGAGTATGTTCATGGTGTTGCCCTAAAACGACGTGCGATAGAGAAAACCGGCCTCAATACATTGATGTCAGGATGATTTTGATGAAAATCATCGGGGTAATAGCCAATATTCTTGATGCCTTCTTCGCGCAATATGCGCACCCATTCGGCCATTTCTTCGCTGGGAATGGGGGTTTGGGTATGCCAATTCTGTGCTTGCAGCTCGAACACCAATTGGTCGGCACTTACCTGTGCCAGCGAGCGCCTGGCAAGAGATCGCAGCCACTCATTGTGATTGTCCGCTTCTTCCATGTAGGGCATGGCCATCACGGCGACATAGTCGTAGCCATTGGCGAAGTTTTGTATGTCTTGGGCAAACCAACGCTGGCTGCGCGGTTCCATAACCGTTACGGCATAGAGGTTACGAGACGTGGTGAACTCCTTGTTGTCGGCTTGACGGTAGTAGTTCGCCGCCTGCGTTAGTTCAGCGGTGAAGTCGGTTAGGTATTGTGTTTTAAAGCGGGTCCATGCCGTCATCAGGTTGTCGTCGCTGCGAATCGCGTTGATATCTCGTGGCAACGATGCGTTCTCATACGCCGCTAAGGCTTCAGGGTTGGCATCTTCAAAATCGGTAAAGAAGGCGTCATCGTGAAACAGCAGGCCATCGAACTTCGTTAGCCGGCCAACATCTTGGTAAATTTCACGAATAATGCGGCGATTCTCTTCTACATAGGGCGATAGCCGACGATATTGATCAGGCGATTCAGCGCCGGTTCTGATATCGGTGACGTAGTGATAATCAGGCCCTAAATCAAATGACAACACCGGCATCCAGGCGTAGACCTTCACACTGGCACGTTTTTTTAACTGCCAAGCGACACGGTTGAAAAGGTCGGCTCTTACCGGTAAATGGCGGTTGGGGAAGTAAAGGGCATCGGCCACGCCGTCGCCATCTGGGTCGGCATACGCCTGAAGGTAAACCGTGCTAACGCCGAAGCGCGAGATGCGCTCAATTAGCCGGTCAAGGTTGAGCTCTTGCTGGATCGGGTCGGGGTCATACACATAATCGAGATCAACATGCACGATGCGTAGCTCTTCGGTCTCCCACACGCGGTTGGAGAGAATTTCCTCAATCGTTTGCAGGCTGGTTTCCTGGTCGATGAGGTAGCGATTCATGCTGCGCATGGAATCGTTGAGCTGGTTGGGCCCGCTAAGCAAGCTGAAGGTGTACTGCATGCCGTATTCAGCGGCAATATTAAGCGTAGCTTCGCTGTAGGCGCCGTAGGGCCACACCATAATGTGGGGGGTGCGACCCAAGTGCTGTTCAAATAGCTGTTTGGTTTCCGCCATATCCTGGCGAATTCGCACCAGGTAATCTGCTTCGCTCTCGTAGCCATCTCGCGGGTTCCAGATGCTGGTTACCGCTGCGGCTTGCTCATTGCCCATGGGGTTGCCGAGAACGCCGTAGTGGAGGTTGTAGGTATGCGAAGCGATCTCCACCAGCGGCGATTCGTCTAGAATTTTGACTTGCTCCCAGGTCATAAAGCGCTCGCGGGGGAGGGTGATGCTGCCATAAGGCACCTGTCCGCCGGCAGGTACGTTTAACCAGCTTCCCACTACGGCTTGTACGGCGGGAAAGTTATAGAGCTTGAGCAGCGGGAAGACAATGTCGTAGAAGCTGCGATAGCCGTCATCGAAGGTCAGCAGTACGGCTTTTTCCGGCAGCGGTTTTCCACCTGCCTTGGCGTCGATGATCTGTTGCAAACTGACGGGTTGGTAACCGCCTAGAGCAATCAAGTTGAAGTGTTCTACTAGCCGGCTGCGCGTGATGGTTTGCGAGTAGATGTCCAAATCAGGGGTAACAGAAGAATCCACCACATCGTGGTAGCTGATTACCACGTAATCATTGGGCGAGCGCGCTGCTTGCGCCTGCTGAATATTCATCGCCATCACCACCGCCACCGCCATCAATGCCGCCCTCGAAAAAACGGTCCGCCAGAGTCTCACCGGCAGTGCCATAGAAAGTGTCATAGGAATCTCCATACAAAACCGGCTGAAATAACATTGTCGTATTCGGGAATACCGTCGTAGACGGCTCTTTCGCGGGTAATGCCGTACTCGAAGCTCACGTTGGGGGCTAACTCCCAGCTATGCTGGTAACCCACCGACCAGGTGTTTTCACTGTCGTAATCCTCTTGCCAATAACGGCCTGAACCTAGCGAAACGCTTTGAACAAAAATCTGCCGCATTCTGCGATTCGATTCTCCGAATGAATCGACAGTTAAGGCAGCGCAAGGCGTCAGCCTTGCAGGTATATCTGGATAGA
>NZ_LGEN01000066.1 GCF_001507855.1 Halomonas sp. 54_146
AATGCGCTTCTCTATTTAAAATCAGCCTATCCTACAGCGATTCATAGCGTTAGCTGGTTTACCTTTGAAGACGGCTTCAGCACGTCCCCTGATCCTCGATTAATTAGCCTCGAACCCTTCGGTACAGACGATGAGGTAGAAACGTCCGTGGCCAATTGGGTCTATATGGATACTCAGACCAAGGTTCTTCGCGGGGTACTTGTCATCAAGGTGCATGTGTTAGGTCAAGCGCTTTATCTCATGGAACTTCAGCGACGCCCTCCGAAACCCAGAAATGGCGGTAGGGAGGAAGGGTCAAAACCTCCGTCCTACAAAGGTTTAGTGTTTACGTTGGATCACCAAGACAGCTTTGAACACTGGTTGCGCCAAGTGCTGTCTAACGTGCGGCACGTTGAAGGTGTCGTTCAAAAGCTCGTTCGTCACTGCCCAGGATTCGCCGATACGTTCAAGCACCCGAAAGCCAAAAATGATAACGTTCCCGGCGAAGCTTCCGTGCTGAATGCCTTCAGCAAGGTCGGTATCACACGTGGAGATTTAGCCATGTATTAAGCGAGCAAAGCATGCCTTTGGTAACAACCAACTGATAAACACCTCAACTGAGTGAACGTAAATTATGGGTGAATTATACATCTCTCGTGTAGACTAAAAGCATAGAACCTATGTGCAACACACAGGCAAGTACACCCTACTCTTTTATTTTAAAATTCTAGCTACGGTTACAAATAGGCTTATGCAACGATAGACATGTATGCTAAATAAAAGGGCCAGCATGAAGGCTGACCCTATATTTTAAATCATTGACTATATATTAATAATCAACATGTAACTCATAGCGGTTATTGTCCTTTTCTTTAGTACCTCCCAATGCATTGCCTGTTACTTCAAGCTGATAATTACCTGGCTGCAATTGGCGAACCATTTCAAAATGGCCACGGGGGCTGGATGCTTCTGCCACCTGCTGTCCAGCTGCATTGTAAAGCACAGCAGAGATACGGTTACCAGTGCTGGTTGCGCCTGGGAAGTGCTCACTTGCTATCTTCAGCGTAGTCGCTTGTTGAATGTTAATATTGAAACGCTTTGATTGGCCTTGGGCCAGCAATTGTGTAGAAGAGACGCCTCTTTCAAGTAGTGGCAGATCTTGGATGGTCGTCCCATAGTTAGCCAATGCAGGCGTTGAAAGAATGCTAGCTACAAGCGCTCCAAAGAGAAATGATTTAACTTTCATGATAACTACTCCAGTGGTTGGTTACATGGCTATGTTAGCTGGGGTTTTTGAAATGAAGCTGAATATAAAAATAAAAATAATAAAAAACGCCACCATTTGGTGACGTTAAAAGTTACACACTGTCAGAGTCGTTAGAACATTAGTTTAACACCGGCAACAACTCCAGTATCTTCAGTGTTGTCGCCACTGGCTCGGGAGAGATCTGCAGTGTCGCCGTATTCTTTCTCCCAATAGGCACCGATGTAGGGGGCGAAGCGTCGGGTCACTTCGTAGCCTAGCCGTAGGCCAGCACGAACCGAGTTAAGGCCTTCGCCCACGCCAAATTCTTCAACTTCACTGGCGGCCACGGCAATTTCGGTGCGGGGCTGTAAATAAAGCCGCTGGGTGAGGCGCAGGTCGTATTCGCCTTCAAAACTGGCGGCCACGTCGCCATCTTCACTCACTCGTAATGCCACGTCGGTTTCAATGCCGTAGGGCATTATGCCTTGCAGGCCGACAACCCCATAGGTGCGTTCGGCGTGATCATCGGAGAAAACACCGCCTTGATAACCGATCCCCCCCTGTAACTCCCAAAAATCAGCCACTAAACGACTATAGAGTAGTTCCAAAGACTCAAACTCAGCATCTTCGCCGTCGCCCTGGACATTTTTGCCTTCTGACTTTAGGTAAATGCGGTTGATATCGCCGCCGTACCAACCTTGAAAGTCCCATACCACGGCTTCTGGGCCTTTATCAGGCACGCTATATTCGAGCCGATCAAACAGTGCCATACCCATATTATGTTCCTCAGTGGGCGCTGGCCAACTGTCTGGTGCCGCATAGCCATCTTCGGCTTGAGCGGTCGTGGCGGCGGCCATGCCAAGGGCGGCGCTGGCGAGGGTTAAGTAGCGCTTAATTTTCATACTGCCTCCTTAAGAAACTTGAACAACGCGGAACATGCCAGCATCCATGTGATAGAGAAGGTGGCAGTGGAACGCCCAACTGCCCTCTGCATCTGCGGTGATCAACGCAGATACGCGCTCACCGGGCTTCACATTTAGGGTGTGTTTGCGTGGTATCAATTCCCCTTGGCCGTTTTCTAGCTCCATCCACATACCGTGGAGGTGAATAGGATGCTCCATCATGGTGTCGTTAATCAGAATTAGGCGCAGCCGCTCATCTTTCTCAAAATGAATAGGGCCCGTCACTTCGCTAAACTTCTTACCGTCGAACGACCACATATAACGCTCCATATTGCCGGTCAGGTGCAGCTCAAGCTCACGGCCTGGCTCACGGCGATCAGGCCATGGTGTGAACGCTTTGAGATCCCGGTAAACCAATACGCGTCTTTCGTCAGGATCAATGCCGATTCCCGCCTGGTTATAGCGAGAGCCCGGCTGAGCTTCACCGGCGAGAAGCAAACCATTTGCGCCTATTTTGGCCTGCTCGGCTGCCATCCCCCCCATAGTAGAGTGATCCATGCCTTGCATGTTGGACATACCGGAGTGATCCATCCCAGCCATGCTGGAATGATCCATGCCTTCCATATTCGACATGCCTGAATGATCCATGCCCGACATGTTGGAATGATCCATTCCTTGCATATTGGACATGCCAGAGTGATCCATCCCCGCCATGTTGGAGTGATCCATACCGCCCATACCGTGGGCACCCATGGCTTCCATACCGCGGTCTGCAATTTGACGGCGTTCAGGAATCTCCGCCTGCATGCCTTCACGTGGAGCTAGCGTGGCGCGAGCGTAGCCACTCCGATCCATGGCTTCGGCGAAGATGGTATAGGCTCGATCATCTTCTGGTGAAACAAGCACATCGTACGTTTCCGCCACGCCAATACGGAACTCATCAACAGGCACGGGTTGCACTGGCTGGCCATCGGCAGCAACGACGGTCATCTTCAAACCAGGTATACGTACATCAAAGTATGACATCGCCGACCCGTTAATCACGCGTAGCCGCACCCGCTCACCGGCTTTGAACAGGGCATTCCAGTTTTCCTGGGGGGAATGGCCGTTTAGCAGGTAAGTGTAAGTACTGCCGGTAACATCGGCGATATCCCTCGAGCTCATGCGCATTTTGGCCCACATGCCGCGCATCTCGGCGGTTTGAGAGAAACCGTTATTACGAACATCGGCAAAGAAGTCAGCAATCGTGCGCTCTTGGAAGTTGTAGTACCCTTCCATCGTTTTCAGATTACGGAACACCGACATGGGATCTTCAAAGGTCCAGTCGGTGAGCAGCAATACGTGCTCACGGTCGTAGCGGATAGGCTCACGCTCGGCAGCGTCGATAATCAATGGCCCGGCATGGCCTAGCTGCTCCTGCATACCGGAGTGGCTGTGATACCAGTAGGTGCCGTTTTGGCGTACGGGAAAGCGGTAGGTAAAGGTTTCACCAGGGGCGATACCGGCAAAGCTGACACCAGGCACACCATCCATTTCCGGCGGTAGAATGAGACCATGCCAGTGGATGGAGGTGGACTCGTCCAGCAGGTTGGTGACACGCAGTACGGCGTCTTGACCTTCTTTCAAACGAATCAGCGGGCCAGGACTGGTACCGTTAATGGTAATTGGTTGGGCTTCTTGTCCGTCAATAGGCAACGATTCACGGCGGATCGCCAGCGATACCTCGGGCCCTTCTTCAACGCCCTGCGCGTAGACATTGCTGCGGCCCCAGGGGTTTGCCCAGGCGGGGGTTAATCCCATTGCGGCAGCGGAACCTATTCCTAGGGCAGCGCCGCCTTTTAGGACCTGCCGGCGAGAAAGCGGGTGAGAAATGATGCTTGAGCGTGCCATGTGTAACTCCCATCAATGATGAATGGCACCATCTTGATGGAAGAAGCTGAATCAAAGCTGAATAGTGATTAATTAATCACTTCAACTGCAAGAGGCAACGTAACCGTAACGCGCAGTCCACCCAGTGGACTACGCTCAAAGCGCGAGTGCCCTGAGTAGCGGGCAATTAACTGCGCAAGAATCGACAGGCCTAAGCCGTAGCCGGGACGGCGTTCATCCAATCGTGTGCCACGCTCTCCCAAGCGCGAAAGATCTTCTTCTGCAACGCCGAAACCGTCATCATCAGTGGTGAGCGTGAGTGTGGTAGTGGAGACGGCAATATCGCAATTAATGCACCTATTCGACCATTTGCCAGCGTTATCGAGCACGATGCCTAATATTTCAGAAAAGTCGTGAGCCTCAATAGGCACTTGGTCTTTCTCGTGTGCCGAGTGGGTAAGGTTGAAAATGCGCTCAGGGTAAAGACTACGGAACATCTCGATGAGCCGTGAACTATCTCGCGTGACGTTCGCCATTCGACCCGCGTTAGGCCCTGCAATACGCGAACGACGCAGCTCTGCAGCTAACTGAGCGTTAATGTCTTCAATACGGCTGAGTAGTTTATGGCGCCGGTTGTCATCAATAGGCCGGTTGCCACGCAGTACTTGAGTAACGGCTGCCAGCGGTGTTTTTAATGCGTGTGATAGGTTGGCGACCGATTCTCGCGAGCGCTTCAGACGAAGATCAATGTCGTCCATGAACCAGTTCAACTGGTCGACTAATTCATCTAGCTCCGAAGGGGCTACTAATGACAAGCGATCACGTTTGCCTGATCGCAATGCTTCAAGTTGTTGGCGCAGTTGCCAGAGTGGTATGAGTCCACGGTTAACCGCTAGCATGTTGAGTATGATGAGCATCCCTAAAAGCACGGCGGCGATCCCACCAACCCACCAGTGCAAAGTTGCAAGCCCTGCTTCTACTTGGGAAAAATCCTCGCCCACCAATAGCACACCCTGCGTGCCCTGCCACTCAAAATGGCGGCGATAGACGAGCATGTGCTGTGTTCCGCGATTCACATCTATTAGGGCATCGCCGCTCTCATCTAGCAACGGAGCCAGCTGTTGCTGCCATTGCGGGTCAGAAGCGCTGACTAAGCCATTGAAACGGAGTACGTAGAGATGATGAAAGACTTGATAGCCTTGGCTAACCGAGTCGAGCGCAATCGGTACAGCCGTTTGGTCTTGCTCTAGCTGCGCGACCGCGTGGTTTGCTTCACGTTGTAAGCGTTCACCTAAAAAATCCCTTGCCAGGCTCTGTAAAAAGATCCCGTGCAATAGCCACGTGGTGACCACCACCAGTAGCGCGACGCCGCCTAGCCATGCGAGTAGCCGAATGCGTAAACTGCGTCTATCAATGTGAAGCAAAGAAATACCCCTGACCGCGTCGCGTTTGAATGACTGATTTACCGAGATAACGGCGCAGACGAGCGATGTAGACTTCCACCAAGTTAGGTGCGGCAGCGTCCTGCTCCAAGGCGTAGAGCTGCTCTAGTAGCTGATCTTTCGAGTGAATACGGTCTGGATGAAGCATTAAGTAGCGCAGTAATCGAAACTCCGTTGCCGTTAGCGAACGCCACGTTTCCCCTTCTAAGCACACGCGTTGACCCGCCTCATCCAACGAGACACCGTTTAGCGTAATCACCTGAGATAACTGACCAGACTGCCTACGCAACAAGGCCTTCAGGCGGGCCATGAGTTCGGCTTCGTGGAAGGGCTTGGTGAGATAGTCATCGGCTCCCGTTTCAAGTCCAATAACTTTATCTTCCCAGGTATCGCGCGCCGTCAAAATCAAAATAGGCGTACTGCGCTTCTGCTTGCGCCAATGAGCGAGAAGATCTAACCCCGACCCATCGGGCAAACCGACATCTAAAATAGCCAGCTCATAATCCTCGGTTGCCATCAGCGACTTGGCCGCTTTCAATGAAGCGGCCAAGTCGACAAGGTAACCGTTGTCCTTGAGACTCTCTGCCAAGCTTTCTGCTAACAAATCATCATCTTCGAGTAGCAACAGTTTCATGGGTCTGCGTCAGATTAGAGAGAAAAATTACCGTACATGCCGGATTCATAATGACCAGGAATGTTACAGGCATACTCTAGCTCGTTAACATTGTCAGGGACACTCCATAATAAAGTCCCGGTTTCACCAGGCGCAATGGTGACACCTGCCATGTCCATGCTGGCCATATCGTGACCGCCGCCGTGTGACATATTAGACATATCGTGGCCTCCGCCGTTGGCCATGTTTAGCATCATTTGACGATGTTCTTCTTGGGCTTCTTTGCTACCAATCACAAACTCATGTTCTAAATTGCCGGTGTTGGTGATTTCAAATTTAACAATTTCACCCGCCGCCATTTCTAGCGTTTCAGGGTCGAACCACATATCGCCAGCATCAAGAGTGATCGTGCGGTCAACGTCAGCGTCGGTCAGGCCACTGTCACCGCCGCCATGGCCGGGCGCAGCCAGCGCCGCGCCCGTGATCAGACTTAATGAAAGGGCAAACAAAGACGTTGTTAAAAGAGTGTAGCGCATGGTCATTTACCTCAGAGGTTATTGTCACCCGTTCTTTATACGGTGTTAACCTGAAACGAGCCTGAACCCAGCGGGCAGAATATGATCCATAGCAACTTTTCATTGTTCACAAGGTTACAAGGCTTGACCTTGAGGTAGCCCTAGAGTCGTAAACTTAGGACGTAATTTCTAACTGACTTGATCGGAGGCTTACCATGATGAATGCCGATTGCTTAGCTTTTATGAGTTCAATGGACTGGTACGGCTGGCTGATGCCGCTGTTTTTTCTTCTGCTCGTAGGCTTAGGTATCGCGTCGCTCGCAAAATACTTGTTTAGCCACACAACGAGGGCAGGCCGTTCATGAAACATCTTAACGCTATTATTTTATCAATTGCTTTGGCTCTCGGGGCTACATCGGCTCAGGCTGCACTGCCGGACGAAGCTACACTGTACAAAAATCCTCAGTGCAGATGCTGTGATGAATATGCTCGCCACTTGGAAATGCTGGGAGTCGATGTAACCATTGTCGATAACGTTGAGCTCGGCGATATCAAACAGAAGGCTGGCGTCCCTTATGGTTTGGGGTCGTGCCACACCATCGAAATAGGAGACTACTGGATTGAAGGGCACGTGCCGATGGAAGCGGTCGAGGCATTATTTGAAGAACAACCTGACATAGGTGGGATCGGCCTAGCAGGGATGCCCATTGGTACACCAGGCATGCCAGGGCCTCAGGGTGAGCCTTACGAAATCTATATGTTCACTGACCACAAAGACGATTCGTTTATGACTCTGTAGTAGATTTTTTGATGTCATTACTAGGCTCCCTTGTCCTGCATGAGGTGCTGGCTAAGCTCCTCATGTATTTGACACTAAAAGCCACTTAAGACGGCTAGTGGGAGTCGATGATGGTTTTATAAAGCAGGCAGCCAGTAGCTCTGAAGTGGTTATAGTTTCCCGGACACACAGACGCAGATAATATTATCTGCCCATCAAGGTGTGTGCCATGAGTCAGAAGAAAAGCAATTCGTATACA
>NZ_LGEN01000067.1 GCF_001507855.1 Halomonas sp. 54_146
TTCGATGTGTGTCATGCTGATTCCTCCTGGTGTTTATGAGGAAATCAGTGTGGGCAATTTCAGGGCGTGGCTGTAGGTGCCGATTTATGGGCGCTTACGAAACACCTCGCCATTTAGGTCTAGAAGCGCTTCTAAGCCTGGGTCTGTTTTGTTATCACAAGACACTGCTACCTCACCGCTATGGTTATCATCTGAGGATAACATGAGGCGATGAGCAGTGCGACTGCCTTGCGAACGAAGTGAAGCAATCTGTGATTGCCACGCTACCGGAGGCGTGAGATTGCTTCGTCGCTGCGCTCCTCGCAAAGACACGTTTGGCTCAGTGCGAATTTTAATACGCAGTTGGGCGATATCCTCAACCACCAACCCCGTCGCTTCGGCAAACTGCTCATCATTTAGCACTCTGAACCAGCCGTTGCAAATAGCGCTTTAGCCAGCGGCTGAACAAACTCAGGCTAGCACGGCCAAATGCTGCTGAGATATTGGGTTAATTAGCCTTTAGATGCGCGTTAAGGCTGATAAGCTGAGAGCACTTACATCTACTTGCGCCGTTAGGAGTACCGTGAAGTCTCACGCCACCACTGTTTCAGCTGTTTCTGTAGTGAACGAGCTAATTCCCAAACTCAATGCCGTTGAAAAGCAGATTGAGCAGACGATTAGCGCCGTGCTTGAAACAAGCCAACTGCCGACGCAAATAGAGCGTTATACGAAGCTACAGGCCGAGTTTCAGCTGGAACTCACCATGATCCGTATGAATTTGGAGCATTTGCTAAAACGTTATAGCCAAGAGCTAGCGGCTGTGGTGAATGACCCACGTCAGGACGTGCTGCTTACGTTAGATGCGTATGAAGCCACCGCCATTGAAAATGCAAAACAGCTGTATCGTCGAGTGCAGGCGCTACAAACCCAAGGGCCAGCATGACGCCTGATGACCACCAACGCGTGATTGATGAGCTTCAAACACTTATCGACGAAACGCAGCAAACGTTAACCCGTTTTGAAGCCACAGGCATGGATGAAGAGCTGGCAGAGGATTACGAAAAGCTGCTGACGATATTAGATAACGCCATTAAACAGCAGCATGAGCATACGAAGGCGCTGCTGTTGGTGTGAGATTGCTTCGTCGTTGCACTCCTCGCAAAGACAAGAGCATCAATGCTGCGTTTCAGCGCGTAGCTTTTCAACTTCTTCAACCGGTAATTCTGCGATCTCAGCGATCAGCTGATCATTCATTTCGGTGCGGGCAATTAATTTGCGAGCGGTATTGCGCTTGCTTTCTAAAACGCGTTGCTCGGCTTCTCTTACTCGCTGTTCGGCTTCCTTAAGGGTTTCCTGACGGCCTTTTTCTATCCATTGCTCAGGCCATTTCTTAATCCGTTCTGCCAGCATGTCATGTATCTCGTAACCGTAAATCCAGGTAGCTACCAACGGGCTACCGCTTGAACATTTCGTCAAGACTGTCGGCAAACAGGATTTTATCCATCCAAGCTTTTAGCTGTGAGTGGTCGGCTTGCTCCATTCGATTCTCCACCCACTGAGGGGATTCACCAAATTTGAGCTTTATTAGCGAACGAAGGTTTTCACGAGCCTCTTCAATACGCCCTTTCTCTTCCCAACGCTCAGGCCATTTCTGTAAGCGCGCCATAAAACCCATCTACCTATATTAACGTTGGCTGATCACACTGATGGTCTCTTTGATTTTGGAGACCATCATGAGCCGCGAACTTAATTCCACTCAAGCATTTTGGTTAGGCCACCTGTCTTATGCCGCCGCGTTACAAATGCCATTAAGTGCTTATGCCAAAGCACAAGCCGTGACGTTAGCCGATCTGATGGCGTGGGAAAAACGGTTACTCGCTCAGGGTTTCCCCGTGCCCCCGCGCTGTCGTCCCGCCCGGTTTGTCGCCGTGGAGGTCGTCGCATGATACGCCCAGGCACTGATCTAAAGGTGTACCTGTGCCGAGAACCCGTGGATATGCGTAAGCAAATCGACGGCTTGGCGCTGCTGGTTCAGGAAGCCATGGCCTTGAACCCGTTTGATCAAGCGCTGTTCGTGTTCGGTAATCGCCAGCGCGATAAAGTGAAGCTGCTGTTCTGGGAACGTAACGGCTTTGTGGTGTGGTACAAGCGCTTGGAGCGTGAGCGGTTTAAATGGCCAACGCACCTGAAGGACGAGACTGTGACATTAACCGGTCAAGAACTTAACTGGTTGCTGGATGGCTATAATTTAAAGGCCATGAGGCCTCACAAAGCGTTGGATTTTCAGCGGGTTGGATAGTCGTAACGCTCCTATTTTAGGGGCGTTTTTGGTACACTAAGCGGCATGAAAAATGCCAACGCTTCCTCACCGACGATCACCCAGCTTGAGCGCAAGCTGGCCGCTGCTGACGCTGAAAATGCGCGGCTGTTGGCGTTGATGGAGAAAAAAGAAGCGCAGTGGGAGGCCACCAAGCAGTCGCTGTTTGAACAGTTCCGGCTGGCCCTGGAGCGTCAGTTCGGCCCCTCTACCGAGAAGTACCGTGTCGACCAGCGGGATCTTCTGATCAATGAAGCAGAAGTGGTGGTTGACGAGGAAGACAGCGATCCATCGGCGTGCGACGCCGTCGCTGATGATGCGACGAGCGAGACCGCCTCGCCTCCCAAACGTCGCACGCGCGGTGGACGTGTGGCGCTACCGCCAGAACTCCCGCGCGTTGAGGTGGTGCATGAACTGCCCGACGATGCTCGCCACTGCTGTGATGACGGCACCGCGCTAAAGGTGATCGGTGAAGCGGTCAGTGAGGAACTGCACGTGGTGCCTGCCCGGATCGAGGTGATCCGTCATGTGCGACGCAAATATGCTTGCCCGTTGTGCGAAGAGGGCGTCAACACTGCCCCAGCGCCGGCCAAGCTGTTGCCCAAGAGCAATGCCAGCGCCACGCTGCTCGCCTATATCGCGACCGCCAAATACCAGGACGCGCTACCGCTTTATCGCCAAAGCCAGATTTTTGCCCGCCATGGCGCTGAGATCCCTCGCAATACCCTGGCCCGCTGGATGGTGCAGGTGGGAGAACGGATCACCCCGCTGATCGACACGTTGCGCCAACACCTCTTAAACGCCCCACTGATCCACATGGATGAGACGACGCTCCAGGTTAATAAAGAAGCGGATCGTGCCGCCAGTGCCACCTCGTATATGTGGGTGCAGCGCGGTGGCCCGCCGGGACAGCAGGTGGTCTTGTTCGACTACGCGGCCAGCCGCGCCGGACGGGTGCCCGTTGATCTGTTGGGCGACTATGCGGGTCGCTTAGTCACCGATGGCTATGAAGGCTATGCTGAGATCGTGCGCCGCAATGGGATCACCCATGCGGGCTGCTGGGCGCATGCCCGGCGTAAGTTCGTGGACGCCCAGAATGCAGCCCAAAGGCAAAACCGGCAAAGCCGACTGGGCACTGAACCAGATCCGTAAGTTGTATGGCGTGGAAAGACAGGCCAAAGCCCTTGAACCCGACGCGCGTCACGCGCTGCGTGAACAGAAGAGCCGTCCGTTAATCGATCAACTGCGCACCTGGCTCGACAAGTCACTGGCTCAGGTGCTACCCAAAAGCACGCTGGGTAAAGCCCTGCACTACCTGGACAACCAGTGGCCCCGCCTGACCCGGTTCCTGGACGATGGCCTGATCCCGCTGGACAACAATCCGGCAGAGAACGCTATCCGCCCGTTCGTGGTGGGGCGTAAAAACTGGCTGTTCAGCCACACCCCGAGCGGTGCTCACGCCAGCGCATCGATCTACAGCCTGATCGAAACCGCCAAAGCCAATGGCCTCTCGCCCTACGACTACTTACAGTACGTCTTCGCGACACTGCCCACCCTAGACGATAATGACCTCAGCACGCTGCTGCCCTGGCAGTGGAAAGAGACATTACCGGTCTAAGCGAAATCTGCCTAGATGTGGTTAGTGGCTCGCTTACGGAATCCGCCACTACCATCTCTGATTTAGTGGTCGGAGGATGTCAACAGGCCCGCCCGAATAAGAAATTGCCTCGACTTTTCTTGATCCTGAGAAATTTCTTTGGCACGAATTTCCATGTCTTCTGTTAAGAAAGCGCGTTTATGGCGCTGCGTTGGCTTTGGCGTAGTAGGTTTCATGTGCTTCTCCTGGCCATGAGGTTAGCTACTGTAAAGACCTACAAAATGTGTCTTGAAAAGTTTACGCCTGCACCTTGCGCGGTCGTCCCCCTTTGGCACCATTCGCCCTGGAAGCATGGCTCTTGGCCTGGCTACGGCTACGCCCCCCCGCAGCGCCCAGCTGGCGAGCCATCCACTGTTTAGAGCCAAACTGCCCTTCCAGGAGGGCGGGCACGTAGAGGTCGGCATCGAGCTGAGGCCAGTGCAGGCCAAGCCCGGAGGGTGAGACCTCGATCTCGGCCAGGGCATCCGGTGTGGCATCGGTGAGGCCTTCGACAAGATGCGTAGGGATTGCGAGCTCGAGCCCTGAGCGCAGGCGCACGATCACCCGGTTAGCGCGGCGATCGTAGCGGGCAGCAATGGCATGGCCATGGTCGCGTTCGGCGGCCATGCGAGCTTCTGCTTGCTGGATAACATCATCTGTAATGGCCATGAATCTCCCTCCATTTGGCACATAACGCCAACAGCTCTTCCGACAGTGCCGACGCGATACGGTTGAGGTCCGACGAATTAAAGCGGTAGCTCTCACGCAGCTCGGGCGGCCCACTCGGGCAGTGCAGGACAAACACCGCTTCACCGCCTTTGCCGATGACGTGTACATGCGCCGGTCGATGGTCGTTGGGGTAGATGACAGCTCTCAGGCCATCGAAACGGAGAATGGTTGGCATGGGAGTAGTTTAGCACAAACCTAACCGTTTGGGTTTGTGGTATCGGCGCAGGGTAGGCGCAGTGTACGTAATCATCAGAATGCCTAAGACTATGTGAGCTTAGCATAAGGGGCGAGCTGCCATCCTGCTGCGACCCATTGTGGCTGGTCTGGAATCATTCGGGCATGGCTTCTCTGCCTAAGCAACAGTTCTATGCGTTGCTCGGCTGTGTCCAATGTAGCAATGGCTCTACTGGGGTCAGGTGTTGAGGTGTTTGCAGTCTCGGCGTCCTGGCGCGCCTGGGTCTCTAGAAGCCATTGGCTGGCCCATTTCGGGTTTAGGGTTACTTTTGTTCCCGTAACGCCAAACAAGGCGAGTTCTTGACGAGCACGCTCCCCTGCTGGTGTTTGCCAACGGGCAACGCTGGTGAGCATGGCCTGATCGCCGATACCTGGTGTAATGGCCAAAACACCGCGCGATACCTATGTCATTAAGTATCTTTTCAGGTAGCTTAAGATGCCACACTTCGCCACGGTGGCTTTGTTCAATTATTTCGATGTTCAGAAGGTCAGAGCAGCCTTTTACGAATGCCTTGGTGTGCTCTCCGGTTAGGCTAAGCTCATTCTTGACTTCGTCAGGGTCGTAGCTGGAGGCGTACTGAAACAAATCCTTCTGCAGCTTGGCGGAGCGTGCGGCCGCAGCTAGGGCCTGATCAATGTGTTCGCGTGTTCGCTCAACGCTGTTCTGCGCTGCTTCTCTCAGAACCGAGCCCACATCTACTAGCTCTGCCAAATCTCCAATCACATCATCTTTCATACGTTCGTTGTACTCATCGGCCTGCACAGTTGCCATGTCTTCAGCAACCTTGTCGAGGCGGCTATAGAGAATGTCGAGCACCTGTTCATCCGCGGTATCCGTTTGGTGCATGTTAAAGACCACCACGCGCTTGGTTTGGCCATACCGATATAGTCGCCCGATACGTTGAACAAGGCGCATTGGGTTCCAGGGTAAGTCGAAGTTCACCATGACGTGGCACTGCTCATGTAGATTGATGCCCTCTCCCCCTGCTTCAGTGGAAACAAGGAAGCGAACATTAATATCCTCTTCGAAACAATGAATGGCGGCTTTTCGTTCATCTACATTCATGCCGCCGTGAATCAGGGCGCAGCATCCATTGCCAAACCGAGCTTCTAGTGAGTCGCGCAGACAGGCCTGTGTGCTGCGATATTCGGTGAAGACCAGCAATTTCTCCCGCTCTCCGTATTGGCCCACTTGCGTGACGATGCCATCAAGGAAAGCTTCAAGCTTGGGGTCGGCGTGTAGCAGGTCTTCAGCTTGTATAATCAGGTCTTCCAGTGCATCCAGCTCTCCTTGGAAGAAGGCCTTGGCCGGTGCCTGAGCAGCTCGCTGTTCCTCGATTTCGCCAATGAAACGCTCGTCAAGGGCGTCATCTTCATCCTGATCTTTGAGAGCCGCCCATATCTTCCGAATAGAAGCCTGCTCTTCGTGGGCCTTGAGAAGGCGTCCGCGACGCCGGATGAGCGCCTGATGGATGGCAGCAACACTTGAAGCGGCCAGCTTGCGATAAACCGTCATGACAAAGCCGATGGCTCGTCCAATTGCAGCAGTTCGAGCAGGCCGCGAAAGCTGTCGTCTCTACCCTGGTGCGGCGTGGCGGTAAGCAGCACTAAAGAGTCTGTCTTGCGGCGAAGAGTGCGAAGAAGCTGGTAGCGTTGGCTATGGTGGTATCGATTGCCACTTTCCTGCCGTGTCAGGCGGTGGGCTTCGTCAACAACGATCATATCCCAAGGGTCGGCCTGCATAATCAGATCACGGTGGTTCTCGTGTTTCAGGCGATCCATCGAAGCGATCACAGCGTCATACATTTTCCATTCGCGCGGATCGTCGTTGATCTCGAAGTCCCGGCCGTAAATGCGGAAGTCATCGATGCCGAACTTGCCCTTCATGGCATCCTTCCACTGGCCCGTAAGGCCCGCAGGGGTGATCAATAGGACTCTTTTGGCTCTCCCACGCTGCCGAAGGGCGGCTAGCAGCAGACCCAGCTCAATCGTTTTGCCAAGCCCAACGTCATCCGCAATTAACCAGTTGATGTTGTAGGATTGCTGTAGCAAGTGGTGAACTAGCTGGATTTGATGAGGAAGGGGATTGATATCAAATTGGGATAAAGAGCCTGTGTTTTCGTTCCATAGCTTGAGCGCCCAAGCCAATATGCGCAGCCGCAGGCGCTCCGGTGCCAGCGCGTATTTTTGCTCGAACCGGCTGATAGCCAGGGACTCAGGTACATCAGGCACCAGCCTCAAGTGTTGCCACGGGATCCAGCGCCGGGTGTCGGCCTCCTGAAAGTCAACGAGATATTGACGATAACCTGCAACCTCGCGTTGAGAAATCACCACCCCAAGACCCAAACTCGTCTGGGTCAAGCCATCAGGTACATGAATGACATGATGGCCAGGCTGGAAGGCACCCTCTAGGTCTTCGATGGAATGCCATTGACGTGAACGTGCTTGGGGCCACGATACCTTGACCGTTGTCGTACTATCCTTGGTATGCTGAATAACACGCCCAACATGCTTGCCAGGAGCATCACGCAGAGTCACGACGGCGCCTGTAGTGGGTGTCAGTTGCATAGCGAGGTTCCTTTATCGAAAAGCGCGGAATACTCCATCCAAGCCACCGCATTGGGTGGAGATGAATAGCGCGGCACCCGCCAGGGTGCCTAGCTGGCACTTGCACTTGAGAACT
>NZ_LGEN01000068.1 GCF_001507855.1 Halomonas sp. 54_146
AATCCTCGAAATCCTTAAACTGCCGCGAATCCTGGACCCAGATGTCCCCGGAACGTAGCGCATTTTTGAGCTCGGATAGCACGCACAGTTCATAGAAGCAGTTCAGCCTATTTTCAGGTTTGTGGGTTGCAAATGAGCCTCCCTGATTCAACTCAAAGAGGTCGTATCATGCGTAAAGCTTTACTGGCCCTGGCTATCGGTCTCGCTACTTCATCTGCCTTTGCAGCTGGTGAGCACGGTGGTTCACATTCATCTATGAACGATGCCGAAATTGATCGTACCATTCGCGTAGAGGCGGGGGACATGTGGTTCGACGCTGAGAGGCTCGACATTGCTCCCGGTGAAACAGTTAAGTTCGAAGTTACTAATACGGGTAATCTTGAGCATGAATTTGTCATCGGGAACACCAAAGCGCAGGAAGAGCATCGCGAAATGATGCAGGCTATGATGGGAAGCGGCCATGGTAATGGCGGACATGACATGGCTGACGGAGAGCACGGCGGCGGCATGCCATCTGTGACCATCGCTCCTGGAGACACGGCAGAGCTCGTCTGGACGGCTCCCGCAAATGTGGACGGTTTGGAGTACGCCTGCAACATACCGGGCCACTATGAGGCCGGTATGTACGGTAACTTTGATAATAAGGGATGATCCCACCGCATGAAACTGTTGCTTCTCGAAGATGACGACCTGCTCGCAGAGAGCCTGGCCGAGAGCCTGAAAGACAACGGTTACCGCATTGACTTGGCCCCTTCGCTGAAAGTGGCCAGGTCACTCATGGCAACCGAACATTATGAGTTGGCAATCCTTGATCTCGGTCTTCCAGACGGGTCGGGCCTGGATTTACTCAAGCAGTGGCGCAAGGATGGGGGCGACCTTCCAGTTCTAATTCTGACTGCTCGAGACACTTGGGAAGACAAGGTCGTTGGCCTGGAAAAAGGAGCGGATGATTACTTGACCAAGCCTTTTCATGAGCCCGAGTTAATAGCCAGAATCAAAGCGCTGCTTCGCAGGAAATCAGGCAGCATGTCTCAAGAATTGACTCTCAGTAATATTACGCTGGATGAGGCCAACCGAAGTGTCAGTGTTAATGCGGGCGCTTGGCACTCTCTGACAGGCACTGAATTTATTCTCCTGCGTTATTTCATGCACCACCCAGATAGAGTGTTATCTAAAAAAACAACTGCTTAACCAACTTTATGCGTTAGACCAGGATGCCGCGGCGCCTAATATTATTGAAGTGTATATCGCCAGGCTGCGACGTCATGTAGGAAAGGCGAAAATACAGACTCGCCGCGGACAAGGTTATGCCTTTGTTACGCGTTGATCCTCGGAGCTTGCGACTTCGCTTGCTGGGTTGGCTCTCGGGCATTGCGCTCATCGTGACCGGTGCCACATGGCTGCTGCATGGTATCTTGCTTCAAGACCTCGCTCGTGATTTTCTCGGAGAGCGTTTGAAGCGAGAAGCCGATCATGCAATCGATCAAGTCAAGCAGAACCATCTTTTCACTCCCGTCGTATTGGATTCCGCGAGCCGTGGCTTCCAGGCCTTCCACCACCTTTATGTTCTACGCTTAGGGAATAATATTTCCTCGTCAGACCCTCGTTGGGTGAAAACACTGGATTTTCTCCTTGATGACACCAGTGATGCACTCGTAGAGGTCAGGCATGAACAGCAGCATCTGTTGGTATATCGGCGACATTTTTCGTTGGAGGGCGAGCGTGGGGTGTTGCTGGTAGGTGAAGACTTTTCCCAGGTAGAAGCGGGGTTGCATGAGCTTCACTGGTGGGTAGCGGCTATTGCGGCGGTTCTGTTGTTGCTACTTGTGATGCTAAACATCCTAGCGGTCAATCGTGGCTTGATACCTCTCTCGCGCCTCCGTGAACAACTGGGAGAGCTTCGGTCGGGGGAGCGAGAGCGTTTATCCCTGGATGTTCCGTCTGAGCTAGATAGCTTGGTCATTCAGCTCAATCGATTCATGGATGAAATCGATAGTCGCTTGCAGCGCTCCCGCGATTCGGTGGCCAACCTCTCCCACGCCCTCAAGACACCGTTAGCCGCTGTGACACAGGTGTTGCGAGGAAGGAGGCCGATTGATGATGCTCGCCGTAAAAAGCTGGTTGAGCGACTTGAAGAAATACACGCCCAGCTAGATGCAGAACTTAGGCGATCAAGGATTGCGGGTCCGAATGCAGGTCGTATGTCTGACCTCCATCGCGATTGCACAAGGTTGATCGAGATGTTTCGAGGGCTTTACCCTGACATTGATTTCACCGTGAGCTTGCCGGTGGAGACCGAACCACGAATACCGATCGAATCTCAGGACTTTTCCGAGATGCTGGGGATAGTGCTCGACAATGCCGGTAAGTGGGCCGTTAGCACAGTGCATTGTCGAATCGTGTTCAATGAGGTCCTCAGGATTACCGTAGAGGATGACGGTCCTGGCGTTGCGGCACATGACCTGTCTCGCCTTGGTCAGCGTGGCCGCCGCCTCGATGAAAGTCATCCCGGCTATGGTCTTGGCCTTTCGATCCTGGAACAGCTCATGACGCGTTATACGGGTAAAGTGAGCTTTGAAATCAGCTCACTGGGCGGTTTATGCGTGGAAATGGAGGTGCCCTCCAAAGTTTCATTATGCAGTCGCTAGCGATCCAGCAGCTCTGGCTAGTTTATGGAGCATCATATTAGAGGTCATTCATTCTCCCCGTCTGACGAACAAGGCGCATCGCTTCGTGTTGCTCCAGTTCAAGAAGAACTTCGAGCAACTTCCTTGCTTCAGGAATCTCCGCCTTGCCTACCAGGTTACGATAAAGATCAATTACCTGATCATGGAAATCGAAAATCTCTCGGCAGATTTCATTGAAACCCAGAGCAGCGTAAGGTGCATCACAGGTCCGATGCGTTTGGATCGGTTTATGTTCCAAATAATCATAAACATAGGTATTCAGTGCCTTGGGATCGGCTCGACACTTAAACTCTCCGACAACATACTCCATCTCATTCTCATGAGCGGCCAGATAATTTAGAAGCATTTTGGCACGCTCCTCTTCATTATGATCGGCACAGTGTAAAAGGCAGCGCGCCAAATGTTCATGTAGCTGTCGCGTCCAGTCAATCAGGTCACCAAACGTCCGTACTTCCATGTTGTCTCTCCTTTTATAATTAATGAGAATGAGTGTTATCGCTTAACTGGGAGGACCCTTTGCGAAACAGAAAGAGTCGCTCAGCCAACAAGATAACCACCATTATTACCGCTGCAACGATAAGTACCAGAGAATCTGTCGTAGCCTTCACCCAAAGAAAGCCTGCCAGAACGATTGCATCAAGCAATATAGCGATGACTAATACAATAGCGTTTGCGTCAACTTCTTTTCGAAGGTGGCGAAACACTCCCCAATGAATACCGATATCCATGATCAGATAGAAAATGATGCCAAGCGCAGCAATACGGCTAAGATCAAAAAATGCGGTCAAGAACAAACCAAGTACGACCGTATAGACTAGGGTATGCTTTTGAATACTGCCTGGCATGTGAAAGTGGCGATGCGGCACCAGTTTCATTTCCGTCAACATTGCCAGCATGCGTGAAACCGCAAAGATACTGGCAATGATGCCACCCGCAGTGGCCAGCATGGCAAGAATGACGGTGAACCAGACAGCGGTCTCTCCAAGAGCCGGCCTCGCCGCCGCCGCTAGCGAATAATCCTGTGTTTCGATAATTTCAGTCAGGGACAGATTACTTGCTACCGCAAACCCCACCAACGCATAGATCACGACGCAAAGGCTGATCGATATCATTATCGCCCTGCCGACATTCTTATGGGGATCCTTTATCTCTGACCCACTGTTAGTGATCGTGGTAAAACCCTTGAAGGCCAGAATTCCCAACGCGGTCGCACCCAGGAATCCCGCCAAGGAAGGTTCAGGTGCCGACGCAGAGGTCTGCATACCGACGGAGTCAGCGACGATCACACCGACCACCCCGAATACGATAATCCCGCCAATCTTTACGAACCCGAGCACTGACGCCACACCCTGGATTAACCTATTGGCAGCAAGGTTGATTAAAAATGCCGTTAGCAGCAGTGCAACACCCAATGAAGGGACGAGCAGCGACCTGTTTTCCACATCAAAAAGCTCAAGCGTGTAGGACCCAAACGTTCTTGCCAGGAAACTCTGGGCAATTACCATGGAAAAATACATTAAAAGGGCATAAAAGGCGGTGGGCAGTGTCGGACCATACGCTTTCTGGAGATACATGCCGATTCCACCCGCTGACGGATAGGCATTGGACATCTTCACATAGGAATAGGCGCTGAAGGCTACGACCAGCGCCGATGACAAAAAGGCGAGAGGGAAAAGCTTTCCCGTCATTTCGGCCATCTGACCCGTCAAGGCAAAAATGCCGGCACCGATCATGACCCCTGTTCCCAAGGCGATCGCGCCCAACAGGGAAAGGCTATTCTCCTGGTACTGTGGCGTTCTATCCGTTGACTCCATCATCTTTCTCCTAGGCGTAAAAGACCGGATTCTACTGAAACTCCTTTTGACATCTCGTCATGCGCTCGTTGGCTGAGGGTAGAACATGCTCTGATAGGTTAATATAAAAGCGTAAAATCTATGTGCTACCCGATTGTCAAATATTGTGTTTGGAAACAGCCTCGGATCCCAGCAAATGGCGGCGTGCCATCCACAGGATCAACGGCGGCAAGATCAACCATTGAAGTAACGGTGACAGGCCCGTGCCCAACCACTCAACGGTGGGCATCAACGGCGCATACGCCCAGCGTTGAGTGGCTATCGTGGCGTGCCACTCTAACGCTACTGTGAGACCCACACCCACCAGCACGAAGCCTAAGATTTCCTTGGCCCCATAGTCCCGAAGCCAGTGCCTCCGGCGACGCCATCCAGACACCGCCCAGTAAGCCGTCAACGCGATCAACACATCGCCAAGGGACGCCTGTGCGCAAGCCTGCACAGCTTGCCAGTGAGGCATCGTAGGCATGCCAACATACAAAGGAACCTGTAGGAACTCCCAGGGGAGGTTCAGCAGAAAGGCAAATAACGCTACATGAAGCTCCGGAGCCGAGCGGACCACGCGTAGCTTCATGTAGCGCATACCCTGAGGCTAGCCTTGCGTATAGATGTAAATACCATTCAATGGCAGCTCCAAGGCTCCTTCTTTGCATTATCTTTTATGTTTTGGTCAACAAACCGATAATGCTCTTCCTTGAAGCGGTTCCACCAATCATGGCTGATTTCGACAGCGTATTTTTCCAGAATTTCTTCAACACAGTCGAGACACAGGCGTGAGGCATCGTAGGCCAAGTGCAGCAGTCGTTTCTTGTCATCGAACGAAACACTGTCGATCCCATAGAGCTCATCAATATCCACAACAGCTGCGTGAACTGCATTAAAATCGCTGCAATCAAGCTTTAAGTGCCTGTTAACCAAGGTAATTCTAGATACTCCCAAGCGGTGCTCTCGATGTTGTTTCATGACAACCTCCGTAAAGTGCAATATCGATAAGGCTTTTCCAATTTTATCGCAATGTCTCCCATGGCACTTGCCTCGCTCAACGACCCGATGAAGCAACCATGGTTCGCTGGCGGCAATACTCTGTGATGATAAGCAGTACGCCGGCAACCATCATCGGCAAGGTCAACAGCTGTCCCATGGTGAGCCAATCAAAGGCGATGAAGCCCAGTTGTGGGTCGGGAAGACGCACGAATTCCACGCTGAAGCGGAAGGCGCCATACAGAAGCAGGAACAACCCCGAGATGACGCCTTGCTGCTGCGGTCGCCGCGACAACCACCACAGCACGGCAAACAGCACCACGCCTTCCAGAGCAAACTCGTAGAGTGCGGACGGATGACGCGGCTCCGGACCCAATCCCAACATGGGAGGAAAGACCATCGCCCAAGGAACGTCGCTGACCCTCCCCGGCAACTCATGATTGATGAAGTTGCCGAGCCGCCCGGCACCCAGCCCGATCGGCACCAGCGGTGCGATGAAATCGGTCAGTTGAAGATAGGCCAGACGGTGACGTCGAGCGAACAGCCACGCGGCTATCAGTACGCCGACAAGGCCCCCGTGGAAACTCATGCCCCCTTCCCAAATCTTGAAAAGCCACAGGGGGTTGGCTATCAGCTGATCGACCCCGTAGAACAGTACATAGCCCAAACGCCCTCCAATGATGACGCCCAGAGCGCCATAGAAGATCAGGTCGCCGATATCATCATGGGTCAAGCCGAGGCGGTGCGCTCGCCGCCGCCCCAGCCACCACGCAGCCGTTAGCCCCACTACATACATCAGGCCATACCAATGAAGCTGTACCGGCCCGAGGGAGAATGCCACTGGATCAATTTGTGGATACGGGATCATGAAATTCTCCTTGGGGCTTCAACACTCTACTAAGCGTTTCGCACGTCACAAGCTGGTTAGCTCATAAACCAGATGTTTCTCTTATTGCCTAACATAGCCTCTAGACCTGAATCCAAGCTGAATACACACAAAGAGCAAATACATTAAACACGAATGACCGCTCACTTTAAGCTGGGCTGGGGACACGTCAGACAATGCATTCGAGTATCTACATGCCGCAAGCGGATTTCCATTGGCCAAGCCGGTCTCACCACCAAAGCGTTACGTGAGGCATTTGGGAAATTTGGTGAATGGCTGATTCGTACCACAGGGCCGCATAAGGCTGCCCTCAAGATCAATCATTTCTTCTCGTTCTTCCTTGAGATTGACCAGGCATGGTCACGGATACCGAGCTATTCGGAGCTGCTCCATCACTTTGGGGCAGAGGGGTTGCGGCGTGTTAGGCTTCCCATGCGATGGTTGCATGAAGAGCAAGGGGTAGAGCCGGATCACCAAGCAAAGAAGATCGACTCTGAGAAAAGACGTATTCAAGCGTGTCTCAGTTCTATGCCGTCCGCTTCGCTATCAGACCAAGTGCTGCAAGCCTATTGGCTGCAATTGGAAACCCGGATAGAGGCGGGCAAAACGTCCCACACCTCCGCACGACTTGCACTAAGAGCAGCAGCCGCATTGCTACTCGCTACTGACCGGGAGGGGCAGCGGCTACCTCAACAGGGTGATGTGGACAACTATTTGCAGGCGGTGCCCGGACAAGCAGCCTCGGTGACGGAGTTTACCAATTTTTTAAATCGCCAACATGCCACCACACTAGCCCCTAGAGTGGATGAGAAGCGAGTAAGAAAACGGCGGAAAGAAAAGTTGGCTCGCTCCATGATGAAAATGGCGAAGTGTGCTGATCAAGGAGAGGACTGGAGGGAGCAATGGATCGTCACAGCCATGGAATATTTTCATGACAAGAAATTGTCCAAAAAAGCACTACGTCGTCAGACCATAGAGCTTTCAGGAGACGGGGTACAGGTGACCATGAACGGTGTGAGTGATCTGGCAACAGTTTTCCGGACACTTTTTTAAGCGGCTGCTCGTAGCCTCGATTCATAGTCCGCTGGACTCATATAGTCGTTGCTGGAGTGCAGC
>NZ_LGEN01000069.1 GCF_001507855.1 Halomonas sp. 54_146
AGGCACTGCCGATACCTTGGCAAAGCCGGGCGACGACACGGGTTGCTCCGGAAACGACGCCTCCGGTTCGGTCAGCTTTTTACGCCAATAAACAAAGCGACAATAGGTTAGTGACTGCTGTTGGCAGTAGGCCATGCCGGACAAACCCGACGCCTGCCAGTCCTCGATATGCTGCTGCCAGAGACGTTTGCGTTCGGCGTGTGTCATGCTGATTCCTCCTGGTATTGACGAGGAAATCAGTGTGGGCAATTTTAGCGCTGGGCTGTAGGTGCTGATTTATGGGCGCTTACCCCTCAGAATGTTCATCCAACTTCCATAACGTCTGCCGTGGCTTTCCCATACTGTAATCATCCCTTTTTTTGATCTTAGATTTTTATAACATAAGAAAACCTTAGAATCTATTGACCTATATTCCACTTGACACATTTTTTTGCACATCGAGGAACCTCAAGTAGATGCACTGTATATAAGCTTCAATGTCCCAAAAATGACTCGGTACGACGAGGGCTTATCGTGTATAAAGCTCTTACTACTCTAGACTGAAAAGACATAACTGTATTTATAACCATGCATTAGTGGCACTAAGAGTTATTGATTACCATTTGTAATATAGACGCTGCCATCAGCTCTCTTATCTATATTTTTTCTATGCTGGCTTGAATAATTAACTCAAATGTCTTCATGTGTAGTTATCAGTAAAGCAATCTAAAAAGGGACGTTAGTACTAATTATTTCATATAACTTAATGAAAATTCAGCAATTCCCAATAACAGACCAATACTCAAAAAGTAACCCAACAATCTTTTTTGACATAACATTACAGATTTATCTGTTAAGCAAGGTGCACTCCGATTTAACAGATATCGATGAGGCTAGCCTTGCTGAGTAGAGAACTAGGAACTAATTACGCATTTAGATTAATCAGTAGTCTGTCAAGCTACAAATTCTGCTGGCTCAATTCGATGCAAATAGAGCTGATACTCCGGTGGCTGCTGAATTTTTGGATCTTCTGCGACTTCCATATCTCTCAAAACATACCGGATTAATGCACGCCGAGTTGTTACGCGTCTGCCAATAGCCCCCTTGAAGAGCTCGTCACGAATCAATAGCTGCTGCCCAGGCGTCAGAGAAGGATGCGTTCGTAACTCAAGGTGAACTCTTTCTTCCCAATCGGCATCAATGGGCGTGTCTGTATTCTTTGACGCCGATTCAGCTTGCCATATACGGGCTAAATTAAAGTCACGGTGTTCAGCAGTACTTTCATCAAATGCCCTTAGGTGCCACCGCCTCCCAGCGAACACGAAGGCCTGCGGATGGACTACTCGCTCAAGCCCATCCGGATGATTCATAGAACGATAGAGGATCCTAACAGCATGACGATGATTCATTGCGGAATGAATCACTCGAAATAACGCAGGGTCAACGTTGGTGAAGTCTTTCTGGGTGTCCTCGACGACGACATGGTCAAGTCGAGCCCCAACCGACCGAAAATACCCTTCGATGCTTAGTTGGGCGACTTCAGGCTTGAAACGGGCTGTCGGGGCATACCGCCCACGCCCCTGTCCCAAAAGTGGTTGCGTGTTATGTGAGTACGTTTCTCGATACGAGGATAGAATTCGTGAAGCTTGCACGCTGGTAACACCAAACTTCTCTCGCAACCGTTGATTGGTTACCTGACCTTCGTATGCCAGCAACATTTCTATGAATTCGAATTGCATTCGGGTGCGGTCATCTACTGCCATGGATCTCAACTAGTTTGCAATTAACATTGATGTTAATTTAACATCAATGTTAATTCATCGTCTACGTGGATTTGGTGTCCTATGTATGAGGAAGCGAATAACCTCTTTGATCGTTTGCCGGAGCATATTTTTCGACCACTGGGGGCGAATGAGCATGCGAGACGTAATTGGTCGCTCATAGGCCACTTATATAACGATTTCTTTGCGCCTGAGGCTGACCCTCCTGAAGGCGAAGGCTGGACGCAGAAGCGGGTTATGGCATCGATCGAGCGCTTCTTACTTCGCTGGGATGATGAGCATGAAATCGATCCCGAAGAGCGATTAACACAACTCAACTCCCGAGCACATGACGTCCTCTCAAACTTTCTGAATAGTGGATGGCTCAGCATTGACCGAATTGGATTTACTCCATTCGTGATCATGCGCCCAACGGTTCAAAGCCTTTTTGAGCTGCTCAAAACTTTTGCCGAACAGGGGCCTGAGTTTATCGGCGGTCGTGTTCAGTCGGTTTGGAATAATTTATTGCAGGTGCAGGCGGATCCTAAAACAAATGCCGCAGTATTTCAGGTTGCTGCCAAAGAGTGTTCCGCGCTACTACAAATGTTAAACACGACGCGTATGCGTGTTCGCGAAGCAAGCGATCTCTTGCGCAGTCAGGAATCAACGTCTCTCTTTCTCCAGAAGTTTTTTGGAGACTACATATCGAGCCTGTATATCGGCGACTACTCAGACCTATTCTCTCGTAACCACCCACTCGCTTCTCGTTGGGACATCGTCGACATCGCCTCCCGGATTACAGAAGACCCAGAAAGTCGGCAACAACTACGACGATGGTATCGAAAAAACCTTCGTTGCGGTTCTGATGAGGAAGCTGATTCATACATTGAAAAAGATACGGCTCGTGTACTGGCATTGCGCGAGGTCGATCGGTTACTTACACGCCTGAAAGATGCCGTTACCCGGGCAAACGATCAGGCACTAGGCTATCTCGAATACAAGGTGCGCTCACAAGGTAATTTTGATGTAAAGACGGATCAGGTGATTGATGCGGTTGTTCGTGCTGCGGAGTCACGTAGGGATGACGTCACATTCGCCATACCAATGGGTTGGTCTCAAGGGGGACTTCTTAGCGAGCACGCCCTGAAGATGCCAGCGAAAAAACCAATAAAACGCACAGGCGCAATCATCCAAAAGCGCCAGTTGTCACCAGAAGAAAAAGCACGGCGGCTGGTTCGCCAAATAATGAAAGGCAACCGCGACGTATCCGAGGCTCGAATCGTTGAGTACATCAATCGCCATGTCAATCCAGGTGGTGTCTTGGAGAGCAGTTCTATGAAAGTGGATTCCATAAACGATCTTTGTGTATTGGCAACGTTCTCTCGACTTGGTTTGATCGCTGAACGAATGGAAAGGAACACCCGGGCAGGCATTGTTCGCCCGAAGCTTTACAGGGAACTCGAACAGCACATTGAGATTGAGCTGACGGGTGAGCGTTTTGAAAATGAATACCTTGATGCGCCCGCTGTAAGGATTCGACGGCGAGAAGATGGGGGTACAAAAAATGCCAGTTAGCTGGAACCGTATTGCAGAGCAAAACGAGGCATACACTGTTCGAGATTTTCAGAAGGCTGCTCAGCGACTGATCGTGGATCAAGTGTTGTATCAGGCAAATCCCAAGCAGAGGTCAGACTATGACTTAGTAGCAGCCCATGAAAAGGAGTTTGCCGAAGCGCTGGATCTCTTTGGTTGCATGCTCGATCTCAATGTTCAGGAGCGATACGCCGCAGCAGTGCCCACAGTGACCGAAGTTAGCAAAATTCCTCTAATGCACACGCTATTGGCATTAGTGTTGAGGAAACTATACGACCACCACATGAATCTTGGCACACTTAATGCGGGTATAGCGGGTGTTAGCCTGTCCGAACTAGAAGCAGCGTTCCAGGAATCCACCGGGCGTGATTTACCGATGAAGCCCCAAGCAGAACTGCAAGGGTTGATGGATGCCATGAAAAGGTGGGGAATTGGTCGCTTAGTGAAAACTGAGAACCTTGCTGAGGAAGCCACATGGTTTGCGGAAATTTTCCCAGGTATTCAAAGCCTTATCAATGAGCGCACTCTTGCAATGCTGAAGTCTCATGCGGAGTTGTTGTATGAGCCCGATGGAATAGAAAAAAGGGAGCAACATGAGGAGAAAGATTCGTGAAACATCTTAAACGTATCTCCTTGGTTCAGTTCTACCTTCATGAAGCCGTCGATATTGAGATTGAAGGCACCACCGCATTTTTGGGTCCCAACGGGTCGGGAAAATCCTCGACATTGGATGCTATACAAATAGCAATGCTGGGGGGAAATCAGCAGTACGCACGATTTAACACTCAGTCAGTATCTAGCAAGCAGCGGCGAAGTTTGGCTAGCTATTGTCTTGGAATGTTACGCAATCCGGAGAAAGACAGCGAGGTTATTGGACGAGCACGAGACGAGGCGAGAACCTATATTGTATTAGTATTTGGTGATGGCACAGAAAAGGGGTGGATCTCAGCGGGGATTTGCATTGAGGCAGATGCCGACACCTATGACCATGAGGTGAAAGGTCTCTTCGTTCTTCCAGGGCAAGCTCTAAAGGCTGACGATTGTATCGTTTATGACGGTAACGATCGGCGTCCGATCTCGTTTGCTGATTTTCGTGAAAACATGCGTGAGCAAGCTCGAAAGAATGGCCGTACACCTATTTTTACTGATAAGTCGAGCGAATATGTGCAAGAGATGCTGTATGCGTTGAATGGCGAACGAATGCCAGATGCTCGACGATTTATGTCGTCATTTGTGAAGTCGATGACTCTAAAGAACGTCGATTCGATTGATCAGTTTGTTCGAGATTACGTCGTTGAGTCTAATCCGGTTGATATTGCGACGTTCCGCAAACAGGTCGAGCAATTTGTTGCGCTTCGTGACCTGATTCTGAAAACAAAGGCAAGAATCTCACGGCTTACTGGGATCCTCTCTGAATTTAATCGCGCCCGGCAGGCTGAGCGTCGTATCGCGGCCCTAGAAGCTATTAAAACGATATTCAACGTCGAATGGTTGGGCAAGCAAGTTGATGATTTAGATGCTCAAATAGATACTCTGGAAAGCCAGAAAAAAACGGCAATGGAATTCGCTGCCAAAGCAAAGAGCGGTCGAGACCTCAAGCAAAAGGAAATAACCAATCTAGAGGTGCGCCTCGAAGGCGACCAAAATGAACAGATCCGAAAGCGTTTAGAGGAGCAGATCAACTTCCAGCGCGAAGTAATCAGTGCCTACCAGCATCCTGCGATGTCCCGTGCCAACCAATTGATCAATGCATTGAAGGAATCGCTTGATGATCAAAATTTTTCGGGCATTCGTAGCGTTATGACTACCGCTATCAACAAGCTTGAACACGCTAGGAAACATGATGTTTCAGATAATGCGTTGATCAAAGAGATTGGAAGACTAGATGCTCAGCTCTCACAAATTCGGGCTATTTCGAAAACGAGCTTGGCTACAATTCAGAAACAACATGTTGAATTAACCGAGGAGCTGGAAGCTATTCGACGTCGGATATCAGCAGTTACACAAACTGGCCGACTGTTGAACGACGGCGCCGCACTGCTGCTGGAAATTCTAAATCGCGCTGATATGAATGCTCAGCCTCTCTCCGCCCTGTTACGTATTTCAGACCCAAGTTGGGCACCCGCTTTGGAAGCCTATCTAGGGGGGGATCGTGATGCTCTGGTTATTACGGATGGTAATACCCGTGACGCGGTCAAGCTGTTGCGCGAAGCAATGCGCCAAGGTCACAGAATGCATGGGGCAGCCATCATTCAACCGTATCATCTTCGCAATGTTGAAACCCATGTGAAAGGGGATGATGTTGCGCTGGGTATATTTGATTCCGATGACGATACAGCGCGCCGCTTCATTTGGCAGAAATTTGGAAACATGCGTTTAGTCGACACGGAGCTGGATCTCGAGATCCATTCGAGAGCGATTACTCGTGATGGAATGCTGAGCCAGGGGGGGGTGACCAAATCCATTCGAATTGCTCCTATCAGTGATCTTCGCATTGGTAAGGAGCTTCGGGACACCTCTCAATTATCGCGGCATGCGGCTGAGTTGAAAGGAGATCTGGTTAAGCTTGAGAAGCAGAGAGACTGCGTCGAGAGACTCGAAAAAGCACTCGCACCCAGTGCATCAGATGACGATTCAAATGTTAGTTGGAAACTGTCTGAAGCTGAGCAAGCGATTGTACAGGCTCAGCAGCAACTTTCGGGCCTGGACGTGTCCCACTTGGAAGAATATCGATCCCAGCTTGATGCAGCTGGAGAAAAATACAATGAACTGGATAAGCAGTATACGACACACGATCATCTAGCGGTTGGGTTTAAGCATCAAATAGAAACGCGTTCTGAGGAAAGGGAGAAGCTCAGGCAGCAACTGCCAGCTACGATTGAAGCGCAAAAGACGGCAGTCGCCAGCCCGTTAGTTGATAGTGAATGGCTGGACAGCACGAAAGACGAAATTGAACGTGCCGAAACCGACTACGAGCGGCGCCTTAGTGACGTGGAAAGAAAACTCGAACACAACCGTCCTAGATTGAGAAAGGCAGCGGAAAACGCGTCTCTTGAACTAGCTCGCTATGTCCAGGATGAACGTTTAGACGTTCAGGTTACATATATGGACTGGCATGACCGCCATAATTGGGCTTTTGAAGAGAAAACGAAGCTCACTAATACCGAGTTACATCATTACGAGCAAGAGGCTGAACTCGCTCGCCAGGCTTCTGAAGAAACACTCCGCTCAGATATCGCTATGTCTCTTCACGATCGATTCAAAGAGATGGAATTGGAACGCCGAGAGCGAAACAGAATACTTGAATCCTGTCCCTCCTTTACGGGCGGAGAACGGTACAAGTTTACGACTTCAGTGGTGCCTCATTATGAAGCGCTCGTGCGATACATCAACCAGATTGCACAAAACGATAACAATCTCTCACTGTTCTCAGAGAACCCCGACGAGCTCAACGAAACACTTCGAAATCTTGTAGAAGCCGCTGCCGAGTCTGGTAACGCCGGAGGAGTTCTGGACTACCGGCAGTTCTATACTTTTGATCTCGACATCTTGGTCGATGGGAAAAGGGTTGACCGAATGAGTAATCGGCAAGGAGCTGGTTCTAACGGGGAGCACATAGCACCGATGTATATTGCAGCGGGCGCAGCTCTGGCCAAGGCTTATCGTCTCCATAGCAATAAGGGAAAGCAAAGTGGTATCGGACTGATCTGTTTGGATGAGGCTTTTGAGGGGATGGATACGATCAATGCAATGGCAACAGCTCGTTTCCTGCAAAATATCGGCTTACAGCTCATTATGGCCGGTCCAGAGCTTGAACGTACGAAGTTGGCCCCAGTAACTCAGACCATCTACGACCTGGACCGAGAGGGATTAGATCTACAAATGGAGCGAACTAAGTTCAAGGAGGCAGCCAATAAACTGCTGGTGAGCGATATGCCTGAAGAAAACCCCGAGGTAATGAAAGCTGCTTACCAGCAACTTGGACTTGAGCAACCGGTTGAACACCCATTAGCAGACTGATCTGGCAACAGTTTTCCGGACACTTTTTTAAGCGGCTGCTCGTAGCCTCGATTCATAGTCCGCTGGACTCATATAGTCGTTGCTGGAGTGCAG
>NZ_LGEN01000070.1 GCF_001507855.1 Halomonas sp. 54_146
CGTATCCGTCCTATGTTGGTTGTGATCTGGCGAGATCAATCAACAGGATACGCCACCCTCTCTACTGCCCTCCATACACAAGAACTGAGCTTAACTCCCTTTCCTCAAGCATTCGGTTAATGCAAACGGCGCAGCCAGATGAAGTGTATAACTTGGCTGCCCAGAGCTTTGTGGGGGTGTCTTTCGATCAACCTATCACAACCGGTGAAATTACTGGGTTAGGCGCGGTCAATTTGTTGGAAGCAATTCGTATCGTAAACCCGAAGATTCGCTACTACCAAGCTTCTACCTCTGAAATGTTTGGTGAAGTGCAGCAAATTCCGCAAACTGAAGTTACCCCCTTCTATCCTCGTAGCCCTTATGGTGTCGCCAAGCTCTATGCGCACTGGATGACCATTAATTACCGCGAATCCTACGGCATTTTTGCTACTAGCGGCATTCTGTTTAACCATGAATCGCCATTACGTGGCCGTGAATTTGTCACGCGCAAAATTACCGATGCCGTGGCCAAGATTAAGCTGGGTAAATTGGATACGTTGGAACTGGGCAACATGGATGCCAAGCGCGACTGGGGCTTTGCCAAAGAGTACGTGGAAGGTATGTGGTGCATGCTTCAAGTGGATAAGCCCGATACCTATGTGTTAGCCACCAATCGTACCGAAACGGTGCGCGATTTCGTCACCCTGGCATTCAAGGCTGTCGATATATCAATCCGCTGGGAAGGCAGCGCAGAGGATGAAATTGGCATCGATACCGCCACGGGCAACGTTGTTGTTAGAGTAAACCCTAAATTCTACCGCCCGGCTGAAGTTGAGTTACTCATCGGTAACCCACAGAAGGCCAAGGACGACTTGGGCTGGGAGCCGACCACCAGCCTGGAAGATTTATGCAAAATGATGGTAGAAGCTGACCTACGCCGTAACCAGCAAGGTTTTTCTTTTTAAGTAACCCTACCCACAGGAGCTAAGCCAATGCCTACCGCATTAGTGACAGGCGCGTCCGGCTTTACCGGCCACTACATGGTTGAGGCACTTGTGAATGAGGGGTTTCAGGTGGTGGGGCTGGGTAGCCGCCCCACCGCTGCCCATCAAACCTTGGCCTGTGATTTAACCGATGCTTCAGCGGTTAAAGCCTGTATTGAACGCGTCAAACCAGACTGGGTCATTCATCTAGCGGCCCTTTCATTTGTAGGCCATGAAGATCAGCGGGCGTTCTACGATGTGAATGTGTTTGGCACGCTCAACCTTCTGCAGGCGTTAGCAGAGCTTGAAACTCCCCCTGAGCGTATTTTGGTCGCCAGTAGTGCCAATGTTTATGGCACACCCGATATGGGTGTCATCGATGAAAGCATATGCCCAGCGCCCGTCAACCATTACGCTTGCAGCAAACTAGCTATGGAACACATGGTAGCCAACTGGTTTGAACGGTTACCTATCGTCATTACTCGCCCTTTTAACTACACCGGCCCAGGGCAAGATAGCCGCTTCTTGATTCCCAAGATTGTAGAGCATTTTGCACAAGAAAAATCAGCGATTGAGTTGGGCAACATCGATGTAAGCCGTGATTTTTCTGATGTGAGAGATGTGGTGGCGGCCTATATGGCGTTGCTGGAAAGCACCGCACAAAACAAGGTGGTTAATATCAGTTCAGGTACTGATACAGCGCTACGAGCCATTATTGAAAAGATCAGTGCCTTAGCAGGGTATGATATTGAGGTCAGCGTGAACCCGGCATTTGTTAGGCCCAATGAAATACCTCGGTTATGCGGTGCAAATGCACGCTTGAAAGAGCTAACCAGCTGGCAAGCTAAATACACGCTTGATCAAACGTTAGCCGACATGCTGGAAGCTTGCCGGAATACACCCGCTGAATGAAGGAAGGCAATCACAACCTAACCATGTGATGCCATGGCTGGCTGAGATTGCTTCGTCGCAGGCTCCTCGCAATGACACAGTTCGAGCTTCTCGCAATGACACAGAGGGTACTCCTTGCAATGGCACTATTTGGGCTTCTCGCAATGGCGCGGGGCGGCCGTTTATAAAGGCTAGAGACAATGCAGCATGAACGCCGTTTTGGTGTGTACGAGGTCGCTGTTCACAGTGCTTCAAATTCTCACCGTGCCTTGATTACCTTAGGCGGCATTGGGGATATGGCGACCGGCCATATCCCCTTTGAGTTTCAGCACACCGCGCAACAGGCCTTGCCGAATGTGCATGGTATTTTCATTCGTGACACGGCCCGTTCCTGGTATAACCACCCAGAAGGCTGGGCGGAGCTGGTCGCGCATCTAAAGCAGTATCTGGCACAGCACCATATTTCTGAGGTCACCTTGATGGGCCTCAGCATGGGCGGTTTTGGCGCGCTTGTGCTGTCGCTCTACCTTCCGGCCACTCAGGTGGTGGCCCTTTCGTCTCGCACGCGTTTGTTGAAGAAACCCCATTTCGATCATCGCAATATCGAGCTGATCCGCGCCATTCCCGCTATAGCACATCAAAACCCGCTCAAGCATCTGAACCCTGCCACACGCTATACATTGGTGTTCTCTATCGATGAGAAAGAGGATACGGTGCATGCTGGCCGTGGGTTGAAGCATCCGGTTCAGTTACTGGCTACGCGGGGTGATCACAACATTGGCCATGCGTTGCGGGTAGAAAACAAGCTGGAGGATTTCGTCAAAACCATTGTTATGGAAGGTAGCGCAGCGCTTTCAGAACGTGACTTTGGTTTTTTCACGCCTGCCTTTGAACATTTTTGGTTAGCGGCAGCGGCATTGGATGGCTACTCACAGGCAGCATTGCACGCGAAAGCCCAGGCGTTACCCCAAGCACACTGGCCTAGTTACTTAGCTCCGCCGGTTTGAGATTGCTTCGTCGTGCCTCCTCGCAATGACACGGGGCGGGTGCGGGGTGTTGACCTTGAAGTGTCATCGCGAGCGAAGCGTGGCGATCTAGGGTTTAGGTTGGGTGCCACCGCAGGCTGAGATTGCTTCGTCGTGCCTCCTCGCAATGACACAATCCGGCCACGGTGTCATCGCGCCTTCCGCTCCGGGTGTCATTGCAAACGCGTAAATGACCGTAGTAAATAGCTAGATTTTGCCGTTATTTATACATTTACCATTTCACATGCAAAGAAAAGTACCTTTTTCTTTGCATGTCCATCCCGACATGTATAGATTTTTTGTTTTTCTATACATTAAATTCGCCTGAATGACATTCTCCTGATTCAGGAGACGCTAGAAAACAACAATGCCGGTTTCAGAAAGCTACCGGGCACTGCATTGAAGAATCAGGCAACGGGTGAGGTCGTCTATGAGCCGCCGCAGTCAGCTCACGAAATTGCATCGTTGATGAGCAACTTGGTTGACTACATCAATGATGACGAACGGTGCGATGCAGACCCGCTCGTCAAAATGGCCATCATCCACCATCAGTTCGAAAGTGTGCACCCGTTCTATGATGGCAACGGCCGGGCCGGTCGTATCATCAACATGCTTTATCTGGTCGCCAAAGATCTTCTCGATCTGCCCGTTTTGTACCTCAGCCGCTATCTGATCCAGACTAAAGCCGACTAATACCGGCAATTACAAGCCGTGCGCGATACCGGTAACTGGGAGCCGTGGCTGCTTTATATGCTGGAAGGTATCAGCCAGACTGCTCAGCAAACCATTGAACTGATTGGTCAGATCCGTGAGTTAATGCAGCACACCAAACACCGGATGCGTGATGAATGCCCCAAAATCTACCGGCAGGAACTGCTGAACAACTTGTTCAATCACCCCTATACAAAAATCGAGTTCGTGATGGAAGATTTAGCTGTCAGCCGTATCACCGCTACTAAATATTTAGACGAGTTGGTCAGCAACGGTCTACTGGACAAAACCAAGGTCGGCCGCAGCAACTACTACATCAATACACCGCTGATGGCGCTCTTCCTTGAGCGCGCCTAACCGTTCATCGCCTTTCTGTATGACATTGCGAACGCAGTGAAGCAATCTGGGGTGGTTTTTAGGGTGTCATCGCGAGCGAAGCGTGGCGATCTAGATTGCTTCGTCGTGCCTCCTCGCAATCGCACGAGCAGAGGATCACCGCCTATTGATACAGCGCGGCAACCGGTGTGTTGCTTTTTCACTCAATTTGGTTATTTCTTACGTTTGCCTGTTGACTTATTGCTAGGCCTCCCTGACTGTTGTCCCGCGTCCCAGGACACGGGACACAGGGGGTCAAAGCACTATGAAAAGTCAAGACATCGTTTTACTGCTCAAGCTGGTTAGCTTGGCTCAATCAGAAAAAGCACTAAAAGCGGGTGAGCTTCCCACCCGTGCCAAGAAGGCGCTGCCAGATTGGCAAGATTGGGAGGTGGAAAGCGAGCAAAACTCGCTCGACTTGGAACCACATTGGTCGCGCCATGAGCTGCACGAACGATTTATCACCGAACAATACGGTGTACGTGCCTTAGAAAAATCAACGGGCATCAGCCGCACTCAGATTAGCCTGGCATTAAAGCGGTGCTACGCGGTGGGCCTAGCGAAGCCCGAGCACTCAACCGGCACACCGCGTGTCAACAGCAAGGCATTATTTGAGTTTCTTGTGTACGGGCTTCGCTATGTGTTCCCCGCAGCCGCCGGTGCCGTAACACGTGGCATTTCAACCAGCCTGGGCGCTCCAGTGCTTGAAGGCAAGCTGATGACTGCCGGTGAGCTTTTACCGGTGTGGCCTGATGCACGCGGCAATACCAAAGGGGTCAGTGTAGAGCCGCTATACAAAAGCGTGACCTATGCCGTCAGGCAGGATCAGCAGTTATATGCGCTCTTGGCGTTAACCGATGCCCTTCGTTTGGGCCAACCACGGGAACGAAAGCTGGCGGAAAGCCAGCTATATGCACTTATGCGGAAAGAGGTATCACCATGGCACAAATCTCAGTTCATGTAGCCATGATAGCCAAAGTGGCGCAGGCGTTGGGCGATGACCTTCTACCGCACGTTGCTTTTGTCGGCGGATGTACAACGGGGTTGCTACTCACTGATGATTTTGCTCGTGAGCAAGTGCGTCACACGGATGATGTGGATCTTATCGTTCATGTGGTGGGTTACATGGGCATGCATGAACTGGAAGAGATGCTGCGGAAGCGGGGCTTTAGCCACTCTCTGGATGAAGATGACCCTATCTGCGCCATGAAGCTAGATGAACTACGCGTAGATTTCATGCCAGACACAGAGCACGCCTATGGTTTTACCAACCGCTGGTATGCTGAGGCGCTGAGTACGGCGCAGCCCTTTTTGCTGACAAACACAGTCACCATACGTTTAGTGCAGCCTATTTATTTCTTAGCGACCAAGCTTGAAGCCTATAAAGGACGCGGCAAGTGCGACCCTTTGGAAAGCCGCGATATTGAAGATCTTCTGGCCCTGGTTGATGGCCGTGAAGAATTACTGGCAGAGGTAGCAGGTACTTCACAAGAACTGCGTACCTATCTCGCTGAAGAATTCGCTGAACTGCTTCGTCATCCTGACTTTGAGTATGCCGTGCAAGGGACTGCCTTGAATAACCCAGCGCGTGAAGCGCTGATATTCGAAAGATTGGAGATACTGGCTGGAAGCGCTGCATGATAGGAGTCAGTTGGACAAGCCAACGAGGGCAACACTGCCCTGATAATCGGGATATGGGCGGCTATTTCGCCGGTGAGCAGTTTACGTTTGCCTTGATTGTGGATATTTCACAGCGCGGGCCTAGAGGTGCTGATTTCGCCTACGAGTGGACGCGGCATGTTCTTGAAGGTATACGCCACCACAGCTCGCTTTCTCCAGAAGAAGTCATCGCTGCCATGAAGCAGGCATGCCAAGCACTGCGTCGAGATTATCCGGCAGAATCTGGAAGCTACGCGGCCGTTTTAGGTGTCGCCGCAGGGTTGGGATTGCTTCGTCGTACCTCCTCGCAATGACACGGTTCGGGCTAAGTGCCACCGCGCCTTCCGGGTGTCATCGCGAGCGAAGCGTGGCGATCTGGGGTTGGGGTTGGGTGCCGCCGCAGGCTTGAGATTGCTTCGTCGTGCCTCGACACAATCCGGCCACAGTGTCATCGCGAGCGAAGCGCGGCGATTTATTAAACACTCGCCCGATTGATGGCGGGGATACAAGCGGGTAAAACTGGCGTACAAGGCGAAGGCAGAGGGTAAGCATCTGGTCAAAATTGACCCGTGGTTCGCCAGCTCTAGAACCTGCGCGGGCTGCGGCCACAAGGTCATGGAGGGCGGGGAGCAGTCACCACTCATATAGGCGGAAACATAGCGGAGCTAACTACAAATGATGGATAGAATTTATGGTTTCCCGGCCTCAGCAAGGCACTTCCACTTATACGAGCATGATTCTGCAGTTAAGCGGCATCCAGCCTATTTACATGCCAAACAAGGAAACGATGAGGCGGCATTCGAGCTGGTATGGAGTTTGGCAAGCGAATTTCTTTACGGCCTTCAAGGCGAGTTTTCACAAAACACGGTGTATGTGTCGCCTTTTGCGAGAGAAGCCTCTGGTGACAATGCCATTCCTCCGCTGCTTTCCACTGCGTGTGCCAGCTTTATCGGCGGGCAGGCGGAGAACGATATTGTGCAGGTAGAAAAGGTTTACCATACGGGTGCAGATCCGATGGAGCGTATGTCCTTGAGGCCCTCCTTCGAAGGCGAAGTTTTGCCTGGGCGGCCTTATGTGTTGGTCGATGATGTCACCAACATGGGGGGAACATTGGCGGAACTGGCAAATTATATCCTGCTCAATGGCGGTACAGTGGAAGGAAGCATCGTGTTATGCAATGCTGGCAGGAGCCACGATTTCATACCATCAAAAAAAGTAGTGCGGCTGCTCAACGAGAGGTTTGGACATGAAATCAGAAACATATTTGGTATCAACACAACAGCGCTCACCGCAAACGAAGCCAGCTACCTTGTTGGCTTCAAATCGACTGACGAGATCAGAAATAGACTTGCTAAGGCAGAAAAAGAAACAGTTGAACGATTACGGTCTAAAGGCATTTACCAAAAGGATGCAGGAAAGGGGAATGGCGGCTGCTCCCAGCCCTAAAAGCTGAGATAACCAGCGTGCCTTACGCTCCTTGGTGGAAGCAGTCACTCAAGGCAATGCGAATCAGTTTGGCCGCCAGCACCCTGATTTATGGGAGCGCTAGGTAAACCCGCTTACGCATTGTATAGCTCACGGAGCCGCTGAAGGCCGCGACCATAACCCGCTGTTGAGCAGCGGTGCGCGAGGCAGAAGCGTTAAGTACCAGCAGCCAACGCAGCCGTTTAGTGCAAACACTGCCCCCGCGTTAGTTCCGCCGAAGGCTTGAGATTGCCCTTACATGAGGCATGCTAAACTGCCCTGTGATTGATCGGTTCAGCCTTGGAGGCCAGCATGCCATCTGCCCATCGTCGTAAATTGCCCATTG
>NZ_LGEN01000071.1 GCF_001507855.1 Halomonas sp. 54_146
GGGCATGGCACTGTCTGGGTGAATGGCGATAATGGCTATATTGCCATGCAGGTCAGTGGGTTAGAAGTGCTTCCGGGGGCCGGTCTCACGGATTCAGGACTCTGTGATGCAGCCACCCCAACGCGGCGGTCAGATACGGCGGGGTTGAAGCAATGGTGCTGTCGGCGAATTCAAGAGCTGCCATAGCAGTGGCATGAACTTGCGCCGCTGGCACCTTCCCAACGTTTGAATTAGGCCTTATCTCTCCGACGCCACTAACCATTAATCCCCTGGTGACTCAAATCACCAACGGATCCGCTCGCGTGAATGCTCAAGCGCAATTATGACAATATTTACCTAACGCGGAGCGCGACGGGGTCCCGACGATTCTCCCGGCAACAGAGTTAACCGCATATACTCCCCAATGGAGTCATTCCAGTGTTCTGATGGAAGAAGTGGATAAAAGCACTGTCTGAGGAGAATTCCAACTGGTAGGCCACATCGTTAACCTGACGCTGGGCAGCGAGCAGTTCAATTGCTGCTAGCAGGCGCCACTGTTACATTTCTTCTCCTTTAGGCTGGCTTTTGCTCAACGGACGTTAGCCCTACGATGCATTTATATATAGCCCCCGGACCGTCCTCTGCCGTTCGCGACCGCCGATGCCCTATGACTGGATGTCGTTCAATATCGTCACGCCCCCACAGCGAGCCGTGACGCAGGCAATCCCCCCACCGCCCTCCCTACGGTGGCGCTCTAGCCGGAGAGCCCCAGCTTATTCCAGCGGTAGCTGTACTGGCGAGGAGTCAGGCCCAGCAGCTGGGCGGCACGGGTCTTGTTGCCTCCCGCTCGCTGCAGGGCACGATAGAGCGCCTCGGGACTGTGGGAGGTGGCCGGCACATAGGGCCGCACATCACTCAGCGTCTCCTCGGGGCCAGCGTCGATCCCGCGGGGATCGGCGGCCGATGGCAGTGACAGGGAGGCCTCCGGTAGAAAGCGTTCGATATCCGCAGCTTCCAGTGCCGGATGATCGCAGAGCAGCACCATGCGTTCAATCACGTTGCCTAACTCACGAATATTGCCCGGCCAAGGATACTGCTGGAGCCGCTCGATGGCACCGGCGGTAAGGTGCACATTGCGCTGGTTGGCCTGGTTGACCCGGTTGAGGTGGTGTAGCGCCAGCGCCGGAATATCGCCGCTGCGCTGAGCTAGGGAGGGAAGCCGGATGGGAATGACGTTGAGCCGGTAATAGAGATCCTGGCGGAAGGCGCCTCGGGCGACCTCCTCCTCGAGGTTACGGTTGGTGGCTGCCACCAACCTCACGTCGATACGAATCTCACACTTGCCCCCCAGGCGCGAGATGCATCCCTCCTGCAGGGCACGCAGCAGCTTAGTCTGCATGGCGAGCGGCAGCTCGCCGATCTCGTCGAGAAACAGGGTACCGCCATCAGCCTGCTCGAAGGAACCCTGGCGAAGAGACTGAGCCCCGGTGAAAGCCCCCTTCTCGTAGCCGAACAGCTCCGACTCGAACAGGGTCTCGGGGATCGCCGCACAGTTGACCTTGATGAAGGGCGCCTCTCGCCGCGGGCTGGCCAGGTGCAGGGCCCGGGCAAAGAGCTCCTTGCCGGTGCCCGATTCGCCCAGCAGCAGCACGCTGGCGGTGGAGTCCGAGACCTGTTCGAGCTCGGCAATCGCCTGTACCAGCCGCGGCGAGTTGCCCACGATGCCGTAGCGACTGGCGCTGGCGTCCAGCGCCCGTGAGAGCAGCCGGTTCTGCTGCTGAAGCGACTCGGTGCGCTCGCGCATCTGGGCATGCAGCTGCAGCAGCTGGCCCGTATGGGCCGCCAGCAGTTTGAGAATCTGCAGATCATCGGCCAGCGGCCGCGGCCGGTGCCGGATGCGATGACAGGCCAGCACACCAAGGGTACGCTGGGCCACGCGAATCGGCTGGGCGATAAACGAGACCGGCCCTTCTGGAAGCAGTCGACGCTCCACCATGCGCCCCAGGAAGTGGGGGTCGTTGTCGATGTTCTGGGAGATCACCAGCTGGCCGCTAGCCAGGACTCGCCCGGTGATGCCCTCGTTGAGGGCGTAGCGTCCACGTGCTATCTCCTCGCGCGTCAGCCCGTAGGCATAGCGAATCTGCCCGGACTCCCCCGTTTCGTCGAATAGCACGATCCTTCCCCGGTTGAGACCCAGCAGCTCCGAGAGCAGGTGCAGCATCTCCTGAAGCGCCGGCCCCGGGTCCAGCTCGCGTCCGGCCAGCGCCATCACCTGCTGTAGCAGCAGCATTTCCTGAGTCCGCCAGTAGGATGCGGAACACCCGTCATCCCCCGGCGATTCCGAGCGCCCCTCCTGGGGTGATACGAGACTCTCCATCGGCTACCTCCCGAAACGATAACTCCCTCCGGCCACAAACGGCCGGAGGGAGTCCCTGTGCTGTATGTAGGATCAATAGCTCTTGTAGGGCAGGAACTTGCCAGAGAGCACCACGTTGACCCGATCGCCGTTGGGGTTTTCCTCGCGTTGGATATCCATGGAGAAATCGATGGCGCTCATAATGCCGTCACCGAACTCCTCGTGGATCAGCTCTTTGATGGTGGTGCCATAGACGCTGACCACCTCGTACCAGCGGTAGATCAGCGGGTCGGAGGGCACCTCGGAGGGCAGCGACCCCTTGTAGGGCACCACCTGTAGCCAGGCCACCGCCTCGTCGGAGAGACCGAAGATCTCCCCCAGCACCTCGGCCTGCTGCTTGTCGAATGTCATCTGGCCGAGGCAGCCGGCGGTGGTCCACTCCTTGCTCAGGCCGACGGCTCGGGCTACATCGCACCACTTCAGGCCCTTGCTCACCTTGGCGGAGAGGATCATCTCGGTCACTTGCTTGCGGTCGGTAATCATCGTTTGCTGCTCCTGCTCATGTTGAAAAGGGATTATCGGGGGTGGTTCAGGCCGGCCGAGTCGCGACGCGGGCGGCAGAGATGGCCTCGTCACGCGATGCCACCACCTTCAGGGAATCGAGGCCGGGGCGTACCACGGCGGGCTCGCCGTAGGCCGCGTTGAGGTCTCGATTCACCTGAAGCTGCTTCGAGCGATGCACCAGGAAGTCCACCAGATGATTGCGCAGCCGGTAGAACTGGGGATCGTGGTGCATGGTCTCCCGCTGCCGGTCTCGCGGCAGGGTGTTGATGACGATCTCGGCTATATGCGCCCGGGGGCCATTGCTCATCAGCATAATCTTATCGGCCAGTAGGATCGCCTCATCCACATCGTGGGTGATCATAAAGACCGTCTGCCGGGTGTCGGCACAGATCCTGAGCAGCTCGTCCTGGATAACGCCACGGGTCAGGGCGTCCAGGGCGCCGAAGGGCTCGTCCATCAGCAGCATCTTCGGCTCCACGGCGAAGGCCCGGGCAATACCGACCCGCTGCTTCATGCCCCCGGAGAGTTCGGCAGGCTTCTTCTTCTCGGCGTCCTTGAGGCCGACCATTTTCAGGAAACGAGCCCCGTGTTCGGCCACCTGATTACGCGACCAGCGCGGATGGCGTGAGCACACCGCAAAGGCGATGTTGTCCTCCACGCTCAGCCAGGGCAGCAGCGCATGGCTCTGGAAGACCACGCCGCGATCCAGACTAGGGCCATCCACCTCTTTTCCGGCCATTACGATGCCACCGCGGGTGGCCTGCTCCAGCCCCGCTAGCGCGTTGAGGATGGTGCTCTTGCCACAGCCGGAGTGGCCGATGATGCAGATGAACTCGCCCTTGTGGATGGAGAAGCTGACGTTCTCGAACACCGGCGGCAGATCGCTGCGGTACTGCTTGGTCAGGCCCTCGACCTTGACGAAGGGAGCCTCGTTGCCAGGAGTTTCATTCCACATAGGTCACCTTCCTCTGCAGTTGGGCAAACATTAAGTCCAGTAGCATGCCGATAAGGCCGATCATCAGCACTGCGAAGATCACGTTGTTCAGCGACAGGTTGTTCCACTCGTTCCATACGAAGTAGCCGATGCCGGTTCCCCCCACCAGCATTTCCGCGGCCACGATGACCAGCCAAGCGATGCCCATGGAGATGCGCATGCCAGTGATGATGGTGGGCGCCGCGGCGGGCAGCACCACCCGGAAGGCCTTGCGCAGCGGATTGACCTCCAGGGTGCGGGCCACATCGAGCCAATCCTTGCGTACCGCCGCCACGCCAAAGGCAGTGTTGACCAGCATCGGCCAGATGGAGCAAATGAAGATCACGAAGATCGCCGAGATCGTAGAGTCCTTGATGGTGTAGAGGGCGATGGGCATCCAGGCCAGCGGCGAGATTGGCTTGAGCACCTGGATGAAGGGGTTGAGGGTCTGGTAGAGCAGCGGCGACATGCCGACCAAGAAGCCCAGCGGAATCGCCACAATCATAGCCAGCAGGAAGCCGGAGCCCACCCGCCACAGGGAGTGCATCAACTGGATGCCGATGCCCTTGTCGTTGGGGCCGTTGTCGTAGAAGGGGCTGGCCAGATGCCCTAGGGCGCTGGCACCGAACTCGGCGGGGGTCGGAAAGATCCAGCCCCTCGTCGCCGGCGGCGATGGTCTGGGTGGCCACGTGCCAGATGGCGACCAGTGCCAGCAGCAGCAGGCAGGAGAGCAAGGCCGCACGTAGTTTCAAAGTCTTGTCCATGGTAATGGTTCCTCAGTTCAGCCGCGATAGAGCGGCAGGCTCTCGAGATAATCATCGGCCCGATGCGGGTCGAAGGTACGCCCCATGACCTCGAAGCTCGGATATCCGTCCAGCGGCGCCTGCTCCGCCTCGGACATGCCTAGCTCGCCCATCTGGCGACGCGCATCAGTCATCAGGAACACCTCCTCAGCCAGTTCCTTGAAGTCGACCTGCTGCTGCAGATAGCCCCAGCGCTTCATTTGGGTCAGCATCCAGGTGGCCATGCCGTACCACGGCATGGGGTCAAAGCCGGAGCGCTCAGGCTCGTCCATGATCCCACCCAGGCCGTCGGCATAGCGCCCGGTCAGTGCCTGGCGAATCACGATTTCCGGCTGATTGAGGTAGTTGGGGGTCGAGATCGCCTCGGAGATGGTCGTGAGATTGGCCGGGTCCCGGGCCATGGCAGCGGCGTTGAGTACCGCCCGATAGAGCGCAGCGAAGGTGTTGGGATTCTCCTGAATGAACGCCTCGGACATGCCGAAGGAGCAGCAAGGGTGGCCGTTCCAGAGGTCCTTGGTCAGCACATGCAGGAAGCCAATCTGGTCATAGACGGCACGCTGGTTGAAGGGGTCGGGTCCCAGGAAGCCATCGATATTGCCGGCGCGCAGGTTGGCCACCATCTCGGCTGGCGGCGTGATCCGCAGCTGCACATCGTGGTCCGGGTCGATTCCGTGCTCGGCCAGGTAGTAGCGCAGCAGGAAGTTATGCATTGAGTATTCGAAGGGAATCGCGAAGCGAAACCCTTTCCAGTTGCGCGGATCGCGGTTCTCCTTGTGTTTCATGGCCAGGGTGATGGCCTGGCCGTTGGTGTTCTGAATGGTGGCTACGCGCATCGGCTGTTGCGAGGAGCCCAGCCCCAGCGAAATGGCCAGCGGCATCGGCGCCAGGAAGTGCGAGGCGTCCAGCTCGCCGTTAAGCATTTGGTCACGCACCAGGGCCCAGCCGGAGCTCTTGATCAGCGAGACGTTCAACCCCTGCTCTGCATAGAAACCCAGCGGTCCCGACATGATCAGCGGCGTGGCGCAGTTGATCGGAATGAAGCCTACTCTAAGGTCCTTCTTCTCCAGTGGCCCCTGGCGCTCTTCCGCCATGGCCTGCAGGCTCTCCATGGGCAGCACACTGGCGATGGCCGCCATGGCGGTGCCCGTCCCCACCGCCTTGAGAAAGCGGCGCCGGGTGGCGTCGTGGGGGAACAGCGCCTTGACCGCAGCGGCCTCGACGAAGTCGCGGGAGAGGTAGTCGGGGTCGCTGGCCCGGGCCTGACGGGCCTCGGCGTCGTGCTGCGCCTGGCTGTCGTGGCGACCGCAGCTGCAGCCACCCAGCCGTGAGTCGCTCGAATAGGGACGGTAGATATTGTTATCGCTCATGGACTTGTCCTCGTGATAATACGGAGTAACCGTGTCGCCGATAGAATCAGGATCAGGCGGCGTGCCGGGCGGCACCAATCTGCAGAGTAGCTACCACCTCCCCACCGAGACGCTGCTCCATCTGCAGCGCCTGCGGGCCGTCATTCAGGATGACCCACTCGCCTTCGGGAACGGGTCGGCCGTGCAGGGTGATCGGCAGGCCTCGGGTCTTGAGCCTGACCACCGGTGCGGCATGGGCATAGCCGGGGTGAGCACGCCCCAGCAGCGCATGAGCAATGGCCTCGGCCTGGCGGGCCAGCGGCTCGATGAAGCGGCATGGTGCATCATCGATGGTGATGCAGTCGCCCAGGGCGAAGACATCGGGGGCACTGGTCTGCAGGGTGTGAGGATCGACCCGGATGCCGTGCTCAAAGTCGAGGCCGGCCTGACGGGCCAGGCGCGGCTCGGTGACCAGCCCCGTCGCCGCCACTACCTGATCCACCACTAGGCGTTCGCCATCCTCCAGCACTACCGCCCGCTCGCCGCTGGCCAGCGGCTCGATGGCGGCGACCTGCGCCTCAGCACGAAACGCGATGCCCAGCGACCGCTGGTTTTCCAGCAGCCGATGGCCAGCGTTCTCGGGCAGCAGCGATGCCAGCGGGTAGCGGTGCCGATCCAGCAGGCTTACCGCATGGCCCGCCCGGGATAGGTCCTCGGCCAGCTCGCAGCCGATCATGCCGCCGCCCACCACCGCGACCCGCACGGGGCCGTCGGACAGCCGGCGCTGCAGCCCGTCCCAGCCGGCCAGATCGTTAACACGCCAGCAGTACTGCGGGGCGAGTGCTGCGGGCAGCGCCGGGGTCGCCCCCAGCGCCAGCACCAGGCCGGTGTAGCTCAGGGTGCCGCGAGTGGTGCGCAGGCGGCGCTGGGCAGGTGAGAGGCCGGTGACGAAGGTCCGAACCAGCAGCTGCACCCCTAGGCGACTCGCTGCCTCGACAGCGGACTCCTTGACCAGCCCGGCAACGTCTAGCCCGCGACTCAGCGCCACCGACAGCTCCGGCTTGTGGTAGCGGTCTCCGTCACAGGCGGTGACCAGGGTGATCGGCAGCTCGCGATCCAGATCACGTAACGCCTCCACTGCGGCCCAGCCGGCCAGACCAGCGCCGACCACCACCACGCCGGTGCGACGAGTACCGTTCTCGATGGCCACTGCCTCCACCGGCTCGCGCTTCTCGAAGGGCTCGAAGTCCGCCTTGGTCACGCCACACAGCGGACACTCCCAGTCGTCGGGGATATCCTCAAAGCGGGTCCCTGGGGCCAGGCCGCTGTCCGGGTCGCCCTCCTCCTCGTCGTAGATCAGCCCGCAGGCGCGGCAGATATACTGCTTCCAGGCACGTTCATCGCTCATGACGGCATCTCCTCGCGCATCAGGCGCGCCATCTCCCAGCGCAGGTGCTTGATGGCGGGGGTGACGATGGCCACGAAATGCGCCTCGCGGATGCGGCGCTGGGGCGCCGCGCTCATCAGATAGCCCCGCGCGCCTTGGTGCAGCAGCGCCGACTGCGAAGCCCGCAGCGCCAGCTCGGATCCCTGGACCCGGGCATCCAGCACCTCCAGCAGGTAGTCGCGGCCGGTCTCGAAGGGTGTGCTGGCCAGGGTCAGAGCGCGTTCGCGCAGATCATCCAGCTCCGCCTGTAGCGTATCGGGGCGTTCATCCAAGTGCTGGTTGACGTGCCCCAGAGCCGGCTCCACCTCGCGGATCGAGTCGATGCTGCCCTGGCTGACGCCCAGCGCCATGCCGGCCTGCAGCAGGATGAAGGCGGCCTTGATGCGGGCGATGAAAGGTCGTGCCGGATCGGCGATCAGGTCATCCTTGCTGACGAAGTAATCCTTGAGCACGATGCTCCAGGTGCTCGAGCCCTCCATGCCGGAGAACACCGGGCACTGGCGCAGTTGCACCTCGTCACGGCAGTGCAGCACGAACATGATCTCATGGGAGAGGCTACCGTCGGCCCCTTCGACCCCCGCGATGGCGCCGCAGTACTGCCCGTGGGCAATATGGCTAACCCACGGCAGGGTGCCGCTGACCCGGTAGCCGCCGGGTACCTGACGCGCCCGCAACGCCAGGCTCTCGATGCCCGACAGCGCCTTCATGGGATTGGAAAGCGCGGTACCACCGAAGCTGGCGCCGCTGGCATGGCGCTCCAGAAAGCGGCCGGTAAGCGCTGGATTGCCCGACTGCTCCAGATAGAGGCCGAAGACATCGTGGGCCCACACCAGGAAGCCGGTGGTACCACAGCGCCGACTGATGGCTTCCATGGCGCCGATGGCCCGGTCGAAGCGCTGGCCGTTGCAGGACAGATGCGCCCCCAGGCCACCGGCACGCCCCAGTGACGCCATGATCTCGAGCGGATAGTGGCCCTGGTCGATGCGCCCGGCCATCTCGGCCAGCGGTCCGGCGGCGATCTGCTCGACCTGGCCCAGGAGCCCGACACCGGAATCCGGCAGCGGCGGTGATAGCATGCCCGACACGGGCACAGAGCGGGAGGGGGTGACGGTTGTGGCGTCGATCATGGTCATGACTCCGTGAAAACGTTCGAAGGCCGCGGCACCGGTGACGCCGCGGGGCGCGACTTACTCGGGATCCGCCAGGCCGATGCTGAAGGCGATCGGGTTACGCATGGTGTTGGCCACCGGCGAGTAGAAATTGGCGTGCCGGACGATCTCATCAAGCTCCTCGCGGCTGGCGTCGCCCTCGACCAATACCTTGACGCGGATGTCCTGGAAGCCCATCTCGGGCGGAAGCTTCTCGGCACCGCCAGCGCCCCAGGCCGCGGGGTTGCCGATATCACCTTCCAGGAAGATCTCTAGACGGCTCAGTTTGACCTGCTTCCAGGTGGCCACGGCGGTGATTCCTACCGCCAAGCAACCGCCGAGGCCAGAGAGCACGATCTCGCCGGGCGCTGGCGCGGTGTCCTCACCGAACAGGTGCAGGGGCTCATCCACCACCACCTGGTGTCCGCTGACATGACTGATGGTGCGGTACTGCCCCTCGGTCACGGTGTGCACCTTGTTGGTGCCGCGGCTGGCGGGGTTGCTGTGGCCCTTCTCGGCAAAGGCCATCAGACCGTCACGATCGATGGGGCGCAGCTGGCTCTTCACGGTGGTAGGTGTGTCGGCAAGGGTATTCATGGTCTTCTCCTGTCATTAGGTCGGTAGCGTTTCGGCTTGGCGCACTGCGCGCCCTTGATCTCCATCAAGTCTAAGCAACCGCTAGGCCAAACCTACAAATAGGATAAAAAAATGTTTATTTTTAGATACTTGAAGACATTACCACACCGACAAACCGAAGGGTGACAACTCGACAAAGTCGGACATTTTGTCGGCAATGTCGACAATTGGTGCGTCGCACAAAAGGAAAGATGACAATACCGCGCAGCTGAAGTGGCCGACGCCTCTAGCATCGGAACATGGACAGGCAGCTAGAAACAGAGCGCCCCCGCCGGAAAACCGGCGGGGGCGCTGTCAGATGATACCTTCCAGGGCGCGGGGTCGGCTGCGGCGCCGCGCCAGGGCCTGGGCACCTTTGAGTTGCGCACGGCAGACGTCAGATAAAGTCGCCGCCCCTGGTGGCCGAGTCACCGGCTGACTTCTGGCGAAGACGACACCTAGGGTCATGAGACGCTGCTGGGTAGTAAGCCCTGCGTCGAGTCATTGACTCTATCCCTAGCTTTGCTAATAAAACCCTCGATCAGCGCTTTTGCACGTTCAGCATCCCGTTCGTAAATGAACAGATGATCGAATACGGCTCCACACTGAGGGCCTGCTTTGATGCCTTCGTCATTGAGCACTTTAAGAACAGGACCGAGGAAGCCAATAACGTCGAAAGGGAGCTCTCCATCTGTGGACACGACGCGAAATGGGCCGAAGCAATCCCTAACCGAAGCTTCGGATTTCAAACGCTCTACTGCTTCCTCCTCGACAATAGCTGACACACCGGCTTGGTCACGAATCAAACAACTATAGCGGCCAACACTCGCGACAAACGCGCTCGCAGCATCTTGAGCGGATGCATCGCCAAGATCCAGCATCCAGTACCGTTCAGGCCAGACCTTCAACTTCATATTCGCCCATACCGCAATAGGGTCAATAGACATCCACGTCTCCTAAAATAGTTGTACGGCTACCAACAACTGGCCGCCATAAGCTATCGAGAGAAAAAAGACCTAGCGTCCACAGGAGAAAAACTTAATGGCTTCATTAGCCAGCCACAGCGGCTACTCAGAAACTTCTTTTAAGTTCTCTAATGGTACCCACCCTGATTCTGAGCTGGCAGATTTTTCATACCATACCTAACCATTCAAACTCCTTGTGCCAACCAGTAACTCCCCCTCCAGCACATTGAGCTCTCTTGCCGTATAGTCATCAAGTGCTCGCCCGCTAGAGCCACCGAAGCGCTCAATCACTTGACCAGGTACCCAGCCTGGCTCTTGCCCTGACGTACTGCAAAATAACCAGTTATCCCAGCTTTCAGCCCCTTCATACTCTTCACCAACCGTAAGAAAATCACCTTTTTGGAAAGTAATGGGGCTAGGGAACTCACTTTCATGGGATCTTATAACGAGATATTTCTTAGTACTCATGTGGCTACACAACTCTAGTTAGTATCGAGACCTGGAGGTCCGCAAAGGTCATGGTACCCATCACCCAGAAAGCTATGAAGGCCTACTGCACCAGAGTGGGATTCAGCAGGGCCTGTTTCTACTTGACAACACTGCACGCCAGGGTGGCTTGCTTACGCCGTGCCATCGGCGTGATTTATAGCCCACCGAACGAAGCCTGCGTGCCAACTATCTTGACTCACCCCTGAATCCGTGAAGCCGGCGCCGACACTTTCCCTATCACCGCCAGCGAGCACTTTTTGATCATTCGCCCCGTGCAAGTTGGCTTTCGCAAGCCCGTTATTGCCAAAACCCACCGTGCTGATCGGTGCTGACGGCCCGTTTTGTCATGCCTTTCCACCCGCCAGGCACGACATATCTGGCGATCGCGTGTCGCTTGGAACTGCTTGTGGATAGAGTGTCGCCGATTGACGGTCAGCATGGCGTTCCTC
>NZ_LGEN01000072.1 GCF_001507855.1 Halomonas sp. 54_146
CACCAGCAGTAGGTGAAGCATCAACCAGATAATCCGATGAGATGCCGGTCTGTCTCACTCTCATGCAAAGGTAAGATCAACCATTTAATCCGCTTACCCATATTATCTACATTATTGGTCTTATCGTGGTTGTGTTGTTCATTCTGTCGATGCTCGGCCTACGCTAAGCTGCATAGAATTAGGTCTTATAGAGCCCCGTTTTAGAGAATAAGCCTACCGAAAATACGCCTACGCAAAAACCGCCCGCAGCTTTCGCTTCCGGGCGGTTTTCATATCGCTATCTTAAATCCCGTATCACTATCTTAAATAAATTACGAAAACAGCGGGTTAGGCGCAATCCGCGGCTCCTTGGCCAAACATATCAAACATTAAATCACGGCCAAGGTCAGTCAACACAAAACGGCCATGCTCGTTGAGCGTAGCGGCTTGGCTATCTTTCAGCACCTGTTGGCATGTGGCCCAGGTTGGCGCAACGGCGTTGAGGGTCAGCAGCTCGCGGCGCGTTAACCCACGCTGGGGCAGTGTAATGGTTTCTAATACGTGGCCGTGGTCGTACAGCAACTCAGCGGCAATTGATAAGCATTGGCGAAGGCTGCGTTGAACGTTAGCAGCGGTCGTTAGCCTGCGAGATTGGGTAGGGCGTCCGTTAGTTAGCTCGGGAGGCATCGGTTCTGGAGGCATAACATGTTCTCCTGCAATCAGCGCCAGTGTGGCCTTGTTGCAGCGCATTATAAACCAAGGTCGATGTTAGACCAAGGTCTATATTTTAAGCGGGCTCTCCTGCTATTGACCTCATCAACAGTAAGCCAATGTGCTACGCTCGCTGCCACGTCTTTTAACGAGCCAATATGTCATGCATATCAGTGTATTCGGAACCGGTTATGTCGGCCTTGTAGCGGGCGCTTGTTTAGCCGATGTCGGTCATCAAGTTACTTGTATGGATGTGAACGCCGCACGGATTAAACAGCTTAATGCAGGCGAAGTGCCGATTTTTGAGCCGGGACTAAGCGCTATTGTTGCCCATAACGTTGCCGCGGGCCGCCTACGTTTCACTACCGATGCTGCCCAGGCGGTGGCCGAAGGTGAACTGCTGTTTATCGCCGTGGGAACACCGCCCGACGAAGATGGCAGTGCCGACCTACGCTATGTGTTAGAGGTAGCACGCACAATTGGCCAGCATATGACTGGCTATAAACTGGTGATTGATAAATCCACCGTACCGGTGGGAACCGCCGAAAAAGTCCACGCGGTTATCAGTGATGCGCTCGAACAGCGCGGTGAATCATACGCGTTTGATGTTTGTTCAAACCCTGAGTTTATGAAAGAAGGGGCGGCGATCGAAGACTTTACCCGCGGCGCACGCATCATTGTCGGCACGGCAAGCGAGCGGGTTAAAGCGCTTATGCACGAGTGCTACGCCCCCTATAATCGCAACCACGAAAAACTGATGTTTATGAGCGTGCGAGCCGCTGAGTTAACCAAATACGCCGCGAATGCCATGCTCGCTACTAAAATCAGCTTTATGAACGAGATTGCTAATCTAGCCGAACGGCTTGAAGTAGACGTTGAGGACGTGCGCCGAGGAATTGGCAGCGACCCGCGCATTGGCTACCACTTTATTTACCCTGGCTGTGGCTATGGTGGCTCTTGCTTCCCGAAAGATGTTCAGGCGCTAGAGCGTACCGCGCGCCAGTTAGGCTATACGCCAGAATTGCTCAGTGCCGTTGAAGCCGTTAATTTGCGCCAAAAGCAAACCCTGTTCACAAAACTGCAAGACAGCCTGGGTAATTTAAACGGCAAAATAATCGCAGTATGGGGCTTGGCGTTTAAACCCAATACGGACGATATGCGCGAAGCCCCCAGCCGCACGTTAATGGAAGCACTCTGGCAAGCGGGCGCTAAGGTGCAAGCGTTTGACCCAGAAGCGATAGCTGAATGCCGCCGAATCTATGGCGAGCGGGATGACCTAATGCTGGCGGGTGACCGAATACAGGCAGTGAAAGGCGCTGATGCACTCGTCATTTGCACCGAGTGGAAAGAGTTTCGCAGTGTCGATTTTGCCTGGCTAGCCGGGCAGCTAGCTGAAAAAATCGTCATCGATGGGCGTAATTTGTACACGCCCAGTGCCGCTGAAGAAGTGGGGCTGCGTTACGTTGGGGTAGGGCGACGAAGCCACGAGAGAAGCAACGAGAGAAGCCACGACTAGGTGGTCAGCAAAAAAATATTTAAGTTTAATTTTAAATGGTCGATAGTTATTAACGACTACAACGATCAATTTCTTCACGGGCAGTAATAGGCATCAGCGTGATGACGTTATAAAACGTTATAAAAGAGGACGATAAAGTATGGCTTCCATTACATCACTCGGTATTGGCTCAGGCTTAGACCTCAACGGCTTATTGGATCAGCTGCAAGATGCCGAGCGCGGTAAGCTTGAGCCCATTGAGCAGCAACTGGAAACCCAGCAGACCAAAATTTCTGCCTACGGCCAGCTTCAGAGTTCACTCTCAGCGTTTCAAGATGCTGCTGATGCGCTTAATGACAGCGCTCTTTATGAGAGCCTTTCTACTAACGTAGGTGGGGAAGCACTCACGGCGAGCGCTGGTGCAGAAGCACAGCCCGGCAGTTACAACGTCACGGTTGAGAACATTGCTACTCGCGGCACGCTCGCTACCCAGCGCGTGAGCGCAGCCGATAGCGAGATCGTGAGTGGGGCAGGCAAGCTGTTGCTGACCTTCGCCGGGGGCGATATCAAGGTCGACGTTGCCGAAGGCGACTCCCTGAACGATATTCGCGATGCCATCAATGCCCATGAAGATGCCGGTGTAACCGCTTCGATCATCAACGACGGTAGCGGCTATCGCCTGGCATTGAGCAGCACCGAGAGCGGTGCCGATGCTTCTATTAAAAGCACCAACTTCGCAGATTTGGTAGTCGGCAACCTGGCCGCTGACCCCGGCGAGGCAATCGTCCAGGGCGGGGAAGATGCCAACCTCAATATTAATGGTGTTGCCATCACCAGTTCTACCAACCAGGTCGAAGGCGCGATCCAGGGCGTAACGCTTAACCTTCAAGAAGTAGGCGATAGCACGGTAACCGTTGAGCAAGACACCCGCGCAGTCCGTGAAGCCGTCACCGGTTTTGTAGATGCCTACAATGACCTGAAAGGCACTATCGGCGAGTTAACCAGTTTTAACGCTGAAACCGGTGCTGCCGGTGAGCTTTTAGGCGACAGCACCGTGCGCACGGTGGAATCGCGTCTTCGCAGTGTGCTGGGTGGGGCTGTTGAAGGTGAGCTCTCCCTTCTTAGCGATATCGGTATTTCACAGAAGTACGATAGCGAGCTTGGGTATAGCAAGCTTGAGATCGATGAAGACAAGTTAGATGATGTCATTGCCAACAACCAAGATGCGCTTGCAACTTTTTTCGCTGGCGATTCAGATGAAACCGGCATGGCCGGCCAAGTTAATGCGACTGCAGAGCAATTACTTAGCCCTAATGGCCGAGTGGAAGGAGCGATTACTGGGGCGGAAAACCGCTCAGAATCGCTGGTAGAGCAATATACCCGCATGGAGCAATCCATCGAGCAAACGATTTCGCGCTACCGCACGCAGTTCGGTCAATTGGATGGCATGATTGCGCAAATGAACCAAACGAGTAGTTATCTCACTCAGCAGTTTGATGCGCTAGATGCTCAGTTAGGCCGTGATTGATATGGCGTGATTGATGTAAAAAGTTAGAAAAGGATGTATCCGACGCCTGTGCTAAGCAGGCGTTTTTATTGATAAATATAAAACAGCTAAGTAAAAGGAAGAAAAAGCGCTAAAGTTGCCCTCTTTTCAGTCGATAAGGCTCTATATCAAACTTATTAGCGCAAATGATGCGCGGAACATTTTGGTTTAGCCTTTTCACTGAGGAGCACCCAGTATGGCGACGATAACCTCCCTTGGCGTTGGCTCGGGTCTTGACCTGACCGGCCTGCTGGATCAGTTACAAGAAGCAGAGCGTGGCAAGCTCGCCCCCATCACGCTTCAAAAAGAGCAGCAGCAAGCCAAAATTTCTGCTTATGGGCAACTGCAAACCTCGCTCAATGCGTTTCAAGACGCAGTTGCGAAAATTAATGATCCCAAACTTTACCAAAGCCTTTCCGCCAATGTACGTGGCGATGGTATTACCGCCACCACAACCGCGAGTGCACTGCCGGGTAGTTACCGTGTGGAAGTTAGCCAGCTGGCGACTTCTGGTTCACTCGCTTCAGAGCGCGTCACTGTGCGCGATGAAGCACTAGACTTACAAGGCGCTACTGCTATTAAGCTCAGTTTTGGAGAGCTTGGTGGGGCTAGTTCAATTTCGGTCGATATCGCGCCTAACAGCACCTTAAATGATATTCGTGATGCGATTAACGCCAACAAAGAATCAGGCGTCAACGCAACCATTATCAACGATGGCGAAGGCTATCGGCTGGCGCTAAGTTCTAAAGATACTGGTGTCGCCGCCTCCATTGATAGTTTTAGCTTTGTAGATGCAGCAGAGGGGCTTGTAACCGGCCCATTCGGTGAGGCACCAGAAGCTGGAGCCAAACGACAAGGGCAAGATGCGGCGTTAACCGTTAATGGCATTGCGATTAGCAGCGCCAAGAACCAAATTGAAGGTGCCATTCAGGGTGTAACGCTAAACCTTGCCGAACTCAGTATTGATGATGGTGAAACCGCTACCAGCACGGTGTTGATTGAGCGCGATACGCTTAAGCAGCGTGAAGGGATCAACGGCTTTGTGAAAGCGTTTAACGATTTAAAAGGCACCATTGGTAAATTGACGGCCTTTGACGGCGAAAGTGGAGCCGCAGCGGAGCTGCTAGGCGATAGCGCCGTGCGCACGATTGAATCACGCTTGCGTAGTGTTTTGACTGGAGGCGTGGAAGGGGGTGAGCTATCAACGTTGAACCAGCTAGGTATATCGCTGCAGCGCGACGGCAAGTTAGAGGTTGATGACGCGAAGCTAAGTGATTTAGTCGCGAATAATCCCCAAGCGCTCAGCGCCTTTTTCGCCGGCGATGCCGCTAAAGGAGGCCTGGCGGGCAAGCTCGAAACGTCAGTTGAACAGATGCTAGGTACTAACGGTGTTCTGAAAGGCGCGATAACCGGCGCGGAAAACCGAGTGAAAAGCCTAGATACGCGTTTTGAACGAATGGAGAAAAGCATAGAAGGCACTATCGCCCGCTATCGCAGCCAGTTCAGCCAGCTTGATGTCATGGTTGCGCAAATGAACAGCATGAGTTCCTACCTCACTCAGCAGTTTGATGCGCTGGATGCGCAGCTAGGCCGTAAACGCTAAATTGAGGCGTAATACCCAGTACCATTAAGCAGCGCATAGCGCTGCTTTTGTCATTGTGGGCGAAGTGAAACAATTTCAAATCCGGTTCCAGCACGGAGTTATGTACTGAGTTATGTAACAAGCCTAGGGTCAATTGGCTGGCTGAGCATTGCTCACCGTGTAGAATGAAAGCGACCACTAGTTCCCGTGACTTCACTTTTAATGGATGAAACCTATGACACAGGACGCTCGCGATCAAAAGCACGCAAGCTCTGACCAGTCACACCCAGGCCAGCAAGGCGCTGTTCCGCCAGATACTGACCCGCCAGAAAATGCAGAGCAGTCAGCAGTGAGTGATCATGAAGATTTAGCGACTGCCTTCTTGCGTGAAACCGAAGTGGTTGAAGAGGCCGTAGAAGATGGTAAGAAGATCCGCCGCCGTGGCATCTACTTACTGCCGAATTTATTTACAACATCAGCGCTGTTTTCAGGCTTTTTTGCAGTGGTGGCCGGTATCAATGGCGAATTCACTTCGGCTGCTGTCGCGATATTCATCGCTATGGTGCTCGATGGTTTAGATGGCCGTGTCGCACGAATGACCAATACTCAAAGCGAGTTCGGGGCTGAGTACGATAGCTTGGCCGATATGATTTCATTCGGTATGGCACCTGCTTTAGTCGCTTTTACCTGGATACTGCAAGATATTGGTAAAACTGGCTGGGTGGTGGCTTTCCTCTATGTTGCCTGTGCGGCACTGCGCCTGGCGCGCTTTAACGTGCAAATCGGTAGCGTCGACAAAAAATGGTTTATCGGTTTGCCAAGTCCTTCCGCAGCCGCTTTAGTCGCCGCCAGCGTATGGACCTTCCACAGCTTTGATGCTGACGCCTTTGGTTTCAAACTGCTGATGCTGGTTGTAGTGGCAGCGGCGGGCGTGTTGATGGTGAGTAATATCCGCTATTACAGTTTCAAAGAGTTTGATGTGCGCAAGCCAGTGCCTTTCGTAGTGTTACTGGCCATCGTGTTGGCTTTTGTGATGATCTCGGTAGAGCCCTCGGTAATGCTGCTATTGCTGTTTGGCGCTTACGTGGCTTCAGGCCCTGTTCTGGCTGTTATGCGTAAAGCAAAGCCTAAGAACTGAAACTTTTTAGACTATTTGATAAATACCCCTTGCCAATGCGGCGCTGAGCCCGTAAAGTACGCATCCGCTGCCGGGGACGCCAAGCGTTACCAGCGGTGGATGAAGGTGAAAACCTTCGGGTTGTCAGTAGGTTAGC
>NZ_LGEN01000073.1 GCF_001507855.1 Halomonas sp. 54_146
GCTGCACTCCAGCAACGACTATATGAGTCCAGCGGACTATGAATCGAGGCTACGAGCAGCCGCTTAAAAAAGTGTCCGGAAAACTGTTGCCAGATCACTGCTTGTCTTTGATCTGCTTAAGATGAGCAATGAGTGATTGCTGGTGGCGTAAGCTCTCGGCATTAGGTGTTATTGGGGTGTGTGTTCCATCTGCTGACTGGCTACGCTGATCTGCAATATTCGTTAGCGCACGATACACCCACTTTAGATCAAAATTACCCAAGGAACGAGCAATCATCGACGTCGCAGAAAGCCCAAAAACCAAGTTTCGGCTCGCTAATGCGACGAGTAACGCTTCAGGCGTTGTGGGTATATGGGCACGCTTTTGCACAATCCTTAACTTGTCCAGCTGCTCCTTGGCTTCAGCAAACATCCAGCAGCTAAACCCGTGTATATGTGCCTGAGTATGCGGCACAACATTGGTTTTTCTCCACTCGGCCAGTTCCGGTAAGTTGGTATTCGCTACAGCGCCTTTGAAGATGGCGTTATTAAGACTCTGATGGTAATGACCACTTTGATAATCATTAACGCTATTGAACAGCAGGTGCATGAACTCGTCATACAGGCTTCGGCCTGATCCTACTTGCCCTTCCACAGGAAGCTTTGACAGCGTTTGCAGCGTCTTTCGAAGCAGGCGCTCAAGTCGCGATAGAAAGTAACCCGCCGTCACTGAGTGTGCCGTCTTTTCTTGAACCACCTCAAGGCCATGGTCGCGCGGTTCCAGAAATGTTGGCAGCTGGCTGATCGTATAGTCTGATTGAAACAGGTAACGGGGTGAGAACGAGGTATTTGGCGCTTTCACCAATGCTCTCTGCGCTGGAAATGCAATGCCTTGTTCGCTAAGTTCTGTCACTGCCTCTTCAAAATGCTGGGCTAGCTCTTTTAGCAGCTTAATCAAGCTTTCGTTTTCAGACTGCGCAATGCGGGCGCGGGCGATCAAGCGTTTACCTTCGTCTATTAAAACCCCCAAGCACTGAGGCAGCTCTTGAACCCGCTGGGCCTGGCTTAAAAGCGCTAAGAGAACAGGCTCCTGATACTCAAATTCGTCGATAAAAATGACATAGCCAGACAAGGCTGCATCACCCATTCTGACCCGGCGCCGCCCATCGAAAAAACCATTGAAGAATTTATGGGTAGTCATCACCAACAACGGCTGATTCTCATCCTTCCAGACAATGCCTGGCAGCACTCTGCGAACCCATTCGTTTTGCCTGAACAAGGTGATTTTTTCTACTTCCGCATACACGATGCCAGTATTGTTTCGGCGTTTTGCATTGACATTTTTCCTATGCTGACGCTTGCGTTTTTCAAGCTGCTCCAGGTTTTGAACAATCATCTGCTCAAGCTGAGCACACACCCGCCCCAGCTCACTTTCAAACTGCTCCCTTAATTCACTATCATCTGGGTTCTGGCTGGATTTAACACGCTCGAGACGTTTTGCTCGGTGCTCTATGGTGGAGCAGCATTGACGAAGCGCTTCGAGGCTGTATCGCTCATGTACCCACAGATGCTTGTCGGCTAGCACGCCAATGTGAGTACGCCAATTTGCCAGTCCAGCTTCTTGCTTTTCATGTGACAGTGGGTGGCCCAGCACAGCTGCACAAATCTGTTCACGTCTTGAATAAAGTACGCTGCATGGATACCCCTGTCTGGTGACATCCTCGATAAGGCCTTGAAGTATGTTCCAACGATGGGTGACGAAAATGGCTTGAAGACCAGAATGTTGTAGATAGTTTAAGACAGATTCAGTGCCCTGTTGACTTGGCTTAACCAACGCCGACGTTTTGCCCAGCCCAGTGGGGCCATTGACCTCAATCAGCCCTGCCAGGGAGCCCTTAAACGCTTGCGCGCGAGACACTTCGCTCTGGTAGAACGCCTGATACGAGAGGTCTGGCTCGTTCATTGGGGTCACTCTCCACTGGTTTGGTTTGGCTTAGAGAGGCCGAGGTCTCGTACCTCACGCTAGTACATAATAGCCTTCGCTGGCCCATAAGGGCCTATTGCTACCCTGGCTGCGCTCTGGGTCAGTGCCCCAAAGCTTTCAATGAAAGCCGATGATTCCTGTAAGGTATTCAAACGAATAAATGTTACAAATCATAGGTAGACCAAGGCAGGCGAGATGACCGAAAAATGCTCAATGGCATGTTCTGGGTATTATGCTTTGGTGCCAAGTGGCGTGCTGATGGCACCTTTGAAGCGGTTCTTGCTCGCTTGCAGCTCACGTTGCGTGAAGATGGACTTGGGGTTAATCACCAAAATTCATTTGGTTTGTGATCGCCATGGCTGGCTTCTGGCGTTCACGCTGCCTCCTGGGCAAATGAAGCCAAAGGGTATTCACCAAGGTCACTTGCATTAGGAGTTGCTGGTTGCTAGCCAGCAGAAGCCTCAGCTTTCGCTAGGTGCTCCGCCCTGCTTAAGCTCCTCCAGCAAGCGTTGGCGCTCAGCAGGGTCGAGTTTATCTAGCTCAAGGATCAGCTCTGCCACGGTATCGTCTTCGCAGAAAAAATAGGGAATGGGCACGTCTAGTGCCCCTGAAAGCCTCTTCAGCAACAGGAAATTGGGCGCATGCTGCCCCTTTTCATACTGCGTCATACGCGCACTCGCCAGATTCGGCTCCATGCCGAGGTATTCACCCAACTGCCTTTGTGTCATACCCGCTGCTTGCCTGGCAGCTTTCAAGCGATTTGGAAGCGGACTATCCATGAAAACACCATCGCTAATAAAAAAGACTTTAGGCTAGCGCATAGTGACACAAAAATATGCAAAGAAATTCTTAGCATCAATATAATGGCGTATAAATTCAGGCGCTAATAGCTAAACGAGGGGGCGTTACTCAGGAGGGGCACTAACGGAAATAAGCGATATCGTGACAAGGTCTTGTAAGGCAGGAGACGTTTGGATGACTACGTCAATTTTATAGCCTAGAAATGGAGGCGGCCCCAAAAGCCACATCCCGGCACACGCAGCCACCACTACCGTTGCTCCCTTCCGGGCCTGGCGGGGTTCGCAGTTTAGCATTGCGGGAGGACCTAAGGGGCCACCATAACGGCACACTCTGTAAGTTTACTGTTACTAATTGCTGCTGCCTAATAAAAGGCAAGTAAACAAATCCGGCTTTAAGGCGGTATCTAAAAACACAGTAGTGAGTATGCTAAGGCTGATGTGGTGGCTACGCCCTGATTTGAACAGGGGACCCCATCATTATGAGTGATGTGCTCTAACCAGCTGAGCTACGTAGCCTTTCCTTCAACAGCGGGGAAGGATTATGCCTACCTTGAGCACGAAAGGCAAGCCGTATTAAAAACGTGCTGCTGCTAAAAACTTGCGCGAGGCTGCTCCCATCTGCCAATATTCAAACAAGTGTTCGACCACCAACGTTAGTTAGCGGTTTCCTAACAATAGCTGGCCAGCAGAAAAGGCCTTAAACAGAGAGAGATCCTATGCTCACCCTTCTCCTTATCGTGCTTGCCATTGCTGGCTTGCTCATTGTTATGCGTCGCGAGGCAGGTGCCCCCGCGGCGCTAGCGGTGCTTGGCGTATTGGGCCTTGTTGGCCTGCTGTTTGATGCCCCTGTGATTGGCGTACTGCTGCTGATTGGCGCAGCAGCGGTTGCCGTTGCTGGCCTGCCCGCACTGCGTCGCAAGTGGCTCACACCGCGCCTATTTGCCACCTTTAAAAAAGTCGCTCCTAAAGTGTCTGCCACTGAGCGCACGGCTTTGGAAGCGGGAAGCGTTTCCTGGGACGGCGAGCTATTTTCAGGCAAGCCCCAATGGGAAAAGCTGCTTGCCTTTAAAGATGAGGGCCTGCGCGACGATGAAAAAGCCTTTTTGGCCAAACAGTGCGCCAAAGCCGCGGGCATGTGTAACGCCTGGGATATCGCCCAAGAACGTGCCGATTTACCCCAGCAGCTTTGGGACTACCTGAAAAAAGAAGGCTTCTTCGGCATGATTATTCCGAAGGAGTACGGCGGCCTGGGCTTCTCAGCCAAAGCCCAGTCGATGGTGCTGCAAAAGCTCTCTGCCAACGAAACCTTGATGGTCACCGTTGGCGTGCCCAACTCCCTCGGCCCTGGCGAACTGCTGCTGAAATACGGTACTCAAGAGCAAAAAGATCACTACCTGCCGCGCTTATCCGATGGCCGTGAAATTCCCTGCTTTGGCCTCACCGGCCCCCGCGCAGGGTCTGATGCCACTTCCCTGCCGGATACCGGCATAGTCTGCAAGCAAACCATTAACGGCGAAGAAGTGCTTGGCCTGCGCCTTAACTTCGAAAAACGCTGGATCACGCTAGCGCCTATCGCCACCGTGGTAGGTTTGGCCTTCCGCCTGTTTGACCCGGAAAAACTGCTGGGTGACGAAGAAGATCGCGGCATTACTCTGGCGCTCATTCCCCGCGACACCGCCGGCATGGATATCGGCCGCCGCCATCATCCTATCGGCAGCCCGTTTATGAACGGCCCGATTATCGGCAAAGATGTCTTTGTACCGCTAGACACCATTATCGGCGGGCCAGACATGATCGGCCAAGGCTGGCGGATGCTGGTGGAGTGTCTGTCTATTGGCCGCTGCATCACCCTGCCTTCAGGCGCTACCGGCACCGCCCGCTACGCCCTTGGCTGGAGCGGTGGTTTCACCCGGGTGCGCCGCCAGTTCAACGTGCCGGTGGCCGAAATGGAAGGCGTGCAAGAGCCCCTCGCCCGTATGGCGGCGTTGGCTTATATATCTCAGGCTACCGTGTATCAAACGGCCAATATGATCGACCACGGTGAAAAACCCGCGGTGCCTTCGGCTATTTTGAAAAGCCAGCTAACCGAGTTCCAGCGCGTGCTGCTTAGCGACGCTATGGACGTTCACGGCGGCAAAGCGGTCACCCTGGGCCCGCGCAATTATCTCGGTATTGGCTACAGCGCCAACCCGGTGGCGATCACCGTGGAAGGTGCCAACATCATGACCCGCAACCTGATGATCTTTGGTCAGGGCGCTATTCGCTGCCACCCTTACGTGCTTGACGAGTTAGCGGCTAAAGACGCGAACGATATGAACGCGTTTGATAAAGCGTTTTTCGGCCACGCGGGGTTAATCTTTGGCAACGCCGCACGCGCCTTTACCCTAGGCTTTGGCATCGGAAAAGCCAGCGTACCTTTCGATGGCCCCGCTGCCGTTTACGCGCAGGATGTCGCCCGCCTTTCCGCTGGCTTTGGCCTGTGTGCCGACGCTGCCATGGCGAGCTTGGGTTCAGCGCTGAAAAAGCGCGAAATGATCTCTGCGCGGCTGGGGGATGTGCTGTCTAACCTCTACCTCATCTCAATGGTGCTCAAGCAGTGGCAGGCAAGCAGCAAGGTAGAAGGTAAAAACGTCGAAGGCGAAGAAGCGCTGCTGCACTACAGCTGTCGTTTCTTGCTCCAGCGTGCCGAGCAGGCGTTTGTAGAGATTTTCGATAATCTACCCAACCGTGCGCTGGGCAACACCTTGAAAGTAGTGGTCATGCCCACTGGCCGCCGCTGGAATAAACCCCACGATGACCTAGCCCGTGATATCGCCAAGCGTGTTTCCACGCACAGCGCCCTGCGCACCAAGCTGCTGGAAAACACCTGGGATACGGACGACGGTGAACAGCGCAACCCGCTGGCGCGCTACAACGCCCTGCTAGTGGATTATGACCGCGCTGAGAAGCTTTACCGCACGGTGAACAAAGCTTATGCCAAAGGCGAGCTGCCACAAACGGCACTACACCCTGAGGCACGCATTGAGGCCGCCCTGGATAAAGGCTTGATCAGTGCCGAGGATGCCGCGTTCATGCGCACGTTCGAGGCCGAAGTGCTGGAAATGCTCACCGTGGACGATTTCGCCTACGATACGTTTGCTAGGAATAAATCCACACTGATTGATCACAACGCAGCACCTGCGCCAGCGCCTAAGCAGGAAGAAGAAAACGTGAAGTAATCGCATTGTAAGCATTATCTCGTACCATACGCCGGCTCCTGCACCTTGGGGGCCGGTTTTTTTATGCGCTTTTTTTGCTGCATTCCCATGCTTCACGCGCCTGGTTTGAACCCTCCGACGATTCATTCAAAGAATAGAATCGCGGATTCTTACCCCTCTCACGCGCTCTGTTGCCAGAGCGAGGAGAGCGATACCGGGGTTC
>NZ_LGEN01000074.1 GCF_001507855.1 Halomonas sp. 54_146
CAGCTGGAAGCTCTCTTGCCCTGGAATGCCGAGCTGCCAGCTTTAAAAAATGTGGCTCAATACGGTTAGGGCAAGTGGGTCGGTTTAATGGCGCTTACGCTTAAGCTCCTGGGTGGCTCGTTCCACTTTGGCTGAGCTCCATGTATTTCACAGAGCCCTTCGGAAAATCCTTGCGAACCAAAAGCACTTCATCAACCTGTCACGTCAGTGACACGACGGTGTCATCTCTCAGCTTTACCGTTCAATTGTAACTCGCAATACGGCGAGCTTATTTATTGCAAAAGGTGATCCTGTGGCGCCAACTCAATCAACCAATGTGATGCTTCGAGTCGAGAGTATGGGCGTAACCTACCCGGGAAACGTCCTCGCGCTCAAACCCACCAACGTTCACTTTCACAAGGGCGAATTCACCGTGCTACTGGGACTTTCAGGCGCGGGTAAATCCACTCTGCTTCGTTCACTGAATCACCTGGTTAAGCCCACAACCGGGAAGGTTGTGTCTGGCGAGTTTGGTGAACTGACCAACCGTAGAATCCTGCGACAGCACCGCAGCCGCACCGCCATGGTGTTCCAGCATCACCAGCTGATCGAACGATACACCGCGTTACAGAATGTGCTGACAGGCAGACTTGCGTATCACGGTACTTGGCGAAGCCTGCTTCCCCTGCCCCGGCAGGACCTGGAGTTGGCTCTGCAATGCCTCGACCGCGTAGGTCTGGCTGACAAAGCGCTTTCCCGAGTAGATCAGTTGTCCGGCGGCCAGCAGCAGCGGGTTGGAATCGCCAGAGCATTGGTGCAGCAACCATCCATGATTCTTGCCGATGAGCCCGTTGCCAGCCTGGATCCGGCCACTTCTGAAAAGGTACTCGGCCTACTGCGCGATATTTGTCAGGAAGATGGAATCACCGCGGTTATTTCCTTGCACCAATTGGAATACGCCCAGCGTTTTGCAGACCGGATCATCGGCCTTTCGAACGCTCATATCGTTTTTGACGATGCTCCTGAAAACCTGAAATCGAAACACCTGGACGAGATTTACCACCGTTCACCCAGCGTGGTAGCTGCGGAAGGCAAACCAGCCATCCATAAACCTAAGACCACCCCGATAACGACAGACGTACTGGAGATAGCACAATGAAGACAATGATTCACTCTTTGCTGGCTCTGATAATGATGCTCGGCATCCATTGGTCAGCCCATGCCGCAGATACAGACCCTGATCTTTTGAAAGTTGCCTTGCTGCCGGATGAGAACGCGTCAGAACTGATCAAGCGAAACCAACCTTTGAAGGATTACCTGGAAACCACTCTTGGTAAGGAAGTAGAACTGATTGTTACCACCGATTACTCCTCCATGATCGAAGCCATGCGTTTTGGCCGAATTGACCTGGCTTACTTTGGTCCGTTGTCCTATGTGATGGCCAAGAGTAAGAGTGACATTGAACCCTTTGCCGCCATGGTGGTAGACGGGAAGCCGACTTATCGCTCCATCATTATTGCCAATGCGGACTCTGGCGTTGGCTCCTTCGCGGATATCAAAGGCAAGAAAATGGCCTACGGTGACCGCGCATCCACTTCCAGCCACCTGATCCCCAAGACCGTACTCCTTGAGAAGGCAGAGCTCGAAGCCGGAAAGGACTATGAGGCTCATTTCGTCGGTAGCCATGACGCTGTTGCGGTTAACGTCGCCAATGGCAATGCCGACGCCGGAGGGTTGTCCGAAGTTATCTTCGAGCATGTGATGGACCGCGGTTTGATTGATCGGAGCAAGGTCAAAGTGCTGGGCTACAGCGGTGACTTTCCTCAATACCCCTGGGCCATGCGTTCGAACCTGGCCCCTGAGCTGAAGAGCAACATTCAGAAAGCCTTTCTGCAGATCGATGACCCGGAGATTCTCGACAACCTGAAGGCTGAGGGATTCGCGGCAATTACCGACGAAGATTACGATGTCATCCGCGCTATGGGTGGCCTGCTCAATCTTGATTTCGCAAAAATGTGAGGAGTGCCCCATGAACTATACAACGACGGAACCGGCGACTCTGTCGCCGGCCCCGTCGGCCTCCGTGCTGGATGAGCACGCGAAAGGCTGGCGGAAAAAACTCGGACAGTCGCTGTTAGTGCTGCTCATCATTTTTGTCGCAAGTTGGTACGTAGGGCTGCTCAATTTCAATACACTTGCCAATGGCGTGCCAGCCATAGGCACACTCATTGGCGAATCTCTTCCACCTGACTTCACCAATGTGGCCAGCTGGGTGTCGCCGTTAATCGACACGCTTGCGATGAGCATTGCCGGTACTGCCATTGCAGTAACCTTGTCTGTGCCACTGGCATTCCTGGCTGCGCGCAACACCTCTCCACATCCGGTGGTGTTCCAAGTAACTCGAACCCTTTTAAACGGTTTGCGTTCAGTCCCGGAACTGATCATGGGCATCATCTTCGTGGCTGCTGTTGGTTTTGGGGCGTTGCCTGGCGTACTGGCGCTCGGTCTTCACTCCATTGGCATGGTTGGAAAGTTTTTTGCCGAAGCGATTGAGCATGTAGATGAGGCGCCAGTGGAAGCGGCCGATGCTGCCGGCGCTACTCGCTTGCAGGTGCTCTATCACGCCGTGCTGCCACAAGTACTTCCTCAATTCGCGGACGTGTCCATTTATCGCTGGGAATACAATTTCCGTGCCTCGACCGTAATGGGCATGGTGGGTGCCGGTGGTATTGGCTTCGAATTGATGGGCTCGCTGAGAATCATGCAGTATCAGGAAGTCAGCGCCATTCTCATTGTCATCTTGTTGATGGTCACCGTCGTGGACAGTCTCAGTGGCCGCCTTCGTAAGAAATTCAAATAAGGACCGTCGATGAAACCCAAGGTTGTGATAACCCATAAGGTCCATGACAGTGTTCTGGATGAACTTGCCCAAGATTGCGAGCTGGTCACCAACCAATCCGGCGCCACGTTGCCCCAGGAGGAAGTGGCTGCGCGCGTTGCAGACGCTGATGCGATGATGGCGTTCATGCCAGACCGAGTTGGAGTGGAGTTCCTACAGGGGTGTCCGCGCTTGAAGGTGATTGGTGCAGCCCTGAAAGGCTATGACAACTTTGATGTGGATGCCTGCACGCGTCATGGGGTTTGGCTGACATTTGTACCGGATTTGCTAACCGTGCCTACTGCAGAGCTAACGGTCGGGCTGACGATCAGTCTCACCCGACAAGTCAAGGCGGCGGACCACTTCGTTCGATCCGGTGAATTTACTGGCTGGACACCACGCTTCTATGGGCAGGGGATCGAAGGCTCACGGATTGGTATTGTGGGTATGGGGGCCATCGGCCAAGCGGTGGCGCAGCGCCTGAACGGATGGGGAGCGGATTTAATCTATTCCCAGCCGGAACGTTTACCCGTGCAGCATGAGCAGGCACTGGGTTTGTCCCATACTCCCCTCAAGATGCTGCTGGCCCAGTCAGATATTGTGATCCTGGCACTGGCGCTCAATGAGCAAACCCTCCACACCATTAATCGCGAAACGCTAACAGGAATGAAACCGGGCGCATTCCTTATCAATCCCTGCCGTGGATCTGTGGTGGATGAGGGTAGTGTTCTGCAAGCGCTTCAATCCGGTCAGTTGGGGGGGTACGCCGCTGATGTGTTTGAGATGGAAGATTGGGCGAGAGAAGATCGTCCGAGGGAGATCGCCCAGGGGCTCAGGGCCCACCCCAACACGCTGTTTACTGCTCACATCGGATCGGCAGTCAGCCAGGTGCGTCTGGCTATCGAGCAACGCGCTGCTCGGAACATTCTGCAAGTGCTTCGGGGTGAGCGGCCGGGTGATGCGATCAATGATCCCAGTGGCCGCGAGAGCGGCCCATGCTGAATCTTGTCTGGCTGAAGAGTTTCGTGGCGGTGCTGGACCACAACGGGTTTCAGGCCGCAGCCCGCCAGTTGGACATCGCACAACCCACACTGTCCCAGCACCTTCAAAAACTCGAAAACCAACTTGGCGTTTTATTGGTCCACAGGGGGCGCTCTGGCTGTGAGCCAACCCGGGCTGCCTTAACCTTGTTGCCTTTTGCCCGAAGTCTGCTCCGGCTGGAGGAGCAGGCGAGATCTTCCATTATGGAGGCTCGACTTCGCGTTGGGGCGAGCTCCAATATTGGGATTTATATGCTCCAGCCCTACATCCGTCGTTACAAGGAGCTGGGCGTAGGGCCCGAGGTGGATGTGGTAATAGATTCCAATCCGACTATTGCACGGCATTTATCGGACGGTGAGCTGGACGTGGCGATTATGGAGTGGTGGCATGATCTACCCGGATTCCATGCTCAGGCGTGGCGTAACGAGCCCGTTGTTCTAATCGTTCCGCCTGGTCACCCGTTAGCCCGTCGAACCGATATCGACCGCGATACGCTGTCTAACATGGCTCTGATCGGCGGCGAACCCGGCACCGGCACTGGCCGGCTTTTGGCGACCTACTTCGGTGAGCATGGGCCATTTCCGACGGTATCTATGCAGCTGGGTAGCACCGAAGCCGTCAAGCAAGCGGTTAAGGTCGGACTTGGCGCATCGTTGGTGCTTGAAAGTTCTGTACGGGAGGAGGTCCAAAATGGAAGTCTGGTGGCTATTCCCGTGAGTGAGCCTGGCCTTAGCAAGGAGCTGATGGTGATTTATCCGAGCAGCCTGGACAAACACAGGCCAGTATACTCGTTTGTTGGGCATCTCTGTGAATAGCTATTGGGTCCACCTCACGCATATCTAGCTGGGAATGCAGATACTGAGCCTCACGCTCACTTCGACAACGCAGTATTCCGTCATCTGCATATCGGCAGAATGGGATATCCGGATGACGAACGGTCAGCCAACGATCCAATGCATAATGCAGAAACAGGTTTGCCAGAACTGGCGATAACGGGCCACCTTGTGGTGTGCCAACGTTCCGTCGTTCCTGCTTACCATCTTTCGTCTGCATCGGTGCCGTTAGCCAGCGCCTCACATACAGCAGCACCCAGGATTCAGAGCAATGGTGGTCAAGGGCCTTGAGCAATAGCTCATGATCAATATGATCAAACAAGCCACGGATGTCATACTCCAGCACCCAGTCCCTTTCCCAGCACCGCTTTCGCGTGATCGCAAGCGCATCATGCGGGGATTTCCCGCGCCGATACCCGTACGAGTCCACATGAAAGACAGGTTCCAGGATAGGTTCCAGCGTCATAGTAACCACAGTTTGCGCTATACGATCGCTAACCGTGGGTACCCCGAGCAATCTTTCTCCTCCACTTTTCTTCGGAATTGGAACTGCTTTGACGGACGGTGGGAAATAGCTGCCGGACGACATCCGATTCCAAATTAGATAGAGGTTCTTACTTAAGTCTCGATCAAAGTCCTGAATCGTCTGGCCATCTACACCGGCCGCACCTCGATTTGATTTAACGCGCTGATACGCCTTCCATACCTGGCGCTTGGAATTTTTTTCTCTAATTGCGGAAATACCGAAATTAGATAAAACACAGCACGCCCCTCAGTTAGTAATATGGCTGCATTGTTAATATTCGAGGTTGTGCCCATGGCTAATAATCACAAGGTAATGACAGTTCGCGTAGATCAGCTGATTCTTTCACCTGAACTATCCGTTGACTATCGTCACGTCTTGACCAGTTTGCGATATCGATCGAACAGCTTTTCTTCCATCCCCCATGACATTCTTCTTGAATTCATTATGGCCCACCCACCAATTGGGTATATGGATGGCGAATACTTTCACGTGATTAGCAATATCAGAACACTCGGTATCAAACCCTTCTTACCAGAAAATGCTCAGATTCGAGTTATAGTAGATGAGACTCTCTGTCAGTCCGACATTGAGCTTATTTCAGTGCAGAGAGAATTGTTCAACTTGATCGTTTTCAGTATGAATGGACAGATGTTTGCGAGCGCATTAGCAGGTTTGTGGGATGTATCAGCCAATGCCAGATTTAAAAAAATAAAGCCATTTACTAATGGGTTCGAAAGTAAGCGAACATCATTTATAATGTAGGCTCCGTTCGCCAAGCTTATCGGATATTTACACACATGCGCCACGATGACGGTCG
>NZ_LGEN01000012.1 GCF_001507855.1 Halomonas sp. 54_146
GCTAACCTACTGACAACCCGAAGGTTTTCACCTTCATCCACCGCTGGTAACGCTTGGCGTCCCCGGCAGCGGATGCGTACTTTACGGGCTCAGCGCCGCGTTGGCAAGGGGTATTTTGGAAATAGTTGCATTATGAGTCGCGCAGCGAACTCGACACCAACGAGTCTGCACTGATATCAGCGATACTGCGCGCGCCGGTGAGCGTCATTGCAACTCTCATCTCCTTTTCAAATAGCTCAAGCAGATGGGAAACGCCAGATTCACCCGCGGTAGCCAATGCATAGATGAAGGCGCGCCCAATCAATGCAGTATCAGCGCCCAACGCGATCATCCGCACAACATCAAGCCCGTTGCGCACACCAGAATCCGCCAGAATGGCCAAATCACCTTTAACTGCATCAGCGATAGCAGGCAAAGCACGTGCAGTAGAAGGCACACCATCAAGCTGGCGGCCGCCATGGTTGGAAACCACAATACCATCCGCACCGAAACGAACCGCATCACGGGCATCTTCAGCATCGAGTATGCCCTTAATGATCATTGGACCATCCCACTGCTCACGAATCCAATCCAGGTCTTTCCAAGAGATAGAGGGATCGAAATTGTCACCCAGCCAGGCGATGTAGTCTTCAAGCTCTGTGGGCTTACCGCGATAATCAGACACGTTGCCCAAATCATGAGGGCGGCCATGAATGCCCACATCCCACGCCCAGAAAGGATGCATTGCGGCCTGAGCCATTCGCCTCATCGGCCCGTTCTTACCGCTCATGCCTGAATGCGCATCGCGATAACGCGCCCCTGGAACTGGCATATCGACAGTAAAGATGAGCGTCTTGACCCCTGCCTCTTTAGCCCGCTCCAAGACATGCTTCATAAAGCCCCGGTCTTTCAGCACATAAAGCTGGAACCAGATAGGCCGATCAACGGCCGCTGCCACTTCGGCAATGGGGCATACCGATACCGTCGACAGCGTAAACGGTATGCCTTTTTTGGTCGCTGCCCGCGCCGCCTGCACTTCACCGCGCCTAGCGTACATACCGGTCAACCCCACCGGTGCCAGGGCAAGAGGCATCGCCATCTTTTCGCCAAACAGCTCGGTCTCCAGAGACAGAGAAGACATGTCTTTTAGCACCCGTTGACGCAACGCAACACCGGCAAGGTCCTCGACATTACGCCGCAGCGTATGCTCCGCATAAGAGCCCCCGTCGGCGTAATGAAACAGAAAAGGAGGAATACGGCGCTTGGCCGCTTGGCGGTAGTCCGTGGATGCTGAAATGATCATGGCGACCCCTATACAGTGGATGCGCTACTCACCGGCACCCAACGCGAAAATTGGTAAAACCAATTGACAATAATTGACAGCACTCACATTAATGAGACGTTAATGGCGTGTCAAACCATGATGTCGCTATGCGGCGCTTAACAAACTTATACTTTAGTTAAACGCTTAATGCATAAGCGCCGTTAGCATTGAGTTTAGACACCGCTAGCCCTTGAGCTAGTGATACAAAGCCCTTAACATTGGTAAGACCAATTTAGAGACGCTATTGAATATGAGTCATTCACTATGAGCACGTCATTATGAGCTACCCACCGCTCCGCCAGCAGCGCTTGGCCGATGTCATTACTGAACGCCTAGAAGCCATGATATTAGAAGGCAGCCTAAAACCGGGGCAGCGTTTACCTCCAGAGCGCCAATTAGCCGAGCGTTTTGGTGTTTCGCGCCCCTCTTTGCGTGAAGCTATTCAAAAGCTAGCCGCTCGCGGGTTGCTCACCAGCCGCCAAGGCGGTGGCACCTTTGTTAACGACGACCTCAGCAGTGGCTATACCGACCCGCTGCTGGAAATGCTCTCCCGTCATGACGAATTTCAGCTGGATCTACTCGAATTTCGCGATGCAATGGAAGGCATTTCTGCCTATTACGCGGCGCTACGCTCTACACCGGCAGATAAAGCCATACTGCTTCAGCGTTTTGAAGAGCTCGACGGCGGCTTTGCAGGCGCTGACCCGATCAAAGAAGCTAAGTTAGATGCGGCGTTTCACCTGGCTATTGCTGAAGCCGCGCACAACGTTTTATTGCTGCACACCATGCGCGGCATTTTCCACCTGCTGGAAAAAAGCATTGTGAATAACCTGGCACACTTATTTGCTATGCCGGGTTCGCGCAGCCAACTTATGCAGCAACACCGTGCCCTGCTGGATGCCATTTTGGAAGGCCGCGCTGAAGATGCCCGCACTCGCGCTCACGAACACCTGGTGTTCGTTGAAGAAGGGCTGCTCGAAATGGCGCGTGCAGAAACACGGGCTCAACGCGCCCTGCGCCGTGCCCAAGGCACCAACACGACCCCCGCCTGATGAGCACTCAACACCCTGCCCCTTTAGCGCTGCGCTGGCGGCGCCTATGGCTATTACTCATACCCTTAGGCTTAGCGATCTGTATGTGGCAGGCCGCGCAGCTGGCACGTGAACAAGCCCTGTCTAATTTGCAGGATGATGCGGAAAACGAGCTAAGGCTCTCTGCCGCTAACTTAAACGGCTATCTGCTGCGTTATGACTATTTGCCGCAAATGCTCGCCACGCGCGAAGGCGTGCAGCGCTTTTTAGCCTCCCCTGATAGCCAAGACCCAATGCCGCTGAATATGCTGCTGGATCGTTTCCGCTTTACCGCGGGGGTATCAGATGTCTATTTGCTAAACCGCGAGGCCGATACCATCGCCGCCAGTAATTGGCACCGCCCTAACACCTTTATTGGCCAGAATTACGCTTTTCGTTCCTACTATAGCGATGCCATTGCGGGTGGCCTGGGGCGCTTTTTTGGCTTGGGTGTTCAATCGCTTGAGCGGGGATACTACTTTTCATCGCCGGTATGGTTAGACGACACCTCGCCAGATTCACGGCCAGACGGCGTCATAGTGGTTAAAGTCCTGCTCGATGACGTTGAAGAAAGCTGGGCGGAACAAGACGCCGAGCTATTTGTGACCGATAGTGACGACATTATCTTCATGACCAGCCACCCGGAGCTGCGCATGAACGCGCTCTACCCGCTCACCGACGAGCAACGCCAAAGCCTGCGCGAAACCCGCCGCTATGCCATGGAGCCGTTGACGCCTTCCGGCATTGAAATCAACGCCCCTTACGGCCCGGGCAGCCAATTGGTCAGCTTTTCCCAAGGGCCGTTAAGTGGCGGCGACTACCTAAGCTTAACGCGTCACATCCCGGAGTTTGGCTGGCAAATGCATATTTTAAAGCCGCTTACACCGGTGATTAGCGCTCAGTGGATCGCGGCACTCATGGCCGGCGGCCTCTACGGCGTGGTTACACTTGGCGCGGGTATTGGCTGGCAGCGGCTCAGGCTGCGCCGTGAGCGGGAGGCATTTGCCGAACGCGAACGCAATACCTTAGCCCGCGTTCGCGACGAATTAGAGGTCAGCGTCGAACGCCGCACCCGCGACCTAGTGGCCAGCAACCAGCGCCTTTCTGACGAAATTGAAGAACGCCGCCGCGCTGAGGCCAACCTGCGCCAAACGCAAGATGAGCTTATTCAAGCTGCCAAACTTGCGGTGCTTGGCCAACTCGCCGCCGGTATCAACCACGAGCTCAATCAGCCGCTAGCGGCTATACGCGCTTACGGCGAAAACGCCCGGCGTTTTTTGGCGCTATCACGTTACGATCAAACGGATGCTAACCTTGAGCAAATTGTTGAGCTAACCGAACGCATGGCGGATATTAGCGCGCAGCTGCGCCAGTTCTCGCGCAAGAGCAGCGAGCGCCAGGAGACGATTTCGGTACAAGCCTGCATTGACTACGCGCTACGCCTGTTTCAAAGCCGCCTGCGCGAGGGCAATATCAAGATTATTCTGGATTGGCCCGATGAAACGCTATGGGTGAAAGGAGATCTCGTGCGCCTTGAACAAGTGCTGGTGAATTTAATTGGCAACGCGCTTCAAGCCATGAAAGCATCGCCGTCTCCGCAACTTACCTTAGGGGCGCACATCCACCAACAGCAGGTCGTTATTAGCGTTAGCGATAACGGCCCGGGCATTCCCGAAGAGCACTTGGGGCATATTTTCGAACCCTTTTTTACGACTAAAGCGCCGGGGAGCGGCTTAGGGCTAGGGCTTTCCATCTCGTCACGTATCATGGACGATTTAGGCGGCAAGCTACAGGTCATCAACCAGCACGAAGGCGGTGCTCGCTTCACTATCACCCTGCCCCACTCGCCGCTAGCCCACCCCCAGGAGAACCCTTCTTATGCATGAACCGTCGACGCTGCCGGTCATGGTGATCGACGATGAACCGCACCTACGCATCACCGCCAGCCAAACCCTCGAACTTGCCGGCTACACCCCTTACTGCTTTGAATCGGCAGAGCAAGCGCTGGCGGCATTAACGCCCGACTTCCCCGGCGTTATTGTCAGCGATATCCGTATGCCGGGAATGGATGGCATGGCACTGCTGCACGAATTACACAGCCGCGATGCCACACTGCCGATTATTTTAATTACCGGCCACGGCGATATTTCCACGGCGGTTGAAGCCATGCGCGCAGGTGCCTGGGATTTTCTTGAGAAACCCTTTGCCGGTGATCAGCTGCTGGATGTAGTACGCCGTGGCATTGAGAAGCGCCAGCTGAGCCTTGAAAACCACCGCCTTAAAGCCGAACTTGAGGTGCAACAGGCCGCATTAGGGCCACGCTTGGTTGGCCGCACGCCGATCATCTCGCGGCTGGCCGCGATGATTCAGCGCATCAGCCAGGTGGAAGCCGATGTGCTGCTGTTTGGCGAAACGGGCACTGGCAAAGACTTGGTCGCCCGCGCCATTCACGAGCGCAGCGGGCGGCGCAACAGCCCGTTTATGGCCATTAACTGCGGCGCAGTGCCCGAAAACACCATTGAGTCTGAGCTGTTTGGCCACGAAAAAGGTGCCTTCACCGGTGCCGTCGAGCGGCGTATCGGCAAGTTTGAACACGCCAATGGCGGCACGGTGTTTCTGGATGAGATTGAATCGATGCCCATAGCGCTGCAGGTCAAATTGCTGCGCGTGCTGCAAGAGCGCAGCGTTGAGCGGTTAGGTGCCAATGAAACCGTTCCGCTGGATATTCGGGTGATTGCCGCCACCAAGGTCGATCTCAAAACGGCGTCTGAGGAGGGAAGTTTTCGCGAAGACCTTTACTACCGCTTAAACGTCGTGACCCTGCCGCTACCCGCGCTGCGCGAGCGGCGCGAAGATATTCCCTTGCTGTTTCAGCACTTTGCCGTGGTCGCTGCCAATCGTAGCGGGTTGGAAGCACCGACCCTGGATAGCCCCGATATCGCCGCCCTGCTGGCTCATGATTGGCCCGGCAACGTGCGCGAACTGCGCAACCTTGCTGAGCGCTACGTGCTGCTGGGCGCTGCCTTTGATTATCGCCTGGATGCGCTGCTGGAAGGGGTCAACGCCGACACCGCAGAACCCACCCTGCCGCGCCAGGTAGAGCTGTTTGAAAAAAGCTTGATCAGCCAATCGCTAGCGCGCTACCACGGCCGGGTAACCGACGTGTGTCGCCACCTGGGCATTCCGCGTAAAACCTTTTACGACAAGCTCAAAAAACACGGCCTCAATGCTGACGACTACCGCCACAGCAATGAACCCTGATGCAATAACTCGCCTAATACGGACCACGGCGGCACCCAAGGCACCAGCGTTAACGTGGCAATCAGCATAAGCAGATTGGACATTGGCCGCCGGCTATCGCCCAGCTTCAGCGCCGTACCAAATGAGCGCTTAAGCCGCGCGCCTTCAAGATCAACGCTATACACTTCATCCAAGGTCAAATGAATCACAAACCCCGCTAACACCGCCACCCCGTGAGACCACGCCAGCCACGCTGGCTGGTTGAGTAAATTGAAACTTACCGCGGCCGTTGCCAAGCCACACAGCACGCCTGCCAGCAGCGAATGCCAAATACCCCGATGCACGGTAAAGCGCGAAAACACCACGCCTGCCAAATAACGCACGCCGAAGTAAATTCCACCGCAGGCGACCAGCAATAGCCCTGGCGTTAACCAAGGCTGCAGCAGAAGCACCCCAAGCACTAACGACGGCACTGAAAGTAGATTAAAGATCAAGCGGATAGAGCGAGAACGGTCGGCGTCGATGTCGGGCAAAATGCCGCCAAAGGCGACCAGCGCCACTACCAGCAGCGACTGGTTAACGGGCCACCATTGAGCCTGCCAGCCTCCAAAGGCTATTAGCACGCCGCCCGCCGCTGCCACCGTAATATGCGTGCGAAAATTAGCCATGACGCGGCATCCCAGAGTCTGTAAAACAGAAAACTGGATAAATTACCAGATTCCTAACACCTACGACATGGCTAAGTAAGAAAAAAGGTTGGCTTAGCAACCGCTTAGGGTAAACCTAGACAACGTTTCTAGCCGGTGGCCTCGGCCAGAAAGCGGTCTTTCAATTTAACGTAGTTACCTGCGGTATAAGGAAAGAAGGCGCGCTCTTTATCTTTTAGCGGGCGCAGCGCTTTAGCCGGGTTGCCCGCATAAACATAACCACTTTCCAAATGCTTACCCGGCGTTACCACCGCCCCTGCGGCAATAATCACCTCGTCCTCTACAACCGCGCCGTCCATCACTATGGCACCCATTCCCACCAGGATTCGGCTACCCAAGGTACAGCCGTGCAGAATTGCTTTATGGCCGATGGTCACGTCATCGCCAATCGTCAGCGGAAAGCCATCCGGGCTGAAGTCACTGGCATGGGTAATATGCAGCACGCTGCCATCTTGCACGCTGGTGCGCGCACCAATGCGAATGCGGTGCATATCGCCTCGAATCACCGTCATCGGCCATACCGAGCAGTCATCGCCTAACACCACATTACCGATGACCACACTGGCGGGGTCAATATAAACGCGCTCTCCCAATTCGGGAGAAATACCTTGGTAACTTCTTAACGCACTGCTCATCACTTGCTCCTTGGGGGTGGTTGAAATAACCCGCTGGTTCGCTTATCTCACCGCTTTGCTCACTTGCTACCTTTTAACGTGCTACAGCAATCCGGCCAGCAAAACAACGAAGGTCAACGGGATCGATACCCAGCGAATAATAATACGCCACATTATATAGCCGTTTTCACCGGCACCTAAGGCGCTGACGACTCTCTCACGGGGCATTACCCAGGCTGCAAAAATCGCGATCATCAAGCCGCCCAAGGGTAGGAAAATATCGGGCGGTATACTGCTCACCAGCTCGAATATGTTGCGCCCAAGCAGCGGCCGAAACTCCGCCAGTGTCGAGAAAGAAAGCGCCGATAACAGGCCAATCAGCCAAACACTTAGCGCCACGATTGCCGTCGAAATACTGCGGCGCAGCCCCAAGCCCTGCAGGGTGGCAACCATCGGTTCTGCTAGGTTTATCGCCGATGTCCAGGTCGCCAGCAGCAGTAATAAAAAGAACACGCTTAGCCACACCGAGCCCCATGGCAGCTCAGAAAAGGCGATCGGCAACGTTACAAACATCAAGCCAGGGCCGTCGGCCGGGTCCATGCCCTGGGCGAAGACCACTGAGAAAATGGCGATCCCCGCCAGCAGTGCCACGCTAATATCCAGCACGGCTACCGCTACCGCTGCCCTGGGTAAGCTTTGCTCTTCAGGCATATAAGCGCCATAGGCCATCAATGCACAGGCCCCCACCGCCAGGGTGAAAAATGCGTGCCCCATGGCATGCACCACCACCGATGGCGTTAGCGCCTCAAAAGAGGGCAAAAACAGCCACGCCAGCGCGGTGCCAAAGCCATCGGTGGTGGAGGCATAACCCGCCAACAGCAACAACAGGCCATACAATAGCGGCATTAACAGATTGTTTAATCGCTCCAACCCCTTGGCAACGCCCGCTGCCACCACGGTCATGGTCATAAACAGAAATAGCGAGTGGTTAAAAATCTGCAGCCCTGGGTTGGCCAAAAACGCCTCAAAGCCCGCGCCAATCTCAGCGGCGCTCGCCCCATTAAAGCTGCCGTTAACAGACGCCACCAAAAATTCAATCGACCAACCTGACACCACCGAATAAAACGACAAAATGCAGAACACGGTGAGCGCCCCAAACAGCCCCAGCCAGCGCCAGTGCGGCGTTGCCCCCGCCTCGGCTGCCAACGCCCCCAGCGCTTGCATCGGCCCTCGTCGGCCTGCTCGGCCAATCAGTATTTCCGCCATCATCACCGGAATACCTAACAGCAGCACGAACGCCACATAGATCAGCAAAAACGCCGCCCCGCCATTCTCCCCCGCCACGTAAGGGAAACGCCAGATATTGCCTAACCCCACCGCAGCACCCGTTACCGCCAAGATAAAGGCCCGCTTCGACCCCCAGCGCTCCAGCGTTTCACTCATTATATGCTCCTGCCATTGGCGGCATTAAAAGGCGGCAAGACTAGCAGGCGCGTGCGTGCAGGCCAAACCCCAGAATTAAACCAACATAAGCTAAACCAAACTAAATCAAGCTAAACTAAGTTAAACCAAACTAAACTAAACTAAACTAAACTAAACATTTTTACTCATCATTGAACCCAGCGGCGAGCTAAGTATTATGAGCCAGGCATTGAAACACGGCCTCACCGCCCGCACTGTGTCATTATTATTGCGCGTTTTACGCGTGCCTAACGTTTTTAAAGACGATGCCATGTGAGGTGCTTATGTCTACCAACCCGCTGCTTGAGACACACGAGCTACCCCCTTTCGCTGAAATTCGCGCCGAACACGTCGAACCTGCGCTGGAAACCCTGCTCAGCGAAAGCCGTGAAGCCATTGATCACCTCGCCCAACAGGCCGCCGCCACTCCGCCATCCTGGGAAAATTTTGCAGCCCCCCTTGAAGCGGTTAACGACCGGCTCTCAAAAGCCTGGTCGCCGGTTTCGCACCTAAACGGCACAATGAACACGCCGGAGCTTCGCGAAGCGTATCAGGCATGCCTTGAGAAACTCTCAGCGTTTGGCACCTGGGTGAGCCAGCACGAAGGGCTTTTCCATGGCTGGCAAGCGCTGAAAAATGGCCCCGCCTGGGAAACCCTGGATGCCGCCCAGCAGCGTACCGTGGAAAACGCCCTGCGCGACTTTCGGTTAGCCGGTGTCGACTTACCCGCCGATAAGAAAGCCCGCTACGGCGAGATTCAGTCGCGGCTCTCACTGCTATCGAACCAGTTCTCGAATAACGTGCTGGATGCCACCCAGGCCTGGCACAAAGATATCGACAGCCAAGAGGCGTTAGCAGGCGTACCGGAAAGCGCCCTGGAAACCTTAAAAGCCACCGCCGAGGCCAAAGGCGTAGCGGGCTACCGCATTACCCTGGAATTCCCCAGCTTTTACCCCGTGATTAGCTATGCCGATAACCGCGAGCTGCGCCGCGAGGTATACACCGCCTTTGTCACTCGTGCCTCTGATGAAGGCCCCGATGCGGGCAACTTCGATAACGCAGCCATTATGGAAGAGATCCTGGCGCTACGCGGCGAACTTGCTCAGCTGCTTGGTTTTGAGACCTACGCTGATTATTCACTGGCCACCAAAATGGCGGAGTCCCCCGAGCAGGTACTCGATTTTCTAAATGACTTAGCCCGCCGCGCGTTACCCCAAGCGAAAGAGGAGTTTGCTGAACTCAGCGCTTATGCCCGTGATGAACTAGGCCTGGAAACACTAGAACCCTGGGATATTGCCTACGCCAGCGAAAAGCTGCGCGAGGCGCGTCACGCGATCTCCCAAGAACAGCTGCGGCCGTATTTCCCTGCACCACGCGTTATCGAAGGTTTATTTCAGGTGGTTGAGCGCCTTTACGGCCTGCGCTTTGAAGAAGACACCCAGGCACCGCGCTACCACCCTGATGTGCGCTATTTCAAGATTACCGAGCATGGCCAGCCGATTGCCGGTTTTTATCTTGATCTCTACGCCCGTGAAGGCAAACGGGGCGGCGCGTGGATGGCCGATTGCCGCGTGCGCCGCCAAACGGAGCAAGGCCTGCAACTGCCCGTTGCCTTTCTGACCTGTAACTTCACGGCCCCCGTCGGCGGCCGCCCTGCGCTACTCACCCACGATGAAGTCACCACCCTGTTCCACGAGTTTGGTCATGGCTTGCACCATATGCTGACCAAACAGCATATCGCCGATATTTCCGGCATTAATGGCGTAGCTTGGGATGCTGTCGAGCTGCCTAGCCAATTTATGGAAAATTACTGCTGGGAGCGTGAAGGCTTAGACTTACTCGCCAAGCATGTTGATAGCGGTGAACCGCTGCCTGCAGAACTGCTTGAACGCCTGCAAGCGGCCAAGAATTTCCAATCGGCCATGGGCATGATGCGCCAAATCGAGTTTTCGCTGTTCGATTTGCGCCTGCACCACGAACTCACTGCCCCCAGCGCCAGCGACGTACAAGCATTATTGGACGAGGTGCGCGACGCGGTCTCCGTGCTGCCCAAGGTATCGTTCAACCGCTTCCAAAATAGCTTTGGTCACGTATTTGCCGGTGGCTACGCTGCGGGCTACTACAGTTACAAGTGGGCGGAAGTCCTTTCCGCGGACGCCTGGAGCGCCTTTGAGGAAGCCGGCATTTTCGACCCGGAAACGGGCCAGCGCTTTCGCAGCGAAATTCTCGAACAGGGTGGCGCTCGTGATGCCGCTGAGCTGTTTGTTACCTTTCGTGGTCGCGAGCCAAGTGTCGAGCCGCTGCTGCGCCATAGCGGCATTCGCGCCGCTTAGCCCGCTCTGAAATCACTTTCCCATACGCGGTGCCTTAGGCACCGCACGTTTGGAGAACTTAATGTCGACTATTAAACGCTTTATCGCCGGTGTTACTTGCCCCCGCTGCGCGGCGATGGACCGTATCCGCGCCTGGGAACAGAACAATATTCGCTACCGCGAGTGCGTCAGCTGCGATTTTTTTGAGCAACTGCCCATTGAGGATGATGCGCTTCCCGAAATAACTACCCGGGTTAATCAGCTGCGCGATGATCAAAAACAGCAGGATGTGCAGCCCGTGCGTATTTTAGATCCAGGCAAGCCCTCCCGCTAACGCCTACTGCCCGCCAAGGATGGCTTATTCACTCTTTTCACTCATTCCCGCCGAATCTCTGCTGCATTTGTTGCCTGCCCGATGGCTGACGCTCACCCCTTAATAGTGTGCGGTTATCCGCACATATAAAAGCCAGCAACGTGTGACTTACCGGACACTTTGCGCCGAGCCCCTGTCTACCAAAGTTTAATAAAAAAATCACAAGCCTATGTTTTTAAAGGCATAGCACTGAGGTGGCACAACTATCGCTTTTATTTATATGTATATGCTTTACACCGTATCGGCTGACCGCATCAACATGCGGTCATGTGTACTGTCAATGTATCGTCCCAATAACAGCTAGGAATTCTCGCCATGCGCACTCATATGCCTAAAACGTTTACTCTACTCGCCAGCAGCGCCCTACTGGTCGCGGCTGCTAGCAGTGCTCAAGCAGACCGTTCAGAGTGGCCCGATAACTTTACCGTCGGCACTGCCAGCCAAGGCGGCACGTATTTCGTTTACGGTTCAGGCTGGGCGAACTTTATTGCTGATGAGCTGGGTGTATCTGGCGGTGGTGAAGTAACCGGCGGCCCCACGCAAAACCTGGCACTCGTACACACAGGCGATATGGCGTTTGGTTTAACCACCATGGGCCCCGCCTCTGATGCCGTTAAAGGTGAAAGCCCGCTGGCACCTGGCATGAAGATGGACAACGTATGCGCCATGTTCCCCATGTACGAAACGCCGTTCTCAATTACCGCACTTTCAAGCAGCGGCATCGAATCAATCTCTGATATTCCTGATGGCGCACGCATCGGTTTTGGCCCGGCTGCCTCAACCTCGGACACCTACTTCCCGGCCATTTTAGAAACCTTAGGCGTTGACTTTGAGCGCCGTAACGGCGGCTGGTCAGACCTGGGCGGCCAGCTGCAGGATGGCTTGCTTGATGTTGTCGCCTTCGCTGCCGGCATTCCTATTCCTGCCGTTAGCCAGTTAGAAGTGCAAACGGACGTCAACATTATCGAATTCAGCGAAGAAGAGCTGGCCACGGTACTAGAAGCCTTCCCGGTTGCTGAGTTCATGATTCCAGCCAGCACTTATACAACGCTGGAAGAAGATGCTCGCGCTGTTTCTATGTGGAACTTCGCCATCGCTGGCTGTGACCTGCCGGAAGATTTCGTTTACGAAGTCACCAAAGCCACCATGGAAAACAACGAGCGCATGCGCTCTGTACACCGCAGTGCTGAAACCAGCATTCCGGAAAACATTGTGCACAACACCGTTCTACCGTTTCACCCAGGTGCAGCACGCTGGTATGAAGAAAACGGCTATGAAATTGCTGATGACATGATCAACTAAGCAACTCCCACCGTGTTCTGACTGCCTCGTTACCGGCTCGGCCGGGCGGGGCAGTTTTCGCTGCTACCCCCTTTTTGTCTGCTTTTGCTGTGAGGGTGAACTCTAATGAGTCACAACACCAACCAAGAACCCAGTGGCCTCAAGGATGATGCCCACGCGGCTTCAGTGATACCAGAGTCCATTGCTAATGGTGTCGATGAAGACGTTGCTGAACCTAATCGCCGCCTGTTTACTGGCTGGCAGTTCCTACTATTTGCGGCATTAGCCATTGCTTATTCAAGCTTCCATCTGATTTCACTGAATGTGTATCCCATGGAAACGTGGTCGTTTCGTATTGTGCATATTGCCGGTGCGCTGATTCTCGGTTATGGGCTATTTGCTGGTGCCCGCTTTGCCGATGATGACCACCAGGCATCGAGTGACTGGATCAAGTGGGTCAGCTACGCGCTGCTGATTCCCGCTGCCTATACGCTGGCGCAAGTGTTTTTAATGCAGCAAACGCTCAGCGGCGGTGCCATGCGCATCGACCCGAATATCGAAAACTGGCATTACGGCTATCCGTTAATGGCGACCACGGCGGCGGCGATTGCCGTGTCATGGTTTTATCGCCAAGCACGCCATCGCTTTAACCCCGCCGACCTGGTGCTGATGGTCTGCGCGCTGGCCAGCGCTGGCTATTTGCTGATGGCTTATAACACCAATATCCGCATGTCGACGGGGACATCTTTCGCGCCTTCAGGCCTTTCCTGGGCAGCCATCGCGGGCTCTTTGCTGATTCTAGAACTGACCCGCAGGGTGGCAGGTTTAGCCTTGGTAGTGATTTCCGCGGTCTTTTTGGCTTACGTTTTCGTCGGCCCGTATTTACCCGGCTTTTTGGGCTATCCGGGGCTCTCGCTGCAGCGCTTCTTTAGCCAAGTGTATACCGACGCCGGCATTCTTGGCCCCACCACGGCGGTCTCGTCGACCTACATCATTTTGTTCATTATTTTTGCCGCTTTCCTTCAGGCCTCTAAAGTAGGCGATTACTTCGTCAACTTTGCTTTTGCTGCCGCAGGGCGCGCCCGAGGCGGCCCGGCTAAAGTATCTATCTTCGCCTCTGGCTTGATGGGCATGATCAACGGCACCTCGGCGGGTAACGTCGTTTCCACCGGCTCATTGACCATTCCGTTGATGAAGAAAGTTGGCTACCCGGCACGTAGCGCAGGTGCCATTGAGGCCGCCGCTTCAACGGGTGGGCAAATTATGCCGCCGATTATGGGCGCGGGTGCGTTCATCATGGCGGAAGTCACCGGCATTCCCTATACCGAGATCGCGCTTGCAGCGGTGATACCGGCGATTCTTTATTTTGCCTCTATCTACTTTATGGTCGACTTTGAAGCCGCCCGTAAAGGGATGCGCGGTATGCGCAAAGATGAGATTCCGCTGTTCTCGAAGCTGATTAAACAGGTCTACCTATTTGCGCCGATTATTATTCTGATTGTCGCGCTGTTCATGGGTTATTCGGTCATTCGTGCCGGTACCTTGGCGACCGCCTCAGCCGCTGTCGTTAGCTGGCTTTCACCCCATAAAATGGGGATTCGCTCCATTCTCAAGGCACTCCAGCTAGCCGGCACCATGTCGATTCAGATTATCGCCGTGTGTGCCTGCGCGGGCTTAATCGTCGGGGTTATCTCGCTGACAGGTGTGGGCGCACGCTTCTCATCGCTACTGCTCGGCCTAGCCGGTGTCAGCCAGCTATTGGCGCTGGTATTTGCCATGCTGATTAGCATTTTGCTCGGCATGGGCATGCCCACCACCGCGGCCTATGCAGTAGCCGCTTCCGTGGTCGCTCCTGGCTTGATCAATATTGGTATTGAGCCGCTGGTTGCTCACTTCTTCGTGTTCTATTTTGCGGTCGTCTCGGCGATCACCCCGCCCGTTGCCTTGGCTTCCTATGCAGCCGCGGGTATTTCTGGCGACAACCCCATGGGCACGTCGGTGGCATCGTTCAAGATTGGCTTGGCCGCCTTCATCGTGCCGTTTATGTTCTTCTACAGCCCCGCCATGCTGATGGAAGGCTCACCGATGCAGATTCTGCGCGTTGGGGTAACCGCCACACTGGGCATCGTGTTGCTTTCCGGTATGGTGCAAGCGTGGTTCTTTGGGCCGGTTAATGCCTGGCAGCGCGTGCTGATGCTGGTGGGGGCGATGTTTATGATTTACGGCGGTATTTATACCGACGTGCTCGGCCTCGCGATTGGCATCGTGCTATTTGCCATGCAGCGCAAGCTACATGGCAGCGGTAATAAAACGGCGCAAGCTGGCTAGTTGATTTAAGCGGCTAAACGCCAAGCGTAAAAAACCCCGCTCAACAATCGTTGAGCGGGGTTTTTAGTGGGCGCAAGGCAGGTAAATAAATGGCCTTAATTAATCAGCCAGTCAGGTTATCGACAATTTTCAGCACCGGTGCCGCCTGGTTAAGCGTGTAAAAATGCAAACCTGGCGCGCCGCCATCCAGCAATCGTTGGCAAAGGCGGCTGATCACATCGGTGCCAAAAGCGCTAATCGCTTCGCTGTCGTCGCCATACGATTCCAGCTGCTTGCGAATCCAACGCGGGATCTCGGCACCGCAGGCATCAGAGAATCGCGCCAGCTTGGTGTAGTTGGTGATCGGCATAATACCGGGAATAATCGGCTGTTCGACGCCAAGGGCACGGGCTTTATCGACGAAATTGAAATAAGCATCAGCGGTAAAGAAGTACTGGGTGATGGCCATGTTGGCGCCAGCCTTCATTTTACGCGCAAAATTTTCCACATCTTTATCAAGGTTAGGGGCCTGCGGATGAGACTCCGGGTAAGCGGCCACCGCAATATCGAAATGATCGCCGGTTTCATCACGAATAAACTCAACCAGTTCATTGGCATAACGCAGCTCGCCTATGCTTCCCATGCCAGAGGGCATATCGCCCCGCAGCGCGACTAGGCTATCCACGCCTTCTTCGCGGTACTGCGTTAGCAGGTCACGCAATTGGGCTTTTTCGCTACCAATGCAAGAAAGATGCGGCGCAGTGGTAATGCCACTTTTACTGACCGCACGCACCACTTCACGGGTGCGCGCCTGGGTAGAACCACCAGCGCCGTAAGTAACCGAGAAAAAGCGCGGGTTCCGGGCGGCCAGTTCATCGCGAACGTGGATCAGCTTGTCTCGCCCCGCGTCGGTATTGGGCGGAAAAAATTCAAAGCTGATACCTAACGGATGCTCGTGGCTGCTCATGGGATTTCCTTAACGTGATCAATAGTGATGATATTTTGGGTTATTCTCGCTGTTCTATCGCGCGGGGGCTAATGAAAGATTTCACGCTCGGCCTTTAATTTGGCTCATGTTAGCGGCCATGACACTTACGACGGGAGGATAAATGGATCTTGCACCTGGGGCGCTCGTTGGGCCGCTACTGATGTTACTCAGCTATGTGGCGCTAGGCTGGCTGGCGGCTCAGCGGCTTAAACTAGACCCTCGCCCGATTGCGACGCTGCTGGTTTACCTGATTGCGCCCTTCACCATTTTTCGTGCGCTGATGAACGGCGGCCCAACCCTTGGCTATCTGTCACTCACCTTAGCGCTGTTCATTGTGGCGAGCCTGATAGCACTGGCCGTACAACGCCTAACCCGCCACCGCTTTGGTGAGCAGGAAGCCGCCCTGCTGGCGTTTTCCTCAGGAACGGGTAATACCGGCTATTTCGGCTTACCGATTGCGCTGATTTTGCTGCCCCCAGAGGGCGTTACCCTTTACCTGTTCTGTATGCTGGGCATTAATATTTATGAATTCACCGTGGGCTTTTATTTAAGTGCGCGCGGCCGTTTTTCAGTGCGTGAGAGCCTGGTGAAAATTTCTCGCTTACCGCTTATCTACGCGTTTCTATTCGCGTTACTGCTTAGCGCCTTTGAGATCACCGTACCCGCTGCCATCATGAGTTCGCTGGCGGTATTCCCCGCTACGTACACGCTGCTGGGCATGATGATTATTGGCATGACGCTTAGCCAAGTCACGCTTTCCGCCTGGGATTCGCGATTTGTGGCCACCTGCTTAGGGCTGCGCTATGTGCTATGGCCATTGGTTATGTTGGTGGCCGTAATGGTACTGCAGTGGGCAGCGCCGCTTTCCACGGAGCTTGCCTTGGCGCTGCTGCTGCTCGGCGTGGTGCCTATGGCGGCGAATGTGGTGGTAGTGGCCATGGAGCTGGGCATTCAGCCGCAAAAAGGCGCGCTGGCCGTGTTGGTGACCACGCTGCTGGCACCGCTGCTGATTCCGCTTTATCTCGGTTTAATGCTGCGCCTCACCGGGCTGGGTTAATTGGGCTAGAAAACCTCTAATTAACGTTATGAGCGAAGGCTAGACAAGGCAAAAATCAACGAAAAAGCGGAGTTTACGGAGGATGTAAATGAGCATTTTGAGGCGATTTTTAACGCCGTATTGGCAAGCGCAATAGTTAATTGGCTAAAAACCGGCAACACCCGCTTCGTTAAGCGTTCGGGCCATTTTCTGTATCTCGGGGTGGCTAAAAAATGCCACCAGCGCCTCAGCGCGAACCGGGCCAACGCCTGGAACAGCTTGCCACTCTTCCCGCGAATAGCCCGCCAGGGTATACCAATCGCCTAAGCGGGCGTTGCCACCGGGCGGCATGCCAAGGGCATTTAACCAAGCGGCATAAGGTGCCAAACGCGCAGCTTGAAACTGCTCACTGAGCGCGGCAGCGGTCACCTCGCCAATGCCGTAAGCCTGCTGCAACTGATGTGGCTCAACCGCTAGCCAGCCCAATAACTGAGTGACGACGCCCGCGTCCATCAACGCTTGCCAGGTGCCTTCACCCACGCCTTGCATGCCTAGCTGCTCGCCAAGGTAGGTGAGCCGCGCCAGCAGCTGGCTTTCGCAGCCTGGGGTTACTTCAAAACAGCTCAGCAAGTGGTAGCGCTGCGGCGACGGTGGCGTTAGCGGCGAACGCTCCTGGGTGTGCCACACCACCTCGGTTAACTGGGGAATCGTCAGCCCTGCCAGGGTGATAGCCACTTGGTCGCCGGGGCGAATGTCCAGTGACTCCCAGCGCTCCAGCGAGCCTAGCGAAACACGACTAATGCGCCGCCCTTCTAACTGCACCGGATTAAGCCACACCAGCGGCGTCACGCGCCCGGTACGCCCAACACGAAACTCAATGCCGCGCACTTCCGCCAGCGCCTGCTGGGCGGGGTATTTCCAGGCAATCGCCCACTCGGGTGGCGATGATGACCAACGGCGCACGCCGGGGCGCTCTGCTTGCTTGATCACCACGCCATCGGTGGCAAACGGCAACGGGCCATTGAACCAGGTATCTCGCCAGTAAGCAGCATCGCGACGGTCATCAAGCGGGTAGGTGTAATCAGCGGTATCAAACCCCAGCGCGGTGAGTCGCGTTAAACGCTCTGCCATGGCAGTGGGGCCGTCGGGCCAATCCCAGATAAATAACCCTACCCTCTCAAGGGTGGCCGATTCAGGAGAGGATTGCATCATGGCCCCCGCCACAGCACCGCGTGCGCCAGAAGTGGGCGAGCGCGATTGAATGTGTTGCGAAAGCCGCCAGTAAAGCTCGCCCTGGAGGACTGCAGAAATCGGTTCGGGTAGGTAGTTAGGTATTGCAGGTAACTGACGTGCACGAGATGTCCAGTCCTGGCCGCGCTCGCCGTCACCCCGGCTAACCGCTTCGACAAGCTCGCCGTCGGCATAACGCAGCGTAATCGCGACGCCATCCACTTTGGGTTGAATCCACAGATCGTTGCGGCGGCTGGTAAAACGCCTGACACCGTCATCATCGGCTTTATTAAGCCCGCGCTGCGCCGCCGGATGATCAAGGGTGCCGCTACTGCGTGTCACGCGCGGAAGGGGCTGATGGTTATGCTCACCGCCTAAGCAGCGCTGCCAAGTGGCTAGCCGCTCAACGGTTTGATCGTAAAGGGCGTCATCAATCAGCGTGACGCCCTCTTCGTGGTAGGCGGTGTCCCAGCGCTTCACCTGTTCAGCCAGCGCCTGGCTTTCGCGGCTTAAGCGCTCCTTCGACCAAGCAGGGCACTCGGCAGCCTGTGCGGAAAAAGTGACAAGCCAGATTAGCCCGGCGAATACCCACGCGGAAACACCTCTTGCCATCTTTCCCTCCACTTATCGCTTTTCACTTATCATCTCGCCCTTCACCGGCGCTTATTAAACAGACTTAGCCTAGCGCATTGAGCATGAACGTTGGGCATAAAAAATGCCCGGCGTCAAGCATGTTTCATGAAAGACCTTTAGGTTGAAACCCTATATGGGGCAGTAAATTGGGCCCACTCCTAGCTACCCCGCCTAAACATGACTCCATGGACTAGGAGTCATATAGGCGCCTTCAGACTTCCCACTCTGGCGTGCCACGGCGGGAGAGATGTTGACCCTCCAGAACATTTCTAATATATTTAATATTATAAACACTAACTCGGAGCACTCTCAAATGGCAAGGCCCATGGCGCCTGTACCACTTCCAGTTATGCAAGCCAACGAGGTTCATCAGCAGCTTGGTGAGATGACACAGCGCCTGACGAACAACCCTGACATCGTACGATTTTCTCTCCAGGTCGATAACCGCACCGGGATGGTGTCCGCCAATGTGCAGCACCGGGATGGGCGTGTCCAGCACAACGAATGGGTCTCAAGAGGTTTGAGCCAAGCTACTCAGTTCGATCCTCACTCGCTCACTATTGAAGACCGAAATAGGGCTGTTTTGACCTTGCTCAACCAAGGGCTCACGCAGACGGAAGTGGCGAAACGTATTGGTATTTCTCAGTCACGGGTGGCACAGATCAAGAAATTGTCTTCTACCTAAATTCACCAAACTATGCCTGCTCAATGGGCTTTCTGAAGGACTCTACACATGCCGAAACCTACTAACATTACGGGCACCGTCGCTGACGGTGCCGTCGATCTCATCGAAAAAGTCTCAAGCCCGGCGTCGCGAGCAGGCTCCGCTGTCGAGCGCGCCGGCCGCATGCTTGAAGAAAACGTTGATCCAGAAGTCATTGCATTACAAATGACGAAAAACAGCCCGAATGGCAAGCGCTATACCGCTGACAAAGTCTTGGCGTATGGCGACCTTTATGAGGACTCGAAGACCAAAGCTCCTCTAACTGCCAAGCAAACCCGCGCGATCATCAAAGATCAGCGCGCCCAGCAGGGAAACGACAGCGAGCCCGTGCTCGCCTGAATATTGAAGTCGTCACGGTGTGCTCGCTGGTACTCCATGACCGCTATCAGAACTGAAACTGATTGATCGGGGAGTAGCATCGTGGGGCTATATGGGAAGTGGTGCGAGCCCACCAAAGAAAAAAACAAACGCAAGCATTACTGGACCTATGTTGAGAAGGATGGCGGCCGCGACGAAATCCGCGATGACCTCGTAGAGACCATCCGCTCACACTACGATCGACTCGAACGCATTGCTGAAGATGTGAAACGACTCGGATACGAGGTCGCCAGTGAAATCCTCAACGCTGCGATGCCTCAAACGACCAAGGGTCGCTCCGGCGACCTCGGTGAGATTCTCGCGACCGAACTGGTCGAGGAAGAGGTCGGTCTTCGTGTTCCCGTGCGCCGACTTCGCTACAAGGACGGCCGCAACATGGCCATGCGCGGCGACGACTTTATCGGCGCCGGATACGACGGCAAGGGTGAGAAGCTCTGGCTCTTGAAGGGGGAAGCCAAGAGTAACAAGGTACTGGGCAAGACCACAGTCACGAGCGCTCGCAAGGTACTCAACCGTGATAGCGGCCGTTGTACGCCCGACTCGTTGTTGTTCGTTGCAAATCGCCTGCTGGAAAGCGACGACCTAGATGACAACGATCTGGGTCGCAGCCTTCGCGATGAGGTTGGCCTGAAGTCGTTACATGCTGATCGCATTGACCACATGCTTTTCACAGTTTCGGGCAACGGCCCACACGCCTCTCTGAAAGATGATCTCGACGCAGCTGAGGCTAATCGGGACCATTATGTCGTGAACATACACGTCGAAGATCACCAAGACTTCATCGCAACTATGTACATCGAGGCAGAAAATCTTGGAGACGATTGACGAACTAACTGAGTTCCTGACGACGGCGACCGCTGACGGCATTCTTGGGCGCCTTCTCTATCGTGGCGCCGCTTGGTCACTCATGCGCGAGGAAGGTGTGCTACCGGAGAACGCCCCTCCTCTTGGCGCGACAATTGAAACAGATCTCGCCGAGCATGGCTTCGCCTTGCTACGAGGCGCAATGGCCATGCGCGCCCAGGCAGGTACTTCAGAACTGACCAGCAAAGCCTTCGAGCGCGCCGCGAACGCGTTTGAAGCCTTAGTGCGTAATGGTGACCCTGAGGCCCCAGATCGCGGCTTCCGTCGAACAGTGGCCGCCGCTGCCTACCATCTGGCCGGCTTCTCGGCCGTCGCCTATTCATTGTTCAATGAGATGACCAATGACCTCAACACCTCGCCTGGCGAAACGGCGATCCGCTATCTGATTCTACGGGATCTCGATCAATTACGTGATTTCGTTCGCGAATGGCTCGGCGACGAGGCTCATACCGACGAGCAGATAGCAGAGAAGCTGCGGAGCGAAGCCCCTGACGTTGACGAAGCGCTGTCGACCATTCTCAACACAACGATTTGCCGAGCCCTGGCGTTTTTCGACTTCGCACTTGAAACTGGAGAACCTGAGCTAGCCGAAAACTCACGGGTCTTGCTCGACAATGCCGTCAGCTTGGCAAACAACGCTGAGAATGTTCCGCTGTGGTGGATCTCGAACCTCTGCGGTCATCTGATCGACGACCTTTGGCAGCACTCGTTGCACCAAAACCTGCCGATCGAGCCGCCGGAGGGTTCCGAAGAAAAATACCCAGACTTGCGCCGACTATTCATCTCGTCGCTCTACACGCGGAAGACGTCCGAGGTAGAGCTATGGCCATCGCAGCGCGAAGCGGCCCAGCGTTCCACAGACGTGACTGACGACCTTGTCGTCGCCTTGCCGACCAGCGCTGGAAAGACACGAGTGGCTGAGATCGCCGCGCTGATGACTCTTTCGTCGGCTCGCCGGGTGCTGGTGGTCACTCCGCTGCGTGCGCTTTCGGCGCAGACCGAGCGCTCCTTCAGAAAGACCTTCGCACCGCTCGGCTTCAGCGTTTCCTCCCTTTACGGCGCCAGCGGCCTTTCGGCAGGCGATGAAGACGCGTTGCGCACCCGTGAAATCATTATCGCAACGCCCGAAAAGCTCGATTTCGCCCTGCGAAGTGACCCATCACTAATCGATGATGTTGGCCTTATCGTCCTCGACGAAGGTCATATGATCGGTCCGAGCGAGCGTGAGATCCGCTACGAGACGCTGGTGCAACGCCTGCTTCGGCGAGCCGATACTAGCGAGCGCCGAATTGTATGTCTCTCAGCGATCCTGCCCAGTGGCGATGAACTGGACGATCTTACCGCATGGATACGCTCCGACGAACCCGGCGAACCCGTGCTTTCCGACTGGCGCCCCACGCGGCAGCGATTCGGTGCGCTTACCTGGCGAGGAAATGATGCGCTGCTTCGGCTCGACCTCGACGACGACGGTCCTTTCCTCGATAAATTCGTCTTACATAGGCCTGCGCGGGGTCAAGAGAAAAAGCCATATCCGCGCAAAAACTCGCATCTTGCCTTGTTCGCTGCATGGGAGTTCGCAGGCCAAGGTAAGCGGACTCTGATCTTTTCCACACAGGCGAATTGGGTCGAGAGTTACGGCAAGCAGGTCGTAGACCTTTGTAAGCGAGGCTATTTGGACTCGCTCCTGGAGGATGAGGCGTCGATCGCTCGCGCTCTAGAAGTTGGAAAGGAATGGTTGGGCGAGGCTCATCCCGCTGTAGCCAGCCTGAAGGCTGGCGTCGCCATACACCACGGCCGCCTGCCGAGTCCGTTCTTGCGCGAATTGGAAGTCCTCCTGTCCGAAGGCGTGCTGAAAGTCATTGTTGCCTCGCCAACACTTGCCCAAGGCCTGAACCTCAATGCCGCCGTTCTGCTGGTGCCCGCGCTCTACCGTGCAGGTGAGAAGATCAAGGGTGAGGAGTTCGCCAACGTTGCCGGCCGTGCGGGGCGCGCGTTCGTCGATGTCGAAGGTCTCATTGTCCACGTCATGTTTGACAAGATCGCCTGGCGAAAGAAAGAGTGGAGGAAACTGGTTGTCTCCGCCAAGGCTCGCACGCTGAAAAGTGGTCTCATCCAGATCGTTGCTAAAATCCTTGAGCGCCTGTCACGCGAGGGCGTGCTTGATCGCGACGATGCCTGGGAATATCTCGCCAACGCCCGAGAGGCATGGAGATCACCCGATGAAGAGGCCGAGATGGCCGAGCGCCTGGCCGCAGCCATGGAATACGATGCAGATAGCGACGACGATGATGAAGGCGATGAGGACGGCGACGAGGAAAGCATCGACGAAGAGCCGTTGACTCAGATTGTCGAACGCCTCGATGCGACTGTGTTCGGTCTGATCGATGCGCTAGACGCCGATCGCGCTGACCTACCCAACCTTTTAGACGAGGCCCTCAAAGGATCGCTCTGGGCCCGCCAAATCGCCCGCGAGGACGAGAACGTCGCCCCGCTGCACAAAAGGGTGTTCGAGGCGCGCGCCGATCTCATATGGAAGGCCACCACGGTACAAGCGCGCCGCGGACATTTCGCAATGGGGGTTGGCCTAGAGGCTGGCCTCGCCATTGATGCTATGGCGGACGAGCTTGCCGAGCTCCTCGATCGAGCTGATGCTGCAGCACTGAGTGGCGACGTCGACGAACTTGTCGACGCCCTTGGTGGTCTCGGCGAACGCCTATTGTTCATACGACCTTTCATCCCGGACAAGGCGAACGCACTGCCGGCAAATTGGAAGGACATCCTGCGCAATTGGATCTCTGGTGAGGATGTTGCCAAAATCGGGCCGCAAAATATGCGAACCGTCGAAGAGGCCTTCACCTATCGTTTGGTCTGGGCGTTGGAAGCTGTCCGTACCCGCCGCATGTCCCTCGGTTGGTCACCGGAGATAGTGGCGGGTGGTGCCGCGGCAGCGGTCGAAACTGGCGTTCCGCAATTTATGATGGCGATGCTGATCCGTGCCGGCCTTCCATCACGACGTGCGGCAATGGCCGCAATAGAGGATGCTGAGCCGGTCTTCGTTACGCCGGCAGAGATGCGGGCCTGGCTCGAATCCGACGAGATCACGGCCTACACCGATGCTGGTGATTGGCCGACTCCGGACTCGGCTGCACTATGGGCGCGGTTCCGAACAGAAGCCCTCAGCAGCGGCATACAGAGATGGTCGATCAGGCATTGTAGGCGTCTACTCGATATTGGGACTGCCCCACCTGCTGGCCTCTATCGGATTGCCACCGATGAGGGTGATGGGCGAACCTGGCTAGTCACTCCAGACTATCAGCGGGTCGCCGTGTTCAAGAAGCCAGCGCTCGACCCTAAGCCCAGCCTTTTTTCGGGCCGACTGCAGGGCAATACAAAGCTTGTGGAAGTCGTGCGTATCGGTCGAGGGAAACTGCGCTGGCCACTCGCCGACACGTGAAAAGGCTGTGTCTCAGTTCTTTTACTTCAACCTATTCAACCAGAGAATCCGAATGCCCTTGACAGCTTATTCCATATCAGAACAAAAGGAGGTCGACCTTGAGCAGGTCCTGAACTCCTTGTCTCGTCGCTACGAAACACGGAAACCTCTGGATGTAAATGAAATACCGGAGGAATGGCGAGCATTTCTTCGAACAGATATCGAATGCCCATGTTGTTTTGTCACAGGCGCAGATGTTGTCCGAGAAAGTATCTCCCGTACCTCTAAGAAGGCTATACGACAAGGCTACTTCCGGTTTTCCTCTCCTGGTCATAAGCCCGAATGCGACTATGCCGGGAATGATTCTGTTGGCTTCACTCCGGAGAACCTGGTTGCTTTTGGTAAGGCGAACTCAAATCTAACCCGAGCTATTCGAGAGCTTGTATGCAAGGGCATACAAGCAGGTGTATTTAGCCAGAAGTCCATTCGAGATATGCGAAAGTGGTTTTTCCAAAAGAAAGCCAGTGCGTTGTTTCATGTGAACCTAGACCCATGCCTTCCCAAGTGGCTAGACAACCTTCATCGTATAACCGGCCCTGTACAGCATATGTTACCCATGGAGGTACCGCTGTCAGCCGACATTGTTGCGATACCCGGCTTCGACTGGAAAACAGAAGCAACACGCGTCTTAGCTAAACGCCACATAGCCACTCTCGACACCATGCGGGAAGAGCGCCTTTGGCACATCCACTCCCTCTCAACTCGCGTTGAGTCCCTCGCAAAGCGCTACCATGGCGAGGATGTATTCGATCCGACGGTGCTCCAAACGGAGTACACTCAAAGTATCTCCCTTGCAAGGTTTATATCCCATAACTACGCGCCTTTGGCGTCCGCCAGCAAGAGACGTGATAACGATGTCGCTAGCTGTGTACTTGCCCTATCTGCGCTTCTTCTTTTCATAAGTGGCTGGAATCTAGCTAAATCTACAGAACTATTCGCACGCATTTCAACCACTCCAGATCAGATTGATCCCATGCTAGGCAATGTGATCGGGCTGAATCCATTCCATGACTTTGAAGCGTGGGCAATGCTCAAGAAACTTCAAGAAAGTGGATTGCCTGCGCCAGACGGACTTTCTCCTATCGATGAGCGGAATGAGATTGAAACAGACCTCCGAGCACGATTCCAAGTTCAGTCGGGGAAATAGCCTGTATGGCCCCGCCGAGCGACGCACAGAGAAGAGGTAGCTGGAACGCTCCCCCCTATCCGGCTCCTATTTTCTTTCTCGCCTGAACCCCCTATCCCTTGCCATAAATGCTTCCAGCATATGCGGGATCAACGTCACGGCGTCGACTGCCTCTCCGTAGGTCTGGGCGTGCAGCGCGGCGTAGCGGTCAAGGTCAGTCTTCAGGCTTGCTGGGCAAACGAAAGTCAACTTGGTGGTCTGATTACTGGGTAGTGGCCCTAGACGTAGTTTTCGAGTCGTTGTCATTGTGACACTCCCTGGTTGAAGAGCAATGGCTGGTAAGGGCGGAGCACTAAGTCGCGGTTGACGATGATGCGTACAGGCAGGCCAGGCCTACTGGTCAGTGTCGGCTGAATGTTGAGGTTGCGCCGGGTCATTTCCTGGCCCACCTGATTGATACTGTCTTGCGCACTGTCTCGGCCGGCGATGATGACACGGTCGCCATCCTGCCGGTTCTCAGGCGCAGCCAGCTCGGCGCCGACACCTAGCAGCGTCGTCAGCACGGCGCCGGCAAAGATCCGGTCCCAATGCCAGTCGACGCCATCCTCTAGGCCGGCATAGCCAGCCGGGTCGGTACCGACCAGGTTGTCCAGCGTCAGCGAGGATGTGTCGGGCAAGATGATGCGGTTCCAGATGACTTGAACCCGGCTCTGCCCATAGCTGACTTGGCTGTTGTAGCGACCCAGGATACGTGAGCCCTGCGGGATCAGCAGGTGTAGTCCGGTAGCCGTGTCGTAGATCGGCTCTGTGACTGTTGCAATCACATCGCCCGGTAGATCGGATTGGATGCCAGTCACCAGCGCTCCCGCAATGACCGTTCCAGACATGACCTGATAAGGCGAGGCTGGTAATTGCAGATTCCCGGAATTACGGATTTCAGTGGAAGCGGATTGCAGGAACCCTTCTTTTTGGTCCTGACGATTCTGCACGGCAGTCGGATCGGCCAATTGTGCCGTTGTCGACGCTGGCCCGGCGGCCAACGGATCAAAACCCGCCAAGGTGTTTCCCATGCCTAGCACAGCAGACGGCGACGGTGCTGTGGCTGTCGTGTTGACTTGGTTTCGGTTGCCGCTCTGAAAGAATAGGGACGAAGCCGCTGCGGCCTCTGCCTCCTCTCGTAGAGCATCGGCAGGATCATGACCGGGTACCGAATAGCTGGCCACCGCTGGCTGTTGCGCGTTCACAATGGCCGGCCCCAGATCACCCGGCAAAGGTGGCCCCAGTTCCGGTACATCGCGAGGCAATGCCGACGGCAATTTGGAATAGTCGGTGGGAAGCCGGTCCAGTTGCTCGGAGCGCGACACACGCTCGACGTTGTACAGCTCCGTCTGCTCGCTACCCCTGCGCTGTGGCGGCTGCAATGACCAGAGTGTGGCCCCGAGCACAGCGACCGCCAGACCACCAGTAAGGATAGCCAACGTACGCCGGTTCAGGCGTGTAATCGGACGTGGCTGGGCACGTAGTGTCACAGTGTCGGGGGGCACCTTATCCGCCTGCGGCACGGCCCGGTTGATAGTCTCGTCCTTGCTCATGCTCAGTTCCTCCGTGCCACGCCGTCAGTGCGTTCGATGCGCACCACCTCGCCTTTATCCCCGCCCAGGCGCAGTTCGGCCGCACCGAACAACCGATCGACGATGTAATACGGTGGGCGGAAGCGGTAGTTCACCAGTTGCCCATCCCCCTCGGCGCCGATCACGAATAGAGGCGGCAGTTCGCCTTGGGCAATACCTGCCGGGAATTGGATATAGACCTTCCGGCCATCATCAAAAGCACGCAGCGGCTTCCACGGCGGCTGACTGCCGCTGATCGCGTAGCGAAAGCGTAGGTTTTCCAGCGCCAAACCAGTGTCCACGGGCGCGACCGCCTCGGCGGCCTGATTCCGACGCTGCAAGGCAAGCATTTGATCACGCGGGTAATCCCAGGACACCGATGCCATCCACGCTTCGTCCGTTGAAGTCAGCTCCAGCAGGTACGTCCGGCGGTTGGTGGTAATGACCAAATTGGTTTTCAGATCCGAACGGATGGGCTTGACCAGCACGTTGACACGTAACTCGTTTCCGCTACCGCTGGACGTGTCGCCCACGACCCAACGCACGGTATCCCCGGCCGCCACCGTCACCAGTTCCTCACCCGGCTGGAGCGCAATCACCGTCACTCGTCCGACCGCCGCATAGATCTGGTACAGCGCGCCTTCGGTGAAGGGCCAGACCTGGATGGCATTGACGTAGCCCTCACGGGTTGGCGCCATTCGCGCTTCCTCATTGGCCGTGGACACACGCAGGGTTTCATCGGCGGGCTCTGACGTCGCCTCAGCCTTGTCGGTTTCCGGCAACGGCTTCAACTGCGCCGGCATCGGTAGTACCTCCGGCACCATCACCACCTCCACGGCCTTCGGTGGCTCGGGCAGTGGCTGGGCCTGTATGGCTTCATCGAGTGATATAGTCGGTGGCGGCTTCCCCTGCGTAGCGCAGCCCGACAGGACAAGCAGGGTCAATGGTAAGGCGTAAAAGTGAAAAGACGGTTTCATGGCCGGGCTCCTTCGGACGTATCCAGTTCACGGCTCCACGACAGACCATTGACGTAGATGCCCACGGGGTTACTGCGCAAGCGATCCTCGGTGCGCGGGGGTTGCAGCACGATGGACACCACCGCCGTCCATCGCTCCAGCCCGGCAGCCGCGCCATTGACGTAGCGGCGTTCTGTCCAGCGCACGTTGAACGACGTGTCGCTGGCGCGCACGACGCTGGTGATCTGCACCGTCACTGACTCGCGACCGATGCGGGCGAACGGGTCGTTGGTGCGGGCGTAGTCGTTGAGCACCGCCGCACCGCGATCGGTGGTGTAGTCGTAGGCATCGAGCCAGTTCTGTCGCACCACGATCGGGTCGATGGACAGCGAGCGCACCATCGTGATGAAGCGTGCGATGTGGTGCGCCGTCTGCGCATCGTTAGGCCGGTAAGGCGTAGCGGCTTCACCCACGGCTCGCACTTGTCCGGCCTGATCCACCTCCACCACATAGGGCGTGACGATGGACTGCGCTGAACGCCACAACAGGCCACCGGCCATCAACAACGCAAGCACCAGGCAGCCGAAGGCCATTAATCGCCAGTTCTTCGCTTGCACGCGGGCCGAGCCGATGCGCTCATCCCACACCTGGGCGGCGGATTGGTAAGGGGTGGCTGGTTGCGGCGATTCCGCATAGCGCACCCTGGGTCGTTTGAATCGCATGGGTGGTCTCCTTAAAGGTCAGGTATCGGAATCATTCAGGCTTGGACCGGAACCCGCACCGCCACCGTCGCCACTGCGCAATGTATGGGCGGTCGTCGTAGCGGCTTGGGTGATCTGCTGGCGGCGGTGCAAACGCCTAGCCCAGGCGGGTTGTTGTTGAGGTGGCGATGTCGCGCTCTGGCCCGCTCCAGCGGTGCCAGAGCCCACGCCATCATTGGTGGCCGAGCCGTTCCAGCCCGCGCGGAAGGGAGCGGCCATGCGTTGTCCAACAGAGGAAGCACGAGCCGCCGTGCCTCGTCCGGCCGCTTGAGCACCGGACTTGGCGACATGCCCAAGGCCTGCCGCCGCTCCCTTGAGGCCGCCACCAGCTGCGGTCGAACCGGCCTGAAACGCCGACTGGGCACTGCCGACGGTCGAGGCAGCAGCACGCGCCCCCGTGCCGGCGAGCTTTGCGGCGGCCGGGGCCATGCGTGCCCCAGCCATCACCGCTCCACCCACCCCCGTTGCAGTGGCGCCAACGGCCACGGCGGTACCGGCAGCGCCAATAGCCGCGCCTGCCATTGCACCGGCACCCAATTGCGGTCCGCCAGAAATCAGCCCGGTGGCGATGCCCGGCCCGAAGATGCCCAACGCCAGCAAGGCGAGCGAAGCCAGCATGATGACCAATGCGTGATCGATGGACGGCTCGTCAGGATGTACTTGGAACTCGGCGAAAAGCCCCGTGCCGATACCGACGATCACGGCCAGTACCAGCACCTTGACGCCGGAAGACACCACGTTGCTCAGCACCTTTTCGGCAAGGAAGCTGGTCTTGTTCCACAAGGCGAACGGCACCAGCACGAAGCCCGCCAAGGTGGTCAGCTTGAACTCAATGAGTGTGATGAAGAGCTGCACCGCCAGTATGAAAAAGCAGACGATGACCACCAACCAAGCGAGAGACATCACCGCGATAGGAGTGAGGTTCACAAACACTTCCGGGAAACCCGACATCTCGCTGATCTGTTCCAGAATCGGGGTGCCGGCGTCAATACCGATCTTGGCCAGCCGGCCCGGCTGCAAAAAGTGCTCCATGCTCACGGTCGAGCCGCTGGCCGTCAGGCCTAAGCCGGCAAAGGAGCGGAAGACGATACTGGCCAGCCAATTGAAGTTGCCGATGATGTAGGCGAAGGCCCCGACGTAAAGCACCTTGCGCAGCAGCTTGGCGATCACGTCCTCGCCCTGGCCTGTGGCATGGCTCATCGCCCAGTAAAGACCGGCGATGGTCATGTCGATAGCGATCAGTGTGGCGGTCAGAAACGCCACCTCACCCTGCAACAGCCCGAACCCCGAGTCGATGTAGGTGGCGAAGGTGTTGAGGAAACGATCGATGACCGTCACGTCATTCATAGCCCAGCCTCATCAGTTGCCGTAGAAATCCACACGCTGTGGCGTGTAGGGCGTGCCGTTGCCCAGGAAGCGGCGTGTCACCTCGCGACCACGCTCAGTCGCGGCGGCTTGGCGTGCCAGCTCCAGAGCTGCCGCCCTTTCCTGGGTAATTTGAAGTTGCTGGGCCTGAATCGACTGCTTGGCCTGCAAGGCTAGAAGCTGGTTCGTCGCCTGCGTGGCTTGCAAGGCGCCTTCTGCCGACTGGCTCTGACTCACCAGGTCGGCCAGTACGTGTTCGTCCTGTGTCAGGTTCTGCGATACTTGGGCTTGCATCCGCATAGCGGTGTGCAACCCGTCGAGTGTGTACTTCCAGCGTTCCTGCGCATCCTGGTACATCTGATCGCCGCTGACGGTGGCGGCGTACGCTTCCGGATACAGCCGTGCGAACTCGCGGTCGAGGTTATGCACGTCATAGGCCAGACCCTGCGCCTCAGCTATCAGGCGCTCGGTGGTGGCCAGCGTTGAGCGCAACCGATTGACTGTATTGAAATCCAGACCTGCAAGATTGCGTGCCTGGTTCCTCAGCATTTGCGCCTCGTTCTGAAGCTGGTTGATCTGGTTATTGATCTGCTCCAGTGTGCGGATCGCGGTCAGCGTGTTCTGCACGAAGTTAGAAGGGTCGAATACAGTGAATGCGGACGCGGACTGCACGGTCATCAGCGACACCGACAGAACGGCTGCCAGCGAGAAGGACAACAAGCGGGGTTTAGTCTTCATAAAGGAGTCTCCTACGGTTCGATATTGGGATTGAAAGCGGTCGCTGACGGAAGGACAGTAAACGAAGGCAACAGGTCGGCGCCCCAATCAAGACCACGATGGCGCAGCCAAGCGGCGGCGAAACCTGGTGCACCTGCATCTCCCAGTACGCGGTCGATGTCACGCTGATCCTGCGGTGCAGAGGCGCCCGCAAATGCCAACGCAATTGGCCCCAAGTCGAGATCAAACAGACGATTTCCCAAGCGCGACTGGTAGTAGTAGTCCCGTTTTGGTTCGGCGCTAGCAACGATCTCAATTTGCCGATTGTTAAGGCCAAAGCCCTCATAGATAGTGCGAATCTGCGGCTCGGTGGCCTGTGGGTTTGGCAGGAAAATGCGGCTGGCGCAGCTTTCAATGATGGCCGGGGCGATACTGGAGTCTTTGATATCGGCCAGTGACTGCGTGGCAAAGATGACGCTGACATTCTTCTTGCGCAGCGTCTTAAGCCATTGGCGGATACGCGCCGCGAACACTGGGTCATCGAGGAACAGCCAGGATTCATCGAGAATCAGCAGCGAAGGAGCGCCGTCAAAGCGTTCGTCAAAGCGCGCGAACAGATAGCCCAGCACGGCCAGTACCGCCGCCTTGCTGTGCATCAGCTCCTCCATCTCGAAGCCCTGCACGTCGGCGCTGCCGAGCCGGTCATGATCGGCATCGAGCAGCTTGCCGTGGGCGCCGCCCAGTACATAAGGCGCCAGCGCCTGGCGCAGCGCATTCGATTGCAGCAGCACGGAAAGCCCGGTCATCGTGCGCTGTTCGATCGGCGCACCGGCGAGACTGCCCAGCGCCGACCAGAGCGTGGCCTTCTCGTCGGGGCCAACCGTCACGCCTTCGTGCAGTAGCCGACCTTCCACCCATTCCGCCGCCCAGGTGCGGTAGCCCTCGGTGTCGATGCGGGCCAGCGGCTGGAAGGCGATCTCGCCATCGTTGCCCAGGTCGTAATGCTCGCCGCCCAGGCCGAGGATGGTGGCGCGCATGGAGCGGCCCATGTCGAAGGCGAAGATGCGCGAACCGGCGTAGCGGCGGAACTGCATCGCCAGCGTGGCCAGCAGCACGGACTTGCCCATGCCGGTCGGTCCCACGACCAGGGTGTGGCCCACGTCGCCGATGTGCGTCACCAGCCGGAACGGCGTCGCGCCATCGGTACGGGTGACGATCAGCGGCGGGCCATCGAGATGCGGGTTCTTCTCCGGCCCGGCCCACACCGCCGATACCGGCATCATGTGCGCCAGGTTCAGCGTCGAGACGATGGGCTGGCGCACGTTGGCGTAGGCGTTGCCGGGAACGGACGACAGCCAAGCATCCACGGCGTTGAGCGTTTCGGGGATGGTGACGAAGCCCCGGCCCTGGATGACACGCTCCACCAAGCGCTGCTTCTCGTCGGCCAGGGCCGGGTCGGCATCGAGTACCGTCACCGTGGCGGTGAGGTAGCCGAACGCGACCTGATCGCTGCCCAGCTCCTGCAAAGCGGCATCGGCGTCCGCCGCCTTGTTGCTGGCATCGGTATCCACCAGCGGGCTTTCCTGCTGGAAAATGGTTTCGCGCAGCAGCGCCACCACGTTCTTGCGCTTGGCGAACCACTGGCGACGCAGGCGGCCCAGCTCCTTTTCCGCCTCGGCCTTGTCCATGCACAGAAAGCGCGTGCTCCAGCGATAGGCAAAACCCAGCCGGTTGAGGTCGTCCAGCAGACCGGGCCAGGTCGAGGTCGGAAAGCCCCGCACCGACACCACGCGCAGGTGTTGATCGTCCAGCACGGGCGCGAGGCCACCGATCAACGCGACATCGGCCAACAGCGCATCCAGATAGAACGGCACGTCCGGCACGCCGATGCGGTACTGCCGCGTCGAGATGGTCGAGTGCAGGTAGGTCAGCGTCTGGCTGTCATCCAGCCAGGCGATCTCCGGCATCACGCCATCGAGCAGGTCGAACACGCGATCGGTTTCCGCCACAAAGGCATCCAGCCGACCCTGCCAATCCACTCCCTCGCCGGGCGCGTTCTCGTAGAGCACCTTGGCGGCGCGGGCGCGGGATTCCTCCGGCGGCAGGAAAACCAACGTCAGGTAGTAGCCACTCTCGAAGTGCTGGCTCGATTCCTCGAACGCGGCGCGGCGTTCCTCATCCACCAGCCAGGACAGTGCCTCGGGAAAGTCGGCCTGCGGATAATCCGCCGCTGGCTGGCGTTGGGCCTCGATGAACAGCGCCCAGCCCGAACCGAGCCGGCGCAGCGCGTTGTTGAGCCGCGCCGTGGTGGCGATCATTTCGCCCTGCGTGGCGCTGTCCAGGTCCGGCCCACGAAAACGTGCCGTCCTCTGGAACGAACCATCCTTGTTGAGCACCACGCCCGGCGCGGCCAACCCGGCCCAGGGCAGCCAGTCGGCGAGCAAGGCCGGACGCTGGCGGTATTCGGCAAGGTTCAGCATCGCGGCATCCCCCTACACGTCCAGCAGCGGCTTGTGCTTGATGTGCCGGGCGAAGACCTGCATGAACTGCGGGTCGAGGCGCGCACCCCAGACCGCCAGCGAATGGCCGACGATCCACAACACTAGGCCCGGAATCCACAGTTGCAGGCCCAGCCCGACGGCGGCGGCCAGGGTGCCGTTGGCGATGGCGACCGTGCGCGGCGCGCCGCCCAGCAGGATCGGTTCGGTCAGCGAGCGATGCAGTGGAATCTCGAAGCCGGGTGCAAAGCCCGGCGTTGCTTCGTTGGCGGCGTTCATACGACGGCCCCGCCGGAGAAGCTGAAGAACGACAGGAAGAACGAGGACGCGGCGAAGGCGATGCTCAGCCCGAACACGATCTGGATCAGCTTGCGGAAGCCTCCGGACGTGTCGCCAAAGGCCAGCGCCAGGCCCGTGGCGATGATGATGATCACCGCCACGATGCGCGCCACCGGCCCCTGGATGGATTCGAGGATGGCTTGCAGCGGCCCTTCCCAGGGCATCGAGGAACCGGCCGCGTGCGCCGTGCCGGCCATCAGCAGGAACACGAGCGCCAGCAGCAGCCCCTGTTGCGCCGGCTCGGCCAGGCGGCGCAGGCGGGCAAGACGGAAAGGCGGATTGTCAGAAACGCGCAAAGCATGAGAAGGCGTCATGTCAGTTCTCCAGTGGGGTCAGGGGACGGGGAGGCAGTCGGCGACAGCTCGGGAAACGGCGTTTCCAGCGCGTCCGCCAGTTGGTAGCCCGTGGCGTCGAAGCCGACGACACGGGTGATGCTTTCGACGTGGCGATTGCGGCCACGCCCGGCGATGCGCACCACGACGTTGATGGCGTCGGCGATCAACGCACGCGGCGCGTTCGCGGCGACTTCGAGAATCAGTTGCTCCAGGCGCAGCAGCGCGCCTTGCGCGGAACCGGCGTGGATGGTGGCGATGCCGCCCGGATGGTCGGTGCCCCACAGCTTGACGAGATCCAGTGCCTCGCCGCCGCGCACCTCGCCGACCACCACGCGGTCGGGGCGCAGCCGCATCGTGGCCCGCGCCAAATCCCGCATGGAGGCCACGTTGCTGTGCGTGCGCAGCGGCACATGGTCGCGGGCCACGCATTGCAGCTCCACCGTGTCTTCGAGCACCAGAATGCGGTCGCCCGTGGTGGCGATTTCGGCCAGCAGCGCATTGGCCAGCGTCGTCTTGCCGGTGCTGGTGCCGCCCGCGATCAGGATGTTCTGGCGCTCGCGCGTGGCGCGGCGCAGGAACTCGGCCTGCGCCGTGGTCAGGATGCCGTCGGCCACATAGCGATCCAGGCTGATGACGTTGATGGCGCGCTTGCGCAGCGCGAAGGCCGGCCCCGGCGCCACCGGCGGCAGGACGCCCTCGAACCGCTCGCCCGTCTCGGGCAGTTCGGCGGACAGCAGCGGCTGGCCGCGATGCACTTCCGCCCCGACATGGGCGGCCACCAGCCGGATGATGCGTTCGCCATCGGCCTCGGACAGTTCCACGCCCAGGGGCGCGCGGCCGGACGACAGGCGATCCACCCATAGGGTGCGGTCGGGGTTGAGCATGATCTCCACCACGTCCGGGTCTTCGAGCGCGGCGGCGATCACCGGCCCCATCGCCGTGCGCAGCATCTGGATGCGGCGATCCAGCGAGGTCGCGGCCGATGAACGGGGTTCGGGCGGGATCTGCGGGACGGCGCTCATGAGGCACGCTCCGCAGCACGTTCATGGGCTTCGGCCTGCGCCGCCGCGTCATCCATCCGCATTGGGTCGGGGTGCAGTTCCTCCACCACATCGCGCACCAGGCTGCGCCCGCGCAGCAGGTGGCGGCCCAACTGTTCAACGAACTGCTCGAAACGGGCCTTGCCCTGCGCGCGGGCCGCGTCCTGATGCGCTTCGGGCACCGGCGTGCTGACCGTCAGGAAGTAGCGCACGAACAGCGCCAGCGTTTCGATCTGGATGTTCTGGTCGCGCTCCAGTCGATCGGCCTGCCGCGACAGGCGATCCAGCCGCTTGGCGATGGCCGCCTCGCGCTGGTCGCCCGCGTCCGGCGACAGCCAGGACGCCAGCGCCGCCGCGACGATGGACGACTTGGACACGCCTTTCTTGGCGGCCAGTTCTTCCAGCCGCTTGGCGTGCTCGTGCTGGATGAACAGATTGAGGCGGTATTGGCTCATAGGTCGATTCCGTCGTTGGGGTCGAGGGAAGCCAGCCGGGCCGTGCGCTGCATGGCCGGGTCGAGCTGGCCGGGAAGCGGTAGCGGCAGGTCGTCGTCGTCATCGAGCAGCCCCAGGTCATTGCCTGCGGACAGCGGTTCGGGGCTGTATTCGGTAACTTCGGATAGCTCCGGCTGGCGGCGCGGGCCGCCGTCATCGGTGCCGCCCAGGTCGTCGGCGGATGCTGTGGCCGGCGCGGCGGGTACGGCCGGGATCGCCAGCCCGCTCCAGTCGTCGGGCCGCGATGGCGGCACGTCGGCGTACTGCCCGGTCGCCAGCGCGGGCGGCGGCAGCACACGGCGCTTGAAATTGGCGTCGGTGTAGTAGCGCAGCTTCTTCGCCTTGATCGGCGCGACGCTGGACACCATCACCACGGACTCATCCGGCGGAAGCTGCATCACTTCGCCGGGCGTCAGCAGTGGCCGCGCCGTTTCCTGGCGCGACACCATCAGGTGCCCGAGCCAGGGCGCGAGCCGATGGCCGGCGTAGTTGCGCTGCGCGCGAAGTTCGGTGGCCGTGCCCAGCGTCTCGGAGATGCGCTTGGCGGTGCGTTCGTCGTTGGTGGCGAACGTCACCCGCACATGGCAGTTGTCCAGAATCGAATGGTTCTGGCCGTAGGCTTTGTCGATCTGATTGAGGGACTGCGCGATCAGGAAGCTGCGGATGCCGTAGCCCGCCATGAAGGCCAACGCCGTCTCGAAGAAATCCAGGCGCCCCAGCGCCGGGAACTCGTCGAGCATCAGCAGCAGCTTGTGGCGACGCTCGATGCCGTCGGAGCCATCGAGCGATTCCGTGAGCCGTCGTCCGATCTGGTTGAGGATCAGCCGGATCAGCGGCTTGGTGCGGCTGATGTCCGAAGGCGGCACCACCAGATACAGCGAGACTGGATGTTCTGCGGCGATCAGATCAGCGATGCGCCAGTCGCAGCGTGACGTGACTTCCGCCACCGTGGGGTCGCGGTACAGGCCCAGGAACGACATGGCGGTGGAGAGCACACCCGAGCGCTCGTTGTCTGCCTTGTTGAGCACTTCACGCGCGGCGGATGCCACCACCGGATGCGGCGCATTGCCTAGGTGCCGCGTCGTCATCATCCGATGCAGGGTCAGCTCGAACGGGCACGCCGGGTCGGACAGGAAATTGGCGACGCCGCGCAGCGTCTTGTCCTCGCCGGCGTAGAGCACATGCAGGATGGCGCCGACCAGCAGCGCATGGCTGGTCTTCTCCCAGTGATTGCGACGTTCCAGCGCGCCTTCGGGATCGACCAGAATGTCCGCGATGTTCTGCACGTCGCGCACTTCATGCGCGCCGCGCCGCACTTCCAGAAGCGGGTTGTAGCCAGCCGACTGCGCGTCGGTCGGGTTGAACAGCAGGCAGTGGCTGAACCGTGAGCGCCAGCCGGCGGTGATCTGCCAGTTTTCGCCCTTGATGTCGTGGATGACAGCCGATGCGGGCCAGCTCAACAAGGTGGGCACCACCAGGCCGACACCCTTGCCCGAGCGCGTGGGCGCGAAGGCCAGGACGTGCTCCGGGCCTTCGTGGCGCAGGTACTGCCGCTCATGCTGGCCGAGAAAGACACCGACGGGCTGGGTCAGTCCGGCCTTGTGGATGTCACTGGCATCGGCCCAGCGGGCCGAACCGTAAGTCGTGACCCTGCGCGCCTGGCGTGAGCGCCAGATGGACATGCCGATGGCGACCACCACGGCGATGAGTCCGCTGCCGCCCGCGATGGCGCCGCCGATGTCGAAGACCTCCGGCGCATAGGCGCCGAAGAAGAACCACCACTCGAACAGTTTCCAGGGGTGATAGACCGGCGTGCCAAAGAAGTCGAACCAGGGCGAGCCAAGGCGTAGCTGATAGCCCAGGGCGGCGGCTGTCCATTGTGTGGCGCTCCACACACCGGCGATCACGATGCCGAATACGACGGCGATCTGCCCGAACAGCACGTTCGTCCCTTGCATGACTTGGCCTCCGACTTTTCCTGCGCTGATTCCCCATGAAAAAGCGGCACTTGGATGTGCCTGTCATGGGAGGATCGGTGCCGGGCCAGTGCCGGTCAAAGACCGTTATCAGAACCTAGGTGATGCAAAAAACATCGTTTCAGGCGGGGGCGAACACGACAAAAACGCCGCCAGCGCGGGCGCGCTGCGGCGTGTCGGCAAAGAAAAGCGGAATTTGTTGCGAGTGGCCGACGAATCAGAACGTCGGTGGCGTTTCCGGCGGTGTATAGGGCACGTTGCCGTCACCGAAGAAGCGCCGGTTCGTCGCCTCGGCCACGCGGTTGCACAGCACGTCGCCCAGCCGTGGCCGGTCGGTCTTGCACTGCTCGCGCAGCTCCCTCAATCGCTCGGGATCGGCGACCAGTTCCTCCACGGTCGGCACGTCAGCCTGGCTGGATGCCTCCTGCCTAGGTGCTTCCGATTGGCCGCAGGCGGCCAGCGCTGCGACCAGCAGTAACGGGATGAGTTGTTTCATGGCTCGATTTCCTCCTGGTCAGATTAGGACGGCGGCACGGACCTGACGCCTTCGGGGGATTCGATGGCCTGCACCCGCTCGATGAAACGAACCAGCTCTTCCGAAATCTCGCCTTCGCGCCGCAGCAGGTAGGTCAGCAGCATGGGCGAACGTCCCGCCAAGGGTCGAGCTACTACGCCGGGCTCCCGGCTTGCCGCGATGTGCGGGCCGCCTGCCAGTCCCAAGGCGAAGCCGGCTGAAACCACCACCATCATCAGCTCGAACGAGGCGACGCGCTCGACGATCAGCGGTTCCCGGTCAGAGCGGCGCAGAACACGCTCGACTTGTCGCGCGAGGCCCTCGCACGCCTGCGGGTCGCATAGCACCAGTGGATAGCGCAGCACTTCGTCCAGCGGGATACGTTTGTGCTTGAGCAGCGGATGCCGCGCTGGAACAGCGACCATTAGCGGGTCGCTCCAGATCGGCTCGGCCACGATACCATCTCCCACCTCGTCCGACTGTGCGAAACCCACGTCGTACAGGTCGTCATGCAATCCCTTGAGTTGCTGCGAGAGAGGCACCTCAAACAATCGGATTTCGACCTCGGGTTCCTCCTGCCGGCAAAGCGCCAGCAAGGACGGCAGGCGTGAGGGTGTGATGCCATCGGACAGCGCGATGCGCAACTGGCCGTGGAAGCCACTGGCTGCCGCCTTCACGCTGTCGCGGGCCTGCTGCAAGGCGGAGAACACACGCGGCACGTGCTCCAGAAACAGTCTGCCGGCCCGCGTCAGACGTGTGCTGCGGCTAGTACGGACGAACAACTGCTCGCCCAGGTCTTCTTCCAGTTCCTTGATGGTGCGCGATAGCGGCGACTGCTCGATGTGCAGCCGCTCGGCCGCACGGGCGAAGTGGAGTTCTTCGGCCACGGCCAGAAAGCAGCGCAAGTGACGAAGTTCCATGTGTCCCCTTCCTCACTGGGTGGCTGGCAAATCCTTGCCGTGATAACTGAGTTCCGCGTTGGCACAGATCTACGTCTCGCGGTGCGTTCTTCTTGTGAGTACTCACCGGCACAGCCGGTCGGTTGCGCCCCGTTCTTTAAGGCTTTCGAGAAGCCAGGAGCTTGCGAAGCGCGCCCAGCATGCCAACGCCAAGAGTCAAGCTGCTGCCAAGATTCTCGATGCGGTGGCCGGCTGCGGTGGCCAGTTGCACGATGCCTTGCGTATCGGCCGTGACTGTTTCAAGCGCGGCGGCCTCCATTTCGGCAAGTGCCTCCAGTTCAGGGGAATGTGGCTCATGCAAGGTGTAACCCAGCAAAATGAGCGCCGCCACCAAGTAAAGGGTAGCGATTGCCAGTGTTGCCCCGAGATCACCGAGAGGAGCTTTGATGGCCAGGAACAGCGCATAAGTCGCCAGCCCGGAGGTGGCGATGAACGCCGCGATAGCCAGTGCGGCGGTGATACTGCGCCGAATGAGCTGTCGAAGCAGGACTTGGCGGCGCAGCAATGCTATGCGGCCGTAGAGTTTTGCAGAGTTGAGAGTCGACATAGGAGACCTTTCAAGGAAAGCACAAATCGGTTATCGAGCCTGGTAACCGATGACGACGCCCGCAGCCAGGCCGATGCCAAGCGCGGCCAGCGCCGTCAAGCGCGGGTGCCTATTCAGATCGTCCGCAAACTCGTCAAGGGTTTCGTTTACAGCTTTCAAGAAAGCGTCGGCATCGTGTAATTGAGAACGTGCTTCGCTGACGCAGCTCACTTCTTCGGTGGGGGGCGGGGCTTCATCTTGCGGCTTCGTCCGTTGGCGAGCTTGCTCGGCGATCTCTACGCCAAGGGCTTTGATTTCACTTGTCAGATTCATCGCCTTTCCCCTTCAATAGAATTTTCCGGCTGTCACCTTCCCATGCATCTGCACATGCGCCAGAGACGAGAATGCGCAGGACATGCCTGCGTCTCCGGCATTAGGGAAATTACTTTTTGGCCTCGTCGATGGACTGGCGGATAGACGCATAGGTTTCGGAGAAAAGCCGCTGGGCTTCCCCATAGCTCTTTTTCGTGGTCTCCCATACCTCGGACGAGGCTTTCGAGACCCGGGCCTTGGTCTCCTCCACATCTGCATTCAGTGCAGCAATACGCCCTTCAATGGCTGCGCGCTGATCCGCCGCGAGCTTGGCCGCGTCGGCACGCAATCCAGCAAGCGCTTTCTGCTGCGCATTCAGTTCCGCCTCCAGTACGGCACGCTGCGTAGCGATGCTGGCCTTGCTTTCCTCAAGATATTTGTCTCGGGTGGCCTGGAAGGTGGCCCAATCGTTGTCAAGTGCCTGACGTGCTTCGGCGATCTGGGCATCGCTCCAGTTCTTTGCGTTGGCTGCGGCATCTTGAGCCCGGTGGCGATAGGTATCCCGCTGCTTGCGCAGGTCCGCCAACGCCGCATCGGCCTTGGTGCGCGCCTCGCCCCGGAGCCTGCTGGCGTCTTTTTCCAGGGCAGTAATGTTGGCATCAAGCTGGGCCAGCCGATCCTGCGACCACGCCAGTGCTTGGTGAACCCTTGAGGGCTCCTTCTGTGCGGCGGCTGAATCGGCCTGTGCTTCTGCATTCTGTGCCAAGGCGGGAGGAGCTGACAGCAACGCTGTCTGAGCAAGCAGCGCCAAGGCGATTGTGGAAAAGCGAAGTTTCATGGTGATTTCTCCTGATAAGCCAAAGTAAAAGCAACGTGGCGCCTAGGTTCAAAGAACCTTGGAAAAGGCATCCTTGATCTTCTGGACCGTGACGTCGTGAGCTGCCTTGGCATTGGTGAACCCCTGCTTGACGGCACGCCAGGATTCATCGCCGGCGTCCTTGACCTCACCGATACGTGCCTGAAATTTCTCGGCCTCAGTGGAAAGGTGATCGAACGCGGCATCGAGTTCGCCGCGGGCTTTCTCGACGGCATCGGCCGCCTGGTCACGCAACTCCTTCAGGGAGTTTTGCCACGCTTCCCGCTGTGCGTGCGCACGGACGACGACGATGCTGCGCGTGGTTTTCACCTGATCGCCGGTCGTGGCGACAAACTGCTGAAGGGCGGACTCGACCTCGACCCATTCGGCTTCGAGCTTGTCCTGAATTTCGCCCGCTTCCTGCTTCGCGGTGTCCGCTTGGGCGCGCAGATCATCGTAGTACTGCTGCAGCTTCGCGCGGGATGCCGCGAGGCGTGCGCGGGCTGCGTCGGCTTGCTTGCGGGCATCCTCCTTGATATCGGCGGCCGATTTTTCGACCTCGGAGAGAATGGCATCGGTCTCATCGAGACGCTGCTTCGCCCATGCGATGGTTTGGTGTGCGTAGGATTGGAGAGTCATGATGTATTTCCTTTCAGTTGAGAGGGATTGATGGAGTCAAGTGGGGCCTGTTTTTCGGTTCGCGCTGTCATCAGCCGGCCGAACAGCAAGAAAGCCGCTTCGGCAGAGATCGCGGACCATGTCCGTGATCTGCCTGACGGCTTCGTTCTGAATGCTTTGCCAGTCCATGCCACGGAGCATCACGCCGCGCAGAAACCTGAAACTGAAAATTGCCGTCAGAATTGCGATGACGCGCAGCCGCAGTGCCTCGTCATCGGAAGATCTGCCGCTAAACTGGCTGGCGGCATGTACTAGACGCTTCTGCAGCGGAGCGATCGCGCGTTCATGAATCAGGGCGAAGGCGTCGTCGTTGTCGTAAGCGCAGCGGGCCACGAATGCCGTCCAGGCATGCGGCTCGGCCTCGTCCAGCATGGTGTGGAGCACTTGGATCAGTGCGCGTTCGAAGCGAACGGAAAGCTCGATGTCCGGCGTATCGTCGAGCAAGGCTGCGGCTTCCGCGAAGCGATTGGCCGCATATTCGGCGATCATCTCCGCTGCGGCCAGATAGAGTTCCTTCTTGCTGCCGAAATGGTAGGGAATGGCCGACAGCGTGGTTTTAGCCGCTTGGGACAAGGCACGTGTGGTTGCCCCCTCGTAGCCAACGGCAGCGACAACGTCAATCGTCGCTTCGATCAACTGCGATCGGGTCTTGGCACTGCGGGCCTCGTGGCCGCTGGTTGTTTCGGCATGATTTGGCATACATCCTCCGACTGTTCCGATGAAAATATAGTTCATACGAACGATCTTTTCAATGGTAATGGAATTGCGAAAAATCGGGTGCCTCATGGTCAGTGGCAACGGTCATAGGGGTCTCAAGCCGATGAGGGACGTCGCCTGGCTGATCCGAAGCTCCTTTGAGGGCTTCGCCGCCTGGACCCAGACCTACCAGGCTGACAGCCTCCTGGAAGCCCTGAATGGGCTCCTCCAGGCCGCCAAGCGTCAAGCGCGTAGTCGGATCGGCTTCGAGAAGATGCGCGCCGTGCTTTTGCGCATCGCCGTTGGGTTCGACTTCGCCCGGATTAATCCGCATGCCGCTGACCCCCTTCGCCCCCCTGCTGCGAGGGTGCAACTGCACACTGGTGCGAGCGAGCGCCGCCATCCTGTGCCACCAGGCGGGCAGGAGCGCCCACGAAGTACCGGCGGGTACAAATTCACGCCCCTGCGCCGACTCGAACGCCCGAAGCCGCGCAAGGTATGACCGCACGCGGCGCGGCTCCAAACGCTGCAGGTCAATCCGCCCGTAGTCCTCAACGAGCCGGGTGAACAGCGCGCGCAGGCGATCGGTGCGGGGATGCAAGTCATCTTCGACGTGCTCGGTGGCGAGTCGGGCGAGCTGGAGCCCGCGGCCGACGAGACGGTGGAACTCCTGTGCGGCGGGGAAGCTGCCCAGGCGTTCGATCCGCTTGAGCGGCAGTTTCACGTATACCGCGAGCAGACGCCGCAAATCGGCGCGGATGGCCTGCGCCAGCGCCAAATGAGGACGGCTGGTCAAGGAGGAGTGCGCAGATTCCGAAGCTGGCCAGCATGCCCGCAGGTTCTCCACGTAGAGCCGCCGGTCGCCGAAGTAACCGGTGACCTGCCGGGTCGCTGCCTGCTCAAGCGCATCCCGCGGTGCATCGCTCAGGACGCGCGCCATCGAGCGCAATGGCTGCCCGACCGACAGCGGAAAACGGGAGAAGCGGTAGCTTGCCTGCGTTCCAGGCAGCAATCGGTAGGCCACCAGTTCTTCCCGCAAGGAAGTATCGGCCTCGAAGTGCGCCCGCATCCGCTCGAACAAATCCAGCGGCATGCTCGGCAGACCCGCCCGGTCGTACAAGGAGCGGTCGTCGTAGCCACCGGCGGCGAGAATTCGCGCAACCACGTCGGCGCAATTGAGATCGCTCCTGCTCCAGCGCAGGCTTGCGTCCCGGAATCCGTTTTCGATGCGGTGGGCCTCGGCCACCATCGCCGCACGGCGCTCGGCGGGAATGCCCTGGACCCGCAGCCCGAGCGTCTCACGGCCATAGGCCATGCCGTAGGTGTTGGTGTGAACTTGCGAACGGGACGGACGATGGATGCCGTACAGGTAGTCCGCCAGGCTCACGTGCTGCAGGAAGTTCGGGTCGACGGACGGGTCCGCGATGTAGTTCGCGCTGTAGACGGTGTCGCCGATGCGCACGGCAAGATGCCCGAACGGGTTTTCGAGAACGACCCGTTGCGGCGTTTTGGACGTGGCGTAGGACAACAGCAGCTCGACCTCTGCCGGTGCTTCGGAATCCAGTTGCGCCAGCGCCTGATCGATGCCCTGGACGGGCGCGCCGTTCTCGACGCCATAGCCGGGCAGCGGGCGGCCTGGCCGGAAGCCATCGTCCAGCGCAAACCGCACGATGCTCGCGATGTCGATGCCCTGCCGGAACTCCTGCTGGGCTCGCAGCATGGCCTCGCGCTCGGCAGGGTCGCCCAGCAGTTCCATCACGGATCTGCCCGCATCGTCGGCGCTGGCCGCGAACCGGGCCAGGCCCTGGCGCAGGAACAGCGCGGCGTTTTCGCGTTCATGGCCGCTGATCACGTCGAGCAGCACGGTCGGCACCCCGAGGGCAAAAGCCTCTGCGGGCGTCATCCCGCCGGCCTTGGTGACCAGGATGTCGGTGGCTGCCATGCACGACGCCATCTCGCTGCGCGGCAGCAGCCCCAGCGGCTTCAACGTCACCGTGTCCGGCAGCCTTTCGCGCAGATCGGCAAGCGCCTCGTATTGCCGCGTATTCGTGCCGCACACTGCGATGATCTGCAGGCGGCCCGGGCGGCGGCGAACGATGCTTTCGACGACCCCCAGATAGTCGCCCGCTCCTTCCTTGCCGCCGGTCAGCAGCAGTGTCGGCACCTCCAACGACAGCCCAAGGCCCTGGAGCGTGGCACGGCGGGCGTCGGCGGATGCCGCGGGAATCCGCACCGGCATGCCGCTGGTAACGATTTTATCGGCCGGAACGCCTGCGGCCAGCCAGCGCGTTTTCAGTTCCGGGTGGGCAAGAAAGGTACGGTCGATCCGCTTGGAGATGCGCGGGAAATAGCCCTCGAAGAAATCCGTATGCAGCCAACCGATTCTCGTGTCGGACAGCAGTCCTTTTTCCCGCAAGGTTCCCAGCACTTGGGCCGCCCCGTAGTGGGTGGCGAGAACGGCATCCGGCCGCTGCGCGGTCAAGTAGGCCGATACGCTTTCTTCTGGATAATCGTTGGGCAGCATCGACAGCGAGGCCACACGGCTGCCGCGCGCCTGCATCGTACGGAACAGACTCTCGAAGCACTCCGGCAGATGGTTGGCGACGAACCAGTACAGGCGCTCGTCAACCCGTCGCCACACCGGATGCATGAACGTGCGGATGTCCTGCATCAGCACCCGGGTCGCCGGAGATTGCCGCCGTATCTCGTCCTGAATGGATTGCGCGGCACTGATGTGTCCGTATCCGATGGAAGAATAGAAGATGACGACCTTCCCGGTGGTGCTCATCGTCCTCTCCCGCTGCGCAGAATGGAAAGCAGAAGCCATAGGCTGCCGACTGTCGCGCCAAGGAATCCGAGAAAGCCAAAGACCGGCAACCCCAGGAGCGTCGGCCCTCCCGACACGGTCATGACGATGGACGAACCGACGATGAGCGCGGCGACGACGATCCCGATCACCAGACGGTTGGCGGCATTGTCGAGCTGATCGCCGACCCGTCTCAGATGGGTGACGTCGATGTGTACTTCCAGGCGACCGCGGCGGGCGGCTCGCAGCAACCGGGAGATGTCCTGGGGCAAGCCAGCCAACAACGAGAAGATGTCACCGGCCGCCCGCCGCCCCCGTCTGAGCAGCGCTGCCGGGGAGTAGCGCGCGTGCATGGCACGCTCCAGCAGCGGCAGTGCCTGGTTGGCCATGTCGAAACCGGGATCGAGTTCACGGCCCAAGCCTTCCAGTGTGACGAAGGCTTTGACCAGCAGGGACAGATCGTTGGGCAGGGCGAGGTGATGCTGGCGCGGGATCGCCACGAGGTCGGACAACATTACGCTCAACCGCAGTTGCTTCAGTGGCACGCCGTGGTAGCGATCTATGAAAGACTGGACTTCCGACAACAGATCCTGCTCATTTGCCACACCGTCGCTCGTCCATTCGAGCATGACGTCGACGACGCTGCGGGCGTCGTTCCTCACCAGCCCCAGCAGCAGGCGGATCAACTGGTCGCGGCGTTCCTCCTCCAGCCTGCCAACCATGCCAAAGTCGATGAAGGCGATTCGATTGCCCGGCAAATAGAACACGTTGCCCGGATGGGGGTCAGCGTGAAACACCCCGTCCTCGACGATCATCTTCAGTACGGCATTGGCGCCACGCCGTGCGAGCATCTTGCGGTCCAGGCCAGCCTGATCTACGGCCTGAAGCCTGCGCCCGGAAATACCACCAATGAATTCCTGTACGCAGACCCGCTCGCCGGTCCACTGCCAATACACGCGGGGAATGACGATGATGGGATGTGCGCCATCCGCGTCCGGCTTCTCCTCGCCCGGGACGACAGGAGGAGAGTCCTGATCGGTATAGCCGGTGAAGTTCTCGGCGATGCGTTCGGCATTGCGGCATTCGCCGGCGAAATCGAGTTCATTGCGCAGCGACTGGCCGAACTGGCGCACCATCTCGCGCGGATGCAGGACGCGCCATTCCGCGCTCTCCGTCTCAGCGAGTTCGGCCAAGCGCGCAAGCCAGCGCAGATCGGCTTCCAGAATGGGCCGAATGCCGGGCCTGCGCACCTTGACCACGACTTCGCCGCCATCTTCGAGACGCGCCCGATGCACCTGCGCAATGGAAGCGGCCGCCAAGGGCTCGGGATCGAAGGCCGCGAAGATTTCCTCGGGTGGCGCGCCGAGGTCTTCGGTGAGCTGCTGATGTACGGCTGCCCAGGGAGCGGGCGGTGCGCTGTCCTGCAACTTCCCGAATTCGGCGGTCCACTCGGGTTCGAGTAGATCGACCCGGGTAGCGAGCACCTGGCCGAGTTTGACGAAAGTCGGCCCCATTTCCTCCAGCGCCCGCCGCACTCGTTCAGGGGGCGTCATGTGGGCGAAGTCTGTCGCTTCGTTCCAGTGCAGTGCCGTCCCCGCCCGCTCCAAGACGTTGGACAGCCCCATCCGGCGCACCATGTCGCCAAACCCGTAGCGGACTAGGATCGAGGCGATTTCGTGCAAGCGCCGTAGATCACGCATCGCGGTCAGTGCCTGCCAGAACATTGCGTTTCCTCATCTTTTCGGGGGCTGGTTGATGCCACCGCCCAGCGCCGCGTACAGCCCGATTTGGCTTGACAAGGCCGCCCTGCGTACCTGCACCAGTTGCTGCTCGACGGCAAGCAGGTCGCGCTCGGCGTCCAGTACCTCCAGGTGCGCCGCCGAGCCAGCATCGAACAGCATCCGCGCCAGTTTCAAACGCTCGCTCTGCTCGGCGTGGGCCTGGCGCGCCACGACGAGCTGCTCGGTGAGCTTCTGCCTTGCGGCCAGGGCATCGGAAACGTCGCGAAATGCTGCCTGGATCGCGCGTTCGTATTCGGCAATGGCAATGTCACGCCGCACGACGCTAACGTCGAGATTGGCCTGTCGCATACCGGCATCGAAGATCGGTAGTTCGATCGTCGGCTGGAACAACCATGCCCGGGTGCCCGACGAAAACAGGTCGCTCAGGCTGGTGCTGACCGAGCCGGCGCCGCCAGTCAGTGCGATGCGTGGGAAGAACGCGGCGCGCGCCGCACCGATGTTGGCCTGGCGCGCCCGCAGCGCATGCTCGGCGGCCAGGATGTCCGGGCGGTTGACCAAGAGGTCCGATGGCAGCCCGGGCCTCAGTTCGGGCATGACCAGGGCTTCATCCATCGGGGCTGATGACGGCGGCAATTGGGGTTCGCTGCCGAGCAGTAGCGCCAGGGCATTGCGCTGCTGTTCGCGCGCAAGCTCCAGTTGCACCTGCAGGGCTTTGCCCTGGCTGAGCAGGGTGCGCACTTGGGTCAGTTCCAGCCGCGAGCCATGGCCCAGCTCCAAGCGCTTCTGGAAGATTTGCGCCAGCTCTTGCTGGTTTTCAACCGTGCGCCTTGCCAGCGAAATGCGCTCGTCGAGTTCGCGCAGGCCCAGGTAGGCATCAGCGACCTGGGCGACCAGCGCCAATTCCACGGCGCGCTGGCCCTGCTCGGTGGCCAGCCATTGCTCCAATGCGGCGGTCTTCATGCTGCGTACGCGGCCCCACAGGTCCAGCTCCCAACTGCTGATGCCCACGGAGGCTACGTTGACCTCCAGGACCGAGCGGCCCGCCAGCGGCTGTAGCCCATCGGGCAGGCCGGCGCGGATTTGCTGCGCCCCCACGCCGACCATTGGCGCCTGCTGCGCACGCTGGATGCGAAAGGCGGCACGCGCTTCCTCGGTGCGCAGCACCGCCACGCGCAGATCGCGGTTGTTTTCCAGCGCGGTCTCGATCAGCGCCTGCAAGGCCGGGTCGGTGAAGTACTCGCGCCACGCCAGGTCAGCCGCGGCCGCAACGCCCGGCGTGTCGGGCTGCGTCCGCCAGTTCGATGCGACGGGGAGCGCTATGGGATCGAGCGCGGGTGCCAGTGAGGCGCAACCGCTCAGCATCGCCAGCACCGCCACCGCCAGCGTGCCGACGAGCCGATGGCGGGCCGATGGGCCGGTCTCATGGCCTGGGCGGGCCTGGCGACTGCGAGGGGATGTACCGCGGTCATTCTCATGCATGGTCTGCTCCTGTGGCCGCCGGGGTTGCATGGCGCTTCGCATGCAGCTCGTAGAGCAGCGGTACGACGAACACGGTCAGCGCAGTCGAGACCAGCGTGCCGAAGATCAGCGAGACGGCTAAGCCCCCGAAGACCGGGTCGGTCACCATGACGGCCGAGCCGAAGATGATCGTCAGCATCGTCAGCAGGATCGGCCGCAGACGCACCGCGCCGGCCTCGCGTACGGCATCCTCCAGCGGCATGCCGTGCCTGATGTTGTCCTGGATGAAGTCGATGATCAGCAGCGAGTTGCGGATCACCACGCCCGCCAGGGCGATGATGCCGACCATGGATGTCGCGGAGAAATCCACGCCGACCAGCCAGTGCCCCGGAAAAATGCCGATGATGCCCAGCGGCACGGCTGACATGGCCACCAGCGGAATGATGAACGAGCGGTAATAAGCGACCAGCGCGAAATAAATGATGAGCAGCGCGCCGCTGAGCGAGATCGTGAGATCCCGGTATACGTCCAGCGTCATGCGCATCTCGCCGCCCCACAGCAACTGGTAGCCGTCGATGGTGTCGGGCACGTCCTCCTTGAAGCGCAGGTTGCCGGTGCGCAGCGGACGTCCGTCCGGCGCGGTGATGCCGTGCAAGCGCCGCTGCAGGTCGAGCACGGCGTACAGCGGCACCGAGTCCGACAGTTCCGCGCCGACGAAGGTGACCTTCTCGTTGTCGCGGTGCAGGATGGGGCGATCGACCGATGCGGGGACCACTTTGACCAACTCCACCAGCGGCACGGGCTGGCCGGCGGCGTTGTCCACGAATACCCGGTCGAGCCGGGCGGGATCGACCTCGAAGCGGCGCGGCACGAAGGCCCTGACTGGCACCGGCAGTTTCTCGTCCGGCAGGTGGGCGCGGCCGAGGATGGTGCCGCCGTAGACCAGCGCCAGCGCCTCGGCAATCTGCGCAGTCGAGACGCCGGAGAGCGCGGCCTTGTCCTTGTCCGGCACGATGCGGTGCTCCGGCACGTCTTCCGGCTCGGTATCGGTGATATCGACGATGTCGTAGGTCTGTGCGAAGGCCCCGCGTACCTGGGCCGACAGTGCGCGCAGACCCTCGGCGTCCGGGCCATAGATTTCCGCCAAAACAGTCGAGCGCAGCGGCGGACCCGGCGGCTGCTCGACCAGCGCCACCTCGGCACCGGGCCAGGCAGCGCGAATGGTCTCCACTTTGGGACGCAATTCGCGCACGATGTCGATGGAGCTTTCCTTGCGGTGACGCTTGTCGATGAGGTTGACGCGGATTTCCGCGATGTGGCTGCCGGCACGCGCGGCCGTGCCCTTGAACAGGCCGTTGAAGTCGGCCACACCTGCCTGGCCGACCCAAGTCTGGTAGTTGAGCACCTGCGATTCCTGCGCCAGCACTGCGGTGACCTGGCGCACCAGGCGATCGGTGTCTTCCACCGGCGTGGTTTCCGGCATCGAAACCACCACGTTGAAGGTGTTCTGGTCGTCCTTGGGCAGAAAGCCGATCGGCACGCCCAGCGCGGACACGGCCCCGCCCACGCCCGCCGGACGGACGAACTGCCAGGCGCCTTGCATCAGCGAGACCGTCATCAGCAGCAGCACCGCCAGAGCGAAGCCGATGCGCACGTTTCTGTATTGCTGTAAGGGGCTGAACAGGCGCAGGTAGAGGCGCTCGATCCGCCCCGGTGCGCCATGACCATGGGACTGTTGCCCGTGCGCTGATTCTTCCTGCCGGATGTCGTGGCGATGAAGCCAGCGATTGGATGCCCACGGTACGACGATGTAGGCCACCACGATGGAGGCGGCCATGGCAACTGGCACGGTGACCGCCACCGGGAAAAAATACTGGCGCGGCATGCCGGTCAAGGCCAGCAGCAAGGTAATGAAAACCAGCATCACCGCGAAGGTGGCCAGGTTGGTGGCGTTGCCGATCTCGTTGGTCGCCAGCACGGTTTCCGCTTCCTTGTCTGCCTTCGGTTTGCGGCTGGCGTAGTGGCGGTGGATGTTCTCGATGACCACGATGGCGGCATCCACCAGCAGTCCTAGCGCCAGGATCAGGGCGAAAAGCGTGACGCGGTTGATAGTGACGCCGCCCAGCAGGTTGGCCGTCAGCGTGATACCCATGATCAACGGCACCGTGATCATCACGATCAACGCCTCGCGCCAGCCCAGGAAGAGGATCAGCACCAGGCCCACGGTGACCAGGGCGATCGTCAGGTGTTCCAGCAGCAGGTTGACCGCGTCGTCGGCCTTCTGGCCGTCGTTGCGCGTCACCACGACCTGGATGTCCTGGGGCACGAAGGTGGCCTGCATGCGCTGCATGCGGTCGATCACTGCATTGGCGACCACCACGGCATTGGTGCCCTTCTTTTTGGCCACGGCGATGGTGACGGCGGGCAGGTCTGTGGCATCGGCCGTGCCAAAGCGTGGATCACCGAGACCGAAGGAGAGGCGGCTGGCCGTGGTTGGCTCCGACGGCGGGCCGTCGGTAACGGTGGCCACGTCGCGCACGTAAACCGGCCGCTTGTCGCGCACGGCGATGAGCTGGTTACGCACATCCTCGGCCGAGGTGTAGGCCGCATCCAGCTTGATGGCTTGTACCTGGCCGTCACGTACGGTGGGCGGCAGTGGCAACGTCAGGTTGCTGATTGGGAAGGCCGCTCGGGCTTGGCCCAGGGTCACGCCGTAAGCCTGTAGGCGATCGGGGTCCAGTTCGATGGTGATTTCGCGGTGCTGCCCGCCGCGCAGCGACACCACCGAGACGTTCTCGGTACTGCGCAGGCGCTCGGCCATGCGTTCGGCCATGCGGTTGAGCGCGTAGTCATCGTATTTCGACGAAGCCAGCGTGAAGGTGACGATCGGCACGTCGTCCGCGTCGACGCTTTGCACCAATGGCGTCGTGGCATCGGCAGGCAGCCAGGCGCGGCTGGCCATCACGCGGTCATAGAGCTTGACCAGTGACTGCTCCTTGGATTCGCCGACCTTGAATTGCACCTGAACGATTCCCTGTGAGTTGCGGGAAGTGCTCTCGATGTGATCGACGCCGGGCAGTTCGCTCAGGATGCCTTCGAGGGGCGTGACCACCAGCGATTCGACCTCACTGGCAGAGGCGCCCGGCAAGCCGACCATAACGGCGGCGGCGGGCACGATGATCTGCGGGTTCTCCTCGCGCGGGGTCTGCAGCACCGCCACGACACCCATCAACGCCACGGCGATGATGAAGACCAGCGTGAGCTTGGAGGTGATGAAGTGCTTCGCGAGAAAACCCGCGAAGTTCAGGCGCCGCGACGTCATCGCGCGCCCCCGACGGCCTGGATCGGCATGCCGTCATGGACGGTGTCGGCGACGCTGGCGAGGATGGTTTCTCCGTCCGACAGGCCCGCGGTCACCTCCACCACATCGCCCAGGCGCTGGCCTGTGCGCAGCCAGCGAAAACGCGCCACACCTTCCTGCAGCACGAACACGCCGTCCAAACCGCCGCGCCGCACGAGGGCCGTACGCGGCACCGTGACGGCCCGCTTCTCGTCCAGCAGGATTTCGAGACGGCCGAACATTCCCGGCAGCAGGCGCGCGTCCCGCGGCAGCACGATGTCCACCTCGTAGCGGCGGGTCACGCCATCGCCCGATGGCACCACGCCCCGGACCCGTCCCTTGAAGCGCTCATCGCCCAGCGCGTCGATGCGCACGGGAATCAAGTCACCGGACTTGATTGCCGCCAGGCTGCGCTCAGGTACGAACGCCTTGAACAGCAAGACCTCACGCGACTCCACCGTCATCAGCGGCGCGCCGGGAGTGGCCATCTCACCGCTGCGCCGGGCCACCGAGACGACCACGCCATCCACCGGACTGGTGATGGCCACGTAGTTGCGCTGCGCTTGTGCCGCCGCCAGCGCCGATTGCGCTTGCTCCAGCGTCGCGCGGGTGGTTTCCTCCCGCACCCTGGACTTGCGCAGCGCGTCGGCCGAGATCGCGCCAGCCGGCACCAGTTGCGCATTCTGGTTCACGTCGTACTGCGCATCCCGCCAAGCCTCCTGGGCGGCCTGCACGCCGGCGCGTGCCTGCGCGATAGCCGCGTCGATGTCAGAGGCGTCGATGCGCAACAGCAGGTCGCCGCGCCTGACCGCCTGGCCCTCGCGAACATCGAGCTGGCGAATGAATCCGGTCACGCGCGAAGCTACGTCGATGCGTCCGTCAGAGACGACGCTGCCAGTCACATCGTTGGTAACAGGTAATCGTGCCTGCCGTACCACAGCGACTTCTGCAGCCACCGGCGTGGCCACGGATCTAGACGAGATTGAGCCATCAGTGCAGGCAGCGAGCAGAAGTACACACATGGACAGCACGGCCACCGTGCACGCCTGCACGCTCCTGCCCGTGCTCAAAGTGCCAGTCTCCCGGACCGACGGCACGGGTCTATGGAGGTCGAGCGCATAGGTAGTCAAGCGATTCATGAGTGTCTCGAAGGTCTTGGTTATGTCAGATTCTAATAGAGTTCGTACGATCGAACTATATTTTATCGAATAATTTGGTCAAGTGCGGAACGAGCGGATGACCTCCGTGCTCGCTCGATGTTTTCTTGATCGGAAGGTGTGCAAGCCCTCCGTATCGTGTTGCTAGCTGCGTTTTGTTTACCGCCTCAACTGATAGCAGGCCCGCGTGCGCGCCCAATCTCCCAAGACACCCCGCCACCGCGCACTGTGGCCGCGAGCTGCTGACCCAGCCGCTGTTCGATCACTGGCTTCCACGGCACCAAGCTGAACCCCATGCCGTCATCGAGCATCGCGTAGCGCCCGCTGGCGAGCATGATGCTGCGCCGGTAGATACCGGCCACGCGCTGGCCGTCGGCCACCGGACGGTGCTCCAAGCCGGATTCGGCGGCAATGTCCTTGGCGGCCTGCGCCAGTTCCCGATTGCGCAACGTGCCCAGCAGGTTCCGGGCGAGGATCACGCGCTGCCCGCGCCGCTCGGCCAGCCCTTGTTCGGTCAGGAAGTCGGCGCGCTGCTGCATGGCCTGCTTGGCCTCGCCGCCAAAGCCCAGGTCGCCCAGGCCCGAGCCGCCAATCAACTGCTGGTCGAGCCAAGTAGCCCCGATCACGCGGGCCTGCCGCTCGATGGGCAGGTGCGATTTCAGTTCCACGGCCACGCCGCCCAGGCGCTGCGCGTCGTAGCGGCGGCCCTGCTCGGGCAGGTCGCCCGGCACCTTCCATAGCCCTTCGGCCACGCGCTCCACGATGCCGGCCCGGCGCAGGGCTTCCAGTCGGCGGACGTGGGCCGCGACGACTTCCTGCGGATCGCGGCCGGGCACAGCCTGACCCCGCGCCACGGCAAGGTGATGGTCGGTGCGGTACAGGCCACCGCTCGCCAGCGCGGCGATGTTGCGGTCGGCTGCCCGCACGTCGGCAGATCCCTTCACCTCCACCACGGCGCCGGCCGGGTAGTTCGCCAACTCGTCGCGGGCGTTGAGCGCGACGTAGTGGGCCTTGCCGTCCACGCCGTCGATGACCAGATAGCCCCGGTCGCGCAGCTCGTCGGCCAGCCCCTTCGCGGCCACCCGGCCGAGAATGGTTCGGCCATCGTCCCCAGGCTCGAACACCGCCAGCTCGCGCGGCTCGCCGCGCATGGCCCGCTGCATGGTGCGGATGATGTCGCCACGCTCGCCCAGGGCGCGCAGGGTCTCTTCCGCGTCGGCATAGACGGCCCAGGTGCCGGGCTGTATTTCGTCGGCCAGGCCCAGGCGCTGCAAGCGTTGCAGGCGGCCGATTAGCAGCAGGCGCTGGCGTTGCAGCCGCGGTTCGTTGAAGCGTTCGATCTGCACTCGGCCGTCCTCGCCGACCTCGCGTTGCAGGGTGCGATCCAGGCTCGTCCACCGCTCCTGCTCCACCTCGCGCTGCAAGGTCTGCTGGATCTCCAGTTCGGTGCGCGGCCCCAGCCATTCGGTCGCCAGTTCGGCGGCGCGATGGCGAAAGCCTTGCGCGATGTAGTCGCCCGAGATGATGAGGTCTTTGCCAGTGTCGTCACGCCCGCGCACGATCAGGTGAGTGTGCGGGTTGTCGGTGTTCCAGTGATCTACCGCCGCCCAATCCAGCCGCGTGCCCAGGTCGGCTTCCATGCGATTCATCAGGTGCCGGGTGTAGGTGCGCAGGTCGTCCAGCTCGGCGCCGTCCTCCGGGGAAACGATGAAGCGGAAATGGTGCCGGTCGTCGGCGGCCCGCTCCTTGAAGGCGTCGAGGTCGGCTTCGTCGGTTTGCGGCCCGTAGGCTCGGCCCGGCTCGCCATCGCGGCCCGCGCCATCGCGCTCGATGTAGCGCAGGTGCTTGGCGAGCGATTGCGGGCTGGCATTGCGCTGATTGACCAGCAGCGTCTTGATGGTTACACGCCGCGACAAGGGCGTGAGCTTCGCGCCCGCGAAGCGCGCCGCCGTATGGCCGCGCCCCAAGCGCGAACCGGGGCGCTGGCCGGCGCGTGCGCCGCTGCCACCGGCTGCGGAATTGCGCATAGAGGACTTGCCGCCGCTGGCCTTGCCCGCCTGCTTGAGCACCTTGGAAACGAAGCCCTGGCCCCGGTTCTTCGGGGCACTGGGGCGCACGCGGAAATCGTCGTCGCGGCGGTCGCTCATGGCAGTCTCCAAGGAAAGCTATGGCGTGCCACGGCGTGCGAAGCACGCGGGCCGCCCTGTCTTGGCGCGGACTTCGCGCCACAAGCGGCACGGCGGCGAAGCCGCTGTGTGCCGCGCCACCCCCACGTGCAGACTGGCTTTCGACGCGGCCCTGTGCCGCGTCCTTTTGTCTTGCCTTCCGCCTTTGCCCTTCGCTGTCGCTCCGGGCGTCGGCGGCCCGGCGGCGCTGCGCTGCTTGCAACCCGCCCGCCGGCGAACGCGCCAATGGCTGCAGGCCGGGCGCGTTCGAGGCAAGACGCCTGCACGTTGGACGGCTGCGCCGGATGTTGCGCGAGGCGCGGCGCGGATGCGCCCGCGCTGCACGCGCGACGACACGGCGGCAGCCACCGGAACGACATGCCCGATGGCACGATGAGATGCACGGCAACGTGCAGCGAATCGGCGGCCATCATGGGCGTGTTTCCAGCCAGACCGGATACGCGACGCCGATCACGGCGGATGCGCTGACCGGCCCGAAATAGCGGCTGTCGAACGACGCTGGATTGGTCACGCTCAACAGGAACAGCTCGCCCGATTCGAGGCGGCGGCAAAGCTGCAAGGATGGCAGCGGCCGGCCCAGCCGGTCGGCAGGCAGCGCGGCGGCCGCAGGCACGCCGTCGATGCGTACCTGCCCGGCGACGATGCAAACGTGTTGCGGCGCGACCGCGCCCACACGTTTGAGCAGCGGAACGCGGGTCGGCAGGTAGCCGCGCTGCGCAGCCAGCATGGCGGCCCTGTCGGGCAGCGGCACCAGCACGATGCTGTCCACGGACAACGGACGTGGCAGCGAGGCGGTGCGCGGGTCGAACGGTTCGATGCGATACCAGCCGACCGCCACGCTGTCGGACGGGTTGTAGGTCAGACGCGGCAGCGGCGACACGAAAGCCGCCCAGGCCAGCGCAGCGAGGCCGACGGCGGCGAAGCCCGCCAGCACGATGCGAACGCGCAGGCGCGAGCGAGGTTGCGGCGCGACTTCGTGCGTGCATGGGGTGTTGGATTGGGTCGTCATGGCAGCGCCTTTCCGGCCAGCCAGGCGGCGTGCCGCTCGGCGGTGTATTCGGGCAGCGCCAGGCGGGCCGCCAGACGGTTGCCCAGCGTGCGCCAGTACGCTGGCGACACGTCGATGGCGGCGATGCCTTGCCCTTCGATGCCGTCGATGCGTTCCAGCACGGCACGCACCGCGTTTTCGCCTTCGGCGTGCAGCAGCAGGCGTGCGCCGGGCCGCACGCCGGGGATGCGCTGCATGTCGTCCAGCGGCGTGGCGGCTTGCATCACCATGAGCTGCCAGCGGATCGTGCCGTAGTCGTTTGCTTCCCAGCGCACGCGGCAGAACATTGCACGCGGCAGGAACACCGCGCAGCGCCGCCAGCGGTCGAGCCGCAACGTGCGTGCCGGTTCGCCGAAACGCAGGTAGAGCTTGAAGCGCGGTTCGATGTAGGCGAGCGATACGCGCGTCAGCGGCACGCTGCCGGCCTGGCCGGCGAGCGTCGAAAGCGAAGGCGGCGGCGCAGCAGCCGGTGCAGCCGTCGCCGCGTGAGCGGCAGGCAAGGCGGATGCGTTCATGGCAGGTTCTCCGGGCGCTTGTCGGGGAACTCCCGTTCCAGCAAGCCGCGCAGCAACTCGGCCACGGTCACGCCCTGGCCGAAGGCGGCGATCTTGATGCGTGCACGTAGCGCGGGCGTCACGTCGAGCGTCAGGCGGGCCGTATAAAGGTCGCCCTTGTTGAGCGCATCGGCATCGCCCTGGCGAATCCACGCCTCGGCGTGCGGATTCGCGGGCGGACGTGCGCCGATGCCGACGCGCTTGCTGCGCGGGATGCTCATGTCGGCCACCGCAGCAGTTCATCGGTGAGCACGGCGATCTCGCGGGCGGCGGCGCTGTCGGGCGCCGTCTCGCGGGCGAGCCGGCCAGCGGCCACGCTGTCGGCGAAGACGATGCGCTGGCGCACTTCGCTGCGCAGCGCCGGCAGCGGCTGTTCGGCCAGCGATTGCCGCGCTTCCCTGCCGATGATGGTGGTGCTGACGCGCCGGTTGATGACGAAGGCCGCGTGCAGCGCAGGCCGGAACACCTGCGCTTCGCGGATCAGCGCCACCATCTCGGCGCTGGCCCACAGGTCATACGGACTGGGCTGCACGGGAATCAGCACGCGCTCGGCCGCCAGCAGCGCGGAACGCGCCAATGCGGCGATGCGCGGCGGGCCGTCGATGATGACGTGATCGGCGCGGCGGGCCAGCTCCGGCGCTTCCTGATGCAGCGTCTCGCGGGCGAGGCCCACGGTGCTGAACAGCCGGGGCAAGCCCTGCTGGCTTCTGCGCTGCGTCCAGTCCAGTGAGGAACCCTGCGGGTCGGCATCCAGCAGGATGACGTGCAGACCGCGCATCGCCAGTTCGCCCGCGATGTGCGTGGCGAGCGTGGTCTTGCCGACGCCGCCTTTCTGATTGAGAAGCGCGAAGATCATGACGCGGCCTCCCATGCTGGAAAGCCGGGATTCGCCTGCCCTGCAAAACGCTGTTCGCTGTGCCGTTTGGCGGTTGTCCACCGAAACGGTGCGCTTCTACTAAAAGTTAGAGATTTATAGTTAGGTAAGTTAGAGAGGCTGAAAACCCGCGCCATTACTGGCTTTGCGGCGTTTTCGTACTCCTGATAGCACGATAGGCGTACTCCCGATAGCACGATACCGGGTACTCCTGATAGCACGAGGCCGTCCACAGCTTTTCCCGCAGTTATCCCCGTGCCGTATGCAGCACGGGCCGGAAGGTCAGCAGTTCGGTGTTGTCGTCCGGCATGCGCTCGATGCCGAGGACGTAGCCGGGTAACGACTGCCGTGCCACCAGCACGCGCAGGTCGTAGGCGAAGTCCGAGAAGCGAGCCGCGCTGCCGGATTTGCGATGCAGATGCCGGAAGTCGAATTGCCAGCCGTGTTCCTGCCGCCCGCCGTGCTTGCGTACCAAGCGGTACAGCCAGCGTTCGATGCCGCCCTTCAAGCGGAAATAAGCCGGGTCGATGGTCAGCACCAGGGCGGCGTCGAGCACGCCGGCATAGAACCAGTCCGGCAGGATCAGCTCGATGCCCAGCGGCGTGCCGCTGGCATCGGCCAGTTCGCGCCATTCGTTGATCCACGAAAAGCGATGCAAGCGCCTGCCCGTGGTTTCTCGGATGGACGTGGCCACACTGGTCGATTGCAGCCGGTCGAGCGCCGCTTTCAGGCGCAGGTAGTCGTTGAGGGATGTGCCGCGCCCGATGAAGCGCAGGATCTCGTAGGGCGTGGCGTGTATCCAGCGCGACGGGCGAATGCCCGCGTCGCGTGCCTCCACGATCTGCGAGGCCGCCCAAATCAAAACGTCGGCATCCCATATCGTGGCGATGCCGTGCTCGGCCGTGCCTTCCACGCGGATGGTGATGTTCCCGCTGCGGAAGTCGATCGGCGCGATGCGCCGCGACTTCGCCAGCGAGAAGAATGGAAAGGCCATCAAGTCCTGGCTGTCGCGTGGCGCCATGTCGCCCGGCAGCGCGCGGAACAGGTCGAGCTGTTCGCACTGCGGCAAGGCTTGCCCTGGAGGGCCGGACATGGCGAAGGCCACCCACGCGCCGACGATCAGCGGCCATCACGGTAGTCACCCGCGTGGCGTTCGGCGTATTCCGGGTCGGATGTAGCCTCGTAGCTGCGCTGGTCGGCCCAGGCATCGAGGTCGCTTACTGCGTACATGACGCGGCGACCGAACTTGCGGAACTTCGGGCCACCGCCGATCACGCGCTGCTTCTCCAGCGTGCGAGGACTGAGGCGCAGATACTCGGCGGCTTCGTCGTTGGTCAGGTAGCGTTGGGGCTGCGAGGGCGCAGCGACAGTAGCGGCGGCAGGCCGCAAGGGAGAGGGTCGCATGGGGTGTACCTCCATCAAGCCCGGCCACACCACGCGGCCGGATAGAGGCACTTTCAAGAAAGCAAGGCTTCTTGCTAAGGGACGATTTGCAGGGGGCGCGAAACGTCCCCCCTCCTAATGCGACGGGAACGGCGGAAGCTGTGCCAGGCGGCGGTAGCCGCCGCGCATCAGGCTATTGCCCCGGCGTACCAAGCGACGCACGCGGGCACGCAAGGCGCTGTCGGCGTGCCAGTCGTCCGCGACGACATCAGCACCGAACAGCCCTTCGGCCACCTCGCGCAAGGACGCACCGGCCAGGGTGGCGTCGAGCGCCTGCAAGGTGTGCAGTTCCAGCAAGTTCGACAGGGAGGGCCGAGGTCCTGTCAGCGCGACAGGAGGGATGCCGGTGACGGTTGCCAACTTACCCAGCGAGGCCGACAACACCTGGCAGCGTGCGCGGGACGTGCCGGATGCTCGAATGGCATAGGCGTAAGCCATGCCATCGGCCAGGTCGGGCGCCAAAGCGAAGTGCAGACAGGCACCCGGCCAGCGGGCCACCAGTATCAATCGCCGCCCATCATGGATCAGGTGCTTGTGGCCCGGAAGGCGCCAAAGCGTGAAGACTTCCGTATCGAGCGGTGGGTCGACATCTGGATAGAGTTGGAGTACTGCATCGTGATCGGGAAACCAAGCTGGATGCGCTTCGCGCGCATCCACCGCCGGGTTTTCCAGCAGGCGTAAGCCCCAGCGCAGCGCCGCGTCCGACCGGCGCCGACGGCGTAGCCAGTCTTGGCGATAGTCAGGATGACGGCGCAGGTATTCCCACGCCAGCGCGGGGCCATCTAAGTGCAGAGCATAGAGATAGGCCGCCGCTGGATACCAATACTCAGAGCTGCGATCAGCCATGGCGCAACCTCCCTCGGCTTGAGGTACGTCGCCACGGCGGATACTCGTGCTATGGAGCGATCATCAGAATGTCATGGGTCCAACGATAAACTGTTAGTGTCAAGACCGATTGGCTCCGAGCTATTGCAAGTTTCGTCCGAATGCGACGGCGGCCTGCCCCAAAATGGCGTGCCGCATCGGCCAGCCTGCCAAAAGCCGCACCAGACATCATGACCGTTTCGATCAGGTGCGCACCATTTCTATGCAAGGCCGGCCATTGAGACCCAACCGGTCTGAGGCCAGACCCAAAAAGACACAATGCGCTGGCGTTGTCTCTGATTGTTCAGTCGATGATCGAGCCGTTCTCCTCAGCCAGCCGCAGGTATTCCGACAGCCGCCGCACCGGCTGGAAGTAGTGATCGCGCATCACGGGCTGCCGGTGCGGCCCGACGATGGACGCCAGATCAGACAACTTCACCGTTCCCAACTCAGGCATCCCGATCCCTAGGTCGATCAGGCCATGGGCTGTGTCCCCGTCAGCAGGATCGAGCGAGGCCAGCAGCCAGGTAGCGTGAGCGTCCGGGGTGAACAGCCGCACGACTGGCATCGGGTCCAGGGAGTCGCCGTTGGTGATCAATTGCGCACGCTCCGCGTCGGTGATGAGCAGAGTCATGGCCGCACGCCTTCCTCAAAGGAGCAGAACCACCAAACCGCTTCACCATTTGTACGTGAAAACTCAAAAGCGCAACCCCACGAATCAGCCGAAGCGTAGAAGCGTGAAGGCGCATTGGCGTAGGTCTGGAAAGGCACAAATACGACTCCTCGAATTTGGCGAGATCCGCAAAACCGGATTTCTGTAAAAGCGCGGAACTGGGAATCAATACAAAATGAACACTATAGATTGTAGCCCTATAGGATGCAATAGGTTGTCATCTTGGTTTTTGAGAGGAAACCATAGGTGGCGGCAGAGTACTCATTGGCGAGGGCGTTGAAAGCAGTCAGGAAAGCGCGTGGCTTGAGCCAGGAAGCGTTTTCCGACGTGTCGAGCCGTACCTATATGAGCACCTTGGAACGCGATCTGAAAAGCCCGACCCTCAGCAAGCTGGCCGAACTGTGCGAGGTGATGGAGGTGCATCCGCTTACGTTGTTGACGTTGGCATATACTGGTGATAGCGAAGACCAAGCCGATCAACTCCTTGCACAAGTACGGCAGGAATTGGAAGAGATTACTGAAAACAATCTTTAGGTAACTGAGGTTGACTATTTGCTGTCGCAAAGTGCGTAAACACTTCAGACTGGTGTGACTGCGCGTACAAATCATCGATCACTAACATCACGTAGGCCGACGAAAAATAATCATACTGGAGGAAGAAGTGATCTCTATCAGCGACATTTACGATAAGGACGTCAATTTTTTGTTTGGCTCAGGGGCTTCATTTGGACTTCTTCCCACGCTGCAACTCCAGTTATCTAATGAGAATGGTGGAAAATTCACGCTAGAGGAACTGGCGACGAAATTCGAGCAAGAACGTGACCGACGTTTCGTTCCGTTGTTCATGCACTATTATTCCACCTGCATCAGGCCCGCAGAACAACTCACGCTCGAAACAGCAACGGCTACCGACTCCGGTAACCAGGTCATTGAGAACTATCGTACTTTTCTCACTACGATTTTAGAGATGGTCAAGCGGCGAAAGGCATTGGATCGCTGTTGCAACGTCTTCACAACGAATTACGATGGATGCTTTCCGCTTGTGGCCGACCAATTGCTCAAAGAGGGGCACACGGACTTTATCTTGAACGATGGTTCGCGTGGATTTACTAAGCGGATATTACAGGCTCGAAATTTCGGTTCTTACCTTTGCCAAACTGGTGTCTTCGGCCGTTATCAAACCAGCATCCCACAGATCAACCTGATCCATCTCCACGGGTCGGTGTACTGGAGCAAAACAGACGGGGCCATCTTGGTCGATTACGATATTTTGTCCAAAGAATCCTTGTTGAGCGAGGATTTGACAACTGCGTTGCAGCAGTTTTCTGACGTTCTCGATAGCTCCACCGCCACGCTAGAAGATTTGCAAGAGCCAGATTTTGATGACGATGCCCTGTCTGTATTTTGGGCGAAGTATGAACAGATGCCCATCGTCAACCCGACTAAGTGGAAATTCCATGAAACCGTGTATGAGGAGCACTATTACCAGATGCTCCGATTGCTCAGTTATGAACTTGAGAAGCCAAATGCAGTACTTATTACCTTCGGTTTTTCCTTCGCTGACGAGCACATCCTCAATCTTGTGATGCGCTCTTTGTCAAATCCGGGACTACAAGTATTTGTATGCTGCTTTAATACTGCTGAATACCAAGTGATGTGTGAGAAATTCAAGGGCTACCGCAACGTCCAGTGTCTTGGCATCGATGGGGAAACCATAGATTTCTCAACGTTTAATAAGAAGATTCTGGCATGGCCAGAGGCATCCATCAAAACGGCACAGCCTGCGGCTGAGGCAGGATCTGATGTAATCGATGATGGAGCCGAAGCAAGCGTATGAGTATCCGCGTGGGTGATGTCATCGCTGTTCATGGCACTAAGGTGATTCTTAAGATCGACGAACAGTCCAGTAAAGAGACGCTATTTCACGGTGGTAAAAAATACAAAGGTGTATCTATCCGCGAATATCTTTCTATCCAGCGTGGTTTTCGGGACATCATATGCATGGTTGAAGGTGAATACCTTGACGAAAGCCGAATTGAGACACGGAACGGTAAGCCGTCTTATGTGCGGAAGGTTGAGGTTAGGCCTATCGGATTCTTTGACCATACAGGCTTCTCCCAAGGGATAAAGTACTTACCGATGATTCAGGACCCTGCATTCCTGATGCCAGAGGAGCGAATCCGATCCATTTTCGACCGAAAGTCTGATGGCGAATTCAAAATCGGGCACATGCTTAAAGAGGAGATCGCAATCGGGCTTCCATGGAAACGCCTCTTTAACAGTCATATTGGCATATTTGGAAATACTGGAAGCGGTAAATCCAATACGTTAGCGAAGCTCTACTCCGTACTATTTGATGAAAAACTTCAGCTAATTGCTGGGAAGAGCCGTTTCATTATTCTCGACTTCAACGGAGAATATGGGGGCGAGCAGCTAGCCCCAGCGGAACACAAAACTGTCTATCAGCTCTCTACACTGATAAATCCTGATCCTGAAGACCTCAATGCCCGCTTCCCATTGGCACCGCAAGAGTTCTGGGATATTGAGACACTATCATTACTTTTCCAAGCGACCACCAACACGCAGCGACCATTCCTAAATCGGGTCATTTCCGGGAAACTTAAGTACGGAGGCAACCGTGCTGCATTGGCGAACTACGCAAAAATGAAGTTCCGCCAGTCATTCTGCGCAGGCGAAGTTAAACCCGCAACGCTAGATCTTATGCGGACGGTTGCTCGGCGCATGAACAACCAAGCCGTTCAGGATCTCTTGGCGGAGGTTACGTGGTACCGCAATGGTCGTTTCCATTGTAGGGCGTTCATTGACCCCGATGGAAATCAATACGCGGCACACATCGCACCGACCGTAGACACACTAGATATTCAAGGTCTCGACGAATTTGATGAGCTCGTTCTTCGTGTCAACCTGCAATTGATGTCTGACTTGAATGCAGGTTATGTCCAGTTCGAGCATATTCAGCCACTACTCAAGCGCGTTGAGTCGTCGTTATCCAGTATACGCAAAGTCATTGTGATTGGAGATGCTCCACAACCCGAAAGGTTACTAACGGTCGTTTCTCTACGCCGCTGCAACAACGAAGTCAAAAAAGTCTTACCGTTGCTATTTGCCAAGCACTACTACAACGCACACAAGGCAGCTGTAGATACTCCTCCCGACCGAACGATTCATGTCATTGTCGATGAGGCTCACAACATCCTATCTGACCAATCCACTCGAGAAAGCGAAAGTTGGAAGGATTATCGACTAGAGCAGTTCGAGGAAATCATCAAAGAGGGGCGCAAGTTTGGAATGTTTGTCACGATCGCTAGTCAGCGCCCCGCCGACATCTCCCCGACCATTATTTCCCAACTGCACAACTTCTTCATCCATCGGTTAGTGAATGACCGAGACCTATACCTGATCGACAATACGATTTCAACGCTGGATTCCCTGTCACGAAGCCTCATTCCAGGGCTTTCTCAAGGTTGCTGTGTGGTAACAGGTACGGCCTTCGATTTACCAATGGTTATACAAGTAGACCGTTTGCCCAGTAATAAGCAACCTAGCAGTGAGGACGTAGACCTTGAAAAGCTCTGGAACACACCTGCTAATGGCAATGAGGATGCCTGTAGCTAGTTCGATGGTAATAGCTAGTCCCTTCAAGGATAAGCGGATAGCAAACCTGGAGCAGCGCGATCCGCAGAGCGGAGACGCAAGGAGGCATTTCGCTTATTATCTATTTGTATGGATTGACTGCCATCATCCAATAGGGAACATTCGTCCACCGATCACAACAACGATCCGCTCATGTTCAACGAAGTCGTTCCCCTGTTGGCTTTTGCCAGTAAAACTGTGAGAATCTGGTTTCATGCCTACCAGGTACAACCTGTAGATAAGAGTTTCACAAGATTGCAAAAGGTTTGTAGTGAGTGAAGAGCAGCCAAATCCTATCATCCTGAATGCAGAAGAACTTAGAGCAAGCATGCTCTTAAACATCTTTGCAGGGAACCCCCTCTACGGTCTAGACGAAGAATATGCTTTCTTCTACGATGAAACCAATAACATCCGCAAGTTCTGGATCAGGGATGACGGTTTCAACGAGCAGCCGAAGAACTTTGTCTTAGGTGGAATTGCCCACAAAAAATCCGAACCGTTAACCGGGCTTGATGAGTTGGTCAAATCGCTGCACATCCAAAAGTCCGCCAAGGAAATCAAGTTCAATCAGCTTGCTACGGGTAGCTATCTCGGCGTGCTGAACTCCAGGAAAATAAGGACGCTTTTGGAGTGGCTGAGTGCCAATGGGGTGTTCATCCACTACACAAACTTCAATATTCTCTATTGGTCACTGGTTGACATTGTGGATTCGCTCTGGGATGAGCCCGAGCTGCGCCAGTACATGCCGTATGTCATGCACATCAAGGGCGAACTCTTCAACCTTGCCAATGCGGATTTAGATCGGTTGGTGCCAATTTTAAAAAAATATCGATTTCCAAATGTTCAGCGAAATGCAAGTTTTTCGTTCATGACGGAATTTTCTGACCTTCTTGAATCAGTCTCCAAGAAGCCACAATCTGACATCAGCGAACTGGTTATATACATGGTTCGCAAAGCGGCAAACCTTCCAGAGTTACCCTTCATTGTGGACAACGAAGATGACGTGCTCATTGATAGCTTCGACAGTCTATTCCTGCGACCCTTGTACATTTACCCAACAAGCTCTCATACCTTTGACAACGAAACCGAGGTTCAGGAGGCGCTGGGGAACACTCAGATTGGATACAAGGGAAGGTTCGTAGAATATTCCTTCGTGGACTCCCGAGATTGCATAGAGATTCAATTGTCGGATGGCATCTGTGGATTGCTGGGTAGCCACTTCAATTTCTTGGAGGAGCATTCTGTTGAGGAGCTGATTGAGATTAAGAAAAACCTCAACCCTGTCCAACGCCAGACTCTCTCCTTGCTCCGCAAACTTATAGACATCTCCGACACTCAAAGCAATGGATTCATGTACCGAATCTCTCCGATGGATAGTGACTATAAGAATGACTACTTCTTGCATGACCGTACTTTGCCCGACCATCTGGTTTAACGTTGCCAGAGAGGCCAGATCTGCGCGCCTGCCTACCGTGCGACGATCAACTCTGACGCTTAGTTGTACTCTTTCTTAGTGCGCGATGGTCTGCAAGGGGTCACAACCGAACACTAATCTTCTGCATAAGTCGAAGCAAAAAGGGGGCCGAAGCCCCCAGGATCAGATCAGGCCACGCTCTGCAAACGACGTAGTGTCACTACCGGCGACAATGACATGATCCAGCGTGCGCACGTCCACCAGTGCCAGCGCCTCTTTGAGCCGCTTAGTGATGGCCTCATCGGCGCGGCTCGGCTCGGGATTTCCGCTGGGATGATTGTGCGAGAAGATCACCGCCGCCGCATTGAGCCTCAGGGCTTCCTTGACCACCTCGCGTGGATACACCGAAGCACTGTCGATGGTGCCCCTGAACATCTCGGTGTATTCGATCAAGCGATGCTGCGAGTCGAGGAACAGTACTGCGAAGACTTCGTGCTCGAAACCAGCCAGCTTGGCACACAGGTACTCTTTGACGAGTGCCGGTGAGGTGAAGGACATACCCCGCTGTATTTTCTGGTCGATGACCTGACGCGCGGCGCCAAGAATCTGATCTACCGACGCCGGCAGGTAGCGCCCTTGCGCGTCACGGACCAGCAGAGAGGAATCGAACGAGGAAAAGGACAGTTGTGTCATGATCGTGCTCCGGTTGCTCGGGCGGAATTGCCCGGAACCGGCGTCAGCACGGCGCAGCGCAAGCTGTCACAGGGTCATGAACGGCCATGGCCGCAAGCGTGCGAGCACGCGCAGCCCTTGACGGCGAGAACGCCGTGGTACGGTGAAGGGAACAGCAAGACCGCCCATACCCTACCCACTACACACTCTCGCCCTTGGCAAGCGGAGCGCGCAGACCCTCATGGGCCGGAGGTTTCAGGGATCAAAGCCGGATGGCCGCGATTCGGTACGAAGCGTGGGGCGTAGCCCGCGAGCCCGACGGCGTCACGCCGGGACACAAGAAATATCGTTAGCGGAAAGTCAAAATGATACTGATCTTCAACCGCAATCAATTCTCTTGATCTTCAGGATATGGAGCTTGGGGAATCGGCACCCAGCCATCACGAGTGATGCCAGCGCCGATGCGTATGTTCTGGCCTTCAGTTGCAGTCCAATGCCCACCCCGATGCAGTACAGCTCGAATCACCGATTTCCTCGGATGATCCTCGTCTGCTTTGGCGGAACTGCATATAGCATTCCAGTGGTGTTTGTCAGGCATTGCGTTCAGGCGTGGACCAAGAAGTTGATCCATAATCTCCGTCGAAACGTTGTGTCGTCCGCCATGATGAGGCACCTGAAAGTATCGAATACCTGGCAATGCGAGTCCAGCAACAGGCGCGTGGTCGATTACCTCTTGCAGCGCTTCACGCCCAGCATCGCCAGTAAGCAGGACGCTGTGGCCGTTTAGGATGGCCGTCTGCACCACACTCATTTCGTTTTCACGACTTGTCGGCTCTGGTGGAAAATACTCTTCCCCCCACAGGGACTTCATATAGGTGGTCGCGGCCTTCACAACCCGGAATATGCTGCTCAGCACGCTATCTGAAGCACTTTCCTCAACAGCTTCCGGTGTCTTTGCGGAATCCACAATCAGGTCGAAGTAGCGAGACAGTGTGGGCGCCATCACCACGAAGGGACCGATGCTCTGCCCCTGAAGAGGAGAATGGATTGGAATTCCCTTCTCCAGCGCAATGTCCTCAAGAATTGCCGTGGCATCATAGATGGATCGCAACTTTCGTCTCAGTGCTTCAGCTGATTCATAGTTCTCGAATCGAACAATCAACTGGTCCGCGTATATCCACGGCCTGTTGATCCAAAGATTTCTGACCGTGCATTGCTCTAGGACTTTTCGCAGCCCATTGGCATGATCGCGGTCTGGATGCGTGAGGATCACATGGTCGATGACAGTTGTTCCGTAATAGGTTTTCAGGTGCTCGACAATCTGATCTCCCGTATCCAGATATCCACCGTCAACGACGTGCACACCCTCAGTGCCATTCACCGAATAACGCAGCGTGATTGCATCCCCGCTTTTCGCTGTTTCGACGCCAAGAAAATCGATCTCGAAGTAGTCAGCCATACATCCCTTTCGTTTTATGCCAAGAAAGTGCCGGCGGCTTTGCCTTTACCAGCGATCCACCGCACACCTGAGTCCTGTCGGAGTCCATACCAACGACACGGCGGGAAGGCCGCCAGCATCCTCGGCGATGCCGCGCAACGTATTTCGGTCTATGCCCGAATGTGCGCCGCCTTTCGGGTGGCTATGCCAAGTGCCGATGAAGGCCAGATACCCCAAAGAGGTTCCATTCGCTGTGCGCAAATTTTGAACAAGCCCATTCGTCCCAAGGACGAAGCGGGCGGCCTCCCGAATGCTGTCAGGCGGCGCATCCACGAGGCCAGCAATGGTGATGGTTCGATTCTCAAACGAGATACGACCGACCAAGGCTCCACCTGTTTCCAGAGCGCCCCAGCGCAGCGCATCAGCATGGATCGCTTGCACGACAGGGTGCAGAATCCGAATGTTCCAGCCACCATCGTCTGCTACGTTGAGCACAGTGGTCGGGCCGAGGCTGGTGCTGGTCCATGCCATGCCGAGGCCTTCGGTATCCGAGACCCCGGCGCAAAGCGTCGCCTCCTTCGGGAGTCCGCCAACGAGCCAGCGTTCCAGTTGCAGGCCAGCTAATGAAGCAGAACGCGAAACAACGGCATCGGACATTGGCATCGTCAGTGAACGGCAGTTGTCGCCCACAAAAATACGCGTCGGCTCAGACGTATCGCCAGCAATCGACGCCCGCAGTTCCGGCACAAACCGACAGCACTCGAACAAGAATGCCGTAAGATCGTCAACCCGACCGGCGCGACCAGGCCCTTCAAGCAAAACCGCGACACAGCGCCCCTGGCCATACATGACGATCCGTGCCAACCGCGCAGGGGATTGGTTCAGCGCCGTTGATTGCGTTTCTGCGGCCAACACCTGAAGTGAGGCTGTCGCATCCACGATGAGGGCCGCATCCTGCGGAACGGTTGCAGCAAACTGCGCAGCATCGACCAAGAGAGTCACTGCGTCGGTGTCGAACGCTTGCGATTGAAGATGCGACAGCGACTCAAAGGCCGTCTTCATCAGCGTCGACTTCCGAGGTGGAACCAGCATCGGTCCCCGCTCAATGAGCGCATGCCGCGCCGCATTGTGAGGCGACATAGACTCGTTATCGACGAAAGTCATCGAACCGAAGCCCGCTCGCCCCAGTTGCATCGCGATTTTCGATCCCAAACTTCCGCAGCCGAGCATGACCAGCGGCTGCGATGTGGCTGCTGCTGGAATGCCGGACGCCCTTGCCAGCAGCTCGGGAGACAACGCATGCGCGTGAAAGGCTGAATGAACCGTGGCGTTTCGCTCCAGGAGTGATCGCGCGTTGAGTTCATAGCGCACAATGTAGGGCAATACTTCGACGCTTCTCCCTGGTGAGCCCACAAGCGACACTGGCCTTTGCACAGTCAGAATAACAATCGCGTACAAGCCATACACCCAGCCACGCGAGTCCTGCTGCATATCCAGGATCGAACGTCCGTAGTAGCCATCCAGGCTTTGGGCCAAAGCGTCACGATCTATGCCCAGTTCCACTGCTCTATCGAGCAGCGTCGCGAGATCGACAACCGTCTCCGGTTGATAGCGCCCGACCACATACGGGTGATTGCCGGTCATTGGCGCCCGCGCGATGAAGGCTGCGGCATGGCCATTCCCCCACTTCCCCAACTTGTCGTTGTGAACATCCTGCGAGAAAACAGTATCGAATTGCGCGGTCAGTTCGGTATTGATGATGGCGTACATACCGCCATCGATCGTCACATAGCGTGCGGGAACTACCAGAATCGTGCCGTCAACGGGAGCGTTGGCCGCGACCTTCTCGGCACTGAATATGACGGTGGAAGGACAACTGTCTCGGCGCGTCGGCTCCCACCCATGCTCCAAATCCAGCAATGTTCCGGCTGCGGCCTTGTGCAGCCAATCGATCAACTGGTCGACAATGGCGTCCAGACCAAACCGATGCAGTAACTCGTCCAACGACCCCTCGAACAGGCACGGCGAGACCAACTCGCCTTCCTGATGGGGGTTGATGTGCGGCAAGTTGAGCGGGAAGTCTGCACGCAAGAAGGGCTTGGGGGCGAATAGGGGCCAGTCATTATCGAATACCAGAACGCATGTCTCGACGGCACGTACGCCAGTTTGGGAGACGCCGTTACGCCGAGACCTGCTTGGCAGTTGAACGGCAACATCGACCTCTATCTGTGTCGATACACCGCTTGCCTTTGGCTCGCCAACGCGGATCAAGCCACGATGACGTTGAAGTTGATGCAGTGCGTCTGCGATGGCGTCTGTCATGATGACCCGTGCGGCATGGGAGTGCGCGCGGAGGTGATCACGGCGGCAGCCTTTGATCCTGCTTCCTTCTTCGATGGAGGCTGCACCCCCTGAGCGGTGACGGTGAAAACGAGAGGCTCCACGGATTTTTCGCTCGGGTACTCGCCGGTGCAGTAGAACTCGCCTTTTACCTCGTCCACGATTGCCACGTACTCACGCTTTGCGCGGATGCAGGGCGGATCGCTGTCGTCATCTTTAATCGGTTTGCTACTGGTGACGATGACAGCGCCGTCACGGGTCTGCGAAAGCGCACTGCGGGCATCGGTATCGAGCTTGGCCTTTTCGCGGAGGGTAGACCAACTGTCTTCGGACAGTGAACGCCAAGAGCAGTGATGTGGTGCCTGCATGATGTCGTACTCAAGCGCATCGGCTTCGGCCTTGTGGCGCTGCCACTGGCGGTTCCAGATAAATACCTCAGCATCGCCACCAGTAAGGAACTTCGCGCCATCTGGCGTCTGTGCATCAGCGGCCAATGTGATGTTCAGGATCACACTGGACTGGTTCTTGACCAGGCACTCTTCGTCGTCGTCCTGGGCATCCAGAGGCGCCAGAAGGAACGCGGAGAAGAATGCGGAACTCTTTCCATTGATCGTCGAGAAGCGCGTGTCCACCTTCCGTAAAATCGAGGTGAGATCATCAGTTTTTCCGTCGATGTCCTCGCCCATGATCTGAATGCGATCACCGTTTGCAACGGCGAAGTTCTGGTCGCGGTTCAGTTGTACACGTCGACGTGCCTCCGTGTTGAATGCTTTAGCGTCGTCACTCAAGGTGTGCGTCTTGCTGGCGCGTCGAAACACAATCGGGGACGACCACATCTCGCGGATCACGATCTTCTTGTCCTTGTCGTCCTTCTTGTCATCCGGGTACTTGTCCAACGATCCTAGGTAGAAATGCCGCGCCAAACCACGGCAATGATCCTGGTCCGGGTGGCTCAACAGGAAGGCATCGACATACGGCCTGCCGTTCTCATCCTTCTTCAGCCGTTCGCGCAAGTCCTTGGCAACATCGCGCACGTCCTTATCGGGGTCGTCGGCGTCTTGTCGGATGTTGATGTCGATCAGCAGCGTCGTCGCGTCGAGATCGCCGAATTTGATGAGGGTCATGTCCCCGTTGTCGACGGGGAAAAACGTGATGGTTGTAGGCATACAGGTCTCCGGGTGGACGGCCGAAAAGTAATCGAGTATAATTATTATACGGATATTTTTTATACCCGTCTACTTTATAGGCGTAACGATGCGAGAAACCCCTATCACTACTGTCGAACCAACTGAGCCCAAGGGACTAAGCTGGGGGTTGGAGAGTAGGCTTCAATTTATTGATTTCCGTCTGCGCTGGGAGCGGCGCATTAACCGCATGGACCTCACCGAGCACTTCGGCATATCGGTTCCCCAAGCATCACTGGATATTGCCAAGTACACTGAGTTGGCACCGAGCAACCTGACTTACGACCGCAGTTCCAAGACTTACACGGCATCACCGAGTTTTTGCCCGCTTTACCAACGAAGTTCGGGCCAACGCTATCTAGCGGAGTTGCTGGCGACGAAAATGGGAGTTGTCGAGCCGGCGGCCAGCTTCATCGGCTCCGCGCCGGAGACAGATTGGGCTCCTTCCCCCTGGCGCACGATCAATGAGCAGACCGTCGAAGCAGTAGTCCGGGCAATCCGGCAGCAGGAAGCGATTCGGGTGAGCTACCAGTCCATGACGTCCTTGGACGAATCGATTCGCCTGCTGTCCCCTCACGCGCTTGGCAACGACGGTTTTCGCTGGCACGTGCGCGCGTTTTGCCACAAACGCCAGCGCTTTAGTGATTTTGTCCTAGCTCGAATCTTGCGCATCGACGGTTTCGAGGCAAGCCAAGTGGACTTCAGCCAGGATGCGCATTGGCATACTGTACTGACGCTTGTCCTTGCGCCGCACCCCGATTTGCCGACAGCCAAGAGGCGAGTCTTGGAATTGGATTACGGCATGGAAGATGGCGAGGTCAAACTTCCGTGCCGCCAAGCATTTCTGTACTACACATTGAGGCGTTTGGGCTTGCACACCAAGGAAGCTCCTGACCCTCTCACGCAACAGATCACGCTGAAAAACCGAAATGAAATTCAACCCTACATTGATGGATTGACAACGCAGGCCTGACTCTTCATGACAACAATTTTCGAACTGGTCAAAGACCCCTATGAGCGTAAAGCGCGCGTTACCCCAGGACTTCTTGTGGCCTTGCCATTGTTAGTCCCCTTACTGTGCGTCTATGGAGCTAAGCATCCTGTGCTTACAGGTGTGGTTGGCCTGCTCGGCGGCTGCGGTGCTATTTATGCCCTTGCAAGTGTTGCTCGTGGGCGCGGGAAAAAACTTGAAGAGATGCTGGTTGCAAAATGGGGCGGCATGCCAACAACCATCGCGTTACGTCATCGTGATAGGTTTCTTGATAGTGTCAGCAAACAACGTTACCACACTGCAATTACGGAGAAGCTCGGTATTGCTATGCCGACAGCAGAAGAAGAATCAGCAAACCCTGACAAGGCGGATGATATCTATATTGGTGCAACCAGGCGGCTTCGTGAGCTGACGCGCTCTAATAAAAAGCTCTTGCTAAAAGAGAACATTGCCTATGGATTTCACCGCAATATGCTGGCGATGAAACCGGTTGGCATCGTATCGTGCCTTTTGGGTATCGCCTACGGATTAGTGATTGCAAAAGTTCTGCAGGTAATACCGCCCCATTTTGTCCCGGCACATCTTGCAGAGCCGGGGCTTGCCGCAGGCTTGACGTTGCTTACTTCTATGGCGTTACTTGCTGGCTGGCTATTGTATTTCGATAAGAGCGCAGTTAGGCGAATGGGGTTCGTTTATGCAGAACGCCTGTTTGAGTGCTTGCCGATTTTGCCTTCTTCAGCACCATTGGAATGGGTCTCAACACCAACTAGAGACTGAGGTTCGAGTCAATCTCCAGACAAGCCATTTGGCTCGACTCGAGCTTTAGCTTGCAGAATTATTTGGTTCGGTACGGGACGTTTCCTCGTAGCGGGCCGCAGCGTGATTATGTCTGAGATCCGAAACTACGGCGATCAATCTATTGACCGGCTCGGCCAATCGCTTCGGTAGTACACGGTGCTCGGAAAAGATTTTTTCATTGGCGATCCATCGCTTCGCAACCCAGACATCGTCTTCGGGGTGATTATTGTCAACACCGTTGCAATACTTATAGCCAACAAGGGCATCGGTATGCGATAGCAGGATACGCGCCATGGTCATGTGGAAACGGTGCGCCTGAAGATCTGCTGGCCCCTTGGGGCGAGGAAGGGTCAAGCGGAGACATTTCTGATCATTAAAGTCCTTCCAATCAGGACCGACGACCTGCCCGGCACGCTCCAGCATCTTGCGGGCCTGGTCGTTCTTACCGTTGACTATCGCCACAGCAACCGTCCCTTTCGGATACTCCAGCTTTTCGGCCAGGAGATTCATCCAGTTCACCAGCTTGTTCAGCGTTTTATCGTCGGCAAACACGAGGAACTGATGGCGCTGATCGTCGTCGAGAAACGCCGGCAATTGCGCATAGAGTGGGTATAGCAAGTCATGGATATAGATGTAGGTCTGTCGTCGCCCTTGTTCATGGTTACGGGTGGTTGCCGTCAACACTTTCTGTGCCCATTTCGGAGTAAGTTCGGGCAGGGTCATTTCGGTGATATCGATGGAGATGAGTGGGAAGCCGAGAGACTTTCCGATCAGCGCCTTCCGACCGTCAAAGGCGTGGCCAAGTTCGATTTCAACACCGCCAAGCACCATCGGTTCAGCCTGGACCGGCGGTCCAAGCACAGCCACATCGAGCCGGAACTTGCTGCCGAAAGGCGTCTCTAGAGGATGCTCAGTTGCCACTCGGTCGGCGCCAAGCAGCAAGTTCCCCTCCAGCGGATAATCCGATGAATCCAAATCGCTGAACGACCAGGGCATTGCAAGCCCAGCACGCAAGCGCCTTGAGAGCTCGTCCGCGACAAGTTCTTTCGCCCGCCGGTGTTCAGGGCTTTCCTGAATAGCACTCCATCGGTTAGCTTCTTCATCGTCGAAGTGAGCTTTAGGCTTAAAGGTGTGCTGAGTAGGCAGTACTCGAAAATGGGATCGTCGGCGCAATTTGCCATTTTCAAAGGAAGGACTGACCCACGTCACCATTTGCCGCGATCCATCGGAAGAGACCAATGGCCAAAGCTTGCGCGCATGTTCCCGGCTACGGACGTCACGTGCCGCAATCGTGGTCTGGAAAAGCCCTTTCCGGGAAAAAACAACAATCGCCTCGTCCATTGGCTCCCCCTTTACGCAGGCACAGCAGCAAGCCTCGTGACGCCATCCAGCTTGCGGTGAATCAGTGACACCAGCGTCAGGATGTCCAGGGCGTCTTGTTCGGACATCGGCCAATTCGTCTTCGCAGCATGGGCAAGCGGATTGCGTACCGCTCCAAACAGACCGACCAGCAGGTTTGCAAAACCTTTCTGTTCGCTCTTTTCGGACTCCGAGGTAAGTGTCTTTAAGGCAAGAACGGGTTGTTGGCCCGCAAAAGCCTTATTCACAAGGTCAGCACCATCGCCGCTCAGGCCTGAGAGCTGGCGAATCCGCTCGGCGACGCCCTTGGTTGCTTCAAAGACTGCGTGAAAATAGTTCTCTTCCATTAGCTCCGCACGACAGTAGTTCAGGACTTCTGCATGCACAGTCCGACTTTCCAGCGCCGCCTTGAGGCGCCCGGCTCGGGCTCGGGCCTCATCCAGCGTATTGGCCTTATCGGCATATCCAACTTTGCCGTCTTCACGCACGTAGAAACCCGAAAAGGCCAAGACAACATTGAGTTCATCTCGGCGCCACGCGAATGCTCCAGGATTACTGGCATAGCTCACCGGATTCATCGCGCGATTGATGAACATGATGAGATGGTTACCAACCTTATGCTGGTTCTGCGCGCCAGCCAACGCATTGAACAGCCGTTTCCACTTGGTCATGTCTGGGGATGAGTCGGCTACTTGGACCTCTTGTAACAACCGCCCGATCTGCGTGCCAGTCAGACCTTGTGCGGTGTCGGCAAGGACGCGGCAGGCAGCTTCCAGGTGCTGGGAGCTGAACGGGGCAATTTGTGAAGCCACTATCTGTACCTCCGTCGCACATTCATCAGATAATGGCCTGCAAACCCTTGTCGGCGATGACGTTAAGTAGCTTGAGCGCCGGGCCTGCTGGGTGCGTTTCACCCTGTTCCCACTTGCGTACCGTCGAAGCCGTAGTGTGCAGGTGATGGGCGAACACTGGCTGACTGAAATGCAACGCTTCACGCAGACGCTTGATGTCGTCCGCGCTGAACTCGCGCACCGGCGGTGGGCAGATCGCGTCGAATTCACGCATCGTCACTTTGCTGATCGCGCCAGCGTCTTGCAATGCAGCCAGATCACCGCGCAAGGATTCAATGATTTTACTTGTCACAACATACCTCCAATAGAACACCAGCCTGCAATGCCTTCACCAATTCCTTAGCCGACAGCTCTAGAAATACCTTGCCGGCATATTGCAGCGCTTTTTTCTCTTCCCGCGTGATGTTCGACTTGTCGCTTTTCGGGAACCCGTGCAGGAATACATAACGGCGGCCAACACGGGCCGATAACAAGGTGCGGTAGCCACCGCTCTTACCCGCACCAGGGCGAGCTACCCGCTTCTTATAAAGGTGGCCGCCCAAGTCGGCATCAATTAGCCCGTTCTCCATTTCCTGGACCGCCTTGCACAGGGCCGTATCGGACAGTTTCTCGCCCGCTTGCCACCGCGCAAAATCCTTTCGCTTCAAGACATTCATACACATCCACCCCAATAACTATACCCGTAACGGGCATGATTGTCTATCCCTCGCAGGAGCCCCCAATGGTCGCCCACGCTCAATAGTCGCACCGCTATTGCGACTATTGAGCGGCAAACCTGTACACCGACCCTGCTCATACTGAGGCTCCCTTGACACGCGGAGCCCCTATAATTGTCTTACGCCGGTTCGCTACGAGTTCGGCCGCCTCACGAACCGGATCATCCTCGGTATGGATGTAGCGCATAAACATGGTCACAGTCTTGTGCGCTGTCAGTACCATACCGACTTTGACTGGAATACCCGAGTTGGCGATGTCTGTGGCCGAGCGATGTCGGATGCCATGCGTGCCGACGTGAGTGACGCCAGCCGCCTTGAGTGTACGGGTCCAGCCGCCGTAATACTCCCCATAGGTCAAGTGGGTGAGCGGGTTACGCGGCGATGGCAGCACATAACGTCCGCCTTCCTGTCGAGGTGCCGTGGAAAGCAGTCGATAGGCTTCCTCGCTCATGGGTTTTGACATACCACCGGTCTTGCTGTCGGGCCAGACCACCCGGCGGTTCTCCAGGTCAATCCATTCCCATTCAAGCAGCACTATTTCAGAACGCCGGGCAGCGAACTCGAATTGCAGACGAATTGCCAGCGGGATGACATAAGGCACTAAGCGTTCAGCCTCAACTTGGTCGAGGTGCTTGAATAGCTTGGCCATCTCTCCGTCAGTAATGAGCCGGGTTGTCTTGCCACCGGTGTACAGCGGAATGTGTCGGCACGGGTTCGAGCCATCCGGGCGGTACCCCCAAATCTCAGCAAGGTTGAACATCTTACGCAGGACGGACAGAGCTTTATTGGCCTCGCCTGGCTTATAATCGAGCTTCTTCATCATTGTCGCCACGTCGGCACGTTTCACATCCTTTACCTTGAAACGACCCAGGATTGGGATGATGTTGCGGTCAATATTGCCTTGGTAGCCCCTCTGAGTACTGGGTTTGTTGCGGTGCCTGGAGTAGTCCTCCATGAACTTCACGCACAGTTCCTTGACGGTGGGCGCTTTGCGCGCTTCGGCCTTGGCGGCCCCCGGATCGCCGCCTCGGCGAACCTCGGCCAGCCAGTTTTGCGCCAATGAACGGGCCTGTTCGACAGTCAACTCTCCGTACAGGCCCAGTGCTGGCTTACGCCGCTCACCGGCATTCGTCCGGTACTGGAGCATGAAGACCTTGCGGCCGGCCGGCGTGATCTTGCACAGGAAGCCGGGGACGAGAGTGTCGCGCAACTCGACGGGCTGCGCCTGGGGCTTTGCCGCATCAATTGCGGACTTGGTGAGTTTGATCTTGGCCATAGCTGACTCCTTGGAAAGACCCGTTTCCAGGAGCCTGTTAGGAGCCAAGCGGATGGAAGCCGGGTCAAGTTTCGGAAAGCACCGGCATATGATGAATTAGCCTAAGTTATTGATAAACCTGCTGTAGCGAGCTTAGGCGTAGTCCAGCGAAGTACGGTGCTGGAGTCATGGTGAAATAAAAAAGCCCCCGGCCGAAGCCAAAGGGGCGATTTCTTACAGAAGGTGTGGCCAATAGCTTACAAACCGGCGGCCTTACGCAGCGCATCGGCTTTATCAATCTTTTCCCAGGGAAACGCGGTAAAGGTTTCGGTATGCCTTTTTCCTTTATCGTCGCTCCAGGTGTAGCTGTGCTCAAACGGCTCGCGGCCAAAGTGGCCATAAGCGGCGGTGAGCTGATACATCGGGTGCAGCAGATCGAGCATTTTGGTGATCGCATAGGGGCGCAGGTCAAAGTGCTCGCGCACCAGCGCAACGATCTTGGCATCGTCAATCTTGCCGGTGCCGAAAGTGTCGACCGACACGGACGTCGGTTCCGCCACGCCAATGGCGTAAGAGACCTGAATCTCGCACTTGTCTGCCAGGCCTGATGCCACCACGTTCTTAGCCACGTAGCGGCCCGCATAAGCGGCGCTACGGTCAACTTTAGACGGGTCTTTGCCCGAGAACGCACCGCCGCCGTGGCGCGCCATGCCGCCATAGGTGTCGACGATGATCTTACGGCCAGTAAGCCCGCAGTCACCTACCGGGCCACCAATAACGAATTTGCCGGTCGGGTTGATATGGTACTGAGTATTCTCGTCTAACCATTCAGCGGGGATCACTTGCTCAATGATCTCGCGCTTGATCATTTTACGCAGCTCATCCTGGTTGATTTCTGGATTATGCTGGGTAGACAACACAATGGCATCAACACCACAGGGCTGGCCTTGGGCGTTATAACGAATAGTGACCTGGCTTTTAGCATCCGGGCGCAGCCACGGCAGCAGCCCATTTTTACGCAGTTCGGCCTGACGCTCGACTAAACGGTGGGAGTAGTGGATCGGCGCCGGCATAAATGAATCAGTTTCATTAGTGGCGTAGCCAAACATCAAGCCCTGATCACCAGCGCCCTGATCTTCCGGCTTGCTGCGGTCAACGCCCTGAGCGATATCGACACTCTGCTTTCCGATCAGGTTAACCACGCCGCAGGTCGCGCCGTCAAAACCGACATCAGATGAATTATAGCCAATGCTGATAATCACATCGCGCACTAAGGCTTCTAAATCGACCCATGCCGACGTGGTGATTTCACCCGCAATAATAGCGACACCCGTTTTTACCATGGTTTCACAGGCGACACGCGCCTGTTTATCACGGGCAATAATGGCATCTAGCACGGCGTCAGAAATCTGATCGGCAATCTTATCAGGATGACCTTCTGAGACGGACTCGGAGGTAAACAGGGAATATTCGCTCATCGCGCACTCGACCCTCTGTATGATGGCTGCCTATGGTCAACAGCATCAGCAGGAAATCATGGCAGGTGAACCCTGCCCGTATTAGAGAGCGGCAGCGCCGCCTCGGGTGGCAGAGTCTACACGCTGTCGGCGATGCTTCCCAGAACGTGTACCCCATAATTTACCGCTATCACTGCCGCTGCATTTGCCGCCACATAGGAAGTCAGCGACAATAGCGCCTTTATAATCTCTGTTTTCAGGCGAGGAGCACCCCCATGCCGTCCCGTTTTGAGCTAGCCAATGCCATTCGCGCCCTTTCCATGGATGCCGTTCAGAAAGCCAAGTCAGGCCATCCTGGCGCCCCCATGGGCATGGCTGATATTGCCGAAGTGCTATGGAATGACTACCTCAAGCACAATCCCGAAGACCCTAAATGGGCTGATCGTGACCGCTTTGTGCTCTCCAATGGCCACGGCTCCATGCTGCTTTACTCGCTGCTGCACTTAAGCGGCTACGAGCTTAGCCTGGAACAGCTGCAGAATTTCCGTCAGCTGCATTCACCTACCGCCGGCCACCCCGAGTTTGGCTACGCGCCGGGCATTGAAACCACCACCGGTCCGCTCGGCCAGGGCTTTGCCAACGCGGTAGGCTTTGCGATTGCCGAAAAAACCTTGGCGGCGCAGTTCAACCGTCCTGGTCACACCATTGTTGACCACCACACCTGGTGCTTCTTGGGCGATGGCTGCTTGATGGAAGGTATCTCCCATGAAGCAGCTTCCCTGGCGGGCACCCAGCAGCTAGGCAAGCTGATTGCGCTCTACGACGATAACGGCATCTCTATTGATGGCGAGGTTGAAGGCTGGTTTACCGACGACACCGCCAAGCGCTTTGAAGCCTACGGCTGGCACGTGGTGCCGAACGTGGATGGCCACAAACCTGAAGAGATCAAAGCCGCTATTGAACTGGCCAAGAGCCATGACGATAAGCCGAGCCTGATTATCTGCAAAACCATTATCGGTTTTGGTGCCCCTAATAAGCAGGGCAAAGAGGACGCACACGGTGCGCCGCTCGGCGATGAAGAAGTGGCGCTGGCACGCACACAGCTAAACTGGCCACACGCGCCGTTTCATATTCCTGAGCCGATTTACTCTGGCTGGGATGCCCGCGCGGAAGGTAAAACCCGCCAGCAGGAGTGGGACGCACGCTTTGCCCGCTACGCTGAAGCCTTCCCCACCGAGGCACGGGAATTTAAGCGCCGCATGAAGCGCCAGCTGCCCACCGAGCTTGCCACCGAAGCGCTAATCGAACAGGCCCAAGAGCGCGGCGAAACCATCGCCTCGCGTAAAGCCTCGCTTGAAGCGCTGAATGTGATTGGCCCGCAAATGCCTGAGCTGCTGGGCGGCAGCGCTGATCTCGCGCCTTCTAACCTAACGTTCTGGAAAGGTGCCAAGGCGATCACCCCGGAAGACGCCAGCGGCAACTACCTACACTACGGTGTGCGTGAGTTTGGCATGGGGGCGATCATGAACGGGATTGCGCTACACGGCGGCCTGGTTCCTTACGGTGCCACCTTCCTGATCTTCATGGAGTACATGCGTAATTCAATTCGCATGGCGGCGTTGATGGGCCAGCAGGTGATTTACGTGTTTACCCATGACTCCATTGGCCTGGGTGAAGATGGACCCACTCACCAGCCCATTGAGCAGCTCACCAGCCTGCGCACCACGCCTAACTTAAACACCTGGCGCCCCTGTGATGCGGTGGAAACGGCAGCCTCTTGGGATGCCGCGCTAAAACGCCACTCTGGCCCGACGGCGCTGGTGCTTTCCCGCCAAAACCTGCCCCATCAGCAGCGCACTAAAGCGCAGCTAGCGGCGATTCAGCGCGGGGCGTATGTACTGAAAGACAGCGAGGGCAAGCCTGAGCTGATTCTGATTGCCACCGGTTCAGAAGTTGCGTTGGCGATGGACGCCGCCGCCGAACTTGAGCAACAGGGCAAAGCGGTTCGCGTTGTTTCTATGCCGTCGGCCTACCGCTTCAACGGCCAAGACGCAGATTACCGTGAAAGCGTGCTGCCTAAAGCGGTCACCAAACGTATCGCTATCGAAGCCGCCCACGCTGACTACTGGTACAAATATGTGGGTCTGGAAGGCCGCGTGATCGGCATGACGACCTACGGGGAGTCAGCCCCGGCGGGTGATTTGTTCAAACACTTCGGCTTTACCGTCGACAATGTGGTCAAGCAAGCCAACGAACTGTTCAACGAACCACTCAACGAACGACTCGGCTAAGCCATGCCGGTACTCAGTGGCTTTCTATGGCTAGTTAGCTACTGGCTGATCGGTGAAGGGGTGGTTTACTTCACCGGTCTGCCAATATCTTCTGGCGTCATTGGTATGCTGTTGCTGTGTATAACGCTCGCCGTGCGTGGGCGCGTTCCTGACAACATTGCCGCCGCCGCCCAGCCGCTCATTGCGCTACTCGCCATGCTGATTATGCCCGGCGTGGTCGGTGTATTTTTCATTCTTGGTGAGCTAGCCGGGCAGTGGGTCGTTATTCTTATCGCGTTAGTGGTGGGCACGTTACTTAGCGTGTTTACCACGCTCTGGTTGCTCAAACGTCTTATCGGGCAGTCACATGCCAACTAATTCTTTGCTAACGATGTTAACCACCACCCCGCTGTTTGCGGTGGGGTTAACGCTTGCCGCTTACCTGATGGGCAGCACGATTTTTCAGCGTTTAAAACGCCCTTCGTGGCTACCGGCTATTTTAATCGCTGCATTGGTACTGGCCGCGGCATTGGCAGTGATTGGCTTGCCCTATGCCACTTACCAACAGGGGGCAACATGGCTGACCATACTGCTAGGGCCCGCCACGGTGGCGCTGGGTATGCCGCTTTATCAGCAGCTGCCGCGCATTGTTGAATTGTGGCGTCCTCTGGCGATCTGTTTGCCTATCGCCGCGACACTGGCGGCTTTCTATGCGCTGGCGATTGCCTGGTTGCTGGGTAGCTCCGATACGATACTCGCGTCGATTGCCGCTAAATCGGTCACCGCGCCCATCGCTATCGGTATTACCGAGCAGCTTGGCGGCACGGTTGCTTTGCTGCTAGGCGCGCTTTTGGTCACTGGCGTCATCACCATTCCCTGTGTCAGCTTCGCCGCGCGTTGGCTGAAGATCGACGATGAACGCTTAATTGGCTTCACCCTGGGTCTCAACGCCCATGCGATTGGAACCGTGCGCGCGTTTGAGATTAGCCCCACGGCGGGTGCTTTCGCTTCACTGGGCATGAGCCTTACGGGCATCTTCACCGCGTTACTGCTGCCGCTCGCCTGGCGGCTGCTCGGTATGTAGCTGAGTGGGTAGGTAGCGAATGAGCATGTAGCTGATAAGCGCAGCCGTTATAAGCGCACCGCGTTTAAGCGGCTATTTCGATCACTTTTTCACCTTTAAGAGCCACCCTTGCATGGCTAATTCCGCTTCTACATATCGCATCGCCATTAACGGTTACGGACGCATTGGCCAATGCGTGCTGCGAGCGCTGGTCGAGCGGCATCACCCAGAGCTTGAAGTGGTCGCTATTAATGAGCTGTCTGACCTTGCGACCATCACCTATTTAACCCGTTACGACACGACCCATGGCCGTTTTCCCGGTGACGTTGACAACGATGGCCAGCACCTCATCATCAACGGCCAGCGGATTCAGGTGCTATGCGAAAAAGATCCGCGCCAGCTGCCCTGGGAAGCACTCGATGTGGACCTGGTACTGGAGTGCTCGGGAAGCTTTAAAGATCGCGCTACCGCCGAGCAGCACTTAGCCGCCGGGGCGAAACGGCTGTTATTTTCCCAGCCTGCGGAAAATGATGTCGACGCGACTATCGTGTGGGGCATCAATGAAGGCGAGCTGGCGCTTTCCCAGCGGATTCTCTCTGCTGCCTCGTGCACCACTAACTGTCTAGTGCCACTGTTAACCATTTTGGATGAAGCGCTTGGCCTTGAGCACGGCGTGACCACGACCATCCACTCGGCGATGAACGACCAGCCGGTGATTGATGCCTACCATCAAACCGATCTACGTCTTACCCGCTCCGCGATGCAGTCTATTGTGCCGGTGGACACCGGCTTGGCATTGGGCATTAGCCGCTTAATGCCTAATCTCGCGGGTCGTTTTGAGTGCTTACATGTGCGCGTGCCGACCATTAATGTCTCTGCAATGGACGTGGCACTCACCATCAACCGCGACACCCATCGCGATGAAGTCAATGCGCTGCTTCTATCCGCCAGTCAGCAACGCTTAAAAGGGGTACTTGGCTATACTGAAGCGCCCATGGCATCGATTGATTTTAATCACGACCCTCGCTCCGGCATCGTGGATGCCACGCAAACCCGGGTGGCCGGCAAGCGCCTAATCAAGCTGCTGTGCTGGTTCGACAACGAGTGGGGGTTCGCTAATCGTATGCTCGACATTAGCCAGCGTTTGGCACGGCTGTCGGCAGAAACGTAACCGGTTTACCTTTCGTTCAACGGCATAAACACGAGGAAACTGCTCACATGAATGTGAAAAAAATGACTGACCTTCCCTTGGAAGGACAACGCGTGCTGATCCGTGAAGACTTGAATGTACCCATCAAACATGGCCGTGTTTCAAGCGATGCTCGCCTGCGGGCAGCACTGCCCACTATTCAAGCGGCCATGAACGCTGGGGCGAAAGTGATACTGATGAGCCACTTGGGACGCCCCACCAAAGGCGAACCTGCCGAGGAGTTTTCCCTTGCGCCCGTGGCTGAACACCTGGGTGAACTGCTAGGCCGCCCTGTACCGCTGATCAAAGCGTATCTCGGTGAGTCTTTTGAGGTCGCTAACGGCGACGTGGTGCTGCTTGAAAACGTGCGTTTCAACAGCGGCGAGAAAAAAGATGATGAACAGCTGGCGAAACAATACGCGGCGCTGTGCGATATCTTTGTGATGGACGCTTTTGGCACCGCCCACCGCGCCCAAGCTTCTACCCATGGCGTGGCGCGCTTTGCCCCCACCGCCTGCGCAGGCCCTTTGCTTGCCCAAGAGCTCGACGCGTTAGAAAAAGCACTGGCGAATCCAGCACGCCCAATGGCCGCTATCGTCGGTGGTTCAAAGGTGTCTACCAAGCTCGACGTGCTCACCGCGCTGGCTGATAAGTGCGATCAGTTAATCGTCGGCGGGGGTATCGCCAACACCTTTATTGCCGCTGCGGGCTACAATGTTGGTAAGTCACTCTATGAAGCCGAGCTGGTTGGCCAAGCCAAAGCGCTGATGGAAAAGGTGTCAATTCCGCTACCTACTGACGTTGTGGTTGCCACCGAGTTTTCTGAATCGGCCACCGCCGTTGTCAAACCGGTCGATCAGGTGGCTGACAATGAAATGATTTTAGATATCGGCCCAGATACCGCCGCTCATTTGGCGAGCTTGCTCAAAGAGGCCGGCACTATTTTGTGGAACGGCCCTGTTGGGGTGTTTGAAATAGACCAATTTGGTCAAGGCACCCAGGTGATCGCCCAGGCAATTGCTGACAGCGCGGGTTTCTCTATCGCCGGTGGCGGGGATACGTTGGCGGCTATTGATAAATATGCCATTGCTGATCACGTTTCCTACATTTCAACCGGAGGCGGTGCTTTCCTTGAGTATGTCGAAGGCAAACAGCTGCCGGCCGTCGCGGCGCTCGAAGCCGCCGCCAAACGCGGTTAACATTGCACGACTTGAACCTGCGCTTACTAAAACCGTTCGCGCCGCCAACTTGTTCTTACAGTCTGTTTTTTACACCCTGTTTTTTTACAACCTGACTTTTACAACCCGATTTTTACAACATAGATAAGGTGATTTCATGGCTCTGATCAGCATGCGCCAGATGCTCGACCACGCCGCCGAGTATGGCTACGGCATTCCGGCTTTCAACGTCAATAACCTTGAGCAGATGCGCGCCATTATGGAAGCCGCGGATGCCACTGATTCTCCCGTCATCGTGCAGGCTTCTGCGGGCGCTCGTAAATATGCCGGCGCTCCGTTCTTGCGCCACTTGATTTTAGCGGCCGTCGAAGAGTTTCCGCATATTCCGGTGGTGATGCACCAGGATCATGGCACTAGCCCGGCGGTTTGCCAGCGCTCTATCCAGCTTGGTTTCTCTTCCGTCATGATGGATGGCTCCCTGGGTGAAGACGGCAAAACCCCCATGGACTACGACTATAACGTGGCGGTTACCCGCCGCACGGTAGAGATGGCCCACGCTTGTGGCGTTTCCGTTGAAGGCGAGCTGGGGTGCTTAGGCAGCCTGGAAACCGGTATGGCGGGTGAAGAAGACGGCATTGGCGCTGAAGGCAAGCTGGATATGGAGCAGCTGCTAACCGACCCTGAAGAAGCCGCTGAGTTTGTTAAAGCGACCCACGTAGACGCACTGGCGATTGCCATCGGCACCAGCCACGGCGCTTACAAATTCACCAAACCACCCACCGGTGATACGCTTTCTATTAAGCGTATCAAAGAGATCCACGCGCGGATTCCCGACACCCACCTGGTGATGCACGGTTCCTCCTCGGTGCCGCAAGAGTGGCTGAAAGTCATTAACCAGTACGGCGGCCAGATCCCGGAAACATACGGTGTTCCAGTGGAAGAAATCGTCGAAGGTATTAAACATGGTGTTCGCAAGGTCAACATCGATACCGACCTGCGTTTAGCGTCCACCGGTGCGGTGCGTCGCTTTATGGCGGAAAATCCTGCTGAGTTTGATCCGCGTAAGTTCCTTAAAGAAACCGTGACGGCGATGCGCGACTTATGTATCGCCCGCTACGAAGCGTTCGGCGCTGCAGGCAATGCTAGCAAGATCAAGCCGATTAATTTAGAAGAAATGTTCCTACGCTATGAGCGCGGCGAACTGGCTCCCAAGGTCAAGTAAACCGGTACGTGGCACTGCCTATAGGTGCTGTTTATCGGTACTGACAATGGGTACTATTTATAAAAGACGACCAACCGGTCGTCTTTTTTTCCCTCAGAACCTATTATGATCAATAAAATAGATATTGCATTGCAGCATTGGTACGCTAAGACTAATGGCGAATTCACGCGGGTTCGTGTTCCAACGATTCGTTTTCCAACATAGAGGTAAACATTTATGAAACACTCATCAACGCTGCCACTTATGCCTCCTACCCCGCTGGCGATGTTCGATATTTGGAAGGCTGGTCAAATGGCATTTGAGCTATGGTCCACCTCCTTATCCACTATCACTTTGCGCAATCATTTATGGCAAACACAGCCTTTTTTCAGCCCGAAAATGATGAAAGAAAATCAGCGCATGGTCACCGAAAAGCTCGAGGCCAGCATGGAAGCCGGCCTCGAAATGCAAAAAATGCTGTTTAATTCCATGAATGGCCAGGTAGCCCCCTGGTGGATCACCAGCCAGCGCGCGATGAAGCCTTACCATCAACGCAGTAGTGCTAACTCACGCCGGCTCGCCAAATAGCGCTTCAGGCATTGGCGTTATTCGCTATCGTCAGTGCCATCATTGTCAGCGTTTTCGCTATTCTCTTCTTCGCTGCTGTGGATGGCGTCTTCAGGGCTACCGGTTCCGCCTGTGCCAGCCTCGGGGCTTCGCTCTTCGCTGGGGCCAGGTTCTAGCTCTACGTCATCCTCGCCTTCACGCGCGGCTTCGCCTTCACCGTTATTCTCTTCCTGCTCTTCTTCGTGACTGCTTGCCTGATTGTCAGAAGCAGCTGATTCACTTGAAGAAGCTTCCTCTTCATCGCGCTTTACCGATCCTGCTTTAATGCCGTACTCTTTTTCTAGTGCTGCATCATCCAGAGGCTCGTGATTATCAGCCACCACATAGCTCGTGGTCGTTAGCAACGCCGCGCTGAGCACAAAAGGTAGAATCCAGGGGGTGTATCGCATGGTGCGATCTCCATATTGTGATTATGACAGGATAGTATATCCCTACTCTCTTTTCGGCGTAGCTTGCTTTTCGGCGTAGCTTGCCCGCTTTTAACATTAGTGGAAGCTGAAAAACATTCATCAATAGCCACCAAAATGAGCCTAACTGTTTAAGCTGGCTCACCAGTATCGTGCAAGCAAGCAAAAAATAACAAAACAGTGTTCACAAAAGGGGAAAAATCCCGTTCAATAGCGGTATGGTTGGCTTTAATTAACACTGGCAGCGCGTTAGCCGCTGCAAGGAACCGCAATGCCGCTCCCACTTTTGCTGTTTGACTGTGATGGCACACTGGTCGATAGCGAGCCGCTTTTGGCTGAAGAAATGGCCGCAGGCCTTAATGCCGTAGGGTTGCCTTTTGCATCTACTGATTATTTAGGCGAGTTTCGTGGCGCGCGCTTTCGGCGCATCGTTGCAGAACTGCAGCAGCGGCATGGTGAGGTGGACCCTGAAAAGCTTGATAGCATGGAAGTTACCATGCGAGCTAATTTAGCCACGCGACTTGCTCAGGAGCTAACGGCGATACCCGGCGCTCATGAAGCATTGGATATACTGACGGCTTACCCAAGCGCCGTGGTCTCCAATGGCCCTGAACGCAAAATTCAGACGGCTTTAGCCGCCACGGGGCTCAGCGACTATTTTGGCAAGCGTTTATTCAGTGGTTATACCGCTAATTGCTGGAAGCCCGAACCTTGTTTACATTTACACGCAGCAAGTATCATGGGCTACTTGGCGAGTGACTGTATTGCCATTGATGATGCCTTAGTGGGTGTTCGCGCGGCGCTACAAGCTGGCATGATGGTTATCCACTTGAACCGTTTTCCGGATGCCGAAACCACGCCTGAAAACGCGATTATGATCACTAATATGTATCAGTTACCCGCGGTAGTAGAACGACTCACCCGTGAATATTGGCGAACACCTGTGCCTCAACACTCAGCAGGAGGATGAAATGGCTTCTTTGCGTGACCAACTGGGGGGGCTTGTTTACTCCACAGAACACGGCAAAACCTGCCCCACTTGCCGGGAAGCGCTGGATACTTGCCGCTGTGATGAAGTTGGCGAGCAGGCGCGGCTGGCGGCACTTGACGGTGTGGTACGCATTCGACGTGAAACCAGCGGCCGAAAAGGCAAAGGCGTTACTACCGTTAGCGGCATTCCACTGCCTAGTGATGAGCTTAAAACGCTGGCAAAATCGCTAAAAAAGCGCTGTGGAACGGGCGGCGCTGTTAAAGAGGGTATCATTGAAATTCAAGGCGATCATCGGGATACCCTACGCCAGGAATTAAGTGCTCTTGGCTACCAGGTCAAACTCGCTGGAGGCTAAAGGCTTCTACATCATCATGACTTATCACTGGATAAGTCGCTAGAGCAAGGCACTGTAATGGCTTGGCTGGAATACGTGTTACCGCTAATTTTTTTATTCCCCATGGCAGCCATGGGCAGCATTGTTTTAGCGCTGCGTAGCTTGCACGATGCCCGCGTTCATTCCCCCTTCAACGCACCGCTTCATGAACCGGGTCAAGCATTGCGCAACCGACTTGACCAAGCCTTCTCTAGCCTATTTTTAAACGGGGCGTTAGGGCCCATTATCAGTCTCGCGCCGCTTGTTTACGGCATGGGGCGCATGCTGTTTGTCGAACAACAGGATTGGGTTGAATGGGCGCTGTATGGCTTACTCAGTACGCTGCTTGTCCTGATGTTTTCACTTCTTTTGGTACGCGACTATCAGCGTATCCGGCGGCTAAAGCTAGGCTTAGCCTGCGAGCTCGCCGTTGGCCAAGAGCTAGAGCGCTTGGTTCGCCCTGATGCACATCCCTACTATGTCTTTCACGACGTGCCCACCGATAGCTTTACCATCGACCATGTGGTGGTAACACCGCATGGTGTGTTTGTCATCGAAACACGTGCTAGAACGCTTGCCATCGGCACTGATGGCAAAGAGCTCAACACGGTGGCAGTAGAGCGCGAGCGCTTACGCTTTCCGCACTGGCAAGAGCGCCGCCCGCTGCATAAAACCCGCCAGGGGGTCAGTTGGCTTTCTCATTGGCTAGAACGCCGCTGTGGCGTCCCCGTGCCAGTGCGTGGGGTGTTGGTATTGCCCGGTTGGAAAATAGATAACAGCGAGGCCGCCCCCGATATTCTTGTGGTAAGCGGTGACACACTGGCTAAGCAGATAACCGAGCTAACGCCCGGCCCACTCAATGACGCCATACACGATAAAGTCATTAATATTTTGCTTGAGCGCGCCAGGTTGATGGAGTTGAAGCACCTGAGCCAGCCTTCGGTTTAAGAGCTTTCGGTTTAAGTACCTTTGACTTAATCACCACGTAGACGCCCGCCCATTTCTTGGGCTAGATCGACTGCGTAGTGATCGGTCATCCCGCCGATGAAATCCAGCATTCGCCGGTAGCTATCGTAAAGAGGCCAAGAAGGTAGCGGGGTATTTTCACCGATAAGCGCCAGTACGCGCTGGTGTTTAAACGATGAATGCCCGGTGTGATGGAGCTCATGCGCGGCACCAATAAAAGCCTCTAATAAAATGCCAAGCGTTGTATAAGCGCCAATCTCGAGCTTTGCCTTACGCTCATTCTGGAAAATCCGCTCTCGAGCCAGCTGCTTTGCCGCTTGCACTCCCCAACCTAAATCGGGGTGACATAGCTCTAAAAGATCATTACTGAGCGTGCCACTCAGCAGGGCCTGCTCATGCTGTACAAACACTGCGCCGACATCATTGACTGCACGCTCCATGGCGGCCCCTCTTAGCAGGGCGATCCGGCGTCGTTGCGAGACATTATTACGCTGCATTTCCGCATACTCAGGCGGGAAATCCCCAGCAACTTGGCGCAGAATTTCCACCACCTCTTCGTAGCGTAAAATGCCCATCTCCAGGCCGTCTTCCAAATCCAATAAGGCATAGCAGATATCATCGGCGGCTTCGACCAGCCATGCCAATGGGTGGCGACACCAGCGCTGCTCCCCTTGCGGTAGCAAGCCAACCGCCTCAGCTACCTCTTTTAGAAGAGCTTGTTCGGACTGATAAGCACCAAACTTGCCCGCGCGGCCACTGTAGCGAACGGTCCACGGATATTTCAGCAGCGTCCCCAGGGTGGCCGACGTGAGCCGCATACCGCCATTAAACTGGTTATATTCGATCTGCGTAATGACACGAAAGCCCTGGGCGTTGCCTTCGTAGGTCAGCAGGTCTTCGCGCTCTGCGTCTGATAGGCCTTCCAATAAGCCACTGCTCTGCGCCCGCTGAAACCAGTCGCGAATCGCGTACTCGCCAGCGTGGCCAAAAGGGGGGTTACCAATGTCGTGGCCAAGGCAGGCTGTTTGTACTATCACGCCAAGATCAGCGGGGGTAATCCATTCAGGTAGGTGGTCATGCAGCAATTCGCCCACAATCATGCCCAAAGAGCGCCCCACACAGCCAACTTCTAGCGAGTGAGTTAGGCGGGTGTGGATATGATCATTTTCTGTTAGCGGGTGAACCTGCGTCTTACGGCCCAGACGCCTAAATGAGCCGGAGAAGACAATCCTATCGTGATCTTTATGAAAAGGGCTCCGGCCGATTTCACGGGTGCTCGCTGAGCGTTGGTCATGAAGACGACGTGGGGAAAGTAGCTGTTCCCAGCGCATCTGAGTCATTGGCATTCCTCCTTGAGGAGTGCATTTTGCCATAAAAAAACCCCCAGAGCGTAAGCCCTGGGGGTTTTTGGTATAAGTGCCTGACAATGACCTACTCTCGCATGGGGAGACCCCACACTACCATCGGCGCTAAGCGGTTTCACTTCTGAGTTCGGCAAGGGATCAGGTGGTTCACGCGTGCTATGGTCGTCAGGCGTAACTGGCTATGTATATCATGCTGACTAGCATTTGCTAAATTGTGTGCGTCTCATTGCCCGCCGCCCCGGCGTTATCCTGCCTGGGCCACACGCTGCGTATCCGGCTTTCTGTTGGTCTCTCAACCTTAACGTCATCATTACGACCAGACCCCTTGGGTGTTATAGGGTCAAGCCTCACGGGCCATTAGTACACGTTAGCTCAACGCCTTGCAGCGCTTCCACACCGTGCCTATCAACCAG
>NZ_LGEN01000075.1 GCF_001507855.1 Halomonas sp. 54_146
AAAATCGGTCACGATAAAACGGAATGCGCGGTCACCATCATCCAGAACAGACGGTCACGTTCAAACGGAATGGGCGGTCACGATAGGGCGGAATACGCAGCGGCACCCAAGGCATAGACCGTGACCTCAATGCCGCCCGCAACATCCTACAAGCCGGCACCGCGCTGTTAGCCGGTGCCGAGCGTTGAAGTGACTACCGAAGGGCATTCGGGAATCTACGCCTGTGGAGTTTGTGTAAGACCGGCAATGCCAAGGCATTGAGGCAACGGACAACGAAGCAGGAACCAGGAAGGTAACAACCTGGGAATCCGCCACTACCATCTCTGATTTAGTGGTTGGAGGATGTCAACAGGTTCAGCATTTTGGCAGGCGCGATAAAAACGTCCTTTTTACCGACTTTATATTTTTTCAGCAGATGATACTTATCTGATAGCGCTAACAAGTCGGTTCGTGCGGTCTGATAAGCAATCCCATGGGAATTCTGATGGGATTTAATGGTGTACTCCATCCCAGGGTTATCCAACGCATTTTTTAACAGCCCCAGCTGCCGATGGTTGAGCAAACCATTGAGCTTTGATTTCTTGAGGATTTTTTCAGCCTCTCTGTACTCTCCTGCTTTGTCAGTGAGGTAGCGATGCAGATCAGCAATCGATTTTTTGATCACTTCAAGCTGATGAATAATGAAATAAGTAACATCATTACCATCCGTTTCTGTATGCAGATAGGCCGCCATGTATTGTGCGGGTGCCTGCTTCAGCACCCGAGAGATAGAGATATACTCCATCAGCCAATACCCCTCCTTGGCCATCACCCAATAGAAAAGAGCCCGTGCCGTTCTGCCATTGCCATCCACAAAGGGGTGGTCATACCCAATCATGAAGTGGACAACGATGGCCTTGATAACAGGCGGTATAAAGCTAGCCTCGTTCTCATTTTCCGCATTGACGAAGTCACATAGCTGCTGAATACGGTCATCAAGCTCTTGATAGGATGGCGGCGTATGTAGCAGCTTGTCATCGAGTGAGTACACCCTTATATCTTCATCTGGACCTCGAAAAACACCGGCTTTATCAGCATCTTCTGTAGGTAACGTATCTTCTGTCACGATCTTATGTAATTCGCATATCATTGACTTCGTGAGTGTTTCTTCCTTGTACTCACGAATGAAACGCATGGCGTTATAGTTGTTAAGAATCATTTTTTCAGAATGATCTTTGGGTTTTCTTCCCGAACGTAGCATGTCCTTGGCCACCTGACGGGTGGTTGAAGCCCCTTCCAGTTGGCTCGAATTGATGGCTTCTTCAATCAGCGAGTTGATCAGGTAAGTTTGTTTTGTGTGAGGGTCTGAGATTTTGCTGTCTGCCTTGATCGCCCCCGTCGCGTTCTCACTGATCCAGAGAATGTCACGCATCACGGTATCCGGTATGCAAAACCGAAAGGGAGCCCCCTGCTTATCCTTAAAAGATAGGTCTCTGGAAATTTTCTCTCGTGCGTTGCGCATGGCCAGCCAGTAAAGCTCGGCATCATAACCTTCCGGCATGGCCAGGTGCCTAAGCTTGTCCCAGTGTAGGTAACGGCCTTTACTGTCCGTCGGCCCAACCGCCTGACCAAAGAGCAACGCCATTTTAGCGACATCGCCACTTTTGAGCAGCTCAAGTAGCTTTTCCTGGGACGGTGGAGAGACAGGCACCTTCATCACATTGCTCCAACTACTAATTTATTAAATATTAGTATATGAGCCGAAATAGAAGCTTGCTAGTCATTATTTTTTTCTTCACGGTTGCCGTTCAATTTCTAGCACTGACTCATCACTAAAGTGAATTGACATCCACCGTCCACTAAACTCTGTCGAGGCCGAGGCTGTGCTGGGCAACCTGTGCCAACGCGCCGATGCGGGGTATTACCACGACGAGACCGCGCACTGGGTCGAAGCCACCACGGGCTTTGCGTTAGAAAACGATTACCGAGATACCCACGGCCGCGCCTTAGACCAATCTGTTGCTAAGCTACGCCACAGCTTCCGGTTTGATAGCCAAAGTGGTATCGGCCAGCTTGCTACCGCTATCAATGCAGGCGATGCACCACAAGCACTCTCGATTATCCAGGACACAACCTATACCGACCTCGCCCACATCAAGCTCTTAACCAAGGCGCCTTACCCAAAACTGACGACGCTTGCCGTGAAAGGCCGCAAAGATAACGCAAGTGCACTGGGGCTAGGTCACTACTTGCAACGACTTGATCCTCAAAAGACGCGCCCAGCGATTAACACTGGCAAAGTGAGCTGGGATGCCTGGGCGGCAGAGATTCTAAAAGCACATACAGCGTTTCAGCTGCTGACACCGCTGCGCCAGGGACCGTGGGGGGTCGATGCGCTGAATGAACGCATCGAACAAGCATTGATACGCGCCGACCTGATTTATAAACCCGATGCCACCAGCCATTGGTACGAAGGCCGCCCGGTGCTGGTCACGGGCAACGATTACGGGCTAAAGCTAATGAACGGCGATATCGGCATTACGCTCTTAGCTCCACACCAATTCGATACGCAGGCCACCGGTGATACACCAGACAATAGCGGCCTCACCCTTCGCGTTGCCTTTCCTGACGGCCAAGGCGGTATCCGCTGGGTGCTACCTAGCCGGCTGCAGCGTATCGAAACGGTCTACGCGATGACCGTGCATAAGTCGCAAGGCTCGGAGTTTGATCACACGGCACTGGTGATGCCCGACACCCTGTCACCGATTCTTACCCGAGAACTGATTTACACTGCCGTCACCCGGGCGAAAAGCACGTTTACGCTGCTTGATGCCAACGAAGGCCTGCTGGCTCATGCTATTGAACGGCGTATTCAGCGCCACAGCCGACTTTTTGCATAGAACCACTATTTGTATAGAACCACTATTTGCGTAGGTTCACTATTTGCATAATTTGCATAGATTCATTATTCACGCAGCTTCACTCAGTCACCACGCTCTAATGCGACATGTAGCGTCGCACTAGGGCGTTATGATGAGGCCAGCAGGTAAAAAGTAAAGTAGGCAACAAAGGAGTCGGCCATGCAGTGGGAACACCTCTTAGACGTGAACGCGACATTCGCAGCCGATGCAACCAACGATCCGCAGGAACGTCTCCTGGCGCAATTGGTCACCGTTCGGACGGTGATGTTTCAGGGCAAAGATGGTGGGTTGGATGACACTGACTGGCAAAGCCTGTTTGCCTGGCTAGGCATCAACGTGCCCAAAGACGCTGAAGGAAGCCATCACTATGGCGATTACTCCCCTGCACTTAAACGCTGGTGGAAGCGCACCACGGCGGCGCTGGATACAACGAGCGCCATACACAACACACTTACCATACTCTGCGAGCATATCGCAGACCTACTGCAGCTCAGCGTGCTAGAAAAACGCCTGTTAATGCTCACCTGGCTACGGCTGCGCTATCCACAAATGAACCCTACGCTTACCTGCATTGAAGACACCCATGCTAAGAAACTATTAGCACAGCTGACCGGCCACAACAGCGATGAGGTGCATCTCTGCTTACAAGACCACAGCCGACTAAAAATGCTGGGGCTGCTCTCTACCCCCCATAGCTTTCGCTTGTTAGACCTTGATGACAGCCTCTCCGCCGGGCACATGCTGCTCAGCCTAGCGCCGTTGGTCAATCACGATATTCAAGCACTCTCTTCCAGCGCGCTGCGGGGGTTTATCACCGAACGTTTGATGAGCCTGTGCCCCACGCAGCCGCCAGGGGCCTTTTCACTGGCAAGCTTTGACGCCGTGCCACTGCGCCAATTGGCCGTTGATTATTTACGCCAAGCGCTTGATACCCAGCAAACGGGCGCTAACGTATTGATCTATGGTGCGCCCGGTGTGGGCAAGACCGAGCTGGTGAAAGCGCTAGCATCGCTGCTGAAGGTGCCGCTTTACGGCGTGCCGGTGGTGGATAAAAACGATGAAGTGCTCACGCCAAGCAAGCGTTTAAGCCGCTACCAAGTGGTGCAAAAGCTAGTGGATCAACGCCCAGGGTTGATCATGTTCGATGAGATTGAAGATGTCATCAACGACGAAGAAGCGCTGCCCAAAGGCTGGATGAATCAACTGCTGGAGAACAACCCCAAACCTGCCCTGTGGTTGAGCAACAGCGTGCGCTGGCTTGACCCGGCGTACCTACGCCGTTTCGATATCATCATTGAGGTAAAAGCCCAGCACGGCGAGCAGGCCAACGCCCACTATTGCCAGTTGCTTAACGAGCTACCGGTGACACCTCAAGGGCGCCAGCAGCTAGCACAGCAGCACTGGATGACCCCCGCCGCCGCTGACCAGCTATGCCGTTTAGGGCGCTTATTCAACCCGCGCACACCAACGCGCAATGAGCAGCATATCGACACCCTGATGGCGCATCGCCTGCGAGCGCTCGGGCAATCGCTTTCCCGCACTCAGCCCGATAAGACACTTGCCACAGGGCCCACTATGCCTGCCTACCGCATGGAATGGCTGAATACGCGCCCTGGGCTTGAGAATATCGTTAACCGACTAACGCGCCGCCAGCGTGGCCGTTTATGCCTGCATGGCCTGCCGGGCAGTGGTAAAACAGCCTTAGCAAAACATTTAGCTAAACACCTGGGCCGCGAGCTGATTACCGCGCACGCCAGCAGCTTGTTGGATAAATACGTGGGCGGCACAGAAGAGAAGCTTGCCGCGCTGTTTGCGCAAGCGCGTGAGAAAGGCGCCGTACTGCTGCTGGATGAAGTTGATACCCTGCTCATGCAGCGCGACAACAGCATGCAGAGCTGGGAAATTTCTCATACCAATGAGCTCTTGGTTCAGATTGAGAATTTTGACGGCATTTTGCTGGCCACTACCAACCGCGTGGATAGCCTGGACCGCGCCGTCATGCGCCGTTTTGATCTGAAAGTGGAGTTTTTACCGCTAGCCTCCGAGCCGTTACGTGATTTGCTCCAGGCAGTACTGCCAGAGCGTGATCATCAACGCCTGGCGACTATTCCGACGAGCCACTTATCGCAGCGCCGCGTGACGCCCGGCAACGTGCGCACCGCGCTAGATCAGTTGGATTTACGCGGCCTGCCCATCCGCTTAAACACACTGATGGACGCGCTAACCCTGGAAGAGCGCGAACAGCACGGCCAGCGCCAGCCGATAGGGTTTGTGTAGCGCAACCACCCGTTCACTGCGGCTAACAAAAGGAGACAACACCATGGATCACTTGCAACGCGATATACAGCGCTGCTCTCGCGTCGCTGTGTATGGCACGCTCAAGCACGGTTGCCATAACCATTATTGGCTTGAAGGCGCGACCCTACTCGGCCATGACCGTCTAACTAACCTCACTCTCTATGACCTTGGCCCTTACCCTGGGGCCAAAGCGGAGGTGTCAGCGGGTGCCGTGGTAGAGGTCTACACCATCAATGCTGAACAGCTGGCCTTGCTGGATCAGCTGGAAGGCTACTTCGCGCATGCCCCCCGCCAGGGGCTGTATAACCGCGCTATTTTTCCCACCCAACACGGCGAGGCATGGTGTTATCTGTACAACGCCGAGACTAAACACGAGACACTTATCGAGAACGGGGAATGGTAAAAGGATCTGGTCAAAAATCTGAAGTCGGTCACCGCCCGTCGAATGCGCAAGGAGTTTGCGAAAGAGCTTACGCCTTATTAGGGGTCAGCTCACGAAACGGAAAAAATCGTACGCTAAGACCTCTGCAGTGTTCGTAACGATCGGTACTTTCCTTGTTCGACCTGTTTGTCCTGCTGCC
>NZ_LGEN01000013.1 GCF_001507855.1 Halomonas sp. 54_146
TCTATCCAGATATACCTGCAAGGCTGACGCCTTGCGCTGCCTTAACTGTCGATTCATTCGGAGAATCGAATCGCAGAATGCGGCAGATTTTTGTTCAAAAAACGCTTATTCAAAACGGTGTCGTTAAAACAGTATCGTTAAAAACGGCGTTGTTAAAACAGCATCGTTAAAAAAACAGCCAGCAACGCTAAAACGCGTTGAAAGTTCGAAAACGATCAACTAACCTTTCAAAAACGATCATACCTACTTTCGTAAACGAAAATATCTTGCCTTATAACGGTTTTCCCCTATAACAGCTTTCCTCGCTGGGAATGGTCGTTACATAAGTAACTCGCCGCAGCTGGGCTAGTGATTGGTTAATTGAGAACGGTTAATTGAGAGCGGTTAATTTAGATTAGATAAATGGATCTGCGATGACACTGCGAAACAGACATATTGAAACCTTGCCCACTAAGACGTTTGACGCCCTGATTATTGGGGGTGGCATTAATGGCGCAGCTACTGCGGCAGCGCTGGCTGGCAAAGGTGCCAACGTCGCGTTGATTGATCGCGGCGATTTCGCAGGCAGTACCAGCATGCACTCCTCCAACCTGGTGTGGGGTGGCATTAAATACATGGAAAGTAAGGATTTTTCACTGGTTCGCAAACTGTGCAAAAGCCGCAATCACTTGATCAAGAGCTACCCTTCTACGGTGCAGGAAATTCGTTTTCTGACCACTATTTCAAAAGGTTTCCGTCACTCACCCCGCTACCTGTGGGCGGGCACCTGGCTTTACTGGCTGATGGGCAATGGTTTCACCCAACTCCCGCGCCTGCTCTTGCCAAACAAGATTAAACAGCAAGAGCCGATTATTGATATTGAGGGTGCCGTGGGCGGTTTTGAATACTCCGACGCCTACCTTCACGACAACGACGCGCGGTTTGTATTTAACTTTGTGCGCCACGCGCTTAACTACGGTGCGGTTGCCGCTAACTACGTTGAGTCACTCGGTGCCGAGCGGGTGGGCGATCTATGGGTAACCAAAGCGCGCAACGTAATGGATGGCCGCACCTTTGATATCCGTGCCAAGGTATTAATCAATGCCGCAGGCCCCTGGGTAGACCAGCATAACGAGCTGACAGGCCAAAAAACGACGCATCATCACCTCTACTCCAAGGGCATACACCTTATTGTTCCCCAGTTAACGGATTCCCAGCGAGTGCTAGCGTTTTTTGCCGACGATGGCCGGCTATTTTTTGTCATTCCGATGGGCAATCGCACCTGCATCGGCACCACCGATACTCACATGGAGCACCCTGAGGTTGACGTGACCGCTGACGATATCGCCTTTGTGCTGGAAAATATCAATAAGCGCTTAACCTTAGATAAGCCGCTGACCCAAAACGATATTATATCTACGCGCTGCGGCGTGCGGCCGCTGGCTATCAAAGCCGACCAAGGCAGTGACCGTGACTTTCTTCAGCTTTCCCGCAAGCACGTGGTCGATACCAATGTTGAGAGTGCCCATATCAGCATCTTTGGCGGCAAGTTAACCGACTGTTTGAACGTAGGCGATGAAATTGCCGAAGAAATTAGCCGCCTGGGCGTTACCTTGTCAGACCCTGATTTTCAGTGGTATGGCGAACCGCCCGAATCGGTAAAGCAGCAGTTTATGGATCAAGCTAAACGCATGAACCTGGATGCCATGACCGCAGCAACATCATCAGAGCCGCTTTCTACTCGGCTATGGCGGCGCTACGCTGACCAAGCCATCCACCTGCTGGAAAAAATTCGTCAAGACCCCGCTCAAGGCGAAATCTTAATTGAAGGCACCGAGTACATCCGCTGCGAGCTTGAACACGCCCGCGACCATGAAATGATTACCCAGCTTGAAGATTTCCTGCGCCGGCGCGCCAAGATTTCATTGGTGGTGCACCACGAGCAGTTACGCCAATCCACCGGCTTAAAAGAGGCCTGCCGCGTGCTCTTTGGCGATGACGCTGACGAGCGCTTCAACGACTACTTTGCTAAGAATGCGAGCGAACACGCGAAACCGCATCGAGCCAGCCCTGGTAAAGCCGCTCCCGAGAAGTCTCCTCCATCGCAGGCATAAAGCTTTTCTCACAGCGCCACAGCTGCTCTATCTCTTCGAGGGTGTGATACCAGCCTAGGCGCAGCCCGGCAAGGTACGCCACACCCAGCGCCGTCGTTTCAAGAATGGTGGGGCGATCTACCTGAACGCCGAGCATATCGGCGAGAAACTGCATGACCCAGCTGTTCTTGACCATCCCGCCGTCTACACGAAGATTCCCCGGCGCAGCCTCCATGTCATCGTTCATGCAGTGCTGCAAATCGCGGGTTTGATAGCACACCGCTTGCAGGCCAGCGGCGACAATTTCAGCAATGCCGGTATCGCGGGTTAGGCCAAAAATCGCTCCCCGCGCTTTGGGGTCCCAGTGCGGCGCGCCTAACCCGGTAAAGGCAGGCACCAGATAAACACTATGGCCGCTGCGGGTTTCTTGCGCTAACGCTTCGGTTTCCGAGGAATCGGCAAACAGGTTTAGCCCATCGCGCAACCACTGCACCGTCGCTCCGGCCACGAAAATGCTGCCCTCCATGGCATAGGTCGGCTTGCCGTTCAGCCGGTAGCCAATGGTAGTTAATAGCCGATTACGCGACAGCGCCGGCGTTTCACCGGTATTCACAATCATAAAACAGCCGGTGCCGTAGGTGCTCTTGCCCATTCCTGGCTGAAAGCACGCCTGCCCCACCAAAGCCGCCTGTTGGTCTCCTGCTACGCCGGCAATCGGCAGCGCCGCGCCCAGCCAGTGCGCTTCGGTGGTGCCGAAGTCATCGCTTGAGTCTTTTACTTCGGGCATAAGATTGGCCGGTATATTAAATAGCGTTAGCAGCGCCTCATCCCACTCTTGGGTGTGAATATTAAACAGCGCAGTACGCGAGGCGTTGGTGGCATCGGTCACGTGTTTAAGCCCGCCGGTTAGCCGCCAGATCAAAAAGCTATCCACTGTGCCGAACGCCAGCTCCCCCCGCTCAGCGCGCATGCGAGCGCCCTCAACGTTATCCAACACCCAGGCAATTTTAGTCGCGGAAAAGTAGGGGTCAATCAACAGCCCCGTTTTGGCCTGCACGCTTTCAGTGTGGCCGTTAGCGGATAAGGATTGGCACCAATCTGAGGTGCGACGGTCTTGCCAAACGATGGCATTGTAAAGTGGCTTACCGGTGGTGCGATCCCAAAGAATCGTGGTTTCCCGCTGATTGGTAATGCCGATACCGGCGATTTGCTCGGCGGTAATCTGTGCTTTATGCATCACCTCGCGGCAGGTGGCCACCACGGTTTCCCAAATATCTTCGGGGTTGTGCTCAATCCAGCCATCATGAGGAAAATGCTGAGTAAATTCTTGCTGGGCAACGGCGGCCACCTGGCCTTGGCGGTCAAACAGAATGGCTCGGGAGCTGGTAGTGCCTTGGTCAATGGCGAGGATAAATGAGGACATATCGAGTTCGCTTTGTTGTGTTTACGTTCGATTTTATATGTTCACTTTCGATACATTTTAGTTATTCGATACGCGGTGATTAGCACTACATGGTGATTAACCGTTTAGGCGATATGCAGTGCGACATCGTGCTGGGTGAGCAAGCGCTGTATGGCGTCAGGCGGTTGTCGATCAGTAAACAGCGCGTCTAACTGGGCAAGATTACCTTGGCGCACCACTGGGTTACGGTGGAACTTTGAGTAATCGGCTGCTAAATAAATGCGCCGTGAATTAGCAATAATGGCCTGGGCAACGCGCACTTCCTGGTAATCAAATTCCAGCAGCGAGCCATCTTCATCGATACCGCTAATCCCGATAATGCCGTAATCCACTTTGAACTGGTTGATAAAATCGATGGTTGCCTCGCCGATAATGCCGCCATCGCGCGTGCGTACCTGGCCACCGGCAACAATCACGGTGAAATCCTCTTTATGCTGCAAGATAGCCGCGACATTGAGATTATTGGTAATAACCTCTAACCCTTGATGTTCAAGCAGCGCTTGGGCAATCACTTCGTTACTGGTGCCAATGTTAATAAAAAGCGAGGCGTGGTTCGGAATATGCTGCGCCAAACAGCGGGCAATACGCTCTTTTTCGTCCAGGTGCAGTGTTTTGCGCGTGCTGTAGGCGGTATTCACCGTGCTGGATTCAATGCCCACTCCCCCATGTACCCGTCGAACCCGGCTTTCATCGGCCAGCGTATTCAGGTCACGTCGAATGGTTTGCGGCGTCACGGCAAAGTGCTCGGTGAGCTGCTCAATACTCATATAGCCGTGCTGGCGGACGAGCTCGACGATAGCATCCTGACGACATTGTTGGTTCATAAGCCCGGCCTGTTCGTTTTTTATGTATATCTGAACGTCATGTTAGCAAAATTTTCATAACCTAATAATATTCAGCAAACAAACCGGCGCGATAGCGCTGCTTAGCGCTTAACAACAGCCTACAGCGGCCACACCAACAGAATCAGCGGTATCGCCACGGCTAACACCACTATCGAAAGCGGCAGCCCTAATTTCCAATAGTCACTAAAGCGGTAACCGCCCGGCCCCATGACCAAGGTATTCGACTGATGCCCAATAGGGGTTAAAAAGGCGCAGGAAGCACTGACAGCAACCACCATCAAGAACGGGTCAAGAGAGACATTAAAGCCATTGGCTAAGCTCACCGCGATGGGTGCCATTAACAAGGCGGCGGCAGCGTTGTTGACCACGTTGGAAAGCAGCATTGAAAGTAGAAACAGGCCCACCATGGTAACCACCACCGGCCAATCGCTGCCAAAGCGCAGTAATGCGCCGGCAATTAAATCTGCGCCACCACTGGTTTCCAGTGCTTCGCCTACGGGTATCATCGCCGCTAGCAGCACAATCACAGGGCCATCAATCGCCTGGTAGCCTTCGCGTAATGGCAACACGCCAATTAATAGCGAAATGAGCGCGGCGGTGCTCATCGCCACCGCGGCCGGCAGCAAATCCAACAGCATAGCGACAATAGCCAAAGCAAAAATGGCGATCGACATCGCCAGTTTACGCGGCTGCCCAAGGTACAGTTCACGGCTAGCCAGGGGCAAGCAGCCTAACGATGCAAGGCTTTCGGCTAGCTCCGTTTCACTGCCTTGCAGCATTACAATATCGCCACTTTTAAAGCGAATATCTCGCAGCCGCTGCTTTAAACGCCCGCCATCCCGGGCTACCGCGATTAAATGCAGGCCAAACTGGTGGTTTAATCGCAGTTCACGCACGCTGCGGTTGATCATCATTGAATCATTGCGCACCACCGCTTCTATCAGCTGTAAGCCTTCTGTATCTAACGGCTGACGTTCCTGGGAAGCCTCTTCTTGTTGGGAAGCCTCTTCGTGCTTGGCGTGGCCAGCGTCATCTTCACTGTTGGCAGTGGCGCGAGAGTTGGCAGCCTCGAGCGTCTCGGTATCGGTATCGGTATCGGTATCGGTATCGGTATCGGTATCGGTAGATTCGGCCTCGTCTTCTTCCCGTTCAGCAATCGCGCTAAGCCCCACTTTGTCTTCCAACAGCTGAAGTTCATCGGGCCCTGCTTCCAAAAGCAGGATATCGCCCTCTTCCAACACACCGTGAAAGTGATAGCCTGCGCGGCGTTGATCATTACGCACGACCGCAAGCACAGGAATGGTTTCATCCAGCTCCTCACGCAGCTGCTGCAGGGTTAGGCCGTTGGCTTTTGATTCTTCGCCCACTTTTAGCTCAACTAAGTAGTTGGCGGTGTCAAACATCTCATCGGTGGAGGCTTGACCGCTGCGCTTAGGCGTTAGGTGCCACCCTACGAGTACAATAAAAACCAACCCTACCATCGCGACCACAATACCGACGGGGGAAAAGCTGAACATGCTGAAGCTTTCGCCGGTTACCTCGCCCCGGTAGCTTGAAATAATAATATTAGGTGGCGTGCCAATTAACGTCGTTAACCCACCGAGCAACGAGCCAAACGCCAGCGGCATCAGCAGTAAAGAAGGCGAGGTGTTGTGTTCACGCGCAAGCCTCATCGCTACCGGTAATAAAAGCGCTAAGGCACCCACATTGTTCATAATGCCCGACAACACCACCACCGTACCCACCAGCACCAGCAGTTGAAGCAGCAGGTTCTGGCCCACTTTAAGCACTTGGTTGGCAATAATATCGACCACCCCCGAGCGCTCAAACCCTCGGCTAAGTACCAACACCGCGGCCACGGTAATCACCGCTGGATGCCCGAACCCTGCGAACGCGCTTTCAGCCGGTACAAGCCCTAACATCACCGAACCTAGTAACGCTGCCAGCGCCACTAGGTCATAGCGAAACCGGCCCCAGATAAACGCGACAAGCGTTAGCCCAAGCACGATAAACACCAGCGTGCTGGGCGTAAGCGTCAACCATCCAAGGTCTAGCGTTTCTATACTTATGTCCTCAGCCGCCATCTTTTTGCTACTCCCTTGCTACCGTTTGAAAGGTCATCACACGATGGGTGTGCACGACACCAAAGACATTGCCATTTCTTAGATACATTAGACACTTACTATTGTGCAGACGCCTAGCCCTTGCAGACACAAACAAAAGTCTTTATAGACAAAAGCCTTTGCAGACAAAAAACCCGGCAATTGCCGGGCTGTTGGGTACCTGAAATTGGAGCGCTGGCTACGGTAACAAAATAGTTGAGCCAGTCGTTTTGCGGCTTTGCAGGGCGTCTTGGGCTTTGCCTGCTTCTGCCAGCGGGTAGCGGTTGGCGATATCGATGTTGATGTTGCCGCTTTCAATCATGGCGAAAAACTCTTCGCACATCATCTCCAAGCGCTCACGCGTATCGGCGTAGCCGTTCAGGCTGGGTCGAGTTACGTAAAGCGCGCCTTTCTGATTGAGAATACCGATATTAACGCCATCCACCGGGCCAGAAGCGTTACCAAAGCTAACCATCAACCCACGTGGCTTTAAACAATCCAACGACATTTCCCAGGTGTCTTTACCTACTGAATCGTAAACAACATCACACATCTCGCCATTAGTGAGTTCGCGTACGCGCTCGACCACGTTTTCTTCACTGTAGTTGATCGTCGCCCAAGCGCCGTTGGCCATGGCGAGATCCGCTTTTTCCTGTGAGCTAACGGTACCAATAAGCTTAACGCCCAATGATTTTGCCCACTGGCAGGCAATCGAACCGACACCACCGGCAGCGGCGTGGAACAGAATGGTTTCGCCGCCTTTCAGCGCATAGGTTTGGCGCAGCAGGTACTGCACGGTAAGGCCTTTCAGCATACTCGCCGCTGCGGTGTCGAAATCAACGAAATCGGGAAGCTTGACCACTTTAGCCGCAGGCAGGGTATGCAGTTCTGCATAGGCGCCTAAAGGGCCTTGAGCGTAAGCCACACGGTCTCCCACTTGAAGATGCGTAACGCCTTCGCCAACGGCCTCGACCACACCCGCACCTTCGGTGCCTAAACCGGAAGGCATAGACGGGGCGGGATAAAGACCGGTGCGAAAATAAATATCAATAAAATTCAAACCAACGGCTTTATTGGCGACACGCACCTCACCCTGGCCGGGTTCAGCAGGAGTAACATCAACCAGTTCAAGCACGTCAGAACCGCCGGTACGGGAAAATTGGATACGCTGAGACATAGCAGTTTCCTTATTAATTATTTGGGTTGTTAGTCGTAAGCATAACAACAGGTGCTGCTATACAAGCGCGTCGCGGCGTTTAAATCAAGCCAGGCCTTGAGGGCGGCGGGCACAGGAAGGATGAAACCCTGCTGTCATGCACCCATGCTAGACTTACACCACTTTTAACGGCTAAGGCTTAACGATTTTTCATGACGCACCCCGCCATTCAACTCCCCACGCTGATTGCCCACCGCGGTTACTCCGCCGCAGCCCCTGAAAATACCTTAGCGGCGGTGCGCGCTGCTCACCAATCAGGCGCTAAATGGGTAGAGTTAGATGTGCAGCTACTCGGTGATGGCACACCGGTCATCTGGCACGACGCCGACGTTGCGCGCTGCTCCAATGGGCGGGGGGAATTAGCCACCATGACCTGGGCAAACGCGCAGTGTTTGGATACCGGCAGTTGGTTTGGCGATGGTTTTTCAGGCGAAAAGATGGCCAGCCTAGAGGCTATGCTAGCCCTGCTAAACGAACTGGAAATGGGCGTTAATATGGAAATTAAGGTCAACAAAGGCCGCGACCCCATCGCGCTGGTTGACCGTGCTCTGCCGGAAATGCTGAGCACCCTACCCCCTGAGCGGCTGATTATTTCTTCCTTTAACGCCAGCGCACTTAGCCACTGCCGCCAGTTTGCCAGCAAAGAACAGCTGGCGCTTGGCGTCTTGTTTGGCAGCGTTCCCAACACCTGGCGGGCGCAGTGCGAAGCCGTTGAAGCCTTTAGCGTGCACCCCCACTGGCCGCGCTTAAAACGCACCCAAGCCGAAGCCATGCACCGTGATGGCTATCACATACTCTGCTATACCGCCAATGACCCAAGCGCCTTTCATAGCCGCTGGGAGTGGGGTATCAGCAGCGTGATTACCGATGAACCCGCCGCCTTTAAGCGCTTTTTAGATAGTCATTAATCAGCCAGATGCAAGCCGCCTACGCTCACATACGCTGACATGAAAAAACCCAGCCCGGCCTATGGCCGATGCTGGGTTTTTAATTATTCAAGCTGAACAAATAACGGAATAAATAACAGAATAAATAGCGTTACATCGCTGAAAGCTTTTCGTCATCTAATACGCCCGACATGCGCACCATCGCCAGTGCTTCATCCAGGCTGCCCATCTCTTCAATCATCACCAGCTCGCTTTCTAAATTTACTGGCTGGCCGGCCTTTTCAGACAATAATTTTTCCAAGGCAGCGACATCCATAGCGTCGTAAAAATGGTGAACATCGACTGATGCGCTGCTACGGCCCGGCAAATAAATAGTGCCATTAGAGAAATCCACGGCGTAGGCAATCACGCCAGGTACAATATAAAACAGCAGCCCTACTCCATTGGCAATAGCGACCACCGGATCAATATCACCGCTCATTTGACCCTTACGCTCAGGATGAAAAAGCGTACCGCAACCACTTAAGGATACGATGGAGACGCCAACCACGGCCCCGGTTAACCAGCGACGGACTGCTTGATGCATGGAGTTTCCCTCAAACAAAAAAAGTAACGCTAGTCGATTGCGTGTAATGCGATTTGGTTTTTTGCCGACTAGCGCGCCATAAAACCTGATTAGTTTAGCATAGCCTGCCGACAACAGAGGTGGCTTGGCAGTGCCGTCTAGTTACCGCTTTAACCACTAGCTTTTGCCGCTTTAACCACGAGGCCGTACAATGCTCGAATTCTTTGCTCAAATGCAATGCTAGCGGGGCATCTGCCCTGATGTTAAGCCCTACCTTTCGCACTACGCACTAAGGAATGCTCACGCCCATGCGCGCCAGCCAATTATTGATTGCCACTTTGAAAGAAACACCGGCCGACGCCGAAGTTATTAGCCACCAGCTAATGCTCCGCGCCGGGATGATTCGTCGCTTAAGCTCAGGCCTCTATACGTGGTTACCGCTGGGGCTGCGCACGCTGCGTAAAGTAGAAGCGATTGTGCGCGAAGAGATGAACCGTGCAGGCGCTCAGGAAGTGCTGATGCCTGCCGTGCAACCTGCAGAGCTGTGGCAAGAATCTGGCCGTTGGGAACAGTACGGCCCTGAACTTCTCCGCCTGCATGATCGCCACGACCGCGAATACTGCGTTGGCCCAACCCACGAAGAAGTCATTACCGACCTGGTACGTAAAGAAATCGCCAGCTACAAGCAGCTCCCGGTTAATTTCTATCAGATTCAAACCAAGTTTCGCGACGAGATTCGCCCGCGCTTTGGGGTGATGCGCTCACGTGAGTTCATTATGAAGGACGCCTACTCCTTCCACCTTGATGAAGCCTCGCTGAAGCAAACCTACCAAGAGATGTACGATGCCTACGTGCGTATTTTCACGCGGTTAGGCCTGAATTTTCGCCCGGTGATCGCCGACAACGGCTCCATTGGTGGCACCGGCTCCCACGAGTTTCACGTGCTTGCGGATTCCGGCGAAGACGATATCGTGTTCTCCAACGGCTCGGATTACGCGGCCAACATGGAAAAAGCCGAAGCGCTGCCCGCACCGCTTGGCAGCCAGGCAGCCCGCGCCGAACCTAGCGAAGCACTGCGCTTAGTGGACACCCCAGACGCTAAAACCATCGCAACGCTGGTTGAGCAGTTTAAGCTGCCGATTGAGAAAACCGTTAAAACGCTGATGGTACACGCGGCCGAAGGTGGATTAATCGCGTTACTGGTGCGTGGCGACCACGAATTAAACGAAGTCAAAGCCGAAAACCTGCCCCAGGTGGCAGCGCCGCTGACGATGGCCAGCGAAGAAGAGATTCGTGCTGCCGTGGGTGCCGGCCCTGGTTCACTTGGCCCAGTAAACCTAAAAATGCCGGTGATTATTGACCGCAGCGTGGCGCTGATGAGCGATTTCGGCGCGGGCGCCAATGTGGATGACAAGCACTACTTCGGCATTAACTGGGAACGCGATGTTGCCCTGCCCGACGTTGCCGACCTGCGCAACGTGGTAGAAGGCGACCCGTCTCCTGATGGCCAAGGTACGCTCTCGATTAAGCGCGGAATTGAGGTAGGTCACGTTTTCCAACTCGGCCAGAAATACTCCCAGGCCATGAACGCCAACGTACTGGGCGATAACGGCAAAACTAGCCACCCGTGGATGGGCTGCTACGGCATCGGCGTAACCCGCGTGGTTGCAGCGGCCATTGAGCAGAATCACGATAATTCCGGCATTATTTGGCCGAACGCTATCGCCCCGTTCCAGGTGGCGTTAGTGCCCATGAATGCGCATAAATCTCAGCGTGTTCGCGAAGAGTCTGAGCGCCTCTACCAAGCGCTTAGCGCAGCAGGATTGGATGTGTTGCTGGATGATCGTGACACCCGTCCTGGCGTTAAATTTGCCGACCTGGAATTAATGGGCGTGCCTCACCGTTTGGTGATTGGCGACCGTGGTTTAGACAACGGTGAACTTGAATACAAAGGTCGCCGCGATAGCGAAGCGACGATGGTGCCTGCGGATCAAATCATCGACTTTTTGCGTGAGAAAGCCCGCTAAGAAAGCCACTGCCTTCGGAAAGCGGGTGTTTTTGAGGGCGGTTGTCTGTTTGATGGTCATCACAAGCGCTGAGCCACTCATGGCTCAGCCGCTTCCTCAAGCCCTGCGCCCTACGCTGGAAGCCGCTAATCAGCATCACCAAACGGCTCAGCAGCAGTGGCGTGCGCGCCAGTGGCGAACGCGTATGGACACCCCACTTGCACGCTTCATCAGTGACCCTGCACGGCGCCAAACGCTATTAACGCGCATCTACCAAGAAGCCAGGCTAGCGGGACTGCCACCTGATCTCGTGCTGGCCTTGATTCAAGTAGAAAGCGCCTTCAACGCCGATGCTATTTCTTCTGCAGGTGCGGTCGGCCTAATGCAAATAATGCCTTTTTGGGTGAGTGAGCTAGGCCTGCCGATTGACGACTTAACGCATCCACCGCGCAATTTGCGCTATGGCTGTACCATTTTGGCGCACTACCTGGCGATCGAGAATGGCGACTTCACTCGTGCGCTTGCGCGCTATAACGGTAGCTTAGGTAAAACCTGGTACCCAGAGCGCGTTATGCATGCCTGGCGTGATACTTGGCGTTAAACAATCCATTGCCAATATCCACTAAGCGCTGCGCTTAGTTTGAACAATCCACTGGCTCAATCAAGCCAACCGCCAAAAACTGCCCCAGTAACTCGGCCATATCGTTGCGCACCTGCTCAATGGAGACTGGCATGAAAAACCCCACCAGCGTTTGGCTTAACTCTTCAATAGACAGCGCTTCGTGTTGCAACAGCGCCCACACTGCGCGGCTGGTAATGTTCATACGGTGAATCGCGCCGCCCTCCTCGACAATCACAAATAGCTCATCGCCTAAGGGGTACTCATGGGCTGCTTTACACGCCCGCCAACAGCGCTGATCGCTTCTCTCTAACGCAGCTGCTTCAGGTATTGCCGCTGCCTGCGAAGGCGATAAATAAGTTGTTGAGTACGTTGTTGGGTACGTTAATGACTGCGCGTGTAGCGCCCCCTTGAGTTCACGCCCCACAAACTCTGCCGCTTGGTAAGCATCTGAATAGCGCAGTAAAAAACACGGCATACGCTGAACCAACGGCAAGAATTTAGCGACCAACACTTGATCTGAAAGCGTTTCAGCGAAGTTCTGCCTTAGCAGTTGCCACAGCCCTTCGCCATGCTGCAGCGGGGTAAGCTGAGGGCTTGTGACCCGGCTGTCACGGTCAATTAATAGGATCGTGCCGATGGGACGCTTAATACCGTGATTAGCCAGCAGCGTTTCATCGAGCGCCAAATAACCGTAACGATCATCCTTTGGCCCTTGATGCGCCTTGACAAAATCCTGGAACGTTTCATCAATAGCGCTAGGCAGCGGCAAGCGAAGCCGTGGTGCAATACCAAGCGACAGCCCTTCGCCCTCTGGCGTTAACGCAACCACGTCATCGCCAAAGATTCGGTACCCAGCTGCCGCAAAAGCGGATGTCAGAGTGCTTTTACCGGCACGGTGCGACTCTGGGAAAATCACTAGCTGGCCATCAATTTCGGCAGACCCGCAGTGCAGCCCAATGTAGTCAGGGTGGTGACGTAAAAATGCCCCCGCCACATCGGCAATGACACTGCACGCAATACCCACTGGCGAATCTAGCCATATGCCTTTTGGGAGTGCAGGTGCCTGTTGCCAGAAGCCGCCCTGCTGCTGCCAAACGCAAATATCAGGCTCAGTTGGTTGAAGTGGGCACTCCGTCAACGCCCAGCCAGGCATCGCCGCTTGTAGAACCGGCAGCAACGGCTGCGCGCCCACCAGCCGGACACAAGGCCCTATGCCAGGTAACGCATAGTCGGTAGCAAGGGAATCAGAAGGCTTCATCACTTAGCTCACCAACGATGCGGCAATAGACGGCTGATGCGTAATTCAATCACGCCATCTCGTTCCCAGCGTGGCCGCTCGTCACGCCTGTAGGGGCGCCTATCATCCGGCCTTGAGTAGCGTGGGCGTGAATAGTTGGGTCGTGAATAACGTGGTCGGGAATAGCTCGGTCTTGAATAGCTCGGCCGTGAACGCCCTCGATGGTAGCCACTAGGCCGGGAGCGACGCTCATGCGCCTGCGCCTGATTCATCGAAAGTAGTGTCGGGGCCACATAAAGCGCCGCTGCGCCTAGGCCTAAACTGGCTAACACTTGCCGCCGAGAGCGGCGCTGCTTTAATAGAGTAGGCGTTTCATCGTGGTTCATCTCTCTTCTCCGCAGTTATCAAACACTGTTTTTTCAGTATTTACTTTAACTACCGCCTGTTCAGAGCGCCACTCAACCGCCGTGCTTTCCCTATTGTTTACTCTTTTTGCCAAGTACTGGCTTACCGCTACGCAATTCCCTTGGCCTTCTTGAATAATTCTATTCAGTCACCTGCCAGCCATCCCGCCCTGCTGTTTTAACCTGATAAAGTGCTTTATCAGCGGCTTCGTAGGCTAGCGTAAAGGTGTGCTCATTGGCCACAAAACAGCAGCCGCCGACACTTAACGTGACGCCTTTTTTATCAGGGTGGGCAGCGTGCGCAAAGTTTGCCTCACGCACGCCTTCAATTATCTGGCGGCAATAACGCTTTAGCGTTTCACTGTCTGGGCAGTGAAGCAGCGCTGCAAACTCATCGCCACCCAAGCGGTATAGCTGAGCGTCATGATTAAGGGCTTGGCCAATGATGGTCGCCAGCTGGTGCAGCAGCGTATCGCCTTGTGGGTGCCCATAGGCATCGTTGTACTGCTTGAAAAAATCGATATCGACCAGAATCAGCCCCAGCGATTGGTGCTGATTGGCCAACACATCCTGAAGTAACGCGCTGCGGTTGCCCACCCCAGTTAATGGGTCGCGCATAGCACGCTGCATCCATTCAAGTGTTTCCCGCGTAGCGCGGTCGGTGCGGTGCAACTGGCGCTCATGAAGCCCCCAAAATGCCAGCCCCAGCACAAAGATTAACAAGCTCGAATAGGTCAACATCTGATTATGCTGGCGAGTGCTCTCAGAAAAATAATTAATCGCCGCACCACGCTGGTCTAGCTGGTCCATCTCAATGTGCGATAAACACTGTATTGGAGTGAACAGCTCACCTACTGCGTTAACCCGATCAATTTCGCGTACTTCTAACCACGTGAGTAAGCGATTTAAAACCGCCAGGCTCGGCTCAGAGCACTCATATTCACGTCGATAAATATGCATATCCGACAAACCGTAGGCCAGTTCAATGTTCATAAACGCAGCATCGAACGCCGCTTGCTCAGGCTGGTCGGTTAACAGCTCAGCTTGAGCGTTTTGCAAATACATCCGTGAACGGGTTGCCAGCTGCTGGCCGCTCAAATTGCCTGTTTGGCTGAAGTAGGCTTGAATTTCCGGGTATACCCAGCGTGATTCATAAATAATCAGCACCATCAGTGCCAAAAAGCTCATTAAGCTTAGCGATAGCCACGTTATATAGCGGTATTGGCGAACCAAGGGGCGCGGGCGCACAGCGTGGGATTCAACTTGCTTAGCCTTGGAGGTCACCACTTCACCTCAATACGACGAATCATCCACACCCAGTCATTGAATTCACGCAGATTTTCAACGTCGCGGTTGCCATAGTCGCGTTCCACTAACCTTATGGGCCCACGCTGGCGAAGCGATAGGGGCTCGCCATCCTCTAAGGTAATCAAATACCAGTTGGGGTCATCCCAATTACTTAGGGTGACTTCATAATCGTCCCAGGCGGTAAAGTGCAGTGCTGGCGGTATTTCACCAAACTGATCAATGAGGAAGGCTTGAAACACTACTCCCTGCATCTCTACCTCGCGCCCTTGATAAGGGTCGTAAAGCGTAAAGGTAGTATCCGAGATAGCGTGTAAATCACTTACTGGGATCTGCTGGGTAACGTCGCCGTTAATCAGTTCCAATGTGTGGGCATTGGCAGCCACAGGAAGTGCGAAACTCGTGGCAATCAACACCTGCACTAATAGCACCTGCACTAATAGTAATAGACGACGTGCACGAACCCGTGGGCTGCGCTGTAAGGCAACTGCGTTCATGGCAAGGCTTCCTGGGTATATTAACTGCACTGAACTTTAGCAGAGCTAACCTTACTCTTAAACGGCCACTGTGTGAATGTAACTTAGCTGATCATTAGCCCCAAAAAAAGCCAGCCCAAAAAAAAGCCAGCCCAAAATGGGCTGGCAACAGGAGGTTTACTCAATAAGCAACCCCCTCCCCTGACAACGGTTACAAAAGGCGGGCGGAGCTACTTCTTGCGCTCACCTTTACGCAGATGATCGCGAACCACAAAGCCTATCCAACCCACCATAAAAACGATGGTTAGAGCGACGGCGACTAAACCAAAAACAACTGTGTCATCCCAATACATGGTGAATCCTCCCGCCGTGATGTATGCGCTCACCTTAATCACTCAATAGCGGGAGAATGCTGACCTAGGTCAAGTTACGCAGGGCAATGGAGGGCGGTTAAATAGAAAACTGATACTGGTCAATTTTTGGCGGCTATTTAGCGGTGTGACCACTTGGCAGATCGACGACGCTAGAGCACTTTGACTATAGCACTTTGCGATCTTCCACTTTACTGTGCTCGGTGCCTGGCGGTAACGGGTGGCCTTTGGCAAGCTCGGCGCGGGTGGCTTCGCGCACCTCTAAAATAGTGACTCGGTAGTGAAGCGTGCGCCCGGCAAGCGGGTGATTGGTGTCCACCGTCACACGGTCACCGTTTACTTCCAGCACGGTGACAATTTGCGGGCCTGCCTCGCCTTCGGTTTGAAAACTGCTGCCTGGGGTTAATTCAGCACCGCCGAAAGCGCCACGGCCAACCTCTTGAACCAGCGCTTCGTTGCGCACGCCGTAAGCGTTCGCGGGCATTAATTGAACGCTCAGCTCGGCACCTGCCTCTTGTCCTGCTAAAGCCTGTTCTAGCCCCGGCACAATATTGTCGTGCCCGTGCAAATATTCTAACGGCTTGTTTCGCGTGCGGGAGTCATCCAATACCCGCTTGCTGCCATCGCTAAGAACGTCGCTGAGAACATAGTGCAAGGTAACCACCTGATGCGCCGTAATCGACATGGAAAACTCCTCTCCGGTAAGCTGTCGGTTTTGTGATAGAACACGGATTCAGTTTATCACTTGGCGATTGCTAACGTCTTTCCAGGAGTAGTGCTTAATGCTAAGCCCCACCCCCCAGCGCAGTTGGCTTGCTGCGCTGGCTATTTATTGTCGTGCGCCCGTGATCACCATGCTGTTTTTGGGGTTTTCAGCAGGCCTGCCGTTTCTATTGGTATTTTCAACGCTCTCTGCCTGGCTGCGCAGCGATGGCGTTGAGGTCGCGGCCATTGGTTTTTTTGCCTGGATTGGCATGCTTTATTCGATTAAGTTTTTCTGGGCGCCGGTGGTTGACCGATTAGCGCTACCGCTGCTGACCCGCGCTTTCGGCCAACGCCGTGGCTGGATGCTGCTGGCTCAGGGGATAATTGCTGCTGGGCTGGTGGGATTAGCAGGGCTAAGCCCGGTGGGGAATCTCGGCTGGGTAGCGCTGTTTGCGCTGCTGGTGGCGTTTGGTTCAGCGACCCAAGATATTGCCATTGACGCCTACCGTATTGAATCCGCCGATGACGACGTTCAGGCCGCCATGGCCTCTACCTATATTATTGGCTATCGCGGTGGCTTGCTGGCCGCCGGTGCGGGGGCGCTGTACATCGCCGCATCGGCTTCCTGGAACGCGGCCTATCTGAGCATGGCGGCGCTGATGAGCATTGGCGTACTCACCGTGCTGCTGCGCCCTGAACCCAAACGCGCCTCGCTCTCTATTCAGCTTATTCACGAGCCCAAAGTACGCGCTTTTATTCGCGCCAGCCGTGGCAAACCTAAGATTTTACGCCGCCTGGGTGCCTGGAGTATTGGTGCGCTGGTTTGCCCATTCACGGATTTCTTCAGCCGCTATGGGGTGAAAGCGCTGTGGATTTTGGTGTTTATTGCGGTATTTAGAATCAGCGATTTAGCCATGGCATCAATGGCCAATCCGCTGTATATCGACTTAGGCTTTACACTGGCTGAGATTGCTAACGTGACCAATATATTTGGCATTGCGATGAGCATCACCGGCGGGATTTTAGGCGGGCTTTTCGTGGCGCGCTACGGCATTGGGCCATTGCTTATTTTCGGCGCGGGGTTGGTAATGGTAACCAACTTACTGTTTGCCGTGCTGGCGGTAGTGGGTAATCAGCTGCCCATGCTGGTAGTCACGATCATCGGCGACAACCTCGCCAACGGCCTCGCCAGCGCGGTGTTCATCGCCTTTCTTTCCAGCCTAACGTCACGCGCCTACACCGCGACCCAGTACGCGCTGTTTTCATCGTTAATGACGCTACCGGGCAAATTTTTAAGCGGCTTTGGCGGGCTGGTGGTCACTGCACAGGGCTACCCGAGCTTTTTTGTTATCGCCACCCTGCTGGGCTTACCCGCTATTATCCTGGCGATCTGGATCAGCAAAGACAAACAGCTAGTGCCGACTCCCACGCCCACTTCCAAGCCTGCTTAAACGGGCTTGAGAAGCGGAACGTGCAGGATTAACGATGCGACTCCAGCCACTCCAACGCCCCAGGCGTGGTGCGCCACTGGTCGCGCATTAGCGTGCGGTACTGCCACGCTTCCGCCCGCGAGCCGGGGTCAACCTGGCCATCAGGGTGGGGCATAGAAGGCCGCGGGCTTTCAGCGCAAATAAGCTCTAGCGCGTGGCGATTATGGCTAACCACCTCACCCAGCGCTATTTCGGCCGCTTCCCGCTGCTCAAGGCGATAGAGCGCTAAGGTTTTACCCATCAGCAGCCCCAGCACCAGCGAGCCGTCGTCGTCGTTTTCTTCGGCTAACGCCAGCGCTTCTTCGTTACGGTCATCGCGCAGCAGTTGGTCCAGCACCAGTTCCCGCAGGCCTAAGCTATCTTCTTGGTCAATCAACAGCAGCTCTTCGGCAAGCTCCCGGGAGTGCTGACGCGCACCGCGCTCCATCCCCACCACCAAGGCAAGCCCTGTGCGTAGCAGCATGGCATTGTTGGCATCGTCCCAGCACAGGTTGCCGTCGCCTTCAGCGCGGGCTTGTTCCAACCAGCGCGAAAGGCGCAGCGCCAGCGGCTCTAGCAGGCTGGGTGCCATCCACGGCAGGCTGCCGAAACGGCTGGTTAATGCCAGGGTTAAGTCTTGCACCACTTGGGGCGCATCCAGCCATTCAGGGTGCGAACATAGCGCCGGCATCCACTCAATGGCGTTGCCCCAGGGGTCATCACGAAAGCCCAGCGCTACCTCTTCATCTACCAGCACCTGAAACTGCTCATGCCAGGCGGCAAACAGCGTCGCTTCACGGGCGCTGGTGTTATAAAGCAATCGGCCGCTTTCTGGGTCTGCACTGACATCGATTTTAGGGGCAGTGGGCAGCGCGGCCAGCAACGCCTGAAGCGCCACTAGCGGCGTGGCTAAATCTTCTTCTGCGCTGAGCAGCTGGTCGGCAAGCGTCGCGCCGGGGTTATCCGCCAGCGCGGCTAAAAACTCTAGCTGTTCTTCGTCTAGCTCGCCCTGGCGAACCAGGCGGCGATACCAGAAATTAGCGCGCTCTTTGGCTTCTTGCTCGTGGCCTTCATGCAGCAGCAGCATGGCCTCAATGTAGGCCAGCGTGGGGGAGTCGGGCAGCGCCTGCTGGGCTTTAACAAAAGCGCCGCGGGCGCTGTCTAAATCATCGTTATCCAGGTGCATCAAGCACAGCCGCTCCAGCGCCACGCCGCGTAAAAACAGCGGGCCGCGCTCCATTACTTCATCCAGCAACTCGGCACGCTTACGGCTGAAACCGCGCTCTTGATAAATATCCAGCAGGATTTCAAAAGCAGGTTCGGCCTGTTCAGGCAACCGCGACCAGTCGCTGCCATCGAACAGCGATTCTAGAATCTGCATCGCCCGGCCTGTTTGGCCGCTTTCCGCAGCGATTAACCCCGCCTCTAGCAGCGCTTGAGGCGGCGCTTGCTGGCTACTTAACGCGGCTTTCAGCGTGGCACCTTTCCATTCACGCAGCGAAAGCATCCACATCATCTGATCGGGGATATCGGTGGGAAACTCGATGGTGTAGCAGCACTGCTTAAATTTGCGCCCGGAATCGCACCAGCAAGGCTCATTACGCCCAGGCGTGGCAAGCGGCTCGCTGGCAAAATTAAGCCGCTCTAACGGCGTTTGCGACCACAGCACCGGCGCAAGCGCTTGTGCCATGGCCACATCGCCATTAAAAGAATCCGCGCCCTTGGCCCGCACCCAGGTCATGAAATCCGGATAGTGTTCTTGTTGCCTGATTGCCGAGAGTGCCCCGGAGGCAAATCCCAGCAGCTGATCGACCCATACCGCCAGCATTGCCATCTCCACTGTGTTTAAAAGCCCCGCAGTTTATCACGAAGACCGACATCGCCGCAGCGGCAATCGATGTATCGTTAATGGGTCCATTTTAGCAGTGGGCGTGTACGTTCGTGCATATCCAGCCGTGCACCCAAGCGCACTAAATTCCAGTAATGGCCGTTCAACGCGCGGGAGAGCAGCAGCGTTTCCGCCGGTGGCTGCAGGCGGTCCATCGCCGCCCACACTTTAGGGGTCAGCTCACGTAACCGGCGGTGTACGCGCACATCGCTAAAATCCTGCTCGCCGGGGGCAAATAGCGGGGCAATGCACTCCGCTGATTCGCGATAAAGCGCCAGCGGCGCGCCCTGCCCCTGGCGGCCACCCAGCTGGATTAATGCTTCATCCATCGCCATGGCATCATGCTTCAGCGTGGCATCAAGCAGTTGCATCATCGCGTTTAAGCGCGCTTCGGGCACGGCAATCACTGCCCCTAGGTCATAAATCACCAGCCGCCCTTGGTCATCGGCGGCGAAATTACCCGCATGAGGGTCGGCGTGCAGCTCGCCAAAGGTGAACAGTTCTTCAGTGATCCAGTCTGCTAACGCTTGGGCCACCCCCTGGCGCGTTGCATCATCGGCACTGGCCAAATCACGCAGCGGCGTGCCACCTACAAAGCGCATCGCTAGCACGTGCTGCCCTGAGAGTTCTGGCAGCGGCTCAGGAATCACTAACCGCGGGTTATGCTGGTAGCGCTCACGATAGCGTGCCAACGCGGCGGCTTCGGCCTGATAATCAAGCTCATCCCGCAGCCCGGCGGCTAACTCTTCAAACAGCGCATCAAGCCGAGCCTGGGGCACCTTAAACCAGCGGCCTAGGCGCATTATGCGCCGTACCTGAACCAGGTCACTCTCTAACACTTCGGCAAGGCCTGGGTACTGCACCTTGAGCACGATCGTTTCACCTTCATGGGTGGTCGCCCGATGCACTTGCCCCATAGAGGCGCTGGCAAATGGGCGCTCCTCGATGTCGCTGAAGTAGTGGTCAATGTCACCATATTGCAGCACTAACGCCTCACGAATGCGTGGCCACGGCATCGGCTCGGCCTGGCGCTGCAGGCGCGCAAGCTCTTCCGCTAAATCAGGCGGCAGCAGGTCATCCCACTGGGACATCACCTGAGCCAGCTTCATGGCTGGGCCTTTCAGCTCTGAAAGGCCTTCAAACAGCGCTTCGCCCAGTGCGCGCCAATCTGCCTGGCCACCTAAACGCGTTTTCAACAGCGCGCCACCGGTACGCGCCCCCAGCCCCATCAAGCGTCGTGTTCTGCCCCGCTCACGCATTGGCTATGCCCCTTAAATTTTGTACACAATCTATACATAGTAGCAGCATTGACCACTTATCGTACTACTGCACTACCGCTTCTCTACCATCACTCATGGTGGTCACTAGGATTAAAGCGTCTGCTACCATAGGCGCTACCGATGGATACACCTAAGGCTCCGCTGCTATGCGCCTGATAATTGCCGAAAAACCCAGCCTCGCCCAAGCCATTGCCGGGGCGCTGCCGGGCACTAGCCAACGCCAGGATGGCGCGATCAGCTGCGGTGACACCACCGTGACCTGGTGCCTGGGGCACTTATTAGAACAAGCGCCGCCGGAAGCCTACGACCCCGCTGATAAACAGTGGCGGCTGGATCGGCTGCCGATTGTGCCGCAGCAGTGGAAACTAATGCCGCGCCCTAAAGCACGCGGCCAGCTGGCGGTGATTCGTAAGCTGATTAAGCAAGCAACCGATGTGGTTCATGCCGGCGATCCGGATCGTGAAGGCCAACTGCTGGTGCAGGAAGTAATTGAGCACATGAAGTATCGCGGCCCGGTGCAGCGGCTGCTGATCAGCGACCTTAACAAACCCGCCGTGAGCCGTGCGCTTGCCAAGCTGCGCTCCAACGCTGAATACCAGCCGCTATTTCTAGCAGCGCAGGCGCGTTCCCGCGCCGATTGGCTGTATGGGATTAATCTCACCCGTGCCTGGACACTGACCGGCCGCCAAGCAGGCCACGACGGCGTGCTTTCCGTTGGCCGTGTGCAAACCCCAGTGCTGGGGCTCATCGTGCGCCGCGATAACGCCATCCGCGACTTTGTGCCCCATCCGTTCTACCCGCTATGGGTGGATCTAAAGGTCGCCCAAGGCCAACTGCGCGCCTGGTGGGCACCCAAAGAGCACGAGCCATTAGATGACCAAGGCCGCTTGATTGATCGTGCGCCCGCCGACGCCTTAGCAGCGCAGTTACCCGGTGCCTCAGGGCAACTGACCAAGCTTGATCAGCAGGAAAAACGCCAGCCCCCGCCGCTGCCCTATTCGCTTTCCGCGCTGCAGGTAGACGCCGCCCGCCGCCATGGGCTTTCCGCACAGATGGTGCTGGATATTTGCCAACGGCTTTATGAGCGCCACAAGTTAATCACCTACCCGCGTTCAGACTGCCGCTACCTGCCGGAAGAGCATCTGCCGCTTGCCCAGCGCAGCTTAACCGGTGCCTGCCAAAACGATGAAGCACTGCAGCAGTGGCTAAAGGGCACGGATTTCACGCTGCGCTCCAAGGCCTGGAACGATAAACAGGTGGGCGCGCACCACGCCATCGCCCCCACCGGCAAACCGGCAGACTTCAGCCAACTTTCCGACACCGAAGGCCATGTATTTCGACTGATCGTGCGCAACGTGATGGCGCAGTTTTATCGCCCGCTGCGCACCTTTGAAGTCAAAGCGGAGTTCACCCTGCTGAATGAAGCCTTCCGCGCCCGTGGGCAAAGCATTCTCGACCCCGGTTGGAAACCGCTTTTCACCACCCGCGATGAAACCCCACCGCTGCCGCCGCTCACCCAAGGCGAGCCCTGCCAAGCGTTAGGCGCAGGCGTCGAAGAGAAGGAAACCCGCCCGCCGGAACCGTTTACCGATGCCAGCTTGATCAAAGCGATGATGAATATTGGCCGCTATGTGGACGACCCCGCCGTGCGGCGCACCCTACGCGACACCGACGGCCTAGGCACCGAAGCCACCCGCGCAGGCATTATCGAAACCCTGGTGCAGCGCGGCTATTTAGTGCGCCAGCAAAAAGCCCTGCGCGCCACCAAGCTCGGCACCGCCCTGATCGCCGCCCTACCCAGCGCTGTCAGCACACCGGAACGCACCGCGCTATGGGAACAGCGCCTTCGAGCAATTTCAGAACAGCAGGATGACCCCAGCGCCTTTCAACAAGCACTGCTGGAAGATTTACGCGGCCTGCTGCGCCAAAGCGATGCAGCCAAACTCAGGCAGAGCCTGCAAACCGCGCAAGGCGAAACCGCCGCGCCCGCAAAGCGCGGAGCGGCAACCAAGAAAAGCTATACCAAAAGAAAAAGCACAACGGCCAGAAAGCGCACCGCAGGAAAGTAAAAAAGCGTTTAAACACAATGCAAGCCTAAGCCTCGTCTGAAAGCAGCGGCGGCATTGGGCAATCGAGAATATCGGCCATGGCACGGAACAGCTCGGCTTCGGCAGGTAGAATACGCCCACTGTGCTCAATGCAGCGCGCCATGGCTTGCAGCAGCGCGGGCTTGTGCAAAGGCTTTAAGCGCCGCAACCGCTCTACCGCTAGACTAAGCGCCCGCATATCACTGACATCTTGCGTGGCCGTTAATGCGAACGGTAGTTCATTTTCAGCGGCTTTAAGAGCGGCACTTATCTCATCTGGGTCATCTTGCCCGGCAGCGGCTAGCACTGCCAGCAGCATCCCGCACTCCCGCTGCAGGTCGTTTAACCTTAGGTTAGCAGGCCCACTGCCTTGCTCGCCTACGTTATTCAACAACAGCTGATACAGCGTCCATTCAAACAGGCTAACCTGCCCATCAGCCTCAATCAGCCGTTCCATGCACAGGCGAAAGTGCTGGGCCTGCAGCATCGAAAGCGAGCGTAACGCTGGCAGCGCTAATTCAATTAGCGGCAGCCGCAATCCTACCTCCAGTGTTAATACCTCTGGGGCATAATCCAACAGCGCTTGATACACATCCGGGAGCGCGGTTTGCTGCAACACCTCTACTTGATGCTCACGCATCGCTGGGTCATCACTCAGCAACAGCGCATACATAAGCGCGCGGGCAGCATAGGGTTCATGGGCAGCGGTTCTAATCCGCTCGGGCAGTGCATCTAGCGTCGCCCGCGCCTGTGCAAGGTGGCGCTGATCGGGTTGGCCCATAGAGCCGATGGCCGTTTGAGCAGAGGCGGCGGTTAACACGGCCGCCAGCGTTCCAGCTGTTAACCCCGGAGAGCTTGCCTCGTTGCGCTGTGTATCTGGTGCGCTCTCCACAGCCTCATGCGTGGGCGAAGCAACTTCAAAGCGGCCATCCCAGCCCGGCATCACTCGCTTAATGCGGTCTTTTAGCGGCGGGTGCGTCGCCATCATTTGGGTAAATCCCAGCCGCATGCCTTGGCCGAAAAACAGGTGACTAAATTCTGCCGCCTGGGTTGCTTGCAGGTAAGAACCTTGGCTGTTCGCACCGATTTTGACCAATGCGTTTCCAATACCCTGTGGGTTGCGGGTGTATTGCACCGCCGAGGCATCCGCCAGATATTCTCGCTGGCGACTGACTGCAGACTTGATCACATTACCAAAGAAAGTGCCCGCGTAGCCGATCACCATCAGCGCTGCCCCCAGCACTAAAATAATGGCACCTGAGTTATCGCGTTTGCCACCACCGCCACCACCACCGACTCGGCGAAAATGCATACTGCGCAGTAGCATGCTACCCAAAAAGCCAATGATGAGGATGCCATGCAATATGCTGATCAAGCGCATATTCAGCCGCATATCGCCATGCAGAATATGGCTGAACTCGTGGGCAACGACGCCCTGTAGCTCATCTCGATTAAGGTTGCGGATCGTGCCACGGGTAATGCCAATCACGGCATCATTGGTTTGGTAGCCTGCGGCAAACGCATTAATGCTCTCTTCTTCTAATACATAAACAGAAGGTACAGGCGTTCCTGAGGCAATGGCCATTTCTTCAACCACATTGAGAATGCGCCGCTCATCAGCATCGCGGGTATTAAGATTGATCTCACGCCCGCCTAGCGCCTCTGCCACTGCGCGGCCACCACGCCGTAGCTGGCTTCGTTTGAAAAGGCCGCCCAGCACCACAACGGCCAGCACCCCAATAGCAACCCCGGCCACAAGCTCAATCGATAATGTGGACAGCATGCCTTGGGCGGAAAGGTCGGCTTGCGCTGTGGTTTGATCCCCCATCAGATAAAGCGCAACGGCAATGGCTAGCGTGGTCACTACAATCAGGGCTAGCACTGCCAGCACCAGCAAGACAACGAGTCGCCCAGTGTTACGCCGGGCTTGATCCTGAGCTGTGAAAAAATCCATGTCTCGCTTTCCCTGGGTAGTAACTTAGAACGACACCTTCGGTGCCACTTGGATCTGGGCACTGTCTTCAAACTCTAACAAAGAAGCATCCTGACCATGGCCGAACATGCCCGCCACCGCTACGGGAGGAAAGCTCTGCCGATAGGTGTTGTAGTGCATCACCGCATCGTTAAAGGATTGCCGTGCAAAAGCGACCTTATTTTCAGTACTGGTGAGCTCTTCCGACAATTGCTGCATATTTTGCGAGGCTTTTAAGTCCGGATAGGCTTCCATCACCACATTGAGCCGCCCCATCGCCTGGGTCAGCGCCCCTTCTGCGCCGCCCAGCTCTGCCATGGCTTGGGCACTGCCTGGGTTTGCTGCGGCGGCCTTAAGCCCGGCGGCGGCGGTATTACGCGCCTCGATAACCGACTGCAGCGTTTCCCGCTCATGACTAAGATAGCCTTTGGCGGTTTCGACCAGATTAGGAATCAGGTCATGCCGACGTTTCAGCTGCACTTCAATTTGAGCAAAGGCGTTCTCAAAGCGATTTTTCAACGACACCAGTCGGTTATAAATCCCGATAACGTAAAACGCGATAACGGCAATGATCGCCACGATGATAATGAGAGTAAGCGCCATGGTTTTTCCTTGCAGCAGAGGGTGGGTAGAGAAAAAATAGTAGCACCTAAGCGGTTTCAGTGGTGCAGCGTAAACTTCAAAACCGAACCTTCAGCGGAGCCAACGCTATCACGTCTTCACGCAGACGCTGCTTCTGCGCCTCTAATGCATTGCGCCAGGTCTCGCACTCTTGTTTCTGATCTGACTCGATATCGGGGCTCGCGATGAAAGCTTCTACCCATGTTTGGCGAGTACACACGTCTTGGTAATCGCCCAGCAGGCGCTGGCGGCACTTCAAGTCAGAGAGCAACCGCTGAGGGCTGGCGGGGTTCAAGTCGGCCACATAGCGGATGCGCTTCACGCGCTTGCGAAGTTCATGAAATGCCGTGTCGGGGGAGTCTAACGAGAGCGCCGCCAGCTCGTCATTATGGCGGGCAATGCGTTCGGCCAATACGGCCTTGATACGCTTTGGCGTTAGCTTAGCCAGCGCCTTACCAACGTCATCAGCGGCGATAAAAGCCTGCCAGCCCTGCATTTCTTCGGCATAAACCGGAGCGCTGATCTGTTGGCACAGCGTTTGATGCTGCACCCGCTGGTAGCGCAACAGCCATTGTTGAAGGCTCTTTCGAGTGCCTGCGGAAAGCGGTGGTGGCGTCTCGCTCAAGTGGTTCAGCAATACATCCAAGTCGCGGAGTTCGCTAGTCGCCTGGGCACGCTGCTTAAGCCGCTTTAGCATCTGCTTAAGACTAGGCACCTTGGTAATACTAGGCACCTTGGTAATACTTGGCATTTTGGTAATAGAGTGCACCGACTCGCCAATGGCGCGGCTGCGGCGCAGATTCACCCGGTATTGATGCAGAAACTCAGGATCGATACCGGCGATTACCCCTGGCTCTAAAGCTCTTATCATCAAGTACTGGTGCGCTAGCGCGTTATAAATGCGGCTAGCCGTCTCGGTGTCGCCTTGGCTAGGCAGTTTGGGTGCTAGGCGCTGAAAAAGTGGGTAACTAGCCTCTTCTGGCGTCAGCCGCCCCAACCACTCGGCACTGCCTGGTTCTACGCCTGACCAGGGCGTATCTGGCAAGGTAAAATGCAGCAGGCCAGCCGTGGGCAGCGAGTATGGCACCTGCTTATTGAGCCAGCGGGCTAGCTCTGGCAAGGCCGGGTTGTGGCCAATAATCAGCACCCTGCTGGCCTCATTGGGCAATGCTTTTAGCCAAGCCAGTAAGGCCTCACCTTCGAAGGTATAAAGGCCTTCATCAACGTGAACCTGATTCGCTAGGTTGTTTGCAGGCAATTGCTCGGCCAGCTGATCGAATGTCTCCCGCGTGCGAGCCGCGCTGCTAACGTAGATTTCCCCTTCCAACGCCTGCCACCGCAGCAGCACATGCGCCATAGCAGCGGCCTGGCGCTTTCCCCGCTGACTCAATGGCCGTTCGTGGTCGGGCATATCACCGCTGGGCTGTTTAGCCTTGGCGTGGCGCATTAAATAAAGGTGCCGCATAGGTTTACTCCCCATCCTGGTAGGTGATGCAACGTTTTCAGCTTAACTCGCCTAATGATCTTCTCCAGCTTGATTGAGAGCCTCCATAGATTTTAAATACGTGATATTGGTTAACGAACCCATGTACGCTGTGAACTGCATCATGCGCGGCGGCCAACGTGCCTATTTCTACCGCGATGACGCCATTGACCTTTGACAATCGATGAATAAATAACATTAAGGAGTTATCAATGACCACATCTGTCACGCTGCGTGAACTTTTAGGGCTTGGCCACACCCCCAACAAGCTTTCTGAATCTGCACTGGTACTCATCGACTGCCAAAACACTTACCGGGAAGGCGTCATGCAGTTGGAAGGCGTGGAAGAAGCCTTATTAGAAGCCCAAAAACTCCTCGAAAAAGCGCGCCAGGCCGGTATACCGATCATTCATATTCAGCATAACGCCGGGGAAGGATCGCCTTACGATATCAATGCACCCATCGGGCAGATCGCCGATATAGTAAAGCCGATAGACGGCGAGCCGGTTATCACTAAAGCGTTTCCCAACTCCTTCGTTCAAACCGACCTTGAAGCGCAGTTAAAAAAGATGGGCTGCAACAAGCTGGTGCTGGCGGGCTTCATGACCCATATGTGCATCAACTCCACCGCCCACGGGGCGTTCAACCTGGGATTTGAGGTCACGGTAGTTGCCAGCGCAACGGCTACCCGCTCGCTACAGGCTGACCAAGGCAAGGCGTTATCCGCTCAAGCGGTTCATGAGGGTGCGTTAGCCTCAACGCGGGATCTGTATGCCGCAGTGGTCGATACCGTAGATGATCTCCCTGTTTAAGGCGCAAAAAGATACCTCTAGCTGCTAGTTCTAGATAGCTGCTGCTAGTTCTAAATAGCTAAATAGCCGCGCTGCAAGGTTTGTTTCAGCCTGCCTGCGTGCCTCTTCTGTCTTTTGACGAGACGGTTGAGCGGCATCGCGGGCGGCTTTAGCCTCTTCTTTTTCAGCTTCAACCTCAAAGTGCTCATCATGCCCCCACACTGGATACTCGGCCCTGGTGCCATTGGCCGCTTGCTTGCCCATTCGCTTTCACCTTTAGTAGCCACCACGCTAATTGGCCGCCGAGCGCTGCCTGAGCAGCAAGTGCTCACTACGCCTGAAGGACAACAGCGGGTGCAAGTACTTAATATGCTCACGGCCGCCCAGCTAGCTTCTGAAACGCCTAACCCCCCCGCCTTTGTGCATATCACCACCAAAGCGATGGCCGCTGAGGCGGCGCTGGAAAGCCTGGCCAGCGTTATTCCTTCCACTACCCCGCTGGTGCTGTGGCAAAACGGTTTTTTGGCTCAGCCGCGTATTTCCCAGGCATGGCCGGGGCCAGTGCTGTGCGCCACCACAACCGAAGGCGCTTACCTAACTGGCGATGATGGCGTGGTGCATGCCGGGCGCGGGCATACTTTTATTGGCGATTTAAGCAACCAGCACGGTGAGCTGGCAGAAACACTGGCGCAGACATTAACGCAGGCAGAGCTGCCCGCCACAGCGGTGAGTGATATTCGCCAGCGCCTATGGCAGAAGCTGGCGGTGAACGCGGCGATTAATCCGCTGGTGGCGTTGAATGGGGTGCGTAACGGTGAGCTGCGTACTGCAGCGCATTCACCGCATGTACAAAGCGTGGTCAAGGAAGTTGCGGCGATTATGTTGGCCGAAGGCATTCAGCCGCCCAATGGCGGGCAAGGTGAGCAAGCGTGGCTGGCATTGGTATGGCAGGTGATTGCGAGCACCGCAAACAACAAAGCTTCGATGTTGCAGGACGTGGAAGCCAAGCGCCCCACCGAACGCGGGGCGATTTTGGGGCCGTTGATTGAGAGCGCCCAACGCCATAAGTTGCCGTATGGGGTATTGCAGGCGCTTGATACAGCAATAGCAGCGTTAGAGGCGGGCTATTAATAGCAGCTCGAAAGATAACAGTAGTCCGAAAGAGTTAAGCAACAGGAACTAAACGACTTTTTGGGCGCTGGGCAGGTCGGGGCGGCTTGGCCGCCCGACCTCTCTTCACTTATCACTGCTCAACCGCATTATTAACTCTCTTTATCCTGATAAAACTGCATCAGGCTTGAGAAGTCGAGTTTGCCGTTACCTTTGGCTTTGTGAAGGGTGAACAGCGAGCGTGCGGCAGAACCCATGGGTACGGCAGAAGCGCTTTGTTGGCTGACATCCATGGCCAGGCCCAGGTCTTTAATCATCAAATCAACTTGGAAGCCGCCTTGGTAGTTTTTTGAAGCCGGTGCATTTTCCATCACGCCTGGGTAGGGGTTGTAAACATTCAGCGCCCAGTTACCGCCGGAGCTTTGCTTCATAATTTCTGAAAGCACTGCGGGGTCTAGGCCATTCTTAACGCCCATATTAATGGCTTCGCAGGTGCCCGCCATCAAAATGGAGAGCAGCATATTATTGCACACTTTGGCCACCTGCCCAGCTCCATGGTCACCGGCGTGGAAGATGTTTTTGCCCATCACGTCCAATACCGGCTTGGCCTGTTCAAACTGAGCCTCTGAGCCGCCCACGATGAAGGTCAGCGTGCCCGCTTGAGCACCGCCTACCCCTCCGGAAACCGGTGCATCGACAAAGCCGATGCCTTTTTCGGCACCTGCGGCGGCCACGCTGCGAGCCGTTTCAGCATCAATGGTGGAGCAATCGATCACCAGCGCACTCTGCTTGATCACATCAAACAGCGGCGCATCGCCATCCGCGTAAAGCCCTCGCACGTGCTTGCCTGCTGGCAGCATGGAAATCACAAAATCCGCACCCGTGGCGGCTTCTTGGGCGGAATTGGCCACTTCGCAGCCGTTGGATGTAGCCGTTTCCAAGACCTCTTGAGAAAGATCAAAAGCACGCACGTTAAAGCCTGCTTTTGCTAGGTTGGCCGCCATTGGGCCACCCATATTGCCTAAACCGATAAATGCGACAGTGGTCATCTTTGTTGTCCTTATTAGAAAATTGGCTGAGAAACGGGTTAACGAAGATCTGCAAGTGGGCTGTTTTCCCACGGCGAGGCTAACAGCTCATCAATAAAGCTGTCCTCTACCGAGGCTACATCTGGGTAGGTCCACGCCGGTTGGCCGTCTTTATCGACTAGCAGGGCGCGCACGCCTTCGGGAAACTCGCGATGGCGGCAACACTGCACCGAAAGCGCCAGCTCGGCTTGAAACACCTCGGCCAACGACATGTGCTTGGCGCGTTTAAGCTGCTTATCGATCAGTTTCACCGACACTGGGCTGCCGTGGGCCAAAGTCTTTTGCGCTTTACTGAACCACTTGTTGTCACTTTTCACCGCTGCGATCGCCGCGACAATTTGCTCAACGCTGTCGTGATCCATCAATTCGCGAATCAGCGGTGAGTGCTGGTAAACGGGCGCTTCAAGCTCGGCGAATACAGGCTGCGATGCCTGCTCAAGTTCTCGCAGTATGCGATTAACGACACCGTTGGCATCGGTATCTTCACCGCTTCCCCAGCGTGCGTTGGTCAACTGCTGCAACAGGGCATCACGGTGGTGGCTGGCGATACAGCGGTCAGCCAAGCCAAGGTGTACGGCATCCGGCGCGCTGATTTGGCAGCCGGTCATGGCTAAAAAGCGCCCCGCACCGTTGGGCAAACGGTTTAAAAACCAGCTGGCGCCTACATCCGGGTAAAGGCCGATGGTGACTTCCGGCATTGCTAAGCGCGAGGTCTCGGTCACAACCCGATGACTACTGGCGCTTAGCAGCCCCATGCCGCCGCCCATCACAATGCCATTGCCCCAGCAAATCACCGGTTTGGAGTAGGTGTGAAGCAGAAAATCTAGCCGATACTCGTGCTCAAAAAACTGCTCGGGGAAGCTGGGGTCGCCTTCGCCTTGAATGGCTTTATAGAGATTGACCACATCGCCGCCGGCACAAAACGCTTTCTCGCCTGCGCTATCCAACAGGATGGCGGCCACTCGCTCGTCGCTTTCCCAGGCGGTTAAGCGCGGCAAAATGGCTTCAATCATTTCAAGCGTTAGCGCATTGAGCGTGCGCTCTGAATTAAGCTTAATTTCGGCAATGATATGGCCGTCATCGGTGGGGTGTTCGCTAAACAATACGCTACTCATTAGCCTTCCTTATCTGTCACTAACGTCATTTTGACTGATCACTTCCGTATCATCATCTGAGGGGCTATATCAGTGAAGTTATAGCTCAGTCGCGCCTTCTGCCAGCACCCGGCGGGAAATGATCAGGCGCATGATTTCGTTGGTGCCTTCAAGAATGCGGTGTACCCGGGTATCGCGCACGTAGCGTTCCATGGGGTACTCCTTGATGTAGCCGTTGCCGCCGTAAAGCTGCAGCGCTTCGTCGCATACTTTGAAGCCGACATCGGTGGCAAAGCGCTTGGCCATGGCGCAATAAGTCGTGGCATCAGCGTGGCCGGCATCAAGTTTCGCTGCCGCCATGCGTACCAGCTGCCGTGCAGCTACTAGCTCGGTGACCATATCGGCCAAGCGGAACTGCAGCGCCTGAAACTCGGCCAGGCGCTTACCGAACTGCTTGCGCTCCTGCATATATTCACACGCTTTATTGATCGCCTGCTGAGCGGTGCCAATTGAACAGGTGGCGATATTGATGCGCCCGCCATCCAAGCCTTTCATGGCAATTTTGAAGCCATCGCCTTCATTGCCGAGCAGGTGGTTGGCGGGCACCCGCACTTCTTCAAAGGTAATCATGCGCGTTGGCTGGCTGTTCCAGCCCATTTTTTCTTCTTTGCGCCCGTAGCTGATGCCGTCGCTATTGGCATCCACGGCAAAGGCAGAAACACCGCCCGCGCCTTCGCCCCCGGTGCGCGCCATCACCACCAGAAAATCAGTGCTGCCGGCACCGGAAATAAACATTTTGCTGCCGTTCAGCACGTAATGGTCGCCATCGCGTTTGGCGGTGGTTTTCAGCGAAGCGGCGTCAGAACCTGAATTGGGTTCGGTTAAGCAGTAGGAGCCCAGCAGTTCGCCCGTGGCCAGCTTTTCGCCCCACTGCTCTACGGCCTCTGGCGTGCCGAAATCTGCCAGCATCCAAGTAACCATATTGTGAATGGTGAGATAAGCCGTTGTGGACGTGCACCCCATAGAAAGCTGCTCAAAGATGATGCTGGCGTCTAACCGCGAAAGCCCTAGCCCGCCTACGCTCTCTGGCGCGTAAAGTGAACAAAAGCCCAGCTCACCGGCTTTACGAATCACCTCGACCGGGAAGAACGAGGTTTGATCCCACTCGGCGGCGTGGGGCTCTAGCTCATTTTGGGCAAAGGCCCGCGCCATATCGGCAAAGGCAACTTGGTCTTCATTGAGCTCAAAATTCATAGGGAGTCTCCGCTAATGTGCGTACACGCTGGCTGTTGTCGTTGTCGTTGCTGTCGTCTTGAGTATCGATGTTGACGTTTACGTTAACTTATCTATTTACTTAGCCACAAGCAACCATCAAGCGCTTGCGACCTTAGGCGTAGGCACCGATGCGCAAGCCGGCGTTAGCGTCAGGATCAAAAAGGGCGCCGTTTGGCGCCCAGCTTTAGGCAGGAAATACTGCCCTGACAGAAAAGTAACGACTTACAAAAGCAGCTACTTACAGAAAAAAGCTACTTAAAGTTCTTGCGGTACATCTTGTCCAGCTCACCGATAATCCCGCTGCGGAAGCTAAGTACACAGACCACAAAGATAATGCCCAGAATGACGCTAACCCAATTCCCCAAAGGTGATTGCGCCAAGATGTGCTGCAGGCTGACCACAATACCCGCACCCATCAGAGGGCCAAGCAAAGTGCCAACGCCACCCAGCAGGGTCATCAAAATCACCTCACCCGACATGTGCCAGTGCGCATCGGTCAGCGAAGCCAGCTGGAAGACCACGGTTTTGGTCGAGCCAGCTAAACCCGCTAAGCCTGCAGAAATAACGAAGGCCACCAGCTTATAGGCATCGGTGTTGTAGCCCAGCGATACCGCCCGCGGCTCATTTTCGCGGATTGCTTTCAGCACCTGGCCAAACGGTGAATGCACCGTGCGCTGGATCAGCGCGAAGCCAAAGATAAATATCGCGAAAACAAAGTAGTACATGGCCAGATTGCTGCTCAGGCTGATAACGCCGAACAGTTCGCCACGGGGCACGCCGTGCAAACCATCTTCACCGCCGGTAAACGGCGCTTGAACAAACATGAAATACACCAGCTGGGCGATGGCTAAGGTCACCATGGCAAAATAGATACCCTGACGACGAATGGAAAGCACTCCAAACACCACCCCAAGCAGCGTAGCCAGCAAGGTACCGGCAATAATGCCTAGCTCTGGCGTTAGCCCTGGGTAGCTCGCTAATAAATAGCCGGTAACGTAGCCACCGGTGGCCAAGAACGCCGCATGGCCGAAAGACAGCAGCCCCGCATAGCCGAGCAGCAAGTTAAACGCACAGGCAAACAGCGCAAAGCAAAGCACTTTCATTAAAAACACGGGGTAGGCTAAAAACGGCGCGACCAACCCCACGGCAATCAACGCCAGATAAAACATATTGCGGCGAAATTTCGCCCGCTTTTGGCGCTCCAGCACCGCAGAGGGCACTGCAATCGTTGTAGCTTCTGTCATGGCTTATGCCTCCTTACCGAACAGCCCAGCGGGGCGTAACATGAGCACGAGAATCATGACCAGGAAAATCACCGTATTGGAGGCTTCGGGGTAATACACCTTGGTCAGCCCTTCGATAATACCCATGGCGAGACCCGTCACAATGGCACCAAAAATCGAGCCCATTCCACCAATCACCACCACCGCAAACACCACGATTAACAGGCTTGAACCCATGGTGGGTGATACCGGATACAGCGGCGCGGCCAACACCCCGGCAAACGCGGCAAGCGCCACACCAAAGCCATAAGTCAGCGTGATAAGTAGCGGAACGTTAACGCCAAACGCCTGCATCAGCTGCGAGTTTTCAGTACCTGCGCGCAGGTAAGCCCCCAGCCGCGTGCGCTCAATCATAAACCAGGTAAATAGGCACATCGCGAGCGCTGCGACCAACACCCAAGCACGGTAAGTGGGCAAGAACATAAAGCCTAGGTTCAAACCACCCTGCAGAATCTCAGGCGTGGCATAGCGCGCGCCGGAAACCCCAAAGAAATTGACCAAGGTGCCTTCAAAAATCAGCGCCAACCCAAAGGTCAGCAGCAGCCCATAAAGGTGATCTAGGTGAGCAATTCGGCGCAGTAAAAAGCGCTCCAGCAACACACCAAAGGCACCAACGACTAACGGTACCAGCAGCAGCGCCAGCCAATAGTTGATTCCCAAATAACGAAAACCTAGCAGCGCCGCAAAGGCTCCCAACATATATTGCGCGCCATGGGCAAAGTTAACGATCTTCAATAGACCGAAAATGACCGCCAGGCCCAAGCTAAGCAGTGCGTAAAAGGCACCGTTCACAAGGCCCAGCGTTAGCTGCCCCATGAAGACCGCCAATGGCACACCGAATATCATCGTCATAATACGATTCTCCTCGCCATCAAGCAGTTGGCGGCATATTGCCGCCAACTCGTTCTAGCGCTTACTTGCGATTATTTTCCGGCTTACGCTATGCCTGAAAACGTGCTCTTAAAACCTGCTCTGATCGCAACGCTGAAATTAATTCTGTACCAGTTTGCACTGGCTTTCAGACAGCGGACGGTAAGCTTCTGCGGCGGGAATAGTGCTGAGGATTTCATAGAGATCCCACTCACCGGTGGATTCCTCTGGCGTTTTCACCTGGGCCAAATACATATCGTGGATCATGCGGCCATCTTCACGAATGCTGCCGTTGCGGGCGAAGAAATCTTCAATCGGCATGTCGGCCATTTGCGCGCGAACAGTTTCGGGGTCGTCGGTACCTGCCGCTTCAACGGCTTTCAGGTAATGCATGGTGCTGGAGTAGATACCGGCTTGAACCATGGTCGGCATACGGCCCGTTTCTTCGTAGTAACGCTCAGACCATTCGCGGGACTGGTCATCCATATTCCAATACCAACCGGTGGTGAGCAGCAGGCCTTGGGTGGCTTCCAAACCAAGTGCGTGAACGTCATTCAAGAAAATCAGCAGGCCTGCAAGCTGCTGCCCTGATTGGGTCAAGCCAAACTGGCTGGCAGTGGTAATCGCGTTAACGGTGTCGGCACCGGCATTAGCCAAACCAACAATTTTAGCGCCCGAGCCTTGCGCTTGAAGAATGTAAGAGGAGAAATCACTGGTGGGGAACGGGTGGCGAACACCGCCAACGATTTCACCGCCGCTCTCTTCCACTACTTTGGTGACATCGGCTTCAAGCGCATGGCCAAAGGCGTAGTCAGCGGTAAGCAAAAACCAGCTGTCGCCGCCCTGCTCTACAACCGCTTTAGCGGTGCCGTTAGCAAGCGGGTAAGTGTCATATACCCAGTGAATGTGGTTCGGCGTGCAGTGCTCATTGGTCACACTAGACGCCGCTGAACCCGACACAATACCCAGGCTGTTGTTCTCTTCCAGCACTTTGGTTACGGCAATGGTCACGGAAGAAGCGACCAGGCCTGCCACCATGTCAACATTGCGCTGATCGATCCACTCACGCACGGTATTAGCCCCTACGTCCGCGCTGTTGCGATCATCCCCGCTGAACACCACAATCGGGCTGCCGTTAACGCTACCGCCAAAATCTTCGACCGCCATTTCCAGCGCTGTTTGCCCGCCGGGGCCTGCAAGGTCGCGGTAGGTACCAGACATATCGGCCAGGTAGCCAATACGAATTTCGCCATCGCTCATTTCAGCGTGAGCAGTCGACACAGCAAAGCTAGATGCTGCCGCAACGGCGATACTGGCGGTGAGTGCTTTTTTCATAAACGTCATGTTCGTCTCCTGGCCCTGGGGCCTTTGTTCTTGTTAGTTGAGCTTGTTGTTAAACGGTTGTTGAGCTGTTTTTAAGATCTGCCGTTAAAAACGGTCGTTGAGGCCTTTATGAGTACGTTATATATGAGTGCGTTATACCCCCAGCATAGAGTTGAGGTGCTCCCGGCGCGATGGCAGCTGCGCGGCGCTGATTTCTTCAACAATCTGGCCGTGATCCATCACGAAATGGCGGTCGGCCAGCGGTGCCGCAAAGCGGAAGTTCTGCTCCACCAGCACAATGGTCATACCGCGCTCTTTCAGCTGAACCAGCACTTCGGCTAACTTCTGCACAATCACCGGCGCAAGCCCTTCGGTGATTTCATCGAGCAGCAGCATACGTGCACCGGTGCGCAAAATACGCGCCATGGCCAGCATCTGTTGCTCGCCGCCCGAAAGCCGCGTGCCTTGGCTTCGCCGCCGTTCATAGAGGTTCGGAAACATGGCGTAGATTTCGTCCAGGCTCATGCCGCCGGAACGCACAGTGGGCGGAAGCAATAGATTTTCGTGCACATCCAAACTTGCAAAAATACCGCGCTCTTCCGGGCAGTAACCTACCCCCAGGCGCGGAATATGGTGCGGCTTCATAGTCAGGGTTTCGTTGCCGTTGATCACAATAGAGCCGGTACGCCGCCCCACCATGTTCATAATCGACTTTAATGTCGTGCTGCGACCCGCGCCGTTACGGCCAAGCAAGGTGACCAACTCGCCGCGCTTCACATCAAAATTGACCCCGTGCAGGATATGCGACTCGCCATAAAAGGCGTGCAGGTCCTGAACCCGCAGCATTTCTAAGCTTTGATTGTTCTCAATAGGTGCCTGGGCTTCAGCGATGTTCATACGGCAGCTCCCTCTTTTTCAGTGCCATCCTCTTGCGCGGCGTCACTGCCCATATAGGCTTCACGCACCAGTGGGTTACGAGAGACCGCTTCGTAATCGCCCTCAGCTAATACAGAGCCACGCGCAAGCACGGTGATTCGATCACACAGGCGGCTAACAACACTTAAGTTATGCTCCACCATGAGCACAGTACGCCCCTGGGATACGCGCTTGATCAGCGCCACAATGCGATCGACATCTTCCGCCCCCATGCCCTGGGTCGGCTCATCCAGCAGCATCATGGTAGGGTCTAGTGCCAAGGTGGTGGCCAGTTCAAGCGCGCGCTTACGCCCGTAAGGCATTTCTACCGTTAAGGTATCGGCATATTCACGCAGCCCCACTTCGTCTAGCAGCTCAAGGGCGCGCTCGTTGAGGTGATCCAACGATTTTTCAGATTTCCAGAAATGAAACGAGGTGCCCAATTTGCGCTGTAGCGCAACCCGCACATTTTCTAGTGCCGTCATGTGGGCAAACACCGCTGAAATCTGAAACGAGCGCACCAACCCTAATTGCGCAATCTGGTTAGATTTTTTGCTGGTGATCGGCTGGCCGCGATACAGAATTTCGCCACGAGTAGGCGGTAGAAACTTAGTCAGCAGGTTAAACACGGTGGTTTTACCGGCACCATTAGGGCCTATCAGCGCGTGTATATGCCCTTCCTGCACCTGCAGATTGACGTCGTCCACGGCAGTGAAGCCGCGAAACTCTTTGGTCAGCCCTCGGGTTTCGAGGACAGGTCCTTTGAGGACATCGTTTGCACTCATAGAGTGGCAAGCCTCTTATTGTTGTTGTGCTAAATCTCTACAGGAAAAGCAGAAGCGCTTGCCGCTGCCTTACCTGAACGTAAGGTGTACGTGCAAACTAGCAACCAAAGCCATGGCAGCACAATTGCAACTTTGGTCTATTAACGATTTGTTACTGAACCAGAAAACCTTAATAAATCAAATATATCAATCACTTAATAAATTTCAACGCTTTTCAACTACCCACAACAATTGCTTTACGTTAACGTAAACTTGTTTTAGCCTCAGTGGCAGTGTTCCATAGGAGCAACTCCTTATTTCAGAGAATGTCGACCATGAGCAAAACTTACTCGATCAGCGAGCTGGCCAGCGAGTTTGATTTAACCACCCGCAGCATCCGCTTTTATGAAGATCAAGAGTTGCTTCACCCCACTCGTCGCGGTCAAACCCGGGTGTACAGCAGTAAAGACCGTGTGCGGCTTAAGCTCACCATTCGCGGCAAGCGGTTGGGGTTTTCACTGGCCGAAATTCGTGAACTGTTCGAGCTGTGGGATGAAACCCGCAGCGGTAGTAAAAAGCAGCTGCACTTAATGCTCAGCAAAATAGGTGAGCGCCAGGCAGCGCTCGAACAGCAAATGAAAGATATCAAGATGGTGCAGTTAGAGCTTGAAAGCGCCGAAATTCGCTGCCGGCAAGCGCTAGAAGAACTGCATGAAAAAGAACTAAACGAAAAACACAGCGAAGAAGAGCGAGCGGGCTCGACCGGTAAATCCTCCGCACCCTCTTCCGCCACGATGCACTAACCATGCACTGATTCGGCACCCGGTCATACGTACAGCCGACACAGTGAGCAGGTATTAACAATTAGCCACTATTAGTAATCAGTAACTATCAACAATTAACCACTACCAACAATTAGCAACAGGTGATTGATCATGTTTTCACACTACTCAGAACTTAATTTTGGCCTCGATGACGAACTGAACATGCTGCGCGAGCAGGTCAACGCCTTTGCCGCCAGCGAGATAGCCCCCCGCGCTGCCGAAATCGACCGCAACAACGAGTTCCCCAACGATTTATGGAAAAAGTTTGGTGATATGGGGCTGCTAGGCATTACAGTTTCTGAAGAAGATGGCGGCAGCGGCATGGGCTATCTCGCCCACTGTATCGCCATGGAAGAGATCTCCCGTGCTAGCGCCTCAGTTGCGCTTTCTTACGGCGCTCATTCCAACCTGTGTGTGAATCAGCTCAAGATCAACGCCTCCCCCGAGCAGAAAGCCAAGTACCTACCCAAGCTGATCAGCGGCGACCACGTCGGTGCCCTGGCCATGTCGGAACCCGGTGCGGGCTCTGATGTGGTGTCGATGCAGCTGCGCGCCAAGCGAGACGGCGACCACTACATCCTCAACGGCAACAAAATGTGGATCACTAACGGCCCAGATGCCGACGTGCTGGTGGTGTACGCCAAAACTGACCCGGAAGCCGGTTCCAAAGGCATCACCGCGTTTATTATCGAAAAAGGTATGCCCGGCTTCTCCACCGCCCAAAAGCTCGACAAACTCGGCATGCGCGGTTCCAACACCTGTGAATTAGTGTTCCAGGATTGCGCTGTGCCCGCTGAAAATATCCTTGGAGCAGAAGGCAAAGGCGTTCGCGTACTGATGAGCGGTTTAGACTACGAGCGCGCCGTGCTGGCCGCAGGCCCCATCGGTATTATGCAGGCCGCCATGGATGTGGTGATGCCCTATATCCATGAGCGCAAGCAGTTCAACCAGTCGATTGGTGAGTTTCAACTGGTGCAGGGCAAAGTGGCCGATATGTACACCACCCTGAACGCCTGCCGCGCCTATTTGTATGCCGTAGCGGGTGCCTGCGACCGTGGCCAAACCTCGCGTAAAGATGCCGCCGGCGTCATTCTCTACTGCGCTGAAAAAGCCACTCAGGTGGCGCTGGATTCCATTCAGCTACTTGGCGGCAACGGTTACATCAATGAATACCCCACCGGCCGCCTGCTGCGCGATGCCAAGCTGTATGAAATTGGCGCAGGCACCAGCGAGATTCGGCGGATGCTGATTGGCCGCGAACTCTTCAACGAAAGTATTTAACAAAAGCCAGAAGGGTCGCGCCATGAGCACTGTTAATAGCAACATCAATCCGCGTAGCGATGTGTTTCAAGCCAATGAAGCCTCAATGCTCGGTGAAGTCACTAAACTGCGTGAACTGACCGCTGCCGTTGCCCAAGGTGGCGGTGCCAAGGCACGCGAGCGCCACGAAAGCCGCGGCAAACTGTTTGTCCGCGACCGCATTGATCATCTGATCGATGAAGGTTCGCCGTTTTTAGAGTTTTCCGCCCTGGCTGCGCATCATATTTATGACAGCGAGATCCCCGCGGCAGGCGTGATCACCGGCATTGGACGCGTTTCTGGGGTCGAGTGCGTGATTGTCGCCAACGACGCCACGGTGAAAGGCGGCACCTATTTTCCACTGACCGTTAAAAAACATATTCGCGCCCAGGAAATTGCCCGCAAGCATCGCCTGCCGTGTATTTATTTGGTCGATTCCGGCGGTGCCTTCCTGCCCCGCCAGGATGAAGTATTCCCCGACCGCGACCACTTCGGGCGCATCTTCTATAACCAAGCGACCATGTCCGCTGAAGGCATTCCGCAAATTGCCGTGGTCATGGGCTCCTGCACCGCGGGCGGCGCTTACGTGCCTGCCATGGCGGATGAATCCATCATCGTTAAAGAGCAGGGCACGATTTTCCTCGGTGGCCCGCCGTTGGTAAAAGCCGCCACCGGCGAAAGCATCAGCGCTGAAGATTTAGGCGGTGCGGATGTTCACGCCAAAATTAGCGGCGTGGCCGACCACTACGCTGAAAACGACGCCCACGCGCTGCAGCTTGCTCGCGCCTGCGTTTCCCGTTTGAACTGGCAAAAACGTGGCAAGCTCGCCATGCAAGCGCCTAAACCACCCAAGCTCGACCCCGCTGAGCTTTACGGCATCGTCGGCACTGACCTTAAAAAGCCCTACGATGTACGTGAAGTGATTGGCCGCATTGTCGATGACTCTGACTTTGACGAGTTCAAACGCTACTACGGCGAAACCTTGGTCACCGGTTTTGCCCATATACACGGCTACCCGGTGGGTATTGTGGCCAACAACGGCGTGCTGTTTTCTGAGAGCGCGGTAAAAGGCGCGCACTTTATCGAGCTGTGCGCCCAGCGCAAAATCCCGCTGGTGTTCTTGCAGAACATTACCGGCTTTATGGTCGGTTCTAAGTACGAGCACGAAGGCATTGCCAAGCACGGTGCCAAGCTGGTCACGGCGGTTGCCTGCGCCAAGGTGCCCAAATATACCGTACTGATTGGCGGCAGTTTCGGTGCCGGCAACTACGGCATGTGCGGCCGCGCTTATGACCCCAACCTGCTGTTTATGTGGCCCAACGCGCGTATTTCGGTGATGGGCGGCGAACAGGCAGCAGGCGTGCTTTCCCAGGTGAAACGCGAGCAACACGAACGCGAAGGCCGCGAGTGGAGCAAAGAAGAAGAAGAGGCGTTCAAACAGCCCACCCGCGATCAGTACGAGCACCAGGGACACCCCTATTACGCCAGCGCCCGCTTGTGGGATGACGGCGTGATTGATCCGCTGCAAACCCGCGACGTGCTGGGGCTTTCTTTAGCCGCCGCGATGAATGCCGAAGTCGAAGAGACACGCTTCGGCGTGTTCCGGATGTAAGGGGCGAACACTGATGGCTTACTCAACACTAATAGTTGAACAGGGCGTGGCGCGCCTGACCTTAAACCGCCCTGACGTGCATAACGCCTTTGACGACAGCCTGATCGCTGAGCTGAACGCACATCTTGAAAAGCTGCACACCCTTGCACAAGCGGGCGATGTGCGCGTGGTGGTGCTGGGTTCAGAAGGCAAAAGCTTCTCGGCGGGTGCCGATTTAAACTGGATGAAGCGCATGGTCGATTACGACCTGGCGGATAACCTCGCTGATTCCCGCAAGCTTGCAGCTCTCATGCACGGCCTGGATACCCTGCCCTGCCCCACGGTTTGCCGCGTTCAGGGCGCTGCCTTTGGCGGCGCGGTGGGTCTGGCCGCCTGCTGTGACGTGGTAATTGCCTCAGAGAAAGCTAAATTCTGCCTTTCGGAAGTCAAGATTGGATTATCGCCCGCGGTCATCAGCCCTTACGTTCAGCGTGCGCTGGGCGTGCGGCAGATGCGCCGCTATGCCCTAACGGCGGAAGTGATGGACGCCCCAACGGCGCTGGCACTGGGCTTAGCGCACCAAGTGGTCGAGCGCGAGGCGTTAGACAGCGCCGTTGATGCCATGCTGGCAACGCTATTAGCAGGTTCGCCTCAAGCCCAGCGCGCCACCAAAGCATTATTGGCCAGCGTAGTGCAGTCGCCAGACTCTGATGCCACCCGTGAACACACCTGTCACGTGATTGCCAAGCTGCGAGTAAGCCAAGAGGGTCAAGAGGGTTTATCCAGCTTCTTTGAAAAGCGCCGCCCTGTCTGGACGTCACCTGAAGAACATAACAACGCTGCGGAGCCACGCTCATGACGTTTACCCCAACTAAATTCGATACTTTACTGGTGGCCAACCGCGGTGAAATCGCCTGTCGCGTGATGCGCACCGCTCGCCGCATGGGGCTGAAAACCGTCGCGGTCTATTCCGACGCCGATGCCAGCGCTCGCCACGTGCGTGAAGCTGACGAAGCCGTGCGCTTAGGCCCTGCCGCCGCGCGGGAAAGCTATCTTAATATTGATGCGGTCATTGACGCCGCCAAACGCACTGGCACTGGCGCTATTCACCCCGGCTACGGCTTTCTGTCTGAAAATGGCAGTTTCGTTAAGGCCCTGGAAGATGCGGGCATTACCTTTGTTGGCCCGCCTGCCTCGGCAATTGCTGCCATGGGCGATAAATCCGCCGCTAAAGCGCGTATGGCCAATGCCGGCGTGCCGCTGGTGCCCGGCTACCACGGTGACGACCAGGACGACGCCCTGCTACGCGCTGAAGCCGACAAGATCGGCTATCCGGTGATGCTTAAAGCCAGCGCCGGTGGCGGCGGCAAAGGCATGCGCGTTGTCGAATCCGGCGATGGTTTCCAGGCTGCGTTAGACGGCTGCCGCCGCGAGTCTAAAGCCGCCTTCGGCGATGACCGCATGCTGATCGAGAAATACCTGGTTCAGCCCCGCCATGTGGAAGTGCAGGTGTTCTGCGACCGCCACGGCAATGGCGTTTACCTGTTCGAGCGTGACTGCAGCGTTCAGCGCCGCCACCAAAAAGTCATCGAAGAAGCTCCCGCCCCTGGCATGACGGCAGAGCTGCGCAGCGCCATGGGCGATGCCGCGGTGCGCGCGGCCCAAGAGATCGGCTATGTGGGCGCGGGCACCGTCGAATTTTTGCTAGACGGTTCACCAGGACAGGATGGCGCTTTTTATTTTATGGAGATGAACACCCGCCTGCAGGTCGAGCACCCGGTGACCGAGATGATCACCGGCCAGGATTTGGTCGAGTGGCAGCTACGCGTGGCCATGGGCGAACCACTCCCTTGCCGCCAAGACGAGCTGACCATTACCGGCCATAGCTTTGAAGCGCGCATTTACGCCGAAGACCCGGATCAGGATTTCCTGCCGGCGACCGGCCTGCTCACCCGCTTTGCGCTCGATTTGGAAGGCGCTGGTTTGAGCGCTGACCAAGTACGCCTTGATAGCGGCGTTGAAAGCGGCGACGCGGTGTCGATGCACTACGACCCCATGCTCGCCAAGCTGATTGTTCACGGTGCCGACCGTGATGCGGCGCTAGCCACCCTTAACCGCGCGCTGGCGGCGCTAGACGTTCAGGGCGTTGTCACCAACCGCGCCTTCTTGATGCGCCTGGCGACTCACCCCGGCTTTAAGAACGTGGAGCTGGACACGCGCTTTATTGAACGCAATGAAGCGACGCTGTTTGCCCCACGCACTTACAGCATGGAGGCCTACGCCAGCGCGGCGCTGATTGGCCTGCACCAACTCGCCCAAGAGTGCGAAACCGACTCGCCCTGGGACCGCCACGACGGCTTCCGCCTCAACGCGCCACACACCATTCGTATTGCCCTGTGTAACCCAGCAAGCGCCCAAGCGCCGGATAGCGATGACGCAGTGGTGATTGTTGAAGGTAAACGCAGCGCGGGCGAGTCACTGTGGAACCTCACTATCGGCGATGAAACGCTCACCGCGAGCCTGCAGCCGCTGACGGGCGATGCGGTAGCCGTTACCTTGAACGGCCACCGCCGCCGCCTGCAGGCGCGCCGCGATGGTCATGTCGTGGTGATGGCTGACCCCAGCGGTGAAACGCGGCTATTCTGGCGGCGCATTGACGCCATTGATCACGGCCACCACGAAGCGGAATCTACCCTCACTGCTCCCATGAACGGCACCGTGGTTGCCCTGCTGGTGGAACCTGGCGTTGCGGTTGAAAAAGGCATGCCGCTAATGGTGATGGAAGCGATGAAAATGGAGCACACCATGACCGCCCCGGCGGACGGCAGCGTAGAAGCCTTCCATTTCCAGGCCGGCGACACGGTCAGCCAAGGTGCCGTGCTGCTCGACTTTGCGGCTAACGAATAGGAGCCTCTGCTTATGTCATTGCCTTCGTCCGTTAAGCTATTTGAAATGGCCCCCCGGGACGGTCTGCAAAACGAGCCGGGGGCCATTGTGCCCACCGCGACCAAAATCGAGCTTATTGAACGGCTTGCCAGCGCGGGTATCAAGCATATCGAAGCAGCAAGCTTTGTATCACCCAAATGGGTGCCACAAATGGGCGATGCCGTTGATGTGATGGCAGGCATTAAGCGCCAGCCCGGCGTGGTCTACTCCGCGCTAACGCCCAATCTGAAGGGGCTAGAAAATGCGCTAACCGTGGGTGTGGAAGAAGTCGCGGTGTTTGGTGCGGCGTCGGAAGCCTTCTCGCAAAAGAACATCAACTGCTCGATTGCCGAGTCGTTAACGCGCTTTGAACCTGTGCTCGCGCGCGCCCGGGATGCCGGCGTGCGCGTGCGTGGCTACGTGTCCTGTGTATTGGGCTGCCCTTACGAAGGCGAGATTGCCCCCGCCAAAGTGGCTGAGGTGGCCAAGGCGCTTTATGAGATGGGCTGCTACGAAGTGTCGCTAGGTGACACCATTGGCGTTGGTACGCCACTGGCGGCCAAACGCATGATTGAAGCGACTCGTCAGCAGGTGCCTATTGAGTTCCTGGCCGCCCACTTTCACGACACCTACGGCATGGCATTAGCTAATCTTTATGCTGTCATGGAAGAAGGCGTGAGCGTTATTGATGCGGCTACCGCCGGGCTCGGCGGCTGCCCCTATGCCAAGGGCGCTTCCGGCAATGTGGCCACCGAAGACGTGCTGTATTTGCTTGAAGGGCTGGGGATTGAAACGGGCATCGACCTGCAGGCGGTAATTGATACCGGCTACTGGATCAGCGGCGAGCTAGGTCGCAAGCCCAATTCCAAAGTCGCCCTGGCAAAAGGCGTTAGCGGTTAATACGTGGTAGGGACAACAAAGCCAATACAGCTAATACACTCAATACAACCAATACAACCAATACAACCAATACAACCAATACAACCAATACAACCAATACAACCAATACACTCAATACAACCAATACATTCAATACAACTAATAAAAGCAGCTAACTGTTCTCTGCCTTCCCGTTTAGATAAGAAAAAATATCGGAGAGTCACAAAATGTCTTCACCAGCACTCACTTTACCCAGTTACTCCAGCAGCATGGCAGACAAGCCATTACTCGGCATGACCATTGGCGACAAATTCGACCAAATCGCCACGCAGTATGCCGATAACGATGCGCTGATTGTGCTGCACCAGAACATTCATTGGAGCTATCGAAAGCTTCAAGAAGAAGTCAACCGCTGCGCCCGCGCCCTGCTCGCCATTGGTGTTAATAAAGGCGACCGGGTGGCTATTTGGGCGCCCAACTGCAGCGAATGGACGCTTACCCAGTTTGCCACCGCCAAAATCGGTGCCATTCTGGTCAACATTAACCCTTCCTACCGTACCCACGAGCTGGAATATGCGCTAAACCAATCCGGCGCGCGCTTTATGGTCACCGCCAATAGTTTTAAAAGTTCTGACTATAGCGGCATGCTGTATGAACTGGCCCCAGAACTTAACGCCTGTGCAGAAGGTCAACTCAAGTCACAAAAGCTGCCAGACCTTGAGTGCATTATCAATCTAAGCAGCGAAAAGCTGAGCGGCATGTGGCGCTGGTCTGACCTAATGGCAGAAGCCAGCAAGGTTAGCCAAACCGACGTTGATGACCTTCAAGCGACGCTGCAGTTTGATGACCCGATCAATATTCAGTACACCTCTGGCACCACGGGCTTTCCCAAAGGCGCGACGCTTTCCCACCACAACATTCTCAATAACGGCTTTTTTGTGGCGGAAAGCATGGGCTTTACCAGCGAAGACCGCCTGGTGATTCCGGTACCGCTTTATCACTGCTTTGGCATGGTGATGGGCAACCTGGGCTGCGTGACCCACGGCGCGACCATGATTTACCCTGATGAAGGCTTTGACCCAGGCAAAGTGCTAAAAGCGGTGCACGAACAAAAAGCCACCGCGCTTTACGGTGTACCGACCATGTTTATCGCCGAGCTGGATCACCCTGATTTTCCCAGCACCGACCTCTCATCGCTGCGCACCGGCATTATGGCAGGTTCAATCTGCCCGGCAGAAATCATGAAGCAAGTCATCGACAAGATGAACATGAAGGGCGTGCAGATCGCCTACGGCATGACCGAAACCAGCCCGGTCTCTACCCAAACCGGTGCCAACGACAGCATTGAAAAGCGCGTTTCCACGGTGGGCCGTACCCAGCCCCACCTGGAAAATAAAATTGTCGACCCCGGCAACGGCGGCATTCTACCCCGCGGTGAAATTGGCGAACTGTGTACTCGCGGCTACAGCGTGATGCTGAAGTACTGGAACAACGACAAAGCCACCGCTGAAGCCATTGATGAGGCAGGCTGGATGCACACCGGCGACCTGGCCACCATGGATGAAGAGGGCTATATCCAGATTGTCGGCCGCATCAAAGACATGGTGATTCGCGGCGGCGAAAACGTTTATCCCAAAGAGATCGAGGAGTTTCTTTACGCTCACCCGGCAATTTCAGAGGTACAGGTCACCGGCGTGCCGGATAAAAAATACGGTGAAGAGCTGATTGCCTGGGTCAAACTCAACAGCACCGCGGGCGAAGTGAGCGGTGAAGAGCTGCGCGAGTATTGCAAAGGTAAAATCACCCACTTCAAAATTCCGCGTTACTTCAAGTTCGTTGATGAATTCCCCATGACCGTGACGGGTAAGATTCAGAAATTCAAAATGCGCGAAATTTCTATTCAAGAGCTGGGGTTAGATCAAGAGTCAGGCTCGGATCAAGAGTCATAGCGGGCGATGATCGACTCCAACCGTTTAGCCAACCACTATCAGCGCGCCCTGCGCGCTGATGAGATACTGGCACAGATTGATGCCCACTACCCCGCGGGGCCCACGCTGCACCAGTTAGCGCCTTTGGACCAGCTGCACATTGGTGGCGTAGCAGCCACCACGCGGCTGCTTGAGCGGCTCAGCCCCTGCGCGCCTCTTAAAAGTCCCTACGTTAACGTGCTGGATATCGGCGCTGGGCTAGGCGGATTAATGCGCCAGGGTGCCGCACTTGGCCTGCAAATGACCGGGCTGGATATTACCCACGGCTTCAGTGCATTAAACAAAGCGCTGAGCGCGCGGGTTAATCAGCCTACAGCGCCTCCGCTTACCTGGGTAACGGGTGATGCGTGCGCCCTGCCGTTTGCCGATAACAGCTTTGATGCCGTGCTGTTTCAGCACAGCCTGCTCAATATGCCCGATGCCGCTAAGGTGCTCGCTGAAAGCCACCGCGTGCTTCGCCCTGGTGGGCAACTGGTGATGCATGAAGTAGTGAGCGGCCCTAACGTGGCGCAACTGCGCTACCCGGTGCCCTGGGCGGCCTCTTGTGAGCACTCCCACCTGCTTGGCTTGGCTGAACTGACCCGCTTGCTGGAAACGGCTGGCTTTAGGCTTGATCACGTGGAGGATTGGACTGAGCTAGCCTTGGAGTGGCGAAAGCGCCAACGGCAAAAAGAGCAAACGCCCCGACAAGCGGTGCTGTCGCCCCAGTGGATCTTCGGCGAGCGCTTTCTCACCATGGGTAAAAACTTAGTCGACAACCTGGCTCAAGACGCAATTAAAGTGGTGGAAATCCAAGCCAGTTGCTAACCTGAGAGAAGCGACTTTTTCCTTACCCATGGGTATATGACAGGTATAGATATATGACAGGTATAGATATATGACAGGTATACGACAGCATGTGGGTATAAAGCGCGTGTGGGTATAAAATGCGTGTAGACATAAAGTAGGTATACAAATGATAGGGGTACGAGAAATGCCAATCAAACGCTTGGCAAGCACCCTGCTCTGTTGCTCAGTTCCCTGGTTTAGCAGCTATGCTGACGACACTCCAGCGGTGATGGCCTATACCGCTCCCAATAGCGAACTGATGCAGCTCGAAAACGGTGTCATCCTAGAAGGCAGCAACCTGCGAAGCCTTGATAATTACTCCAGCGGCTTTCGCGTCACCGCAGGCTTCAGCCCCTGGCGGCTCCCCCACCTAGATATCGGCGCTGAAATCGCCTACCGCGAAAGCGAAGAAATCTCCATTACCTCCAGCGCTAACCCGCTGATTATGGATACGTTAAGTTTGGGCGGTGCCATTGTTGCCGGTGTTCGCATGGGTGCTTTTAGTGTCTATGCGAAATCTGGCATTACCGAATGGCGCGGCGAAAGCGAGTTAGAAGGCACCGACACAGGCGGCACCGCGATGCTGCAAGGTTTCGGGGCAACGATGACCATCAATCGACTCGTCAGCCGCTTAGAATATGAACGCATCGACACCCCCACCCTCAGCCATCTCACTATGCTAAGTGCCTCTTTGCATATGCCCTTTTAGCCGTTCGACTAACTGATGTTTAACGCTTCTCTAATTTTTCAAACGCCTAATCTGATTTTTCAAACGTCTAATAGATAGACAACCACCGCCCATAAGCCGACTAAGTTAAGCGCTACCGTGAACCAAAAAACCAGCCGAAAGGATGTTTTTTGGGTTTTATGCCTCAGCTGCTGCTGAGCCAACAGCGCGCCCGGCCAGCCCCCTAACACGCCAAGCAAATGAAGCGATCTCTCACTCACCCGCTGGCGATTTTTAATGGCGGCCTTTTTATCGACAGCGTAAGTGATATAGGCGAAAAGACTGGCTACTGCGTAAAAAGCGACGATTGGAATCACGATTAAGGCTCTTAAGAGTTGAGGGGGCTACTTGCGCCGCGAGGGCTTGCCGCCGGCCACTGGCTTACCGCGTCCTACACGACCTTTACCAAGGGGTTTAGCGCCCGCTTTGCCTTTAGCACCGGGCTTGTTTTTAACACCTGGATTGGCTTTAGCACCGGGCTTTCCCAGGGCTTTGGCCTTGGGGTGTGGCTTGCCAGGAGCTGCACCGTTAGAGCCGGTGCGTACTTTTCCGCTAGCGGCTCTTTTACCCTTGGCGGGTGGTTTAGCCCCGGCAGCTTTGCCCGCGGGCTGTTTTGTCTTTCCTGCGCCCGAACCTGAACCTGATCCCGAACCTGAGCGCGCACTATAGTTGGGTCTGGCGAGCTTGGTTTTCTCAGGTGCCGCCTTTGAGCTTTCGGTCAGGGCGATAATGGTATCGATCTCTTTAGGAGTGAGATCGCGCCAGTCGCCCAGAGCCAAGCCTTTGAGCGATACATTCATAATACGCGTGCGAATAAGCTGGGTGACTTCATAGCCAAAGTACTCGCACATACGGCGAATTTGCCGGTTCAGCCCCTGCACCAGGGTAATGGTGAACACAAAGGTCGACTCTTTGCGCATCTTACAGCGCTTGGTCACCTTGCCGAGAATCGGTACGCCGCTTTGCATGCCGTCGATAAATTCGTCGGTGATCGGTTTATCCACCGTCACCTGATACTCTTTTTCGTGGCTGTTATTAGCGCGCAGAATCTTATTAACCAAATCGCCGTTATTGGTTAAAAAAATTAGCCCCTGGGAGTCCTTATCGAGCCGCCCAATAGGGAAAATACGCGCGCCGTGCTTTACAAATTCAACGATATTGTCTTTTTCGCTGGATTCAGTGGTGCTGACAATGCCCACCGGTTTATTAAGCGCAATCAGGATCAGGTCGTCCTCTTCCTGAGGCTCGATCTCTTGGCCGTTGACCTTAACCAAATCCCCTGCCACCACTTGGTCACCGGTGGTAGCCCGACGGCCGTTGATCCACACGTTGCCCTGCTCAACAAAGCGGTCAGCCTCACGGCGGGAGCACAGTCCACTTTCACTGATGTATTTATTAATACGGGTAGATTTTCGTAACGACATAAAAACGCCAGCCAACGGTAGTGGGTTAAAAGCTAATTAAAAGCAGTTAAAAATTAAAAGCTAAAAAGCGCCATCACCCAGCGGCAATGGCGCAAGCTAGCTCTATGACTTTCTAGCTCAGCCCCAAAGGGAGCTTAACCGGTATTGCGTAAGCCTGCCGCGATACCGGCCATGGTGACCATCAGCGCGCGGGAAAGATCGGCGCTAATGGCTCCATCGGCGTCGCGGTTACGCTGCAGCAATTCCGCTTGAAGGCCGTGAAGCGGATCAATGTAAGGGTTGCGCACATCTATCGCCTGACGAATCAGCGGCGTGTTTTCGAGCAGTGCCTCCTGCTGCAAAATATCCAGCACCGCATCTTCCAGGCGCGCAAAACGCTCACGCAGCCGCTGCCCCAGTGCCTTAAGCGATGGCTCATCCACTAAGCGGTGCTCGTAGTAGGCGGCAATGGCCACATCCGCTTTGGCCAGCAGCATTTCTAGCATGTCCAGGTAAGTGCCGAAGAACGGCCACTCATTGCGCATTTCTTGCAGCACATCGCGGCCACCGGGCTGCTCCAAGCGGCGCGAGAAGGCTTCACCGCTGCCTAGCCATGCAGGCAGCATTAGGCGAATCTGCGTCCAGGCGAAAATCCATGGAATCGCGCGCAGCGTTTCGACACCGCCATCCTGGCGCCGCTTGGTGGGGCGCGAGCCTAACGGTAGCCTTCCCAGCGCGCCTTCCGGCGTTACCGCCCGGAAGTAGGGCACGAAATCTGGGTCTTCACGCACCACGCCCACATAGGCGGCGTGAGCGACCTTAGCGAGCTGATCCATCTCTTCACGCCAATGTGGCTCTGGCGCACGCGGTGGTAGCAAAGTGGCTTCCAGCACCGCGCAGGCGTAAATCTCCATGGAACGCAGGGCAATATCCGGCTGGCCAAATTTAAAGCGAATCATCTCGCCCTGTTCGGTCACCCGCAGGCTGCCGTTCACAGAACCCGGGGGCTGGGAGAGAATCGCCGCATGTGCCGGGCCGCCGCCGCGGCCAACGGTGCCACCACGGCCATGAAACAGGGTTAAATCAACGCCGTGCTGGGAACACACATTGACCAATGACTCTTGAGCGCGGTACTGCGCCCAGGCAGCGGCCAGCTGGCCGGCATCTTTTGCCGAGTCGGAGTAGCCGATCATGACCTCCTGACGGCCATCGATCAGCGCACGATAGCCTGGAATCGCCAGCAGTTGATCAATCACCTCACCGGCGTGGTTCAAATCATTGAGGGTTTCAAACAGCGGTGCGATAGGCAGCGAGACTTGTCCGCCAACTTCTTTCATCAACAGCGCCACGGTGAGCACATCGGAAGGCTCTGCGGCCATGGAAATAATATACGTGCCCAGCGCTTCGGCTTGCTCCTGGGCAATGACTTTGAAGGTATCGAGCACTTCACGGGATTCAGCAGAGCACTCCCAGCGGCGCGGAATCAGCGGGCGACGGGAAGCCAGCTCCTCAAGCAAAAATTCCTGGCGCTTTGCTTCGTCCCATTCTCGGTAATGGCCAAGGCCAAGCGCGCTGGTTAGCTCTTCAATCACTTGAGCGTGGCGGCTGGCCTCTTGGCGCAGGTCAAGCTTGGTCAGCGTAACGCCGAATACCGCCACCCGGCGCAGGGTATCCAACAGCGCACCGTTGGCGATGGTGTCAAGACCCACATCGCACAGCGAGCGGTAGCAGGCGAGCAGCGGCGAGTAGAGCTGATCGCGGGTTTCGATAATCGGCCCGCCATCATAATTATGCCCTTCCAGCTCGGCTTTGGCCCAATCCCGGGTCGACTCGACTCGCGCCAGCAGGCGTTTTAGCACTTCGCGGTAAGGTTCGGCCACATCGCCCGCTTCGGCTTTCAGCGCGCTATTGGCCTTCCACATAGACAGTTCGGTTTTCAGCTGATCAAGGTCACGCAGGTACAGGTCAGCGGCCATCCAGCGGCCAAGCAGCAATACTTCACGGGTCACCCGGGAGGTTACATTCGGGTTGCCGTCGCGGTCGCCGCCCATCCACGAGGCATAGCGAATCGGCGCGGCGTCCAACGGCAGCCGCTCGCCGGCGGTATCTAGCAGCAGGTTGTCCAAATCCCGGTGGAAATCAGGCACCGCCTGCCATAGCGAGTTTTCAATCACCGCAAAGCCCCACTTGGCTTCATCGACAGGCGTGGGCCGCTCGTGGCGAATCTCATCGGTGTGCCAGGCTTGGCTAATTAGCTCTTCCAAGCGGCCTTGGGCGCGGGTGGCGCGCTCTGGGTAATCGTCAGAGCCTTCAATCGCGGTTAGGCATTCATCAATGGCGTCGTATTTTTGGATCAGCGTGCGGCGGATAACTTCGGTTGGGTGGGCAGTTAACACCAGTTCCACACGCATCGTGGCAAGGGTTTCAACCAGCTTACGCGGCGAGTTGCCCGCTTGTTGGGCGCGCGCCAAAAGCTCCCCTAGCACGGGTTGGGTGCCGGGCTTGTAGTCTTCAACGCGGCGAAAGCGCGCCCGATAGTGCTGCTCGGCAATGTTGGCAAGGTTTAAAAACTGGTTAAAAGCGCGCGTTACCGGCAGCAGGTCACGCTCGGGCAGCTGGCGAAGGTACTCGATCAGTTCACGCTGTTGCAGCGAGTCGCCCTGGCGCCCGCGCTTGGCATGGGCGCGAATGGTTTCAATTTTATCGACAAATGCTTGGCCCAAATCGTCGGCAATGGTACGCCCTAGGCTATCGCCCAGAATGCGCACGTTATCGCGCAGGGATTCGTGTAGGTCGTGACTCATGGGCATGGCCTCCTTGCAGGGGTCGCATCAATACGCAATCAGGAATGGGTAGGTTGTTTTTCTTCTGCCTGGCTTTCTTGTGCTTTAGCTGCCTGCCAGTGGGCTTCCATCTCGTCTAATGTGGCCTCTGTTAACGGCCGTTGGGCAGCGCTAAGCTCGCGCTCTACATAGCGAAAGCGGCGTTCAAACTTGGCATTGGTGGCGCGCAGGCACTGTTCAGGGTCGGCCTTCAGCGAGCGGGCAAGATTGGTCACCGCAAAGAGCAGATCACCCACCTCTTCTTGGGCGTGTTGGTGATCGCCAGCGGCCAGCGCCTCTTCCACTTCGGCTAATTCTTCACGGATTTTAGCCAATACGCCGCGGGTATCCGGCCAGTCAAACCCCACCCTTGCTGCACGTTTAGAAAGCTTGGCTGCACGGCTTAGCGCAGGCAGCGTGCGCGGCACATCGTCTAACACGGAGGGCGTTTCGGTGGCTCGCTCAGCGCGCTCGCCTGCCTTTAGCGCTTCCCAGCGGCTGTTCACCTGCTGGGTTTGCACCTCTTCGGCGCTCACCCCCGGCGGGCGGCGCGAGGCTAGCGTGCCATCAGGAAATACATGCGGGTGACGGCGCAGCATCTTGGCGGTCAGGGTATCGACGATATCGGCAAAGTCGAAGCGCTGCTGCTCCGCCCCGAACTGGGCGTAGTAGACCACTTGAAAGAGCAGATCGCCTAGCTCGCCGGGTAGCTCGTCAAAGGCGCGCCGCTCAATGGCATCCGCCACTTCGTAAGCTTCTTCCAGAGTGTGCGGCACAATGCTGTCCCAATCCTGCTGCAGGTCCCACGGGCAGCCTTGCTCGGGGTCACGCAGCACCTGCATCAGCGTCAGCAGGTCATTGATACCGTGGCGCATTATGCCTCTCCTTTGCGAACAGGTTGGGTTGGATCAGCGTTGCGCAGGCGGCGCACTTCGGTGACATTCGGCAGCTGCTGGATGCGCGAAAATAAACGCCCCAGGGATTCCAGGCCATCAACTTCCAGGGTAATACGCAGCCTGGCGATGCCTTCATCGGTGTCGGTTAAGGTATTCACGGCCAGTACGTTGACCTTTTCATTGCCGAGCAGCCCTGTGACATCGCGCAGCAGGCCAGAACGGTCCCAGGCTTGAATTTCAATGGTCACCGGGTAGCGGGTTTGAGCGCGTTCGCCCCACTCTACTTCGATAATGCGTTGGGGTTCGTCCAGGCGCAGCTGCAGGATATTGCTGCAGTCCTGGCGGTGGATGGTGACGCCACGCCCTTGGGTAATAAAGCCGATAATCGGCTCGCCGGGCACCGGGCGGCAGCAGTTGGCCATGCTGGTTTTAAGATTACCCACGCCAAGCACCGTAATATCACTTTTGGTGGCTTTACTGGACTGGCGTTTAGGCTTGGCAAGCAGGCGATCTAAGCGCTCTTGATCGTCGTTTTCACCAAACAGCTGCTGGGCTTGGTGAAGCACCTGGCCAATGCGCAGGTCGCCGGCACCTAAGGCGGCGTACATATCCTCGGCGTTAAGGTAGTTGACCGCCTTGGCCAGCCGGGGCAGATCAAGGTCTTCGACGTCTAGGCGGCGCATTTCTCGTTCAAACAGCACGCGCCCTTCATCCAGGTTTTGGTCCCGCGCCTGATGTTTAAACCATGCTTGAATTTTGGCGCGCGCCCGCGAAGTGCGCACATAGCCCAAGTTGGGGTTTAACCAATCACGGCTTGGCCCGCCTTTGGTGGCGGTCAGAATCTCTACCTGCTGGCCGGTTTTAAGCTTGTAGGTGAGCGGCACAATGCGCCCGTTAATCTTGGCACCCCGGCAGCGGTGGCCAATTTCAGTGTGAACCCGGTAAGCAAAATCAATCGGCGTGGCAATGCGTGGCAAATCAATCACGTGACCGTCGGGGGTAAATACGTAAATGCGGTCAGGGGCGACATCGCTGGAGAGCCCTTCGCGCAAATCGCCAAAGCTGCCCACTTCGTCCTGCCACTCCAACACTTGCCGCAACCAGGCAATTTTCTCTTCGTAGCTACGGCTTTTGGCGTTGGTGTCGTGGCCTTTATAGCGCCAGTGGGCGCAAACACCCAGCTCTGCTTCATCGTGCATGGCAAAGGTGCGAATCTGAATTTCGAGCACCTTGTTTTCTGGCCCCATCACAGCGGTATGCAGCGACTGATAGCCGTTCTTTTTGGGGTTGGCGATATAGTCGTCAAATTCATTAGGCACGTGGTGCCAACGCGAGTGAATGATGCCCAGCACGGTGTAGCAATCGGTGACTTCCGGCACCAGGATACGCACGGCGCGCACATCGTGAACCTGGGAAAAATCGATCCGCTTACGCTTCATTTTGCGCCAGATCGAGTAGATATGCTTGGCTCGGCCATCCACGTCGTAACGGTGAATATGCTGCGCTTCCAGCAGGCCTTTAATGGTTTCCACCACATCGTGGATATAGCGGTCACGGTCAAGGCGCTTTTCTGCCAGCAGCTTGGCAATCGCTTTGTATTCATCTTCATGCAGGTAGCGAAACGCGAGGTCCTCAAGCTCCCATTTCAGCTGCCCGATGCCTAGGCGGTGCGCCAGCGGTGCGTAAATATCAGCCACTTCCCGCGCCACCTGTAAGCTCTTTTCCCGGGGTGCGTCTTTTACCTGACGCAGCGCGCAGGTGCGTTCGGCAATTTTGATCAGCGCAACACGCACATCACCGATCATATTGACCAGCATTTTGCGCAGATTTTCCTGCTGGTTGTGCTGGCCCATACCGTGGTCGGGTGCCAGCGGGTAGCTGATAGCGGCCATTTGCAGTACGCCATCAATCAAACCGGCCACTTCTTCGCCAAAGCGTTTCGAGACGGCGTCAAGGCTCAGCAACCCTTCGCGCACGGCGCGGTAAAGAACAGCGGCCTCAAGTGTCGCTTGGTCTAGCTTTAATTCGCCAAGAATATCCGCCATTTCCAGACCCATGCGAAAACTAGAGCCTGGCGATAGCCACACGCGATGGGTTTGCGGAGCCTCAATCTCTAGTTTTTCGGCAAGCGCACAGGCCTCGGCTAAGCGTTCAGGGTCGCGTAGGCGCACATCTTCTTGCAGGCGCGTTAACCATTGTTGTATGTCCACCTTTCCACTAGCGGTTAGCGGCTGGTCTTCACGCACTTTTACCATGACGTTAACTCATCCTTTCAGAGTGATGGCCTCAGATTCAAACAGCATCATCGTTTCCAAATGTGCAGTGTGAAGGAACATATCCGCCACGACTACTTGCTTAACCCGGTAACCGGCATGCACAAGATGTGCCGCATCTCGGGCAAGCGTCGCGGGGTCACAAGAAATATAGACAACCTTAGCCACCGGATGGTGCGCCAGCGCCTGACAAATCGCTTCAGCCCCGCTACGCGGAGGGTCAAGCACCAACGCATCACTGCCGTGATGTTCGGTTAACAGCGCATTAACGCTGGCCGGGTCGGATAAATCGCCCTGCTGGCCGCTAACCATTAATTGGTTGCGCCGAGCATTGGTGGCGATGCGTCCTACCATGGTGGGGTTGCCCTCTACGGCGTGAACGTCCGCCCCTGCGGCGGCCATTGGCAAACTGAAATTGCCAATGCCGGCAAATAAATCCAGCAGCCGCTGGCCAGGTTTAGGTGCCAGCCACTCGATCACCTTGGCGACCATTTGCTGGTTAACCTGGGCGTTGACCTGTAAAAAATCGCCCGGCGAAAAACTTAGTGTCAGGGGTGGCTGCCCTTCAAGCGCTAACGTCTCTTCCAGCTCAGGCGGTGCACCATGCCAGTGCAACGTGGGCGTTTCACGCCCCAACCAAGTGCCTAGCGCCACACGTTGGTGCTGGGCAAAGGCCTGCCAGCGGGCGGCGTCACCAGGGTGTTCTTTTAGCTGGCGTACCAGCACCACCTGCGTTGTCGCCGTTGCTAATAGCTCGATATGCCCTACCAAACGCGGGGCGGCCAGGCTCGCCAGCAGCTCGCGCAGGGGTATTAGCAGCCGCTGTAACGATTCCACCAGCACCGGGCAGCGCTCAATATCCACCAGCCGGTGGCTATGGGCGGCGCGAAAACCAAGGTGTGGTTTGCCCTGGCTATCCACTTTGACACCCAGCCGCGCGCGTCGCCGGTAGCCTTGGTCGCTGCCTTGAATCGTGCCGATATCAGTGAGCACGATGCCTTGGCGCGCAAACAGGTCGCGCACTACTTCACGTTTGTGGTCGCGTTGGGCATCAACGGCTAAGTGCTGCAAATCGCAGCCGCCGCAGTGGCCAAAATGCGGGCAAGGGGGGGCAACGCGCTGTTCAGATGTTGTTAGCAGTGACTTGATATGGGCTTCATCAAAGCGTTTGCGCGTCAGGTGAATCGCTACTTCTACCCGTTCACCGGGCAGCGCCTGATCGACAAACACGGTTTTACCGCTCGCCGCGTGGGCAACCCCTCGGCCATCGTGCGCTAAGCGTTCAATGACCAAGGGCGAGGTATCATCCGTCGCCGTATTGCGCGCTTTTCCGCCTGGCGTGCCCGCTAGCCCAGAATGACCGGACGCGGGCCTGGGCGGCCGCCGTTTTCCCAACATGGCCATGGTTTATACTCCTGGGGCGAATAGGCCAGTGGAGAGATAGCGATCGCCACGGTCACAGACGATAAACACGATCACGGCATTTTCAGTTTGCTCAGCAATACGCAGCGCGCCTGCCAAACTCCCCCCGGAGGAGACCCCGGCCAGAATGCCCTCTTCCCGCGCTAGACGACGCATGTGCTCTTCGGCCTCTTGCTGGCCGATATCAAGCGTGACATCCACTCGCGGCGCTTCAAAAATGGCCGGCAGGTATTCTTTTGGCCAGCGGCGTATGCCGGGGATGCTGGCGCCGTCGGCGGGCTGCAAACCGACAATCTGAATAGCCGGGTTTTGTTCTTTCAAATAGTGCGACACGCCCATAATGGTGCCCGTGGTACCCATGGAACTCACAAAGTGGGTCACCTCGCCCCCCGTTTGCTGCCACACTTCCGGGCCGGTGGTGCGGTAGTGCGCCAAGGGGTTATCTGGATTCGCAAACTGATTCAGGGGCTTGCCTTCGCCTTTGGCAATCATCTCATCAGCGATATCGCGGGCTTCTTCCATGCCCCCGGCTTTGCTGGCCGAGACCAATATTGCCCCGTAGGCGGCCATCGCCTGCTTACGTTCTTCTGATGCGTTCTCTGGCATCACCAGAATCATTTTGTAGCCTTTAATCGCGGCGGCCATGGCCAGCGCAATGCCGGTATTGCCGGAGGTGGCTTCAATCAGCGTATCGCCGGGGGCAATCTCACCGCGCGCTTCTGCTTCATTAATCATAGAGAGCGCGGGGCGGTCTTTAACCGATCCTGCAGGGTTATTACCTTCCAATTTGGCTAGCAGCGTATTGTTACGGCCTGCGCTAATGTGCTTCAGCTGCACTAGCGGCGTGTTGCCAACCACATCTTCCAAGGTGGGATATTTCATCGTACTTTCCTTATCTTAACCGTTATGCTGCATTATATCGGTGTCGCCTTGGGCTGGACAGGCAACCTCATTGAATCAGCGAGCTTCTTTCATGTCTTTGAACACCCGTCTGCTGTTTGCGTTACTCGGTTTGCCACTATTGGTGTACGCCATTATGAGCGTATTGCTAGTGGTTCAAAGCAGCTCGCAAGCGCACGCTGTAAAAAAAGAGCGCTTAGAGAGCGCAGGTACCTTGCTCGCACCAAGTTTTAGTGCCGCCATCGCCGATGGCGATCTCCAGCGCCTGGAGAACTCAGCGCGTCAATTTATTACCTTAGAAGGCCTGCGCGCTGTCGCGCTATTTGATAGCCAGGGCAATCGCCTTTTGCTGCTTGGCCAATCTGACCCGCCCCCGCTTAGCGCGCCCAGCCACAACCAGCTCATCATGAATGAGGACATATGGCGATTACGCCTGCCGCTGGGCGCTAGCGAAGAGCTTGCGCGGGGTGAAATAGCGGGTTGGCTAGAGGTTGAGATGGATACCCGCGCGCTTACCCTAGAACGTTATAAGCTGATTGCCAGCCTGAGTTTAGGCGGCATGCTGCTGGGCTTATTGATGTTTCTAGTCGCTTTTGCGATTAGCCGCTATGTCACCGGTCACATCGAAGAAGCCAATCACGCCCTTTACCGTTTATCCCGTGGTGACTATCGGCTGCGTTTGGCTACTTCTAACGCCACGGAACTCAACCACCTTGCCAGCCATGTCAATGCAATCGCTGAACACTTTCAGCAGTCGCAGCGGGATATGCAAACGCAAATTGAGCAGGCGACCAGCGAGCTGCAAGAATCGATGGAAACCATTGAAGAGCAGAATATTAAGCTCGACTTAGCTCACCGCAGCGCGCTGCGGGCTAACGCCGTGAAGTCTGAATTTCTCGCCAATATGAGCCATGAAATCCGCACGCCGCTGAACGGCATTATAGGTTTCTGCCGATTATTGGGGCGATCGTCGCTAGAAACGCGCCAGCAAGAATGGCTGCAACACGTGCATCGTGCTTGCGATAATTTGCTGATGCTGGTTAACGACGTACTCGACTTTTCCAAGCTTGAGGCCAACCGCCTTACTCTGGAAGAAGCCGATATCGATATCGTCGCCCTGGTCGATGAAGTGGTGGGGTTACATGCACCGGAAGCCCAGCGCAAGCAGCTGCATTTGGTGGCCATGGTGTATGACGACGTACCCACACCGCTGACCGGCGACCCGCTACGTATCCAGCAAATATTAAATAATTTAGTCGGCAATGCGCTCAAATTTACCCACGAAGGTGAAGTGATTGTGCGGGTTATGCTGGACAACCACGAAGGCCAGCACGTGGTGCTGAATTTAAGCGTTAGTGACACAGGCATTGGCTTAAGTGACGCCCATCAACAGGCGTTATTCAGCGCTTTTTCCCAAGCGGAGCCTAGCCATTCGCGACAGTTTGGCGGCAGCGGCTTAGGGCTGACCATTTGCCGCCAGCTGATTGAGCGCATGGGCGGCAAAATCGGTGTTGAAAGCGAGCTTGGCAAAGGCGCTACGTTCTCCTTTACGCTGCCGATGCTGGCTCATAAAGCCGTTGAACGCGCACCCGAACTTAGCTTAGATGCGCCTCTCATTCGACTCTATGAAAGACATGCGCCAACCCGGCATGTGTTGGAGCATTTACTGCAGCGCTGGGAAGCTATCCCGATTGCTTTTGATTCAACAGAAAAAGAACAGTTGCTGATAGTGGGATTGGAGCACAGCGATTTCACGCCCGAACGCCAAGCCTATTGGCAAACGGTGATTGATCAAGCGCCCTGCCCCGCGCTCGTGTTGGCCAACAGTAATAGCTTTGATCTACCGCCGCTACACTTAACCTACGGCGGGGAAACGCTCTACAAACCCTTTTCACGCGCCCAGCTGGTGGCCTCGTTAAAGCAACTGCTGCTGCCCACGCTTAAGGTCAATAAGCCTGCCGCGCCATTGCCTGCACCGATGACAGAAGCGCAAACACTCAAGCTGCTGATTGTTGACGACAATGCGTCGAACCGTGAACTGCTCAAAACCATGCTTGAAAACCCGACCATTCATATCACGGCGCTTGAGAGCGGGCATCAAGCACTTGAATTCGCCCGGGCGAACAGTGTTGATATGGTGCTAATGGATATTCGTATGCCAGGGCTGGATGGCGTGCAAACCACTCAAGCGCTACGCCGGCTCGGCGGCACCTGGGCGCGCTGCCCCATTATTGCCGTTACCGCCCATGTGCTCAGCAGCGAGCGTGAGAAATGGCTGGCAGAAGGCTTGGATGACGTGCTCACCAAACCGATCGACGAGACGCAGCTGCACCAGTTATTAAACCGCTTTTTAGGGGCGACGCATCGGCTTGCTGATTTTACGGTTCCCTTTGCTGCTCCCTCTGCTGCCCACAGCACTGCCAAAGCAACGCTGATAAAGCCCAGCTATAGCAGCGTGGCACCCGCCACATTGCCCGTGGTAGACCTAGAGCTTGGGGCGCGCCTGGCGGGGGGCAAAGAGTACTTGGCACGCGAGCAGCTAAAGCGGCTTATTGACAGCCTTGCAGAAAGTGAACAGCACATGCGCGAGGCCTATGCACAGCAAGATTTACCAACGCTTCTGGACTGGGTGCACGGGCTGAATGGCGCAAGCCGTTATTGCGGCGCGCCTGAGTTAGCGTTGCTGGTAGAAACCCTTGAGACGCGCTTACGCACTGGGGGGCTAAGCCACGTAGAAGAGCTGCTTGAAGACCTTTACCGCGCCATGGCTCGGCTGCGGTCTCAGCGTTCGCTGCTGTTTTAGCGCTCTAGCACCACGAAGGCGACGGCATAGTCGGCTTCATCGCTTAAGGTGATATGACTGGCGGTGATACCCGCCGTCTTAATTTGCCGCTCGGCTTCGCCGCTAAGCTGAAAATAGGGTTTACCTAACGCATCGTTAAGCACCTGAATATCGGACCACTGTATTCCTTGGCGCAGGCCTAACCCCAGTGCTTTTACAAAGGCTTCTTTAGCGGCAAAACGCTTGGCTAAAAATGCGGCGGGCTGAGATTTCTCCAGCCACACCGCATGTTCATCAGGACCTAAAATGCGCTGGGCAAAACGCGGGCCGTGCCGCTGTACAGCACGCACGAACCGCTCAATGCGGGCAATATCGGAACCGATTCCAGCAATCATTGCTTAATGCCCACAGCATCCGTTGTGCGCATGGTCAGCGTGGTCGTGGTCTTGGTGATCATGGTCATGATCGTGTTCGTGCGCATCTAAGGCCGCCATTAACCCTGCCTCTTGGCCAGCGATGATTAAGCGCTTCATCTCCTGCACGGCTTCTTTTAAGCCAACAAACAGCGCACGAGCAATAATCGCATGGCCAATGTTCAGCTCATTAACACCGGGTAACGCCGCAATGGCTTCCACGTTATGATAATGCAAGCCGTGACCGGCATTGACCACCAGACCCAGCGAGACCGCGTGAGTAGCAGCAACCGTTAAACGGTGGTACTCCGCATTGGCGGCATCGCTACCCGGCCGAGCTTCTGCATAAGCCCCGGTGTGCAGCTCAATCGTCGGCGCGCCGGCACGCTGGGCGGCATCAATCTGCGCCACGTCTGGGTCGATAAACAGCGACACATCACAGCCTGCTGCACGCAGGCGCTGGCAGGCGCTGGCAATGGCGTCAAAGCCACCGACAACATCCAGGCCGCCTTCGGTGGTCAGCTCTTCGCGTTTTTCCGGCACTAAACAGACATGCGCGGGGCGAATTTCTTCAGCCAACGCCAACATCTCTTCAGTCACGGCCATTTCCAGGTTCATACGCGTGTTCAGCACATCGGCCAGAATACGCACATCGCGGGGCTGGATATGGCGACGGTCTTCACGTAAATGCACGGTAATGCCATCGGCACCCGCCTCTTCAGCCACTAAGGCAGCCTGCACGGGGTCAGGGTAGCGCGTGCCTCGGGCTTGGCGAAGTGTTGCAATGTGGTCGATATTGACGCCTAACAGTATCCGAGGGGGGTGCATAATGCCTCCAGCGCAGCGATAAAATAAGAGTGTTTTAATTAACTAAAGCTAATTTCTAGTTAAACCTAAACAGCTACAAGCGATGACGACGCCGAGCTAAATCGAGCATCAGCTCTCGCGAGCGCAAAACGGTGGAGCCAAGATGAGGTGCCAGCGCCGCTCGCATCACGGCTTTAAGTGCGTTAGCAAGCCCTTCGTGCTGCCAGTCGCCCTGCTCAATGTAGCGCAGCGTACGGCCATCCAGCCCGCGATCAGCGGGAATAAAGGCGCGCGTCGCGGCATCAAAACGATACTGTCGCTGCGGGTCGAGCACGCTGCCATTAGGCGTCGTAAACTGCGGCGTTGCCTCTAGTGCTTCCAGTAGCGCCCACTCATAGCGACGCAGTGAAAGCGCTCGCTCAGCGGGCGTGGGCAACGCTTCCAGCAACGCCGTATAAAAGGCGAATACCTCGGCTGCGGGAAGTTCTAAGGGCAGCAGCCGGGTAGCGATTTCATTGGCGTATAGCCCGCAAAGTAACCCCTCACCGGCTAACAGCGCCGTTTGGCCACGTGACTCCATCAGCGTTAGCCGCTTTAGGTCTCGGTTGCCCTGCCAGGTCACAAAAAGGGGCGTAAAAGGCTGCAGGCGCTGGCGCGACTTTGAGCCGGCCCGCTGGCCACCGCGAGCAACAGCCCGCACTCTACCGTGATTGAGGGTCAGTAAATCGACCAGCGCACTGGTTTCACGATAAGGCCTTCGATGAAGCAAAAAAGCCGGCTCTGGCGACATCGCTACGCTCAATCGAGATCGTAACCCAGGCTTTTCAGCGCACGTTCATCATCCGACCAGCCGCGTTTTACTTTCACCCATAGGTTCAGCATGACTTTAGTACCCAGGGCGCGCTCCATGTCTAAGCGCGCTTCGCGGCCAATGCTCTTGATACGGTCGCCATTTTCACCGATCAAAATCACCTTTTGCCCCTGGCGTTCAACCAAAATCAAGGCGCTGATATGCGTTACGCGCTCGGTCTCGCGAAACTCTTCGATTTCGACGGTCATCTGATAAGGCAGCTCATCGCCTAGTTGGCGCATGACTTTTTCCCGCACCATTTCAGCGGCCATAAAGCGCAAGCTTTTATCGGTAATCTGGTCTTCGGGGAAGAAGTGAACGCTTTCAGGAAGATGCTTGGCCACCTCTTCTTCCAGGGTATCCACCTGGGTGCCATGCTTGGCAGAAATAGGCACGATGGCGGCGAAATCACGGCGAGCGCCTACTTCAGCCAGCCACGGCATCAAATCGCCTTTGTCATCCATGCGGTCAACTTTATTGACCGCTAAAATCACCGGCGCTTTCACGTGCTCCAGGCGCTTTAAAACCGCCTGATCTTCTTCTGTCCAGCGGGTGCGGTCGATAATAAACACCACGCAATCGACATCACGCAGCGCCTGGGTGGCGGCCTGATTCATAAAGCGGTTGATGGCCTTATTGCGATCCTTGGTCATAATATGCATACCGGGGGTATCGACATATATGAACTGGGTCTCTTCCACCGTTTTAATGCCCATCACCTGATGGCGCGTGGTCTGCGGGCGCCGCGAAGTGATAGAAATCTTCTGCCCCAGAATGCGGTTCATGAGGGTGGATTTACCAACGTTGGGTCGGCCGACAATGGCTACGAATCCACAGGTTTGGCTCATGATTTGTCTCCAGGGCTTTTTTCGAGGTACGAAAGCGCTTCTTCTGCCGCTTGCTGTTCAGCGTGGCGGCGGCTAGGGCCTTTACCAGTGGTATGCTCAGTCAACAGGTCAATGTAGCACTCCACGGTAAAGGTCTGGGCATGCGCCTCGCCTTTTACGCAGACAACTTCATAACGCGGTAACGCGGCTTGTCGCGACTGCAGAAACTCTTGCAGGCGCGTTTTGGGATCTTTTTGGGTATCTTGCAGGGAGATATTCTCTAGCCGCCCCTCGTACCAATCCAGTACGCGGTCACGCACCACATCCATACCCGCATCTAGATAAATGGCGCCAATAATGGCTTCCACGGCGTCTGCCAAAATTGACTCGCGACGGTGACCGCCGCTTTTCATCTCGCCAGAACCTAGCCGCAAGCACTCCCCGAACTCCATTTCACGGGCCAATTCAGCCAGTGTTTGCCCCTTCACCAATCGCGCACGCAGGCGCGAGAGCTGGCCTTCACGGGCTTGAGGAAAGCGCTGAAACAGCGCCTCGGCGATCACAAAGTTAACAATGGAGTCACCTAGGAACTCCAGGCGCTCATTGTTACGACCACCGAAGCTACGGTGGGTCAAGGCCAATTCCAATAGCGCATCGTCGCCAAAGGTATGGCCGATTCGTCGGCAAAAAGCGTTCAAGGAATTACTCACGGCTCTCCTACGTCATTGACGTTAACTAAAGTGACATAACTGACTAAACACGACATAAACGGGTGCTTCATAAACAGGCGCTTCATTCAATGCGGCGAACGCTGGTGAAACTGGGTAACCCACCGTCCCAGTGCATCCACACCGCAAATGCACGGCCAACAATGTTCTCTTCCGGCACGAAGCCCCAATAGCGGCTGTCGTTAGAGTGATCACGGTTGTCGCCCATCGTGAAGTAGTACCCTTCTGGAACCTCTACTTCACGCATCTGCGGCCCGGGCGCGCGGGGGTTGTTGTAGATAAAGTGACGAGAATCCCCCATAAATTCTTCTAATAATAGCTGCTGAGGCGATTCGTCTGGCCCCTCTTCAATCAGCTGTTTAGTCACCGGCTCACCGTTAACGTAAAGCTGCTTATCCTCATAGCGGATGCGATCGCCCGGCATGCCCACCACGCGTTTGATGAAATTTACCGAGGGTTCGTCGGGAAAACGAAACACCATCACATCGCCACGTTCAGGATCATCCACTTCTAAAAAGCGCGTATTCACCACCGGGAGCCGAAGGCCATAAGCAAATTTGTTGACTAAGATAAAGTCACCCACTTCTAGCGTCGGGCGCATCGAACCAGAAGGTATCTGAAAGGGTTCAATGATAAAGCTGCGCACCACCAGCACCACTAATAGTACCGGGAAAAACGAGCGCGCATAGTCGACCGGCCAAGGCTCTTTCAGCAGCTTTTCGCCGGTAATCGGGTCTAACCCTTCCTTGGTATTGGCCTCTGCTGCGGCAAATCGCTGGCGGCGCTTGGGCTTTAATACCAGCACATCCAGCAGGTAGATAACGCCCGAGAGCGCAACGGCGAGTACCAGAAGTAATGAAAAATCCATGGGTAATGTTGTTTCCTAGTCATTAACCTTGAGCACTGCAAGGAAGGCATCCTGGGGTATTTCCACACGCCCCACTTGTTTCATGCGTTTCTTACCCGCTTTCTGTTTTTCGAGCAATTTCTTCTTACGGCTGACATCACCGCCGTAACACTTGGCCGTTACGTTTTTGCGTAGCGCCTTCACGGTTGAGCGTGCGACCACTTGGCCACCGATGGCCGCCTGAATCGCCACATCAAACATTTGACGTGGGATCAGCTCTTTCATCTTTTCAACCAGCAGCCGGCCACGATGATGGGCATGATCGCGGTGAATGATGACCGCTAGCGCGTCCACCTTGTCACCGTTAATCAAGACATCAAGACGCACCAACTTGGCCACCTCAAAGCGCTCGAAGTTGTACTCAAGCGAAGCGTATCCCTTGGAGATTGACTTCAGGCGATCAAAGAAATCCATGACCACTTCTGACATGGGTAATTCATAGGCCAGTTGGATTTGGTTACCTAAAAACTGCATATCCCGCTGGGTGCCACGACGCTGCTCACACTCAGCAATCACGTTGCCCACATACTCCTGGGGAACCAGAATGCTGGCGCGGACAATCGGCTCACGCATTTCATCCACGTCAGCCATATCGGGCAATTTGGAGGGGTTGGAGACGTAATTAATCTCGCCATTTTTCATGGCTAATTCATAAACCACCGTCGGTGCGGTGGTGAGCAGGTCAATATTGTACTCACGCTCCAGGCGCTCCTGCACAATTTCCATGTGCAGGGTGCCTAGAAAGCCGACACGGAAACCAAAGCCAAGGGCATCGGAGTTTTCGGGCACATATTCAAGCGAGGCATCGTTAAGAGCCAGCTTTTCAAGCGCGTCGCGGAAGTCTTCGTAATCATCGGCACTGACCGGGAACATACCTGCGTAGACCTGCGGTTTTACCTTTTGGAAACCGGGCAAACGCGGCACGTCTGGCGTCTTGGTGTGGGTAATCGTATCGCCCACCGGTGCGCCGTGAATCTCTTTGATACCGGCAACAATAAAACCTACTTCACCGGCACGCAGGATATCGGTCTGTTTACGCGCTGGAGTAAAAATACCCACTTCCGTGGCACCCCAGTCGCGCCCCGTTGATTTGATGCGGATCTTGTCGCCTTTGCGCAGCGTGCCATCAAACAGGCGTACCAGGGACACAACGCCAAGGTAGTTATCAAACCAGGAGTCGATAATCAGCGCTTGCAGTGGCGCATCGGGGTCGCCTTTCGGCGGCGGAATATCACGCACCAAGCGCTCAAGCAGCGCATCAATACCGATGCCGCTTTTAGCCGAAACCTGGCAGGCATCGGTAGCATCTAGCCCGATGATCTCCTCGATTTCCTGGGAGACCTTGTCACAATCAGCCTGGGGCAGATCGATTTTGTTAAGCACGGGCAACACTTCAAGGCCTTGTTCGATCGCGGTATAACAGTTAGCCACCGACTGTGCTTCTACGCCTTGTGCCGCATCAACCACCAACAGCGCGCCTTCACAGGCGTACAGCGAGCGGGATACTTCGTAAGAGAAATCCACGTGCCCCGGCGTATCGATAAAGTTGAGCTGATAAACCTGGCCATCGGCAGCGGTGTAATCCAGCGTGACTGACTGCGCCTTGATGGTGATGCCACGCTCGCGCTCGATGTCCATGGAATCGAGCACTTGCTCTTTAAGCTCACGCTCAGTCAACCCTTCACAGGTCTGAATCAGGCGATCCGAAAGCGTCGATTTACCGTGATCAATATGCGCGATGATGGAGAAATTGCGTATGTGCTTGAGCTTTCCGTTGGGAATGTCTTGGGACATCGAATCTGTTCTGCCTTAGTGGTACGCAAGTGGCCTGCTAGCAGGCCACTTCGAGAATTCAAAGCTCGAAAACGGCGGCCGTTTTTTACATCAGCGCCATTTCCGACAAAAAGATAATCGCTATTGTAGCGATATGCGCAGGCGAGGAACAGCAGTCCGGCGCGAACCGCCGGACTAGGGCTGAAAAAAGATGGATTATTCTAGGCGAAGCGCAACAAACAACGAGCGTCCTTCGCGGAACAGGCGCAGCGGAATGGCGCGATCAGTGGGCAACTCTTCAACAATTTTGACTAATTCATCTGAAGAGGAAACGCTGCGATGATCAATGCTGACGATGACATCACCCCGGCGTATGCCGGCTTCTGCCGCAGCGCTGCCTGGCTCCACTTGGCGAACTTCAACGCCGCCAGTAATGTTCAGCTGCTCGCGCATGGTTTCGCTTACTTCTGCCACCATCACGCCAAGACGCGCTTGGTTATTGCTGCTGGTTTGCGCAGTCTGTTCCTCTGCATTTGGCCAACTGCCTAACTCGACTGACTCAACGATCTCTTCGCCATCACGCATAACGGTGAGTTCTACTTCGCTACCCGGCAAGCCTCGGCCAATTAGACGTGGCAGCGTGCTGGAGCGCTCCACTTTTTCGCCATTGACCTCAAGAATAACATCGCCGGCCTGTAGACCTCCGCGTGCCGCCGGACCCTCAGGATCAAGATCAGCAATCAAAGCGCCGATGGCATCGTCCATACCGAAAGATTCTGCTAAATCCTGAGAGACAGGCTGAATAATAACGCCTAACCAGCCCCTGTTTACGCGGCCGTCTTCACGCAGCTGGTCCGCAACGTCCATGGCAACATTAATGGGAATAGCAAACGAAACCCCCATAAAACCGCCGCTACGGGTAAAGATTTGCGAGTTGATGCCCACTACTTCGCCGTCTAGGTTAAACAGCGGCCCACCGGAGTTACCGGGGTTGATAGCCACATCAGTTTGGATAAAAGGCACATAGGCATCACGCGGCAGCGTGCGATTGATCGCACTCACTATGCCCGCAGTCACGGAGTAATCAAAACCAAAAGGCGAGCCAATAGCCGCCACCCATTCCCCCACTTTAAGGGCATCGGAATCGCCCAAGGTGAGTGTCGGTAAGTCAGTTGCGTCAATCTTCAGCAGCGCTACATCGGTTTGCGGATCGCTGCCAATCAACTCGGCACTCAGTTCGCGTCGATCATTGAGGCGCACCAGAATTTCATCAGCGTCTTGAACAACGTGTGCATTGGTCATCACATAACCGTCATCGCTAATAATGAAACCTGAGCCTAACGATTGACGCTCTTCGCTTCGCCCTTGGCCACCACCGGGCGGCGTGGGAAATCTGTCACCAAAGCCCTCTCCAAAGAAATGCCGGAAGATTTCCGGGATATCCTGGCCACCAAAACCTTCGAAGCCGGGCATGCTGCTTCGCTGGACCGTCCTACTGGTAGAGATATTCACCACCCCTGGGGCGGCTTCTTCGACAAGTTCAGTGAAATCTGGCAAGCCCTGTGCATTAGCGGCTTGGCCCATCATTAACAACGCCACTACGTATAACCAGAGAGTGGAAGGGAGAATCAAGCGTTTCATGCAAGAGCTCCTACTTAAGGTGATGTTATTTAAAGGTGGTGCAACTCATAGCGAGGTGCGGGAAAACTAACAGACCAAACGAGGGCGAAAGCGTTCACTTCGCCCACGCAATAGGTATTTAACGCCAATGGCCCCGATAAGTAAGGCCGAAAAAAACATCAGCGGTGCAAACCAAACAGCCGCACTGACTAACGGCGCTACCCCGGCCAACAAAAGTGCGATGAACAACGGTAGCGCATACACACAAAACGCCAGCAGCGTAACAGATGCCCGCGGCAGGCTTATGGTGACCGAATGACCCAGCGGGTAGCGTTGCTCAACCGCCTGAGGGCCAGCCGAGAAAACGGCACTTGGTAAAGCGACGGCTAGCCGTTGACGGCGTTTACGCGCCAGCAAGCCTACCCCGCAACCACGGCCTTGAGCGCACTGTTCACAGTTCTCTTGTGCAGAAATTTCAACGACAAGGCCACGCTCGGTATAGTTAACAACGGTGCCTGTACGTAGTAACGAGGGGCAGGAAGTAGTGCTCACCGGTTAGCTGCTCGCCATACGCCAAAAGACAACATGATTATCTGCGTCATCGGTTGCTTACTCCCGCCTACTGCTCAAACGTAATAGAGCGAACGATGCGCTGTAGCGTTGTAACCGGCATTTCGCCAATGGCCACCAACTGCCAACGCCCTTCCTCGGTAACATGGTGTTCGATAGCGACGGCAGACACGCCCAACTGCTGAACACCTTCTCGCAGCCCGTTTTCTTCTTCCATCGACATGGGTTCTACAAAAATACTCACCGTCGCCAAGCCATCGCTATACACACGCTGGCGAACATCGTCGTTTGAGAAAGTGATTGGCTGGGCTATAAAACCATCGGGCAACCAGGTAGTTCGCCAAGGTATATTCGGTGCAACCCTAGACGCCTCTAACAACTTTGGAGCCTCTACAAGAACACGCCCCGCGTACTTTTGCGGCGATTGAAGCTGCGTGATTTGGAAGCTTTCAAGGGTGCGGCCTTGATGATCATTGAGCACATGTTTAAGCAGCAGCCCTGTATCAAGGTCTAACCACCACTCGTGGGAGAAACGCCATTCATCCAGGGGGGTAAAACTTAACTTAACGGCGTCACGCCCTGCTACACGGGCATTTTCTTCAAGCTCGATAGTGTAGTACTGCTCAAGGTGAGCCGCCCACCTAGCCGGCGAAGGTAACTCGCCATTACTGTTTTCTTCGACCCAAGCCAGCCTGCCAACGGGCGAGCGCCTTTCAATGCTTACAGCGGGGCCATCTAAATATTGCACTACCTGTTGCCGGATACCGTCTTGAATGCGGTGTGAAAGCGCAAGCGTGCGCACGTTGATAGCATCGATAGCGACCGCTCTGGCCTGAAACGCATAACAGTGGCTAGCCCACAAACCACGTTCGAGCCACTGCATTGCAGTATTCGGCGTTGCCTGCGTGGCGCTTGCGCACTCATAGCTTGAATGGCTTTGCACATCGTTTTCAGCATGCACCTCAAAAGAGAGCACACTGACCGCCACTAACAGCACCCACGCGCGCTTAGCTCGCCAGGGAACTCTCATTCTGCACACTCCCCTTCCTGGCACTTTTTATTCACCTTTCAATACGCCGCCCAAAAGTAACCTGCGATAAGCCACCTTCAACGAGCACTATGCCAATTTAACGCTGCCCCAGCGGTTCAGTCACGGCAGAAGAACGCATCAGCGGCATCCAGCTGTCACCACTTCCGTAAGCGGCACTCTGAGTATGCTGTTCTAGGTAAGATTGCAGCATACCAATCTGTTCAATATCAATACGCGTGCCCTGCAAAGCGGTAGCATTTTGGGCTGACTGCGTAGAAAAGCCTGCGTCACTTACGTTCATAAGGCCGCCGTTCATAAAACCGCTTGTTGCCGGCTGACCGCTAAGCCGGAAAGGGGTAGGCTCAAACATAGGCATTTCCGTGCGCGATGCCGCTACAGGTTGAGAGGCCAAGCTAACCGGCTGCACTTGCGTAGGATTGGCACTGGGCGCGGTGGTAGCGATCTCGCCGCCGGCTGGGCTAACCGATGAACCGCCGCCAAAGAACTGAACACCGGTAATGACCATGAGCGAAACGGCTGCGGCAACGCCAGCCCCGCGGGCAAAAGAAATGCCGCCTGCACGGTTAGCCACACGCCCTTCAGGTTGCCTGGTTGTTTTAGACTGAGCTTGTTTGGACTGAGCTTGTTCAGACCAGGCCTTTTCAGACCAGGCTTCTTCAGACAGCGAAGGCGCAGGTTCATCGCGCAATCGAGCCATAATGCCAGCCGACAGGTCAACGCTTACATCAACACCGCGCTCGCGCTGCATCATGCTGCGCGCCAAATGATAACGACGCCATGTGTCTGCGGCGTCATCTTCATTAGCCAGTGCCTTCAACACTCGGCGCAGCTCAAGCTCATCACTTTCGCCATCCATTAACACCGAAAGTGATTCCCGTGTGTTTTGACTCATACTTCACACCCTCACACTGTTTAAAAGAAGCACTGGAATCGCTATTGCTAATTAAGCGCAAGTTCACCAATGGCTTCACAGGCAAAATTTTCTTCAAACGTCGGGGCCAAAACCCCAAGGCTCACCACACATGATAGTCAAATTGTATGACGCGCCGTGTGCCAGACAGTTCATAAAAAAAGCAAAATCTTAATTTCTAGTGGCAACACTCCCTGTTGCTTAACTGGCTCACTTTGCATAACCGCCGCTCATCTGTGGCAGCCGCCGCTCATCTGTGGCAGCCGCCTGTTTATGACCGCTACTCATCGCGGCTGTTCCGTGCCGTGGAAACAAGCGGCCGAATATGTTCGTCAACCGCCTCTCGCGCTCGAAAAATACGTGAGCGCACGGTACCCACCGGGCATTGCATTACCTGAGCAATATCTTCGTAGGCAAGGCCATCCAGCTCACGCAACGTAATGGCCGTGCGCAAGTCATCGGGAAGGTTATCAATCGCCTGGTAAACCGCTGCTTCTAGCTGGTCTCTGGCAATTGCCGCTTCAGGCGATTCGGAATCGGCAAGCCGACCACTTTGATCGATAATTTCAGCGTCAGCGATATCCAAATCGCTACCAGGAGGGCGCCGCCCCCGCGACACCAGATAGTTTTTGGCAGTATTAATCGCAATACGATACATCCAGGTATAAAAAGCACTTTCCGAGCGAAATTTACCCAAGGCGCGATACGCCTTAATAAATGCCTCCTGCGCTACATCCTGAACTTCAGAGTGGTCATGTACATAACGGCCAATGAGGCCAATGATTTTATGCTGATATTTTTTTACCAGCAGATCGAAAGCGCGCGTATCACCTTTTTGAGCACGTTCAACCAGCTGTTGGTCTGTTTCCCGAGTGCCCATTCACACGCTCCTCAAGCTCGTACGGCGTGCGCCGAGCTCCATTCCTATTAGCCCTAACCAATGGGCGTTCACGGCAAGCAGCATAGCGTCCCTTGGGCATTGATGAATAATAAGTGAAGTTGAAAGGCGAACATTCGCCCTGATCTATTGTTACATTCTATGTCGAAACTGTATGTCTAAAACCCTGCGGCTGACACTTTTTACACATCTATAGTTCCACAACAATTGATTTTTACTGCCCTAGCAAGCCATAGTAGACACCACTTTTATAGCCCCACGCGCACAGGTAGCAAGATGCCAGAACAGCAGGTTAATAACCTTAACGTCCTAGCTCAAGACGTTCTCACCACGCCAGAAGCTCTTAAAAATGCCGTACCGTTGACAGAGGCCGCTGAGCGTACTGTGGTTGAAGGTCGCCAAACCATTCAGAACATTCTGGATGGCAATGACCCGCGGCTACTCGTCGTGGTTGGGCCTTGCTCTATCCACGATGTGGAAGCGGCTCTTGATTATGCTCGCCGACTTCGCACGCTGGCTGATCAAGTCAGCGACAGCCTCTACATTGTGATGCGGGTCTATTTTGAAAAACCGCGCACCACGGTGGGCTGGAAAGGTCTGATCAACGACCCACACCTCAACGACTCCTTTGAGATCGATGAGGGCCTGCATATCGCCCGCAAACTGCTGGTCGATCTGGCAGAAATGGGCTTGCCGCTAGCCACAGAAGCACTGGATCCCATCTCGCCCCAATACCTGCAGGACTGCATCAGCTGGTCGGCGATTGGCGCCCGCACCACTGAGTCGCAGACCCACCGGGAAATGGCTTCCGGCCTCTCCTGCCCGGTCGGCTTTAAAAACGGCACCGATGGCAGCCTGGACGTGGCGATTAACGCGCTTCAGTCTGTAGCCAGCCCGCACAACTTCCTGGGCATTGACCAAGCAGGCCAGGTGGCGATTATTCGCACCCGCGGCAACGCCTATGGCCATGTCGTGCTGCGCGGCGGCAACGGCAAGCCCAACTACGACAGCGTAAGCGTTGCTTTAGCAGAGAAAGAGCTCGAGAAAGCCAAGCTCTCGCCCAACATCATGATTGACTGCTCCCACGCCAACTCCAACAAAGATGCCGCGCTACAGCCGCTGGTGCTTGAGAATGTCACCAACCAGATTTTGGAAGGCAACACCTCCATTATCGGCTTGATGGTTGAATCCAACATTGGCTGGGGCAATCAGAAATTGACCCAAGACCTTAGTCAACTGGAATATGGTGTTTCCATCACCGACGCCTGCATCGATTGGGACACCACGGTGGAAACGTTCAAACGTATGAACGAGAAATTGGCCGCCACGTTGGCTAAACGCATCGCCAAGTAGGTCAGATACCCCGCTACGGCGGGGTTTTTTGGCTCCAGAACACTGAATAAACAGCTAGCGACTAATTTCCCGCCGAAATGGCGGCAGTGCATCCAATAGTGCCTGCCCATAGCGCCGAGTGATCACACGTTTATCCAGCAGCGTGATCGTGCCACGATCGCTCTCCTTACGAATCAAACGCCCACAGGCCTGCACCAGCTTAATAGACGCATCGGGTACGCTAATGCGCATAAACGCATTGCCGCCCTGGCTTTCTATCCACTCCGCTAACGTAGCGCCCACGGGGTCATCGGGTACCGCAAAAGGCAGCCGCGTAATCACCACATGGGTCAGGTAGTCACCGGGCAAATCGATGCCTTCAGCAAAGCTTGCCAAACCAAAGATGATACTGCCCTCGCCCCTATCCACCGCCGCTCGATGGCGCTCGATAAGTTCACGCTTAGGCAGCGCATCCTGGGCGAGCACGCGCTCTTTTACATTCGCGGGCAAGGCTTTATCCACCGCCCGCAGCTGGGCACGGGAAGAAAACAGCACCAGCGCCGCTTCTTTTTCGGCTAGCTGTGCAACAAACGTGACGATGGCTCGCTCGTGGCCTTCCCTGTCGCCAGGGTCAGTGGCCTCTTTAGGCACGCGCAGCACGGCATTGGCGTAATCAAACGGGCTAGGCAACGCCTGATAGCGGTAGCGACTGGCTAAGCCTGCGCGCTCCTGTAAGCGCTCAAAGCGCCCCAGAGCGGTCAACGTCGCCGAGGTAACCACCGCCCCGTGGCAGCGCCCCCATAAATGCTTAGCGAGCGTGTGGGCGGCGGAAACCGGACTTGCCGAAAATTCAACTTCCGGCTCCCCCGCCACACGGCTTAGCGTAATCCAGCGGGCGCTGGGTGCCTCGTTAGCAACATCCTGCTCGCTAAACGCCTGCCAAAGCGCATGCGCTTCTAGCGCTCGGCCATGAAGCAGCGCCACCAAAGGCAGCCAGGCTTCTGCCTGCTCACGATCAAGGCCGGTTTGTTTATCAGGGTCAAGGCTTTCGCGCAGAATATCGCTGATGCTTTCCAAGCAGCGCGACAGTGAGGCGAACATCACCAACAGCTGCTGCGCCTGCTCCCGCAGGGCATCGGGCACCTGGCCTTTCTCAAAGCGTGATTGATGGGTGGTCTCTTCGTCGGCTAACCCATTTGACCGCCCCGCCAATTGATGCCCCATGCTAAATACATCGCCCAGCGCGGGTTCAAGGCTTTGAATCAGCTCTGGCAAGCTCACCAGCAGCCGCGAAACCGTCGGCTGAATCGCCAACGCCTGGTGAAGGTCGGTTAAACTGCTTCTCAGCGTTTTCAGCCAACGCAAGCAGCTATGCACCGCAAAGCGGTGGGCAAAGTGGGAAAGCGCCTTCTCGGGCAGGTGGTGGCCTTCGTCGAAGACAAAGATGCAGTCCGCCGGGTCAGGCAGAATAGCACCGCCGCCCAAGGCCAAATCAGCCAGCACAAGGTCGTGATTGGCGACGATTACGTCAGCGTTTTCAAGCTCTCGGCGGGAACGGAAAAACGCGCAGGCACCAAAGTGCCCGCAGCGCCTACCCGTGCACTGGCGGTGATCCACCGTCAGCCGTCGCCAGTGAGCATCCTCAATCGCCTCAGGCCAATTATCACGATCCCCTTCCCATTCGCCCTGGCCGTAAGCTTGCGCCATATCGCTGGCAATAACCGTAAAGTCACTACTTTGCGTTTGCAGGGACTGCTCAAACAGCGACAGCGTTGGGTTGGGCTCGGTACCTTCGAGCGCTTGATCCAGGCGCGCTACGCACACATAGCGACCACGCCCTTTGGCTAATGCATAGCGAAAGGCGATGCCGCTGTGGCTAGCAAGCGAAGGTAAATCCTGATTAAGCACCTGCTCTTGAAGAGCGACGGTGGCCGTGGAAATAATCAGCCGCTTGCCGCGCGCTTTCGCGATCGGCAAGGCGGCGATCAGATAGGCCAGCGTTTTCCCTGTCCCGGTGCCCGCCTCAAGCACACAGACGTGGGTATCGCTGGTGCGCTTACCCTCGCCGTCGCTCTCAATATTACCCAAGGTTCGGGCGATTTCGGCGATCATCATGCGCTGGCCGTAGCGTGGGGTCAGCTCAAGGGTGTCCACCACGCGACGATAAGCGTCTTGAATCTCGCTTTTGAGGGCTGTATCCAGCATGCGGCTTAGAGCATACCTTCCGGCGGATGTACGCAGGGCAGCTTGTCATTGATATAGCGTTCGATCTCTGGCAGAGAGAAAGCGTCCTCTTCACCGACGAAGCTAATCGATACACCCTTGGCGCCAGCTCGACCGGTGCGACCGATACGGTGTACATAGTCTTCCGGGTCTTCGGGCAGGGTGTAATTGATGACGTGACTGACGTCTTCAATGTGGATCCCTCGGCCAGCAACGTCGGTGGCGACCAACACCTGAATCTCGCCTTCGCGGAAGCTCTCCAGCGTCTTGATACGCTGTCCCTGAGGCACATCCCCGGACAGCATTGCCACGCTGACACCAGCCTTTTTAAGCAGGTCGTCAAGACTGCGCACTAAGTCACGACGGTTTCCAAACACCATGACGCGCTCAAAGCTCTCTTGCTGAAGTAGATTAACCAGCAAACGCTGCTTGTCGTCATCGGACACCATATACACACGCTGATCGATATCTGCCTGATTCTCTACCGTCACTTCGATCTCAACGTGAGCGGGATCAAGCGTCCACTGACTGGCAAGATTCAGGATGTCGTCGGTAAAAGTAGCCGAGAAAAGGAAGGTTTGGCGCTCCTCTTTTTTCGGCGTGTAGCGAATAATCCGCTTCACGTCGGGGATAAAGCCCATCGACAGCATTCGGTCGGCTTCGTCTAACACCAATACTTCGACTTCATTAAGGTCGATATCGCGCTTCTGATGGAAATCCAACAGGCGCCCAGGTGTCGCCACCAGGATATCGATCTTGCTGCCCAGGCTTTCACGCTGCTTCTGGTAGTCCATACCGCCGACCACGCTCGCCACGTTGAGCTGGGTGAAGCGTGCCAACGCTTTAGCATCCTTTTCAATCTGCAGGGCCAGCTCGCGGGTGGGCGCAATAATCAAGGCGCGCGGAGCACCCGGCTTTTGACCATTGGGCGTTGGCTCTTCCAGGAAGTAGGCCATCACTGAGATCAAAAAGGCCGCGGTTTTGCCGGTTCCCGTTTGCGCTTTGCCGACAATGTCGCCACCCAATAGCGTTTGGCGCAGGGCCTCGGCTTGAATAGGCGTGCAGTACTCAAACCCTTGGGCATGAATAGCGCGCATTAAGGGCAGCGGCAGATCAAAGTCATGAAAGCGCCACTTGCCGGCCACGGCGGGCACCTGAAACTGACGAAGATCCCAGCTTGACTGACGACGACGCGGTTTACGACGGCGGCGCTTTGGCTTGCGGTTCTGGGCCGGTGCTGTGGTCTGTTCCGACTCGCTCATAGGCTGTCTATCTATCCATTGCTGTTGAGATTAGGCATGTTGACGTGCGCATTGTACCAGGGCTTGGCGATAAGAGCGCGCCTTGCTGTCGAAGGAGCCCCAAGGCCTGTTAGAATAGCGGTCAAATCGACGTAAGGAGCGCGATATGACGCGTAAGAAAAAAACTCGTTCACTGGCCGACAAGGTGACAATTCGTACCGGCCGGCGTAAAGATTATAAAAAATGGCGCCACGACAACCCTGACCAAGTCGCCCCTTCACGCCGTTTTGTGGCTAAGAAGCAGCAGCAGCGCAAGCTCCAGGCAGTGCGAAAACTCGCCCGTCAGCAGAGCGGACAGGAGATTGCCATTCACCCTGATAAAACTGATGGCGGCGCCAACAAACCGCAGGGGGACGACTCATAATGCGTTTGGTTTCGTTCAACATTAATGGCATCCGAGCACGGCTTCACCAGTTACAGGCGTTGATCGACACTCAGCAGCCGGACGTGATTGGACTTCAGGAAACCAAGGTACAAGACAGCGAGTTTCCATTAGCCGACGTGGAAGCCATGGGTTACCACGTTTATTATCACGGTCAAAAAGGCCACTACGGCGTTGCCTTGATGTGCCGCCAGGCGCCTGCTGAAGTATTTTACGGCTTTCCCGATGATGAAGAGGACGCCCAGCGCCGCATGATCGGCGTCCGCCTGTTAGCAGAAGATGGCGACGCAGTAACCGTATGGAACGGCTACTTTCCTCAAGGTGAAAACGTTACTCACCCGACCAAGTTCCCCCATAAAGAGCATTTTTACGGGCAGTTATCGCGACTGCTTAGCGAGCAGCACCGCCCTGACGAGCGGCTTGCCATCATGGGCGATTTTAATATCTCGCCGGAAGACCAGGACATCGGCATCGGCGAGGCTAACCGCAAACGCTGGCTGCGGGAAGGCAAAACCAGCTTTCAGCCCATTGAGCGCGAGTGGCTCGAAGGCATTAAAGCCTGGGGGCTCACCGACAGCTATCGCCTCTGCTTCCCACAAAGCGATGATCGTTTTAGCTGGTTTGATTACCGCTCAAAAGGGTTTAACCAGGAGCCTAAGCGCGGCCTGCGTATCGACTATATTCTCGTCACCCAGACGCTAGCTGAAAACGTCACTGACGCGGGTATCGATTACGAGCTGCGCGCCATGGAACGCCCTTCTGACCACGCGCCGGTATGGAGCGATTTTTCGCTGACGCTTAAGGCCTGACAAGCCTGATCAAGATTGCCTACCTGAGCTGAAATTCAATTCGCTGGGTGGCATTACGCAACCGATCACTGGGTTCAAATTGCCACTGGCTAATCGCGCTTTGCGCGGCATCGTCAAACACGCGACGGGGCTGCGCATTGGTTACTCGGATAGTGCTGCTATCAACGCTGCCATCGCGGCGAATCATAAAAGCAACCTCGACAAACCCCTCCATACCGCGGCGCTGCGCGCGGGAAGGATAAGTAGGATTGACACGGCGGGTAGGTGCCACCTGCCCCACGCTAACCGGTTCATTAGAAGGCGCTGCTTGAGCATCCGGTGCCGACTCATGTTCAGCAGCCGGTGCTTCTATTTGACTTAAAAAAGCACTTTGCGTAGGTGGCTCAGCAGGCGCTGCCTGCTGAGGGGGTTCCTGCGCTGGTTGAGGCGCTGGTTGTGGGCGCGGCTCTGGTTGAGGCGTTGGTTGAGGTTCTGGCGCAAGCTCAGTGTCTTTTTCCACTGGCTCCACGGGTTCCTCCGGCAGCTCTACTTCCGGCAGGTTAATGGTGCTTTCGGCGACCTGGGGCGGCTCGGGTGCGGGCTCAGCCGGCGCTTGCTGTGGCACAGCTTCAACGGGTGGCGGCGCTGGCGCTGCTTGCTCAGGAGCTACCTGCGGCGCTGCAACTATCGTCATTGCTATGCTCATATCCAGCTTTTCGGGTGCCTGTTCTGGGGGCGCAACCAGCTGAGCAAGCAGCCAGAATAAGCCCACCGCAAACATGCCCCCTCCCAGCAGCGACAGCGCATACCGCATCATAGTCCGCTCCGACTCGCGGCTACCGCTATTTGGTCAACCCCGGCTTCACGCAGTTGATCCATCACTTCAATCAGCACGCCCGTGGTGGAGTCGCGATCAGCCTGGATAACCACCGAGCCATTGTCACTCAGCATTGCGGCGACCTCTTGACCAACCCGGTGAATATCCACTGGGCTACCGTCTACCCACACCGCCCCTTGCGGAGAAACAGCAACAAGCACCTGGGCATCCGGGCGCGGGGTGGCAGCGCTGGATTCCGGCCGATTAATCTCGACGCCGCTTTCTTTAACAAAGCTGGTGGTGACGATAAAAAAAATCAGCATGATAAACACCACGTCCAGCATGGGCGTAAGGTTGACCTCATTGCTTTCTTCCGTGGCGTTTATGGAACGGCGTCTACGCATCATTCTCCTCCACTGCCCGCGCCAAGCGATCATGCAGCCGTTGGTCTTCACGGCGAATGACGTGCTCTAAACGACTAATAAACAACAGCCCCACCACGGCAATGGCCATGCCGGTTAAGGTCGGCAGCGTCGCCCGAGCCACGCCATCCGCCATGGCGCGCGCTTGATGGGTTTCACTCAACGAAAGACTATCAAACACGCTAATCATGCCCGTTACCGTGCCAAGCAAGCCCAACAGCGGACAAAGCGCGACCAATAATTTCAACCACGGCAAGGGTCTGCGCAGCCTGGCTACCAGGGCTTCTGCCCACACTTGGCGCAGCGTGCGGGCACTCCAACTGGCATGATCACTGCGTGCTGCCCAGCGGCGTAACAGCTGGCGGCGCGCGATACGCCAGGTAATGCGGTAATACCACCAGCGCTCTATTGCCATCGCAAACACCAGCACTGCCACCACTGCCAGCACCACCAGCACGGCACCACCCGCCTCGACTAGGCGTTCAACGGGTTCCAACCAAAGAGGGAGAGCGACCATATCAAGTCACCGCTGGCAAGCTGGAGGGCAAATGGCTTTCTAGATGATCGGCTAGCGTCGCGCTCGCCTGCCCTTCAATCACATGAATTAAATAACGGCTACGGCCCGCCAGTGCGGTCTGCACAAACAGCAGCGGCACCGCGGTAATCAACCCTAATACCGTGGTCACCAGCGCCTGGCTGATCCCCCCCGCCATTAGCTGTGGGTCGCCAGTACCAAATACGGTAATCGCCTGAAAGGTAACGATCATGCCCGTTACCGTGCCTAGCAAACCAAGCAGCGGTGCAATGGCGGCAAGCAGCTTCACCATTGGCTGGCTGCGCTCTAGCCGCGGCAGTTCAGCCAGCACCGCTTCATCCAGCCGCGCCTCCAGCGCCTCTGGCGTTTGGTGTTTATCCAGGCCTTCAAAACGCAGTAGAACGCGCCCCAGCGGATTATTAGCCTGTAGCTGATTAAGCGACTGACGCTGACGATGAACGCGCACACTGACCAGCACGAGATATAGGTATTGCCCTAACCCTATGGTGAGGCCAAAAATACCCAATGCCACGACCACGTAACCGACATAACCGCCCTGCTGGAAGCGTTCCCATAGGCTGGGCTGCTGGGCCAATGCCTGCAGCACGCTGCCCTGAGTAGGATCCACCGCGAACAGGTTGCTTTCGCCCTGGTAATACGCTGCCAGTAGCCCGCTAATGGCATCAGGCGTGCGCGGCAGCACCGCTAGGCTGCCATCGCCTTCACTGCGCTCTACTAGCTTGCTCTCGGTAAACGCAGCGAACTCACCTAAACGTACCAGCTCGCGTGTGGCTATCTCGCCGTTGGCATCGGCGATAGGCAGTGTGAGCCGCTCAGCGCGCCCGGTACGGGCAGTTAATGCTGCCAAGCGATCCACCACGTTCTCTATCTGGTGGCGCTCAAGCACTTCCACGTCATCCAAACGAGGTAGCAGCGAGCCGTCTTCCAGGGTTAGCAAGCTCTTTTCGCCGAACGCGTTGCGTAGCTCAGCGCTATGTCGAACAAGACTAGCCAGCAAACCTGCAAGCGCTTCACCCTGCTCTGGCTGACGCTCACTTAACGCGTTGGCTTGATTGGCTTGGTCTGCCTGTTGTTCCAACAGCGCTTCATGCTGTTGCTCAGCGGCCTGGTAATCAGCACGTGCCTGTTCAAGTGCGGCTTCAAGCGCTTGCGGGTCATCTAAAAAGCGCATAAAGCGCTGCTGATCGCGTACTTCAGCCGCTTCGCGTGCTTCACGTAGCGAAGTTGCGCTATCAGCGTGCGCCATGGAAACGCCGCTAAGCGCAACCAGCACCAGCAGTGCGCCAACACAGCCAAGACGGCGAATGGCTTGGTAATAAACAGGTAGGCAATAACGGCTCACTGTTGCTCTCCCTGCTGGTCGATCACACTAATGGAGAGCGGCAAGGTTAATAGATCCGGGGCGCGCTGATCTTCCACTATACGCAGCCCACTGCGCACTTCACGCAGGTGCTCGTCATTTAGCGGCTGCCATGCACCGCTTTGGGCACTCCACACACCGCCCTCGCGGCCATCGGGGGTTAGGTAGTAAAAGCCGATACGCCCGATGCGTAAGAAGTCTACCTCACGTTCGCGGCCATTCTGGCTTAAACGCCCCCGCCAGCTGTCCATATCCTGCCCATAGCCGAGTTCAACGCGCCATGCTTCAAGCAATCTATTAATGCGCTCACTGGTGTTTTCGCCGCGTTCATCTGGTTGGCGCTCAACGCGTGCTAAACGTTCATCGCGTAAGAATGGCAAGTCACGGTTAATCCATTGGCTCAACTGCTCGGCCATGTTTTGTTCGATCACGGGCAGCGCCGCACGGGTCTCGTCAAGCGCATCTAATGCAGTGGCCAAGCGTTGCTGGCGCTCAGCTTCTTTGGCCAGGCGCTCAGTTAAAGAAGCGTTGTCTGCCGTCAGCTGGCGGGTTTCACGCTCCAAACGGCGCAGCTCTTCCCACTGGCTGCGCGTTTGCTCATCGGCGGTATCTATTTGCTGCTGGAACGCTGCCTGAGTGTGCTGGGCCTCTATACGTTCGGCCGCTTGCGCCACTGCTTGATCGCTTGCCAACAGCGTGCCACTGGTCAGCATTCCTACCAACCACCATCCATGCAAGGCAAAGAAAGGCCTGTTCAGCACGTCAACTCTCCGTTACTGAGTAGCGGGCGACTACCAACGCCCGCTAAAAACCAATTGGATATCAGAATGATTTGCGTTTAACTTTTGCGCTGACTAGCCTACCATCAAAAAGATAAATGACAATATTTATCATTAGCATTAAGAAAAAACAGGAGGCAGAGCAGTAAAAAAGGGACAGAGCGTATAAAAAGAGTCAGCGCGCATAAAAACGGGAGCTTATGGCTCCCGTGGGTGATTCAACGACTTTAGTGCTTAAAACGCCCAGTCGTCGTCTTCGGTGGCGACGGCTTTGCCAATCACATAAGAAGAGCCGGAGCCGGAGAAGAAGTCGTGGTTCTCATCCGCGTTGGGGGAAAGTGCTGCCATGATGGTCGGGTCGACGTCGGTGACGCTGCTGGGGAACAGCGGCTCAAAGCCAAGGTTCATCAGTGCCTTGTTGGCGTTGTAGTGAAGGAACTTCTTCACGTCTTCCGTCAAACCCACTTCGTCATACAGCGATTCGGTATAGCGCACTTCGTTGTCGTAAAGCTCTAGCAGCAGCTCATAGGCGTAGTCTTTAACTTCCTGCTGGCGCTCGGGCGTTGCTTCTGCCAGCGCCTGTTGGAATTTGTAGCCGATGTAGTAGCCGTGTACCGCTTCATCGCGAATGATCAAGCGAATCAGGTCTGCTGTGTTGGTCAGCTTGGCGTGGCTCGACCAGTACATGGGCAGGTAGAAACCCGAGTAGAACAAAAACGATTCCAGGAAGACGCTGGCCACTTTACGCATCAACGGGTCGTCTGAGCGATAACGCGTGAGAATCAGCTCAGACTTCAGCTGTAGCGTGGGGTTCTCTTCGCTCCAACGAAAGGCGTCATCGACATCGCGGGTAGCGCACAGCGTGGAGAAAATCGAGCTATAGGAACGCGCGTGAACCGACTCCATAAAGGCGATATTGGTGTATACCGCCTCTTCATGGGGGGTGCGGGCGTCTTCCATGAGCACCGGTGCACCAACGCTGCTCTGAATGGTATCGAGCAGTGTCAGGCCAGTGAACACACGAATCGTCAGCTGCTTTTCCTGCTGCGTCAGCGTATTCCATGACTGAATGTCGTTGGAAAGCGGCACTTTTTCCGGCAGCCAAAAATTGCTGGTCAGGCGGTTCCACACTTCCAGGTCTTTATCGTCTTGCAGACGGTTCCAGTTGATCGCATTGACCCGCGACAAACGTTGCATAGTGGTCATCAGAGTTCTCTCACAAACATCATCTTAAAAAATCGTTACGCACCTACAGCGTGCAGGAGACACAGCCTTCTACTTCGGTGCCTTCAAGCGCACTCTGGCGCAGGCGAATGTAGTAAAGCGTTTTGATCCCTTTTCGCCATGCGTAAATCTGCGCTTTGTTGATGTCGCGTGTGGTAGCGGTATCAGGGAAAAATAGCGTTAGCGATAGCCCTTGATCAACATGCTGGGAAGCTTCTGCATAGGTGTCGATGATTTTTTCCGGGCCAATTTCGTAGGCATCCTGGAAGTAATCAAAATTCGCCTCGTTCAAAAACGGCGCAGGGTAATAAACGCGCCCCAGCTTGCCTTCTTTACGGATCTCAATACGCGCCGCCACCGGGTGAATACTGGAGGTGGAGTTATTGATATAAGAGATAGAGCCGGTTGGCGGCACCGCCTGCAGGTTACGGTTATATAAACCATGCGCCATCACCGAGGCTTTAAGCGCTTGCCACTCTTCTTGGGTGGGCAAGGCAATACCACCACGCTCAAATAGCCCGCGCACTTTCTCCGTGCGCGGCAGCCACGCTTGATCCGTGTACTTATCAAAGAACGCACCCGATGCGTAGGTGGAGTCTTCAAACCCAGCAAAGGCTTCGCCGTGTTCAATCGCTAGCTGGTTAGAGGCACGAATGGCATGGAAGGCGACGCAGTAGAAGTAGAGATTGGTAAAATCCAAGCCCTCGTCTGAACCGTAGTAAATGTGTTCCCGTGCAAGGTAGCCGTGCAGGTTCATCTGCCCAAGGCCAATGGCACGAGACTTAGCGTTACCTTCAGCAATAGAGGGTACGCTGCGCAGGTTGCTCATCTCGGAAACGGCAGTCAAACCACGAATGGCAATCTCGACGCTGGTACCGATATCGCCTGAATCCATCACTTTGGCGATATTCATCGAACCCAGGTTGCAGGAGATATCCTGCCCAACATGGCGATAGCCAAGGTCGTCGTCGTATTCGGTGGGCGTATTGACCTGAAGAATTTCAGAGCACAGGTTGCTCATATTGATACGACCGGCAATCGGGTTGGCGCGGTTTACCGTATCTTCAAACATAATGTACGGGTAGCCGGATTCAAACTGCAGCTCGGCCAGGGTTTGGAAGAACGCACGGGCATTAATTTTGTGCTTACGGATGCGCGCATCGGCGACCATTTCATGGTACTTCTCGGTCACGCTGATATCGCCAAACGGCACGCCATACACCCGTTCGACATCGTAGGGCGAGAACAGGTACATGTCGTCGTTGCGCTTGGCCAGCTCAAAGGTGATATCCGGAATTGTCACACCCAGTGACAGCGTTTTAATGCGGATTTTCTCATCGGCATTTTCACGCTTGGTATCCAAAAAGCGCAGAATATCCGGGTGGTGAGCGTTCAGATAGACTGCACCAGCCCCCTGCCGTGCGCCTAGCTGGTTGGCGTAAGAAAAGGCATCTTCCAGCAGTTTCATGATCGGGATAATACCCGACGACTGATTCTCGATACGCTTAATGGGCGCGCCAGACTCGCGGATGTTACTCAGCAAGAAGGCAACGCCGCCGCCGCGCTTGGAGAGCTGGAGCGCTGAGTTGATCGAGCGACCAATCGACTCCATATTGTCTTCAATACGCAGCAGGAAGCAGGAAACCAGCTCGCCGCGCTGCTGCTTACCGCAGTTCAGGAACGTCGGCGTGGCCGGCTGAAAGCGGCCGCTGATAACTTCATCGACCAGCGATTTAGCGAGCGCTTCACCACCACGCGCCAGCGTCAACGCCACCATGCAAACCCGGTCTTCATAGCGCTCTAGGTAGCGCTTGCCGTCGAACGTTTTCAGCGTGTAGCTGGTGTAATACTTAAACGCGCCCAGGAAGCTTGGAAAACGGAATTTGTAGGCGTAGGCCTGCTCAAACAGCGCCTTGATAAACGCAAAGTCGTACTGAGCCAGCATGTCGGCTTCGTAGTAGCCTTCTTCGATCAGGTAATCGAGTTTCTCTTCCAACGAGTGGAAGAACACGGTGTTTTGGTTAACGTGCTGCAAAAAATACTGGCGCGCGGCTTCGCGGTCTTTATCCAGCTGTAGTTCGCCGTTGGCACCGTAAAGATTGAGCATGGCATTCAGCGCATGGTAGTCCAGCGTTCGCGTCTCACCAGCCCCTGCAGCAGGCCGCTTTTCATCAACCACATTGTTGGGGGCTACGTTTGTCGTTTCCAAAACTCTTCTACTCCTTTGCGTACTTTGACGACATCATCATCAGTGCCAAGCAGTTCAAATCTATACAGCAGCGGCACTTGGCATTTTTGCGCAATGATGCGCCCAGCCAGACCATACGCGTCGCCAAAATTAGTATTTCCAGCAGCAATGACGCCGCGAATAAGGTGTCGGTTTTGCTCGTCGTTTAAAAAGCGAATTACCTGCGCCGGCACCGCCCCTTTCACCGTTCCGCCACCGTAGGTAGGCGTTACTAATAGGTAGGGGTGTTCTACGCGTAACGCCGCTTCTTCACGATTTAGCGGCAGCCGCTGGGCACTTAAACCAAGCTTTTGGATAAAACGGTGGGTGTTTTCCGACTTGGTGGAGAAGTACACCAGCGTACCGGTACGCTCAGCTTCCACATTAGCGGGTTGCATGGCAGCACATTACGCCAGCGCTTGAATGCGGTCAGGGCGGAAACCCGACCAGTGCTCTTCACCCACCACCACGACTGGCAACTGGCGATAACCCAATGCTTCTACTTCTTTTTGGGCATCGGCTTCAGCAGCAATATCGATAACGGTATATTCTAGGCCTTGCTTATCAAGCGCGCGGTAGGTTGCGGTGCATTGAACACAGGCGGGCTTGCTATAAATTTGGATTTTCATGGTTATTCTCTTCTCACAGCGGCATTTTCAGGATATAGCACATATAGTAGCCAATCCCTCCACAAAACACGACGCATACTATATATAGAATTATTAAAAATCAAATTAACTACATGTGGTATAGCTATTTTTCGAATTTATAGCCGTAAGCTACCCTATGCTCCAAAACTCCTGCCTGATAATCGAGTAGGAGGGGGAGTCGCCTCCCCCGTCCTCTCACACCACCGGGCATACGGTTCCGTACCACGGCGGTTCACGAAGAACGTCTAAGCCCTTTTGA
>NZ_LGEN01000076.1 GCF_001507855.1 Halomonas sp. 54_146
CTGAATGCCGCTTACAACATCGCCGCCCGCGGCCATGTCGTTTTCCAGGGAGGTCAGCGCAAGCCGACCGCCCGTATGAGATCGCAAACGCCGACTCATACACCGCGAACCCCGGTATCGCTCTCCACGCTCTGGCCACAAAGCGCGTGAGAGTGATAAGAATCCGCGATTCTATTCTCTGAATGAATCGTCGGAGGGTTCAAGCCGTGAGCTTTCAGGATATCGGATACCGTGGTTCTGCCGATTCGAAACCGCAGTTCACCACCAGAAATGATATTGGCGATGCGTCGGGCACTGTAACGCGGGTTGTCGCGTTTGATGGTCAATATGGCCTCGATAATAAACGCGGGTGTCGGCCTTCGGCCCTGGCGTATACCCTCAGCGGTCTTGTCGGAGTGGGCTTTGCGGCCTTTGGCCTGCAGCCACCGAATGTAGGTCATTGGGCCAAAGTGCATAAAGCGCGTCACCCAGGGAAAGAAGCGATGCAGCCGGGCAACCCACCAGCGCTGCCATGCTGTCAGGCTTGGTCGCTTTCTCACCAGCCGGCGCTTTGCCGGTGGTGTTCGTCTGCCTTGTGCTGCAACGACTTTCTCTCTCAGACTTTTGACTTCCAGCGACAGCACCGCTAGCTGCAATCGGCGCTTTGCCCAGACGATCCGGTTGCGCCGAAACCGCCGACAGCTGAGCGCCCCGATCAATATCCCCGTGAAAAATGCCAGCAAGGGTAAACATAACATCACCATTATCACGAGCCTTCAGCCAAAAAAGTGGCGAGGATACATGAGGTTGTGTGGGGTTTGCTACTTGAGAGGCTTCTTATAGGGGGCCGGTTCATCATTTACGCCACGTTGCACAGGCGTTTGCATTTTCTGTGCCTTGTGTCTTTGTAGTCTAAGAACTACAATCAACCGATGCTTGATATCAAACAGACCGATACCTACCGAAAATGGGAACGCAAACTCCGTGATCAGCGCGCCAAAGCACTGATTGCAGCGCGTGTCTTTCGGTTGGCTAATGGCTTGCCGGGGGACGTGAAGCCGGTGGGGCAGGGTGTCAGTGAACTACGCATCCATCATGGCCCTGGGTATCGTATCTATTTCAAGCAGCGTGGCGACGAGATCATCATCCTCCTGTGCGGCGGCGATAAAGACAGCCAGCAAAGCGATATCGACACGGCACAGCGTCTGGCAGCAGAGTGGGAGGCATCATGAGCGATAAGATTTACGATTACGATCCGGCAGCGGCACTGGAGAGCGAGGAAGCCATTGCGGTGTTTCTCGCCGATGCCCTGGAAACTGGCGATACTGCCTTCATTGCCAAGGCAATGGGAGTGGTGGCCCGCGCCAAAGGTATGACGGAACTGGCCCGGGAAACGGGGCTTTCCCGTGAGCAGCTTTATCGCTCCTTCAGTGAGCAAGGCAACCCTACCCTGAAAACAATGCTCGCCGTGATGCGTGCCCTGGGCGTGGACTTGACGGCTCGCCCCCACGGAGACTCCGCTGCGTAATGCTCTTGTCACCAACGCCGCACGGGGCGGCGTTCTATGCCGCTACCTGATGATTTCCCCACCTTAACGGCATAAAGCGGCTCTAGGGCCGCGTTGAGCTGCTAGAATCTTTCCATGACTGACTTCCCTGAACCCCAAGGCCCTGATAAGGCGCCTATTCCTTCAGCCACCCGCACGGCGCTTCTCGCCGAGCTGGAAGGCGTCGAGCACCTGCTGTTTGAACCCATGACCCAGGCCGACCTCGACGGCCTCTATGCGCTGTATGACCAGTGGCGAGCTACGTTGGGCGATTCCCCCGAGGCCATTGCCCTGTGCGACGCCTTGGATGAGTTCGTCGAGGCATGTATCGAAGACGATGGGGCAGGGGAGGACACGATTGAACGGGCCTACTTAGCGTTGGTGGCGAGCGTGCAAGAGGGTGGGGCGTAGCAGGTTGCTTTCCCCAGGCTGCGCCGCCACTGAGCGTATCTCTCGGCGTTACGTTAGCTGCTTATCCTCGACGCCACCCCATGTGATTCACGCCTTCTGATGGCTTTCGTAGGGGGGCGGCATTAACCTTATGTGTCATCACGACGCTTTAGGCGTCGTCAATGTTAGCTATCGCTATACGTTACTTGCTATAGGTGATGATTTTATAGCAGGACGTATCTTCTTTCTTTCCTAGAGAGCACTTGGGGTGCTGCTGCCGGTTGAGCAGACAACACCGCAGACCTCTTCATTCACGTCGACGACAGAGATAGATCAATCCACTCAACCTCACCCCACCGCACCTACCACGCCCAAGCTTTCTGCACGGGCGAAGCCGGGGTCGGTTACGGCCTCGGTGCTGGACGCCATCGAGCAAAGCAATATGCCCGCTCCCGTGAGCCGGGATGCCCGCGTCAAACGACCGCCCACACCGCCACGCCGGCCATCGGGTACAGCGGGTCAATGCGATTCTGCAGCACGTCGAGCATCCCTGGATGTTAGCTAACCTAGATCGCGAGATTGTGGGTAACGACGGTGTGCAGATTTTGGAGTGTAAAACGGCTGGGCTGTTTGGTGCCCGCCTCTGGAAGGACGGCGTGCCCGAGTACGTGCAGCTGCAGGTAATACACCAGTTAGCGGTCACGGGTCAGCAAGCCGCTGATGTGGCCGTGCTGTTAGGTGGTCATGAGCTACAGATCCACCGTATCGAGCGTGACGAGGCGATGATTAAACAGCTGATTGCCCTGGGATGACCAGTTCACCATTACCTCCCAACTGCAAACCAAAGAGGGCTGGATACGCCACCCGCTCGATGAACAGCTGCGCAGCGATCAAGAAGGCAAGCTGCGTCAGATTCCGATTCGTTTATTGTTTAACGACCCGGATCTTAACCTACGTGCTGAATATGCGCTGTTTGATCGTCAGACCGCACGGCCCTTGTGTGTGGGTGACGGCGAGCAGTGTAAACGCCGCACCCGCGACGGAATGGAAGCGCTGCCATGCCCAGCACCGGAGGCCTGCCCGTTGGCTCAGGGCGGTGCCTGCAAGCCCTACGGGCGCTTAAACGTGCTGATTGGGGACGATGACCCGCTGGGCAGCTTTATCTTCCGCACTACCGGCTTCAACTCGATTCGTACACTCGCCGCACGCTTGGCGTATTTCAAAGCCATCTCTGGCAACCGCTTAGCCACCATGCCCTTGGAGCTACGCCTTCGAGGTAAGTCTACCCGCCAAAGCCGAGGCACGGCGATCTTCTACGTCGACATTACCTTGCGCGAAGGCTGGATGCTGGAAGACACCCTGGCCGAAGCGCAACGCCTGGATGATTGGCACCAACAAACCGGCTTTGACCAAAAGGCCTTAGACCGTGCCGCTAAGGCGGGCTTTGCCAATGGGGCGTTTGAGGACAGCGCCGAAGAGTCTGCCGACGTAGTGGAAGAGTTTTATCCCGATCTGCCTGCCACAACCGCTGCTCAGGCCTCAGAAGGGCAGGGCGGTCATAACGCTCGGCCGGTGACACTGGCCGACAAGCTGCAGGCCAAAAGCCAGCAGGGTAAGGCCGAGTCCTCAGAAACGGAAAGTACCGACCAAGATGCCGCACTACCTGACGACAATCAACAACCCCCAGCACGCCAGGCCAAACGCGCCTGATCTCAGCATCACCACGCCTTTCTAATTTAACACCACCATCGTTCAACGACGCCCGCGGCCTTTTTGGCGCGGGCCGTTATGCCGTGGATGACCTATAAACCGATAAGGAAACTCACTATGCGAATTCTTACCCACGACCAACTCCACCGTACTGCCCCCGCCATTTTTGCAAGCCAACCCGATGAAGCTGTTTCTGATCGCTATGGCTTTGTGCCCACCATCAACGTGGTCGATGCCCTGCAAGCCGAGGGCTGGTATCCCGTGCGTGCTCAACAAACCAACGTGCGTCAGCAAGAGCGCCGTGACGTGGCTCGCCACATGATCCGCTTTCGCCAAGACCCTGATCGTCAACTAACGGTCGGTGACAGCATTACCGAACTGGTACTGACCAATAGCCACGACCGCAGCGCGGCCTTTCAGCTTGATTTAGGGCTGTTTCGGTTGATCTGCCTTAACGGCATGGTCACGCCGGTAGGTGACGTGGGCGGTATCCGCGTGCGTCACGGTAAGCAGATTGTTGATGAAATCCTCGAAGGGTCAATTCAACTCAGCCATCAAGTGCCCCGCATTGCGGAAGGGGTCGAGGCGTTTCAATCCACCTTAATTAGCCGAGGCGAAGCTCAACTGTTTGCCGAGTCGGCTCTGTCGCTGCGCTATGGCGACGACTGGCAAGCTGCTAGCCCTATTCAACCCAACGATGTACTTGAAGCCCGACGCAGCGAAGACGCCAACGGCTCGCTGTGGAGTGTGTTTAATCGGACGCAGGAAAACCTCTTCAAAGGCGGCTTACGCGGTCGCTCTCCATCCGGGCGGGCTACCCGTACCCGACCGATTAACAGCGTGACTGAGGACGTGCGTTTAAACCGTGCTTTGTGGAAGCTCACCGAGCGATTCGCTGAGCTGAAAGGAGCAAGCATCGCGTCCTACACCCCCCACTGATAAGGAGATCCCGTATGACCTGCCAGATACCACAACTCATTGCCGGGGAGACCCCCGGCACCTACCGTCTGACCAGCGACGTCACTGACGCTCAACTATTACACCTGGCCAAGCTGATCGCCCACAAGCGCCTGCGCAAAGGCAACAAGCTGGGTAGCCCGGAGGAAGTCTACCGCTGCCTGCAAACCCTACTGCTCGACTACCCCTACGAAGTGTTTGGCACGCTGCTATTAGATACCCAGCACCGGCTGATCGCCTTCGATGAGCTGTTTCGTGGCACCATCGACTCCGCCAGCGTCTATCCCCGCGAAGTGATCAAGCACGCCATTGAGCACAACGCCGCAGCAGTGATACTTGTCCACAACCACCCCAGCGGTGACCCCGAACCCAGCGACGCCGATAGACGCATTACCCAGCGGCTCAAAGACGCCCTGGGCTTGGTGGATATTCGCGTCTTGGATCATGTGGTGGTGGGCTATGAGGGCTACACCTCGTTTGCTGAACGGGGTGGCTGTAAGGCCACCTTCACGCTGAACTCTCTTTACTCTCCTGCCTCACGCTTGCCCTGACCGGCAGCGTGGGGCGGGGCTGTCTAGGTGGGTTCTTTTTTTCTTTAAGCATCAGGTCAATAGCGTGAGCGGAAGGGCGTTTGAGCGTGGGAATGAGCGTTGGGCGTCGCGTGCTGTGGTAAAATAATGACATTGAGACAAGGAGTCAGCATGGCGGATACCACCCACAAGCAACATGATACGGGCTATAAAGAGTTATTCAGCTACCCGGAGTTCGTGCA
>NZ_LGEN01000077.1 GCF_001507855.1 Halomonas sp. 54_146
ATCTATCCAGATATACCTGCAAGGCTGACGCCTTGCGCTGCCTTAACTGTCGATTCATTCGGAGAATCGAATCGCAGAATGCGGCAGATTTTTGTTCAACCCAGCTGCGTCTTACCACCACTGCCTAGTGCTCTGCGCAGATAAGCAATGATGACAGGTATAAAAGAACGGGCGGAGAAATTTCGCCACAAAAGCAGAGTACTGTACCAGGAGGCGTGAGCTGAGCACACCTCCTACTGAAGAACAGCCTTGCTGCTGAACATCAATCTTAGCTTTGAACCTCAGGAGACCTCAAGCGCCACTTTCAATACGCCGTCTCGCTGGTGGGCGAAGAGATCGTAGGCTTCGACGATATTCTCCAGCGCATAGCGGTGGGTGACCATGGGCCCAAGATCCAACCGACCGGCGTCGATGATGCTCATCAGCCTGCGCATGCGCTCTTTACCACCGGGGCATAGCGAAGTGATAATCTTATGGTCGCCGAGGCCAGCACAGAAAGCGCTCAGCGGAATCGTTAGGTCTTGGGAGTAAACGCCCAGGCTGGAGAGCGTTCCGCCGGGTTTTAACACCCGCAGGGCGGATTCAAAGGTCTGTTGCAGGCCAAGCGCTTCAATCGCGGAGTCGACGCCGCGCCCGCCGGTGAGCTTGAGAATTTCCTCGACCACATCCACCTTGCGGAAATCCAGCGTTACGTCCGCGCCCATCTGCTTGGCCATGGCCAAACGCTCATCAACCCCGTCTACCGCAATGATCATCCCGGCCCCACGCAGCCGCGCCCCCGCCGTGGCGCATAGGCCAATCGGCCCTTGGGCGAAGACCACCACCGTGTCGCCGATTTTGATACCGGCGGCTTCGGCACCGGCAAAACCGGTGGACATAATGTCCGGGCACATCAGCACCTGTTCGTCGGTTAGGCCATCCGGCACTGGCGATAGGTTAGCCTGGGCATCCGGTACCAGCAGGTACTCGGCCTGGGCACCATCGATGGTGTTACCAAAGCGCCAGCCGCCCATCGGTTTATACCCGTGGCCGTGGTGGCCGCCATCTTGTGAGCAGCAATCATCCTGGCAGGCGTAAGAAGTAAAGCTGGGGCAAATGGCGCCAGCAATTACCCGCTGGCCTTCCTGGTAGCCTTTTACGTTGGCCCCCAGTTTTTCGATCACGCCCACGGGTTCATGGCCAATGGTCAGGCCACGCTCCACCGGGTACTCACCTTTCAGGATATGGATATCGGTGCCGCAGATCGTGGTGGTGGTCACCCGCATCAGGGCATCGTTGGGGCCAATCTCGGGGATGGGTTTATCGTCAATTTCGATACGGCCGGGTTCAACGAAGATGGCCGCTTTCATCATGGTAGGCATGGGTCGCTTCCTCAGTAAGCGTTTCTGGTCACTACACCCATTAAGCTATAGCGGCTAACGCGCAATATTGCGCGTTAACAAATGCGTTAAGCAGGATTGTTCTATTAAGCAACCTCTGATTAACTAATGCGTTTACCTATACAGGACAGCCACCTGGATGATCACCATCGCCTACAACGAAGAAGGCTTAGCGTCATGAGCCAGCGTGCCAGCCCCTTCCGTTCCGCACTTAAAGGCGTGCGGGAAGCTATTCCGCTATTAGGTGGCTATATTCCGGTGTCGCTCTCGTTTGGCGTGGTCGCGACCCAAGCGGGTTTTAGCATGTGGGAAGCCGCCGCGATTTCAACGCTGATTTACGCCGGGGCGTCACAGTTTTTATTTGTGGGGATGGTAGCCGTCGGCTCGCCGCTTTGGCTGGTAGTAGCGATGACACTGCTGATTAATGTCCGCCATGTGGTTTACGGCCCTAACCTGGCCGCTTTATTACCGCGTAGCCGCCACTGGCCATGGCTAATGCACGGGCTGACCGATCAAGTGTTTGCGCTGGCGCTAACGCGGCTACCCCTACTACCCGCCCCTGAACGGTTTGGCTGGTTTGTCGGCGCATCTTTATTGGCCTGGGGGGTGTGGATCATTGGAACCGTTGTCGGCGCTACGGCGGGTGAAACATTAACCGCTCGCTGGCCGCTGCTGGGCGAGATTATGCCGTTCGCCCTCCCCGCACTGTTTCTGACCATGGTCGCCCCTCGCTTTACCGATAAGCGCTGGGCAGTGGCGCTTAGCTGCACTATTTTTTCAGCGCTGTTTTTGACGCTATATGGCTGGAGCAACGTGGCCATTCCGCTGGCTGCCGCTGCCGGCGCGATCTGTTTTTATATGGTGAAGTGCCAACCGAAGAGGCAAACCCTATGAGCGCTGCCCTTTGGTTAGCCGTGGCCGCTTGTGCCGTTGGCACCCTATTGATGCGCGTGGTGCCATTTTTATGGATGCAGCGCAGCTTAAATAGCGAAACCGGCCTCAACAATATGCCGCAATGGCTGGGCATTCTTGGCCCACTGATGATTGCTGCGGTGCTGGGGGTTTCGATTATGCCGGTCAACCCAAGCGTCATCTCGTGGGCTGCAACGGCGATTGGGTTATCCGTCACCCTATTGGTATGGCTGAAGGTACGCTCGTTAGGCTGGCCGGTGGCCGCTGGGGTCGCCGTGTTTGGAGTGGTGCAAGTAAGCGTGGCGCTGCTGCAGTGACGTTAATGCCGCGCAGTTAATACATAAACTTAATACAGTACCCGGCGCTTAACTTACCGTGACCCTAAGGTTTTCACTCGGGGTATTAGGGGCGAACCCGCGGCCTGACGCAGCACACCTTTGGGCAGCTGCCGTTTCGGCCGCCCCAGACGTAGCAATTGACAAAAGCCGGTTGCCGAAAGCGGTTTACTTAATAAAAACCCCTGGGCGACATCACAGCCTTGCAGCTTAAGAAAATCCAGCTGTGCCTGGGTCTCAACGCCTTTAGCGATAACACGCAACGCTAAATTCTGGCCAAAATTGATAAGCGCTTTGATAAAGCTGGCACTTTCTAGGCTTTCGAGCATGTCATGAACAAAACAGGGCGCGATATTAAAGGTATGAATGGGAAAGCATTTCAAGTGCTTTAAGTTGGCACTCCCGGTGCCAAAATCATCAATGGCAATGCGTATGCCCCGCTCACCCAGCTCGATCAATGTCGATATCGAAGCCTCTGTATGATGATGCATCAAGCTGTTTTCCGTTATTTCTATTTCTAGAAAATGTGCCTCTATTCCTGTTTGCGCCAAGATGTCACTAATACGCGCGGGCAGCGTTTTATCCCGTAGCTCAATAGCCGAGATATTCACCGCGATAGGCACAATCTCAACGCCTTCCTCACGCCAGGCCTGTAATTGGCGGCAGGTCTCAAGCAGCACCCAATGACCAATCGGAACGGCTTCCGCAACGGGCAGAAACGCTGAGGGCTGCATAAGACCCAGCGTTGGGTTGCGCCAGCGGACTAACGCTTCTGCGCACACCAGATTCCCGGTGGCGATATCTATCCTGGGCTGGAAATCTAGAAAAAGCGTCTCAGCCTTTAACGCCAGCTGTAGCTGGGATTCAATATGACTCGCCTGCACGTTCAGCGCGTTCATGTCGTGCCTAAACAGCTGGTAATTATTGCGACCATTTTTCTTGGCGTGGTACATCGCCATGTCGGCATTATAGAGCAAGGTATGATCAACGCTGCCGTGATCAGGGTAGACGCTAACCCCGATGCTTGCGCTGATATGTAGCTCGTGATTGCTGAGGCGATACGGCGCGGATAACGCCGTGAGGATTTTCTCCGCAATTCTGGCGGCGTCCTCGGGCTTGTCAATTTCACTCAGTAACACCACGAACTCGTCGCCCCCTTGGCGGCATATCGTGTCGGTGTCGCGGGTGCACTCACTCAGGCGAACGGCAACCGACTGCAACAGCAGGTCGCCTATCCCATGGCCAAGCGAGTCGTTGATCGATTTGAACGCATCAAGGTCCAGATATAACAGCGCGACCTGGTGCTGATGCCGCTTTGCCAACCCAATGGCACGCGTAAGACGCTCTGAAAACAGCACGCGGTTGGGCAGCTTGGTAAGGGCATCATGCTGCGCCTGGTAGGCCAGCTTGGTCGATTGGGTGGGCGATTGGCTGGCATCATGAAACACAATCACCGCCCCCTTGGTCTTGCCATCATGGCCATGAATCGGTGCCGCTGAATCCTCTATTTCCAATTGGCTACCGTCCCGGCGAATCAGCAAGCAACCCATGGCGAGCCCCACCGTGCGGTTTTCCTCCATGGCTCGCTGCGCAGGGTTAGCCGCGGCCTTTAACGTCTGCACGTCAATCAGCGAAAACACCTCCATCAACGGCATTCCGATTACTTCACTACTCAACCAGCCCGTCAGCGTTTCAGCGACACGGTTCAGATAGGTAACCCGGCACTCAAGGTCAGTCGTGACCACGGCATCGCCAATCGAATTCAAGGTCACCTGAGCCCATTCCTTGGTGGCCTGCAGGGCGGCTTCGGCTTCACGCAATCGTGTGTCGGCTGTTACTTGCTCAGTCAGGTGATCGCCTGTCTTCACGCCACTTTTTTGGCACTCAACGCCCTGCATGGTCGATTTCAATTCCATTTTCCGGCTCCCTTATTTCTGAAACTATTATTTCTGAAACTAGGGTCTCTATCTATTAAGAGCTTGAAGGATCTATTAAGAGCTTGAAGGATCTATGAAGCACTTGGATGGAATGTATTCACTGACCATAGAGACGTTTCATTGTCGACATTAAGCGAGACACACACTGCGGTTCTGTACGTAACCGAACACATAGCCGATATTTCATTAATAGGCATTGAATAAGGAGGCGCCGCGTTCCCTGCGGCGCACAGTGCAACATCCTGTTTAGGCAGCTCCGTTGCCACACTGATAGACACACTAGACAGTAAGTTATCCGCCGACTGTGCGTTAGCGCACAGAGTTTACCTGCAGGTCTACTATACTTAGAAGAAGCATCTATAACGGCTTGAGAAACCAGTAAAAAGTACCACAAATGAGCACCTTGAATAGGCGATTATAATTAAGAATCGGGCGATAGCTCGCGACAAAGGGAGGGGGAGAGACGTATGCTTGAACCTAATGATTTCCAGCAGAATGCGCTGCTTGGCCTGCTGCCAGAAGAAGAACTTTCATGAAGTGGTTATAGTTTCCCGGACACACAGACGCAGATAATATTATCTGCCCATCAAGGTGTGTGCCATGAGTCAGAAGAAAAGCAATTCGTATACAGC
>NZ_LGEN01000078.1 GCF_001507855.1 Halomonas sp. 54_146
TGTATACGAATTGCTTTTCTTCTGACTCATGGCACACACCTTGATGGGCAGATAATATTATCTGCGTCTGTGTGTCCGGGAAACTATAACCACTTCAGATCCCACTTCTGACGCATCTCATTGACAACTGGCAACATGTACACTTGGTTTTCATACTTCTTTTCCATGTCGCCCATATACCGGCTGGAAGCACAGATTGAGGCATATGATTGATATCCTAATCCCTGCGCCTCAACATCTAAAAGATTGAGAAACGATTTGAGTTCCTGAAAATTGGAAAATCCATGATGCTGCGAAAAATGATTAAGTCGTCCCGCTTTTCCAAGCGTAAAATACTTGCGGTCAGCCTCAAATGCTAAAGCAGCTTCTGCTAATTCAGTCCCATCAAGTCCAAATAACTTGAACTGCTCCAGCGTGAAAGGTTCATCCTCAATTTTGAGAACAAGACGACTGCCAGCAAAGAGTCTACTCTGTTGATCGGCATTGAACTTCGTGACATAAGCTCTGAACGCCTCAATTCGCGAAGCAACGGTTTTGGAATAAGGAGCATTATCGTTTACACGCTCCTTAATAAGCCGTTCATTGAACGGATAGATCACAAATCCATGCAATGCAGAGAGGCACACATGTCGAGGATTGTGAGCATCGAAGCAAGAAGGATGTATCAACTGAGATGATGTGAGCTCAAGGAGACACTGAATAGGGGGAATGGTGCTGTAGTTGGTATAGAACTCATCGTAACCGTAAGCGAGACTATCATTAGTTAAAGACATTTCTTTCTCCATACGAAAACAGCGCTCCCAGGGTGGGAACGACACAGTTTTAGCTGGAGCAAGTGTCCTTTGCAGCACCGATTGCTAAGAGTCTTTTTCAGCACCGATTGCTGGGATGGCGTGCTATTTATCCGCCTTAACTCGAAGCCTACCACACCGCTTTTAAATATCAAATCCTGTTTACATCTAAGGTTGTACTCGTCTTTGGGCTGTACTGAAATATGTAGAAACCGCCTTCTGGTGATCCGTCTAAGCGGTGTGCGCAAGAGCTGGATGACCTGAGATACTAATGAAGCGCTTGGGGCAATCGGCAATGATCCCCTACGCTTTCGATATCTGATTTTCTACAACGCGGCCAAGAGCGTCGATGGTCAACAGGCAAATATTAGTGCTGCTGGCGTGATGGCTCGCTACTGAAGTACCAATTGCTCAGACGCTGCCGATGATATAAGAGCTGTGTTGCGGCGCTTTAATGATGAATTTGGTGCACTGATGCCAGAACCTTGATATGGGAAACACTGTCTTGGGCAACGTGGCCTTACCCGGCCCACCACGTGGTGGGCGTTTTTTTGTTTCACCTTTACCAATATGTACCCAAAACCGGCATAGTTTGAGACTGACTTCTCTTCTGGGACCTTTATATCTCGCCCGCTGCCATGGATACAGTTTAGCGTTGCCACTAACCAATCCACTCCATCAGCCGCCCTACTACTAGGTCGCTTTCTGGAATCGTTTGCTGCTCACTAAAGATAACGCTGTAACGGGACGCATCAAAAGATTAATCCCTTGTGCTAAACCATTAAGCCATTGCGAATTTTCAACAATTGCTGCGACAATGCCTATGTTGAGTTTACATAGAGCGTGAGCTTGTGACCGTTTCTCTCAAACAATGCAGAACCTTTAGCTTCCCGGATGGCACCCTTAAAAACGAAGCTGAGCGCTTGGTCGTTTGGTGGTATGGGCCTATCGAAAAAAATTCCCGCTCAGAAAGCGTCCCTAAAATTTATGTATTTTTCAGGCCTATTGATCAAAATAACAATTTAGGGGACGTGACTGATCGAACAACGGTCTTAACACATGTCGGACTAATGAGGATCGGTTCCGTCTGGGAAAAGGGGGTGAGCAACTCTCGCATCGCGTTTGATGAGAGAACATTCCCCGTTTCATTTTCTCCAGGCGGCTGGCGGATAGTCTCTCTAGATGACTTACGCAAAGCAGGGCGCAGCCTCTATACCTCCTTTCATGATGAATACTATTTGCCACTGGACAGAGAGCAAAGATCGTACCTGATCGAATTTGACCTTCCAGATGGCAAACACTTGCTCATCCCTTGCACAGAATTTTTTACTCGCGTTTACGGCCGATCTTCTGAAATCAAGCGAGTGCTCGCCACTTACCGTTGGGAAGAAGTCAAAAAACGTCTTTATCGACCGCTTAATGCGCCTGCCTCCCCAGGTACGTGGCCTGTCAAATTTACATATCGTGTTCATAAACACGGTAATCCCCCCATTTTTAGAGGGCTTCAAAAGTAGACCTCAGGCCATCATGGCCAACTTCTGTTGAGGAGTGATTCCTCCGAGTCCCATATTGGGTCGTTCGTGATTGTAGTGCCAGAGCCAGCGAGTAGCATAATCCTGGACTTCTTCGGTGCTGTTGAACAGATACTGTGCCAGCCAATCGTAACGCACCGTGCGGTTGTAGCGTTCGATATAGGCATTCTGCTGGGGGTTGCCGGGCTGGATAAACGCCAACACAATGCCTTGATTTTCCGCCCAGTTCGCCAGCTTGCCGCTGATGTATTCAGGGCCGTTGTCACAGCGAATAGAGCGCGGTTTGCCTCGCCACTCAATGATCTGCTCCAGTGATCGGATAACACGCTCTGCCGGAAGCGAGAAGTCTACTTCGATGCCAAGGCCTTCGCGGTTGAAGTCATCAATCACATTCAGCAGCCGGTAGCTGCGACCATCGTTGAGCTGGTCGTGCATGAAGTCCATCGACCAACTGTCATTGATCATTTCCGGCACAGTCAATGGCGCCGGCTTTTCACGAACCAGGCGTTTCTTGGGCTTTATCCGCAGGTTCAGTTCCAGCTCCCGATAAATTCGGTAAACCCGTTTGTGATTCCAGCCAAACCCTTTGACGTTTCTCAGGTGCAAAAAGCATAGGCCGAAGCCCCAATTTCGCTGGTTATGGGTCAACCGGATCAGCCGGTCGGCGATCTCGGCATTCTCGCTGCTGAGCTTGGCCCGGTAGCGATAGCAGGTCTCGCTGATGCTGAACATCCAGCAAGCCAACCGAATACTGATACGCTTCTCATTGACAGCTTTTTGCGCCATCTCACGGCGTCGAGACGGCTTCACCACTTTTTTTCGATGGCCTCCTTGAGAATGTCCGCTTTCAATCGTTCCTCAGCGTACATCTTCTTGAGCCGTCGGTTTTCATCCTCTAGCTCTTTCAGCCGAGCCATCATGGACGCATCCATGCCGCCGAACTTGGCCCGCCACTTATAAAAGCTAGCACTGCTCATGCCGTGCTCACGACAGAGCTCAGGCACCGGTACGCCGCTCTCAGCTTGCTTCAGGATTGCCATAATCTGGCTGTCGGAAAAACGTGATTTTTTCATGCAGAATCTCCCTGCGTTTAGCTTACGGAAAATTCTACTTTTGAGCACCCTGGTTTTTCGGGGGGATTACCACACGATGCCATTTTGCTCGCGCATATGCTGTACGATCCCTATGCGGAGCAGGCTGCCAAAAAAATTTATTCGCAGCTTGAAGCCCGTTTCCCCGAAGACAGGATACTTTTTGAGGCCACTCCTTGGTTTCAGGGAAGCGGGGAACTCTCTGTTTCTGGCGTTCCGATTGATGGTGGCGACACATTTCTAGGGTTACAGATATTAGGCTGTACGCAGCCCGACGGTGCTACGATCCATCGCGAAAGAGAGAAGTCAGCGACAGTATCAGCCGCCGATGGCGATGATGCTCCCACTCAATTTCCCTATCATCAGCTTCAAGACATCCCCGATGTCATTGACCTGACGGATGATGAAGAACCCGACCATGGCTCTTCTTGGCTAGATCTTACTGAGGACGAATTCGTTATTTTGGGTAAGCCTCGTGCCGTCTTGGATAAGCGCTATACCCGGAAAAACGTGCCCGATACACGAGGCGTCCCCGTTCCTGGCGACGAAACGATTTTCTCCACAGGAGAGCCCTATGGGTCAGGAAAGGGAGTGGGACAAGCGTCTATTCACGCCCCCATTACACTAGAGTCGCAGGGCTTTCTACGTGATATGTGGAACGCGCTTCTTTACCTACAATCGGCCTATCCGACGGCGATACATAGCATTAGCTGGTTTACCTTTGAAGACGGCTTCAGCACTTCCCCTGATCCTCGATTAATTAGCCTCGAACCCTTCGGCATAGACGATGATGTAGAAACGTCCGTGGCCAATTGGGTCTATATGGATACTCATACGAAGGTTCTTCGCGGTGTACTCGTTATCAAGGTGCATGTGTTAGATCAAGCGCTTTATCTCATGGAACTCCAGCGACGCCCTCCGAAGCCCAGAAAGGACGGTGGAGAGGAAAGGGCAAAACCTCCGTCCTACAAAGGTTTAGTATTCACGCTGGATCACCAAGGCAGCTTAGAACACTGGTTGCGCCAAGTGCTGTCTAACGTGCGGCACGTTGAAGGTGTCGTTCAAAAACTCGTTCGTCACTGCCCAGGTTTCGCAGATACATTCAAGCACCCGAAAGCCAAAAATGAGAACGTTCCCGGCGAAGCTTCCGTGCTGAATGCTTTTAGCAAGGTCGGTATCATGCGAGCGGACCTAACAGGGCACTAGCTATATGAGGCACGTTATAAATAAAGCCAGTATAGCGGCAAAGACAACCGGACTGAGCAATCGAAAGTTGCTCATTAATCGCTTTTGGCGCTTTGCGACTAGCATTCAGGACAGCTCAGACTGACACAGCGCTAGACGATTCATCAAAAATTCAAACTGATAGGGCGATTATAATGGGTGACTTATACATCTCTTCTGCAGAAAAGGAAGCCTTAAAAAACATCGATTCCGACGAGCTAGACCTAGCCATCAGAGAGTGTGTCCGAAGCGTAGAGCCAAGTCAGCTCTACCGATTTAATTTAGAAAGTTGCGGCTTATATGTTTCAAACAAGTTAAGAGACTTTCAAAATTCAATTGATTCACACAGTCGGGCCAAGTCTTCTAAAAAACGTGATGAAACAGATTACTTAATGCGGCGGGCTGCTGACGATCTAGCCCGGATTTCTCACAGGGTATAAAAGAAAGCGGCTGAAAGTGCTATGATTTCAAGAACCTAACCAATCCATCAAGCACCAACAGCCGCTTCCAAA
>NZ_LGEN01000079.1 GCF_001507855.1 Halomonas sp. 54_146
ATCAGTCATTGAAGTCGTCACACATGCCGTAGCATGTAATTAAACCTAGCAAGGAAGATGCCAATAGGGGTACAAGGGTTAATTCAGCGCTTTTCAACGCTACTCAACGAGGTTAAGACGAACGTCTAGGTGCAGAAAACGGCACCGCCCACCCCAGCTTGCACCGATTTGGCGAAGCTGAGATGGGCGAAGCTGGGATGGACGAGAGATGGCGCTAAGCGCGTGTTACTTGGCCGCGAAGGCTTTACGCATAAAAGGCGGCAGCGATAGCGCACCACGGTGAGCATCATCTGTGTAGTACTGTAGCGGCATTTCATGCTCAGCGGCAGCTTGTTCACGGAAGCGTTCAACGCTGGTCGCTTTACCGGCCAGCGTGACGCTCCACCAGCCAGAAGGATAAACCGGCTGCGGGAAGGGCAGTGTGGCCACGCTGTCAAACCCCGCTTCTTGCATATCGCGGCGCAGCTCACGAATGATCGAACCGCTGTGGTAAAGCGGCGATTCGCTCTGCTGCACCATCACACCGCCGCTTTTCAAAATGCGGTGGCAGCGCCTTAAGAAGTCAGTTTTAAACAGCCCTTCAGCGGGGCCGACCGGGTCGGTGGAGTCGATAATCAGCACATCGATGCTTTCATCGGCAGCGTCGTCTACCCACTTCACGCCGTCAGCGAACAGCAGTTCAGCACGGGGGTCGCCGTTGGCTTCCACCAGCGCGGGGAAGAAACGCTCAGCCGCCTTGGTAACCTCTTCATCAATATCAATCTGGGTGACTTTCTCAACGCCAGGGTGGCGCAGCACTTCTTTTAGCGTGCCGCAGTCACCGCCGCCAATGATCACTACCCGCTTGGGGTCTTGATGGGTAAACAGCGCCGGGTGGGCAATCATCTCGTGATAGAGAAAATTGTCGCGATCGGTCAGCATCACGCAGCCATCGAGCACCATCAGGTTGCCGTAAGTCTCGGTGGCGTAGACTTCCAAGTGCTGGTAAGGGCTCTGCACATCCAGCAGCTTTTCAGAGATCTTCAGCGAGAAAGCGCTGCCGTGGCTATCAAAGACTTCGGTAAACCACTGGTCGTTGCGTAGTTCGCTCATTGATTCGCTCCTGAGCGTGGGGCGTCTGTTTGAATGCCCTGATGATACTGGGGGCTTAGCTCGTGCAGCGCGTCCATAAAGGCGGTGACGTTGTCGGGGTTGGTGAATTGGCTAATGCCGTGGCCGAGGTTGAACACGTGGCCAGGGCCGTGGCCGTAGCTTTCCAGCACGCGGGCAACTTCAGCGCGAATAGCAGAGGGGCGGGCAAACAGTACGTTGGGGTCCAGGTTGCCCTGCAGCGCCACTTTATGGCCAACCCGGGCGCGGGCGTCGGAAAGCTCGGTAGACCAATCGATACCCAGCGCATCTGCGCCGGCGCAGGCGATATGCTCAAGCCACTGGCCGCCGTTTTTGGTGAACAGAATCACCGGTATGCGCCGCCCGTCGTGTTCGCGGATCAGGCCGGCAACGATTTGCTCCATATAACGCAGCGAGAACTCAAGGTAAGCAGGGGTAGAAAGCGCACCGCCCCAGGTGTCGAAAATTTGCACCGCCTGGGCACCTGCGCGAATTTGTGCGTTCAGGTAGTCGGTGACTGACTGTGCCAGGGTGTCCAGCAGCTGGTGCAGGGTGTCGGGCGTGTCGTAGAGCATGGTTTTCAGGTGGCGGAAGTCTTTGCTGGAACCGCCTTCGACCATGTACGTGGCGAGTGTCCAGGGGCTACCTGAAAAACCGATCAGCGGCATGCGGCCATTCAGCTCACGGCGGATGGTCGAGACTGCACGCATTACATAATCAAGATCGCGCTCGGCATCGGGCACGCTCAGCGCGGCGACTTCTTGCGGCGTGCGCACGGTTTTGCGAAATTTAGGGCCTTCGCCGGTTTCAAAATAAAGCCCTAAGCCCATCGCATCCGGAATGGTTAAAATGTCCGAAAACAGAATGGCGGCATCCAGCGGGTAGCGCTCTAGCGGCTGCAGGGTGACTTCACAGGCCAGGTCATGGTTGCGGCACAGATCCATAAAGCTGCCCGCATCGGCGCGGCTGGCGCGGTATTCCGGCAGGTAGCGACCTGCCTGGCGCATCATCCATACCGGGGTGCGGTCGACAGGCTGGCGCGCCAGGGCGCGAAGGAAACGATCATTTTGTAAAGGTGCGAAAGTCATAGAAACTTGCTCTTAAGAAGTTTGCCCGCATCGTACTCGAAACCGTATGTGGGATAGCAGGTAAATAGGGTATTTAAAAACGTATGCGGGCAATTGTACTTGAAGATAGCCGCTAAGGCGGCCTACTGAGTGGCAATATCGTCGCACCTTGCCAATTTTTCTCCACAATTTAGCCCCTTCGCCACAGTGAGGCGGCCGCCGCTTCCTGTTAGAATAACGACCCACTTTGCCAACACTGGTTTGGTTAACTGGTTTGGTCAATCAGCGAGGTAACCTGTGACCATTCGCTTCATAGCCGCTTCCCGGCTGCCCACGCCCTGGGCAACATTTACCATGCATGGCTTCGAAGACGAGGCCACTGGCAAGGATCATATCGCCCTAACCTTGGGAGATGTGACCGGCGACGCACCCGTATTAGCGAGGGTGCATTCCGAGTGCTTAACCGGCGATGCGCTGTTTTCAATGCGCTGCGACTGTGGCTATCAGCTGCAAGAAGCGCTTAAGCGTATCGCTGAAGAAGGCCGCGGCGTGCTGTTTTATCTGCGCCAAGAAGGCCGTGGCATTGGCCTGTTGAACAAAATTCGCGCCTACCACCTGCAAGATCAGGGCGCTGATACGGTCGAAGCCAATGAACAGCTCGGCTTTGGGGCGGATATGCGCCGCTACGATTTATGCGTGCCCATGCTCAATCACCTGGGGGTCACCTCACTGCGATTGATGACCAACAACCCCCGCAAGGTAGACGCACTAACGCGTGATGGCGTGAACGTGGTTGAACGCTTAGCGATCACGACCGGTCTAAACCCGCACAACGAGCATTATCTTTCTACCAAAGCAGGCAAGCTCGGCCATATGATGGCACTCGATGATTTCACCCAAGCTCATGATGTGGATATTGAGCGCAAGGGGTGAGGTTGGGTAGGGTGTCAGACGCAAGGAGCACCCTATGAGTGAAGCAATGCATAGTGTACTTGAAATGCCAGAGATGTCTGAAATGCCAGAGATGCCTGAAGAGCAGGGCGAGTTCAGCGTCATTGAAGAATGGCTGCACAGCATTACCCATGGCATCGGTGCTGTGCTTAGCCTGGTGGGGATGGTTGTTTTGCTGGTGGTGGCGAGTTTAGCTGCCCACGTCGACCCGTGGAAAATCGTCGGCTTAAGCCTATACGGCACCACCCTGGTGCTACTTTATACCGCCTCGACCCTTTACCACGGCATCCCTCACCGGCGCTGGAAGCAGCGCTTTCAGCTGCTTGACCACTGCGCGATTTACCTATTAATTGCCGGCACTTACACGCCTTTTCTGCTGGTGAATATGCGCGGCACTACGGGCTGGGTGTTGTTTACCGCCGTGTGGTCGCTAGCGCTGGTGGGCATTGCCTGCAAGCTGTTATGGCCACAGCGCTTTTCGGTATTGCGCGTGGCGATTTATCTGCTGATGGGGTGGATGATTGTGCTGGCCGCAGGGGAGATGGCGGCCAGTTTATCGGCGCTGGGCATCACTCTGCTTGCTGCTGGGGGCATCACCTATACGTTAGGCGTTATCTTCTACGCCGTGCGGGCTATTCCCTACAATCACGCTATTTGGCATCTGTTTGTGATTGCCGGCAGTGTCTGCCACTACTTTGCTATTTATAGTGCCGTTCTCCCCCACGTTTCGCCTGCCTAGGCTTTGTACGAAAACTGCCTACGCTCGCCTACTTTTAGTACAAACCCTAACGTTCACTGGTTTGCTTAACCTTTTTCCTGTTCAGCCTCTGCGGCGGCTTTTTCACGCGCGATTGCTTTGGCCATTGCGGGGCGCTGAATATGGCGCTCGCGGTAGGTCATCAGTGTTTCGGGTAGGCGGTGTTTCATGCTGATCGCCCACGAAAGGGTGTGGGTTAAAAAGATATCCGCCAGCGTAAACGACTCGCCGACTAGATATTCTTGGCCGCTATAGCGGCGTTCCAGGGCGCTTAGCGCACGCTGAAACTCCCAGGCACAAACCGGCAGAAGCGCAGGAACGCGCTTATCCTGGGGCAGAGCAAACTTATGCTTGGCCTGATTCCACAGCGGCTGCTCAACTTCCGTGACGATAAAGCTTAGCCACTGGTCAACCTGCGCCCGGGCGGCGGGGTCGTTGGGCAGCAGCGTGCCATCGCCGTAGGTCTCGGCCAGGTAACGGCAAATCGGCACCGATTCAAACAGCGTCAGCTCGCCGTCTTCAAGCACCGGCACCTTGCCGTCTGGGTGGCGCGCCAAGTGCTCAGCCGTTTGGCCTTCGCCTTTATCCAGCGCCACGTGCTGACACTGGTATTCCAGGCCTCGTTCTTGGCTTTGTTCCTGAGCTAGTTCTTCAAGCGTCCACGCGACTCGTAGCGAACGGGATTGGGGAAAGCTGTATAGCGTGATCATGGCGTGCTCCTGGCGAAAACAGCAGATGCTTGAACCCTCCGACGATTCATTCAGAGAATAGAATCGCGGATTCTTACCCCTCTCACGCGCTCTGTGGCCAGAGCGAGGAGAGCGATACCGGGGTTCTCGGTGCATGAGTCGGCATTTGCGATCTCATACGGGCGGTCGGCTTACGCTGACCTCCCTGGAAAAGTACATGGCCTCGGGCGGCGATGTTGTAAGCCGCGTTCAGATCGGCGTGATAGCGCTTGCCGGAGCTAAACGTGCACTGGCTGTAGTTGTCCTTGTCGCGCTTTACCAGCCCTGATCCGTCGAAGGCGTGGCGGGACGTGCCACGGGCATAGACCGCGACACAACGCAGTCCCACCTCGACGGCTTTGCTATTGATTCGCGTCACCAGCTGACGATGGAACCAGCGGTGAAATCGCGCCTTCATCGGTGTCCGTTTTTTCCCCGCCTTAGGCCGCCAGCCCTTCAGGTTTTCGACCGCAATGGCCTGGCAATGATGATCAAGCGTTAGATTCACCAACTGTCGACTGATCTGG
>NZ_LGEN01000014.1 GCF_001507855.1 Halomonas sp. 54_146
AACTGCTGTTTTCAGAGACTGAATTCAGCGAGGGAGGTGAGCGACAAAACCATGAAAACAATCGCGCTAACCTACTGACAACCCGAAGGTTTTCACCTTTATCCACCGCTGGTAACGCTTGGCGTCCCCGGCAGCGGATGCGTACTTTACGGCTTCAGCGCTGGGTTGGCAAGGGGTAGCGGAAAATAAGTGCAGAAAAAGTTACCTGTTAGTCATTAATAGCAGATGAAACCCTTTCAGCACCACCCTCATTGGCGGTTACACTAGCGTTATCTACTGCTCTTCCAACCACTGTGCCGAGATTCGCTATGAGCCACCACCTGCTAACTGTCGACTCATTAAACCGAGAAAGCGTTGACCATTTACTGCGAGTCGCTTCACTGATGGAGCCAATCGCTCAGCGCCGTCAAGTCACCCGAGTTTTAGAAGGGGCGGTACTCGGCAATCTGTTTTTTGAAGCCAGCACCCGGACACGGGTGAGCTTTAACGCCGCTTTTTGCCGTTTGGGTGGCAGCGTGTGTGATACCACCGGCTTTACCTTTTCTTCTATGGCGAAAGGAGAATCACTTTACGACACCAGCCGCGTGATGAGCGGTTACTGCGACGCCATTGTGATGCGTCACCCTGACCAAGGTTCGGTGGCAGAGTTTGCTGCCGCTACTCAGGTGCCAGTAATTAATGGTGGAGATGGCCCTGGCGAGCACCCCAGCCAAGCGCTACTCGACTTATATACCATTGATAAAGAGTTCCAGCGGCTGGGCAAATCGCTCAGTGGCGCGCATATCTTACTGACCGGCGATCTGAAGTATGGCCGTACCGTGCATTCGCTGATTAAGCTGTTGTCACTTTATGACCCACTGCGCATTACGCTGGTATCACCGCCGGGTCTTGAGATGCCTTCAACGCTGATTGATCTAGTGGCGTCACGCGGGCACCGCATTGAACAGCGCGACTCACTGGCCAGCGACTTTACTGATTTAGATGTGGTGTACACCACGCGCATTCAGAAAGAGCGCTTTACCGACGAGATGAATGAGAGCTTTCAGGGGCTGTCTGACGACTTTATGGTTAATCGCGACTTTCTCGATCAGCGCTGCAGCCAGAGTACGATTGTGATGCACCCGCTGCCTAGGGATAGCCGCCCAGGCGCCAACGACTTAAACGTGGATCTTAACGGCGACCCACGGCTGGCGATTTTCCGCCAAACGGATAACGGTATTCCCATGCGGATGTCGATTTTTGCGACGTTACTAAAGGTCGACGAACTGATTGAACAAGACATGCGGCCTGTGCGCTGGTACGTGCCGCCCCAAACGGGCACGCTGGATCGATAAAGCCCAAGGGTTTAAGGATAGGCAGTTACAAACAGGGGCTATAGGGAAAGACGCCCGCCAGGCAACCCTTCCTGGTGGGCAAACCAGCCTTCAAGAATAAGAATGGCCGCAATGCCATCAACACTATCTTGACGATAATTACCTTTGTGGCCTGCTTCGCGGGCGATCAGCTTGGCTTCTCGCGTGGTTCCGCGCTCATCGACCATCTCACACGGTTTGCCGTACCGGCCATGCAGACGGTTACCGAACTTGCGAGCGCGAATACTCATATCTGATTCGCTGCCATCCATATTCAGCGGCAACCCCACGACTAAAAGATCCGGCTGCCACTCGTTAAGCAGGCGCGCCACCATGTTCCAGTCTGGAATGCCATCCCGCGCGGTGAGAGGCGTCAGCTCACGAGCGCTATGCAGTAGCTCGTTGCCTACCGCTACACCGATACGCCGCGTGCCATAATCAAAGGCCAAAATTAAACGCTGCCCCGCTTCGGCCATCAGGCGTGCCCCGCATCTCGGGTCATTAAGTTCAAGTCAACGCCTAACAAGCCAGCCGCCGCGGTTAAACGTTCTGCAGGTGGCGTATTGAATAGCACGCTGCTTTGAGCCTCTACCGTTAGCCAGCTGTTCTCTTTAAGCTCTTCTTCCAACTGCCCTACTTCCCAGCCCGCGCAACCCAAGCAGACCAAAAACTGCTCAGGCCCCTCGCCGCTCGCGAAGGCCTGCAAAATATCCAGTGATGTGGTGAGCGCAATGCCATCTTCCACTTGGATGCTAGCGTCCCATTCCTGGCTATCGCCAACATGCAGAATAAAGCCACGGTCTTTATGCATCGGCCCGCCATAGTAAACCGGCGCGTTGCGGTGGGGGCTTGCTTCGCCGCCCAGCTCCAGTTGGTCAAATAGCGCTTCAAGGGTGATCTCTAACGGTCGGTTGGCAATCACTCCCATACAGCCGTTGTTATCGTGATCACACAGATAAACCAGCGTACCGGCAAAATTAGGGTCTTCTAAATGTGGCATCGCCATCAAAAAGTGATGTTTCAAACTTTGCATGCGTCTCCCACTGCCTGCCGGGGTACCAGCAGGCGTAGCATCATAAATGTCATTTATAAGTAAAAAGGCTCGCTTAAGCTAAGCGGCGCTCAATGGCATCCAGCAGTAAACCGGCGATATTCGTGCCCCGCTGGTCATCAATTTCACGCACACAGGTGGGGCTGGTGACGTTGATTTCAGTAATATAATCACCAATCACATCCAGACCCACGAACATCAAGCCCTTTTCACGAATCAAAGGCTGCACCTGTTGAATAAGCCAGTGATCACGCTCGGTGAGTTCGCGGCTAACCCCCTTCCCACCGGCGGCTAAGTTGCCACGGGTTTCGCCCGCCGAGGGTATCCGCGCCAGCCCATAAGGTACCGGCTCACCATCGACCAACAGAATGCGCGTATCGCCATCTTTGATTTCCGGCAGGTAGCGCTGAGCCATGATTTGCCGCTGGCCACGCAAGGTAAGCTGCTCAATCACCGCGCCAATATTGCGGCCGTCAGGGCCAATGTGAAAAATACCGGTGCCGCCCATGCCATCAAGGGGCTTGAAGATCACATCGCCATGTTCGGCGTGGAAAGCACGCAGCACGTCATCGCGGCTTGCCACAAGCGTAGGCGCGCAGCACTGAGGAAACTGCTGGGCAAACAGCTTTTCATTACACTGTAAAAGCGCTGCCGTGGGATTGACCACCAGCACACCCTCACGCTCAGCAAAGCCCAGCAGATGCACGGCATTGATAAAATCGGCATCGACAGGCGGGTCTTTACGCATCAGCACCACATCCAGCTCTACTAGCGGGCGCGCAGAAGGCTCACCTAAGTCGTACCAGTGATTAGGGTCACGATGAACCGTTAAGGGTCGCATACGCGCGTAGGCTTGCCCCGCATTTAAGAAGAGATCTTCCTGCTCCATATAGTGCAGGGTATAGCCACGTTCCTGGGCAGCCCATAGCATGGCCATGGTGGTGTCTTTCTTGTAAGCGATGTCGCTGATGGGGTCCATCACAACGCCGAGATGCAGATTTGATTGGCTCATTAGGGGCACTATCCAAACATGAACAATAGAACCCCAGTATGCCGTACTGCCCGCTAGGCTCCAACTTCCCCAGCGAACTACTCGCTAAGCGCGCCGGGCACTAAGCGAATAGCATCAGGCTCTAGGGTGATCAGCTGCTGCTTATAAAGCCGCCCAATGGCTTGTTTATAGGCACTTTTACTCACACCTAAGCGCGCTTTAATTTCATGGGCGGCGCTTTTATCGCCGAGCGCCAGATAGCCCCCGCTTTCACGCAGCGCCTGCATGATTTTGTCGCCCACCACGTCTAAACGAGCGGCACCGGGCGGTAGCAGCGAAATATCCAGGCGGCCATCCTCACGGCGCTGCTTCACATAGCCTTTCACTGATTGGCCACGGCGCAGCGGCTGGGTAACGTCGTCCTGGTAAATAAGCCCCCAATAGCGGTGATTGACCACGACTTTCATGCCCAAATCAGTGCGCTCAGCCACCACCACGGCTACCTCATCGCCTTTTTCCAAGGCCCAGGCGTCATCGGTCAAAAAGCGGTCCAGCTTCATCGTCGCCACCGGCCGGCCCTGGTCGTCGCTATACAGCATTACCAGTACACGCTTGCCGGGGTCTGGGCGAAAGTGCTGCTCGCTAAAGGGCAGCAACACATCTTTCGGCTGCCCCCACTGCAAAAACGCACCGATGTTGTTGACGGCCGTGACCGTTAGGTACGCCACTTCGCCCAACTGGGCGGCTGCATCGCTGGCGGATCGAGGAGATGAGTGTGACTCACGGACCATGGGTGACGTCCTTCAGAAAAGTAGATAAAACAGAGCGCTAGTAATAGTAAGCACTTACAACCATCACAGGTACTTACAAATCACCAAAGTAGTGTTGCAGCAGCGAAAGCGCCACGATGGGTGCGGTTTCGGTACGCAACACCCGAGGGCCAAGCGTTAGCGGTGTAAAAGCAGCGGTGTGGGCGGCAGCAATATCGCTTTCACTCAAACCGCCTTCTGGGCCAATGAGCAACGCAACCGAAGCGGGGCGGTCTTGTCGATCAAAGGCATTGCCTGTTGCCAGGTGTAGCATCAGCCGCAGCGGCTCTTGGCGTTCATCAAGCCATGCCTGAAGGGCCATGGGCGGATAAACCGGCGGCACCACCGCTCGCCCGCTTTGCTCGCAGGCGCTGGCGGCTACCGCCTGCCAGTGCGCCAGCTTTTTCTCTTCGCGGTCGCCTTTTAAACGCACGTCACCGCGCTCGGTGTAAAGCGGAGTGATGGCCGCCACGCCCAGTTCTACGGCTTTCTGAATGGCATAATCCATTCGGTCGCCTTTGGAAATCGCTTGGCCTAAATGGACTGCCAAAGGCGATTCGCCGCTGCCAGACCATACCGACTCAACACGTGCCAGCGTCTGCTTGCGGCTAATCTCCACCAAGCGGACACCGGCCTCCTGGCCGTGGCCGTCAAATAACACCAGCGGCGCGCCTTCACCCATGCGCAGCACGCGCGTGATATGACGCGCCGGACCTTCAGGCAACGCAACGTCAGTGCCTGCTACGAAAGCAGCAGGCACATAAACACGCGGCATTTTGCCATGTTGGGCAACCCAATCAGCGGCACTCATTGCTTAGTGAGTGTTCTCTGCTGCTTGTTGAGCCTGCGCTTCGCGCTGCTTACGCTGAGCGTACATCGCTTCAAAGTTAACCGGCGCCAGCATCAGCGGCGGGAAACCACCGCGGTTGACCAGGTTATCCACGCATTCGCGCGCGTAGGGGAACAGCAAGTTAGGGCAGAAGGCACCTAGCGTTTGATCCAACTGCGCACCTTCAATACCCGCAATGCGGAACAAGCCGGCTTGCTCTACTTCTGCCAAGAAAGACGTGGTGCCTGTTTCGCTGTCGTTGACCTGAGCCGTCACCTTAACCACGACTTCATACTGGTCATCAGCAATTTTGCTGCTGGTGGTATTCAGGTCCAGATTAACCTTGGGCTTGAACGACTGCTTAAACACCGTGGGGGAGTTAGGCGCTTCAAACGAAATATCTTTTACATAAATACGCTGCAGCGAAAATTTCAGCTGCGGCTTTTCGTCTGCTGCTGCGGCGCCAGCCTGCGGGGTGTTGTTATCTTCCGCCATGAGAAAACTCCTGATTATTCATTAAGCAATTATTAACTACACAAAGTATTAACTACACAGAGGGTAGCACTGGTTATTTTTTAACCACCGGGAGGCCGTCGCCTTGCCACTGCGCCATACCGCCCCTCAACTTATAAGCGCGCTCAAAGCCTGCCTTGGTGAGCTTGGCCTGTGCAGCACCAGAACTCTGGCCGTGCTTGCACACCACAATGATCGGCTGGGCTTTCACTTTATCCAGTTCGGTCATGCGGCTATCGAGGTTGCTTTGCGGAATGTTGCGCGCCCCCGCGATATGGCCGGCCTTGAAGTCTTTGCTTTCGCGAATATCCAGCACTACCGCGTCTTCGCGGTTGATAAGCTGAGTGGCCTGCGCAGCGGACAAGGCATTAGTGGAAGCACTGCGTGTTTCGTAGATCAGCCACGCAATTAACACTAGCAAAAATGCCCCGACTAGCAGGGGGTGGTTCTGTACGAATTCGAACACCTGATCGATCATCGCGAACACAATCTCTTGGTCTATGCAGAAAAAAGCGGCCTAACCGCTGCCAAAACGCGACAAGTATACACGTCCGATAGCTTCCCGCGCAGGCCTTGATCATGACGCCTGGCAGTTGCCTGCGCTATGATGCACCAAGCGTGCGCCCGTCGCGACCCCGAATTTTCGAGTCGTTCGGCTTGCCAATCTTAACGAGGTTTTTTATGGATACTTCTCGCACCCCGCGCCCCGTGGCACTGATTATTCTCGACGGCTACGGCCACAACCCCGAGAGCGACCATAATGCGGTGGCCGCTGCCCACACCCCGACCATGGATAAACTGTGGGAGAGCCGCCCTCACGCCTTTGTACACACCGACGGCCTTCACGTGGGGCTACCTGAAGGTCAGATGGGCAACTCTGAAGTCGGGCACATGAATATTGGCGCCGGGCGTATCGTTTATCAGGACTTCACCCGCATCAGCAAGGCGATTGAAGACGGCGACCTGGATATTAATGACAACCTCACCCAGCCAATTGACGAAGCTGTCGCCAGTGGCCGCCCTGTACACTTAATTGGCCTGCTCTCTCCCGGCGGCGTTCACAGCCATGAAGACCACTTCATTGCCATGGCCGAACTGGCCGCACGCCGCGGTGCCCAGCGCATTTTTATTCACGCCTTTCTTGATGGCCGTGATATGCCGCCGCAAAGCGCCCTGCCCTCCATCGAGCGCGCCAACGCCCGCCTGGCCGAGCTGGTAGGCGCTGATAACGGCTTTGTGGCCTCGATTATTGGCCGCTTCTACGCCATGGACCGCGACAACCGCTGGGAGCGCGTTGAACAAGCCTACCGCCTGCTCACCGATGGCCACGCACAGTTCTACGCCTCCAGCGCTGAAACAGCGCTGCGTGACGCCTACCAGCGCGGCGAAACCGACGAATTCGTGGCGGCCAGTAGCATACCGCTGGGTGAAGAAGCCATCACCTTACAGGATGGCGACGCCGCGATTTTCCTTAACTTCCGCTCTGACCGCGCCCGGGAATTGACCCGCGCCTTTGCCGAACCAGGTTTCAACGGCTTCGAGCGCCAGGTATGCCCTAAGCTTGCCGGTGAAGGGCTAGTCATGATGACCCAGTACGCCGCTGATATTCCTGCGCCTGCTGCCTTCCCGCCGTCAGACCTTACCGACACCCTGGGGGAAGTCGTCGCCAAGCGCGGCTTGAAGCAGCTGCGTATTGCTGAAACCGAGAAGTACCCTCACGTTACGTTCTTCTTTTCAGGCGGCAATGAAGCCGAGTACGAAGGCGAAGAGCGCATTCTGGTGCCTTCACCGCGGGATGTGCGCACCTACGACGAAAAGCCTGAAATGAGCGCGTTTGAGATTACCGACAAGCTGGTTGACGCCATTGATGGCGGCAGCTTTGACCTGATCGTTTGCAACTACGCCAACGGCGACATGGTCGGCCACACCGGTGATTTCAACGCCGCGGTAAAAGCCATTGAGACCGTCGATACCTGCGTGGGCCGTGTGGTTGAAGCCATTGAACGCGCTGGCGGCGCCTGCTTAATTACCGCCGACCACGGCAACGCCGAGCAGATGGTGCACCCTGAAACAGGCGCGCCGCAAACCGCCCACACCACCTTTGTAGTGCCGCTGATTTACGTTGGTGAACGTGCGGCCACCCTTGAAGAAGGCCGGCTATGCGACCTAGCCCCCACGCTGCTGACTATGATGGATCAGAAACAGCCCGAGGCGATGACCGGCAAACCACTGATTCATTACACGTAGTGCCCATGCGGCGGTGTTTAGCACTGACACTCCTGCTGGCGTTGAGTTATGCGCCAGCAGGCTTCGCTCAGCAGGATGAAGGGGCGGCGCGCCAGCAGCTGGATGCGATTGGCCAAGAAATCGAGTCCGTTGCCCAACGTCTCACCTTGACGGGGCAGGCGCGCGACAGCGCCGAGCGCGAGCTAAAGCACGTCGAAACCGAGCTTGCCGAAACGCATCAGCGCTTAGACACACTGCAAGCTGAGCGCCGCCAGTTGAATGACGAAACCACCCAGCTACGTGAGCACCGCGGCCGGCTGGAGAGCGAGCGCGCTGACCAATACGCTGCTCTTGGCCAACAGCTTTCAGCGCTTTATCGGCTTGGCCCAACGCCACAGCTCAAGCTACTGCTGAACCAAGGCGACCCTGCCGAGCTTGACCGCATGCAGGCGTATATGAACCGGCTGACTGAGGCTCGCAATCGCCGCTTAAACGCTATCGCGCGTCTCGATACGGCGCTCGCCGATACCCAGAAAGCGCTAAGCGAGCGACAGGCTCGCCTCGATACACTGGCCAACGAGCTAGAACAGCAAAGTGCGCTGCTGGCCCAGCGCACCACCGAACGGCGCAGCGTTGTGGCTACTCTGGATGACCGCTACGGCAGCGAAGAGGAGCGGCTAGCCGACCTCAACCAAAGCCGCGAAGAGGCCGAACGGGTGCTGCGTAATATTCAAGCAGAGATGGCAAGACTTGCCGAACCCACGCCCACTACGCATATTGTAAGCACCCAAGGTGATTTGCCCTGGCCGGTGCAAGGCTCAATCAGCAGCCACTTTAACCATCGCGACGGCGTGCACTACAACGGCATTGTGATTCAAGCCAGCGCGGGCACCTCGGTCACCGCGGTTCACACGGGCCGCGTGGTGTTTGCCGACTGGATGCGCGGTTTTGGTAACCTGCTGATTATTGACCACGGCGACCAAGTGATGACCCTGCATGCCCACCTACAGCAGTTCAGCGCAAGGCTTGGCCAGCAAGTGAATCGCGGCGATGAGATCGGCCGCGTAGGCGTTAGCGGCGGCCAAACCCGCGCAGCGCTTTACTTTGAAGTTCGCCGTGGCGGTGAGCCAATTAACCCGCAGCGTTGGATTGCACGCCGCTGACGGGATAAGCTGCATGACTATCAACTGTTTCAATTATCAACTGCTTCAATCGCCTTGCGGAGTCTGCATGACGCTATCTGTTACCGTGGTATCGGCCCCCGCCAAGCGCTTCTTGGCTACCTTGCTCCCGGTCGTTTTACTATCGGCCCCGCTACCGCTGCTCGCGCAAGCCACCCTTAGCGGCGGGAGCCAAAACGCTAGCGAGGCACTGCCGTTAGAAGAGATTCAAACCTTCGCCGAGGTCTTTGAGCGCATCAAGCGTGCTTATGTCGAAGAGGTCGATGACCGAACGCTGCTGCGTAACGCCATGCGCGGCATGCTGAGCGAGCTTGACCCACACTCTGCCTATCTCGATGAGGAAGAGTACCAAAGCCTACGAGAATCGACGCAAGGCGAGTTTGGTGGCATCGGCATTGAAGTGGGCATGGAAGATGGCCAGCTGATGGTCATTACGCCGATTGATGACACACCGGCTTCACGCGCGGGGCTGCTGTCTCGCGATATTATTGTTGCCATTGACGGCACGCCGACTGAAAGCATGTCCCTGCAAGAAGCCGTGACCCTGATGCGCGGCGAACCGAACACCGAGCTGCGTATCAGCATACTGCGTTCAGGTGAAGACACGCCGCGGGAGTTTATCCTCACCCGCGAGGTTATTCGCAGCGAAAGCGTTAAACACGAGCTGCTTGAAGCGGGCTATGGCTACCTGCGCATTAGCCAATTCCAGTCGCGCACGACCGAACAGGCTCGCGACGCGCTTGAACGCATGGCTCGCGAACAGCCCCTAGAAGGCCTGATACTCGATTTACGCAATAACCCAGGCGGGGTGCTGCAAGCCGCCGTCGGCATTGCCGACCTGTTTCTTGATGAAGGGCTAATCGTTTATACCGAAGGGCGCCTTTCGGATACCGAGATGTCGTTTTCTGCGTCCCCCGCCACGCCCGCCAGTGATGTTCCGCTGGTGGTGCTGATCAACGGCGGCAGTGCCTCAGCGGCGGAAATCGTTGCCGGTGCGCTGCAGGACCAGCGGCGCGGCGTCATCATGGGTACCAATAGCTTCGGCAAAGGCTCTGTACAGCAGATTATGCCGCTGGGAAATGGCGAAGGGCTCAAGCTCACCACGGCGCTCTATTACACCCCGAACGGCCGGTCGATTCAGGCTCAAGGCATTGAGCCTGACGTTGATGTGGTGCGCGGCCGCTTGGAAGTTGCCGAAAGCCGCCGTGAAATTCGCGAAGCCGACCTTGACGGCCACTTAAGCGCTCAGCAGGCACCGCGCGACCGGCAAGAAACAGCCGAGCGGCTACGCGACGATTACCAGCTCAGCGAAGCGCTGAATCTGCTTAAAGCGCTTAACGTGGTCGACCGTCGACGCCGCTAACGGCGGCCTTTTTAACGACAGCCTGACTTAACGACAACTTAGCGGCAGGCGGCCGCGTTCTCCGGTCGCCTGCCGCATTAATACGCGCTTTAACGGCACCACCTTATTCATACCGCTCATCCCCAGGTTTCGCGCCAGCGTAAGCCCGGGGTCGTGGCTGCCAAATAGCACTTTAAAACCCTTCATTAGCCCGAGCATGGCGCTGTTATCGAAGCGCCGCCGGCGCTCGTAGCGCCTCAAGGTGCTCAGTTCCCCCCAGGGCGCGCCGCGCTGCCAGGCGTGCACCACCTCTTCTGCCAGTACGGCGGCATCCATCAACCCTAAATTGACCCCTTGCCCCGCCAGCGGATGAATACTGTGTGCAGCATCCCCTACCAGTGCGAAATGCGGCTGCACATAGTGGCGGGCATGGCGCTGCACTAACGGAAAGCGGTGGGCTTTATCGCAGGCCGTCACCTGGCCCAGCCGATAACCCAGCGCTTCACCAAGGGCATCGCCCAGCGCCTCTTGAGACAATTCACTAAGCTCAGCGGCGTGCTTCGGCGTGGTCGACCATACGATTGAGCAGTAACGATCATCACCCGCTACCGTTAAGGGCAGAAACGCCAGCGGGCGACCATCGATAAACGCTTGCCGTGCCACACCGCCATGGGGATGTTCACAGCGCACGGTGGTCACCACGGCATCTTGCTGCATATCGTCACTGGCCACCTCAATACCGGCCATTTCGCGCAGCGCTGAGCGAGCGCCATCGGCGGCGATGATTAACGGCGCATGTAACTGGCGCTCATCGTCTAGCACCAGCCAGTCGCCACCTGGGGCTGAGGTAACAGAACCAACAAAACCCGGAGTCGCTCGCTGCAGCGCCTTTATGCGAACGCCAAAAAACGGGGTGACGTTGGGGTGATCAACTATCTGGCGGTTTAATGCAGCCAACGTCACAGCGTTCTCAACAATATGACCGAGCACCGCCACACCCGCCTCATCGGCAGAAAAAGCAATTTCGCCGCTGCCTTCAGCATCCCATACCTGCATACCACGGTAGGGAGTCACGCGGGTTTGCTGCATGGCCGGCCAAGCACCTACGTGCGTTAACAGGCGCTGGGAAACAGGCGTTAGTGCGCTTACCCGTGGCGCTGGCAGAGTGGCCTTCGCATCATCCAGGCTAAGCGGAGCAGGCTGTGCTTCCACCAGTGCTACTTGCATCCCTGCCTGAGCCAACAGCGCACAAAGTGCGGTGCCAACCATGCCACCGCCAACAATAATCGCCTCAAAGCTTTCCACCGGCGGCGTCGCTGATGATGAGTCCGTATTCATAGCGTTCCTATTTTTTGTAGCCATTTTTTTCGTGGCATTTTTTAATGGCACGTTTTTAGTAGCAAACAAGCTTAGCGTTCCAAGCCCATGGCGCGGCGCGCCAACCCACGACGCAGCGGCCCAATAAGATTCAGGCCAATTAACCCCGCGGCGCGGGCGTGGGGAAGCAGCGGGAAAGACAGCCCGAAAAGCCTGACTAAACCGTCGCTAAAACGAATAACATTAGCGCGATCCCGGGAGCGCTGCTTCTCAAACGCCAGCAATGTGCTCATATCACCCAGCGGGCGCTTAGCCAATTCGCCCTGCTCCAGTGCTTCTACTAAGTCCATTACCCCGCGCAGCGCCAGGTTAAACCCTTGCCCTGCCACCGGGTGCAGCGCGTGGGCGGCATTGCCCAACACCGCAAGCCCTGAACGTACCGGTTCTTCAGCCGTCACTAACGATAACGGATACGTGTGCCGGCTGCCCACCCGGGTAAAACGCCCGACACGATCACCAAACGCCCGCTGCAGCTGCAGCAGAAACTCACGCTCAGGCAGAGCCATGTGCGCGTGCTCGCTACCACTGGGGTGCGTCCACACCAGCTCCATCGCCTGGCCGGGTAGCGGCAGCAGCGCCATCGGCCCTTGCTGGGTAAAACGCTCGTAGGCGATGCCTTGATGGGGTTGGCTGATGCCTACGTGGGCGATCAACGCCGTTTGCTTATAGGGTTCACGACGGCTGCCAATGCCTAGCTGCTCTTTAAGCCCAGAGCGCCCTCCATCGGCCAGCACGGTTAATCCCGCGGTTAGCTGGCTGCCATCAGAAAGCGCTAGATGATGCCCACCCGCGATGGGCGTGAGCTGCTCAACCTTCGCCGGGCAGTGCCATTCTAATGGCAGCTGGCTAAGGCGTTGATGAAGCACACGGCCCATCCAGGCATTGGGGATGACATGCCCAAGCGCTGCGACGCCCAGCTCGTTAGCACTTAGCCGTGTCGCGCCTAAACGGCCACGCTCACTGATATGAATATGTTTTATCGGCGTTGCTTCGGTACGCATTGCTTCCCACACACCCAACTGTTGAAAGCGTTGCGCTGAGCCTTCTGCAATCGCGCTGGCTCGGGCATCAAAGCTGGGCTGCCAGGTAGTTTCCTGCGGGTTCGCAGCCATAGGTGCCGACTCAATAATCGCCACACGCCAACCGTAGCGCTCAATTAAGGGCGCTAGCGCGCAACCTAAACTAGCGCCCACTAGCCCACCGCCCACAATCACAATGTCATGCGTCAGCGCTCGCCTAGCCGCCGGATTAGACTGTTGCATTGGCTTCTCCCACCCACGCCTGCCCTTCACACAGAGGCAATGATAACTTTTTAATGTAGTTTATTAACTTAACTTCGTAATGTAATTTACATAATGGCTATTGCGAAGCTTTTACTACTGGTTACTTTTTAGCCACTCTTAGCTACCTTTTAGCCATTAGTACTTCAATGTCAGCGATCTGTTTAGGCACGTCGGCGGTGAGCACCTCATGACCTTCATTGGTGACAACGACATTGTCTTCAATACGAATACCCATACCGCGATAGGCGGCGGGAATATCGTCATCGCTGGGAATGTACAGGCCAGGTTCTACCGTCAGCACCATACCGGCAACCAGCGGCCTGGGGGTTTGCTCATCCAACCGGTAGGTGCCGACATCGTGCACGTCCAGCCCTAACCAGTGTGAGGTCGAATGCAGGTAAAAGCGCCGATAACTTTCATCATCAATACGTGCCTGAACCTCGCCTTCCAGCAGGCCAAGCTCAATCAGCCCGGTGGTTAAGTCGTGCACCACGCCGTGGTGGATATCAGCAAGCGTAACCCCCGGCTGCACCGCGCTCACCGCGCGCTGTTGGGCGTTGAGCACCACTTGGTAGAGCGCCCGCTGGGCGTCACTAAACCGCCCGGCCACGGGAAAGGTGCGCGTGATATCACCGGCATACAGATCAAACTCAGCGCCGGCGTCAATCAATACCAAGCCGTCGTCACACAGCGGTGCGCTGTTTTCAATGTAGTGCAGTACGCAGGCGTTAGCGCCGCTACCCACAATCGTGCTGTAGGCAGGCCCGCTGGCCCCTTGCCAGACAAACTCATGCTCTAACTCGGCCTGAAGCTGAAATTCGCTCAGCCCTGGGCGTGCTACCTGCATAGCGCGGCAATGAGCACGGGCGGATATCAGCGCAGCATGGCGCAGCAGGGCAATTTCCGCGTCGCTTTTGATTAGCCGCATGGCGTGAATCAGCGGGCTGATATCCAGCCAGCCTTTCAGCGCTGGCCGCCCGCGCCTAAGCCCCGCCTGGGAATCGCTTAACGCCTCTTCAGCGACCGCTAACGCTTCGGCATTATTGAGCGGCAAGTAGAGCAGCTCGCGCCCCGCTAGCAGCGCGCCTAGCTGCTCATCGCGCTCAGCGTTTTCAAAGGCTTGGTCCACCCCGTGCACTGCCACTACACCCGCAGCGCCTAGCCGGCGGCCTGTCCACGCTTCCATGGTGGGGTCTCGGTCTTGGCAGAAAACGACGCTTTCGCCTTCAGCCCGCCCTGGCAGCAGCACCAGCAGCGCATCCGGCTCGCGAAGGCCGGTGAGGTAGTAAAAATCGCTGTTCTGTCGGAAGGCAAATTCGCTATCGTGTGAACGGGTCATCAGCCCGGCACCGGGGAGTACCACCGCGGCGTTCTCCGGCAGTTGGGCCATTAGGGCATCGCGGCGGTGGCGATATTCGGCCACGCTGATTTCGGGTGGGCGAGGTAACAGCTCGGGCAATAACGGCTCGGGTAATAACGGCTTGGGCAACTCAACATCATGCAGCATAGCGGCTCCTGATAGCGGCTCCTGGCAACGTGGTTTAGGCAGAGGCGATTAATGAACGGGCGCGTCGGTTTGCTCGACTTGCGGCATTCCTGGGTGCTGCTCGGTATACAGCAGCATCGCGGCCATGCGGGCATGTTCGGTTAGCGCAAACAGATCGTTTTCATTTTCGGGGCTGTCGTCGATGTGGGTCTCGATGCGGCTTAACCCTTCCAGATCAGCAATCGCCTCGCCTAGCGCTTGTGACCAACGCTCGCGCAGCTCGTTGTCGGCCACTTCATCAACCACCTCAATAAAGCCCAGCGTCCACTCTTTAAGGCCCTGCGCCTGCTCGCCCAATGAGAACAGCTCATCGGGTAGCAGCGGCGTGTAGTCCAGGTCGCTGGCGCTGAGCGCCTCTACGGTTTGCCGCCGCCAGCCTAATAGTCGTTCAGCGCTTGCCTGATCGCGGGGCTGCTCAACGCCTAAACTCTGGCAGACTTCATCAAGCCAATCAGCAGCGCTAACATCACGCAGCGCTAGCAGGGCGCATAAGCGACCATCCAAGAAAGCCGGAGACTGCATGCTGCCATGCAGGAGAAAAACATCTGCCACGTCAGAGAAGTCCTGACGCTCATCAATCAATGACATAGTCGTTAATAACCTCGTATTTGCTGGGTTCTCATACCCGTCATCAGATAGTTGCAAAGAGAGCCTGCGCGTTGACCGCGCGCAAGCGCCTCTCTTATAGTGAGCGACGCCTATCTTCCTATGCTGTGATGTTAACGCATTGAGCCCCTTGCAGGCTCGTGCTGGAGTCTTTGATGAGTAACGCCAAGCGGCCAACCAAAGAAATAACCCTGTTAGGGCGCGGCTATATCATTGCCTGCGACACCGGCCAAGAAGCCAAACTGGATCGCGCCGCGCGCTATCTAGACCGAGCGATGCAGGGGATTAATGCCCAAAGCAGCGTGCTGGGCAGCGAGCGCATTGCCATCATGGCGGCGCTCAATATTACCCATGAGCTTCTTGAAGCGCTGGATGAGCATCGTGCGGGCGAAGCTAACCTTAATCGCCTAAACGACCGGCTGGAACGGGCGCTCGCCAAAACCCGCCAACAGTGATGCACGTTTCGTTTAAGCTTTCGTTTAAGCTACCGCGCGTTTAACTCGGTACTGGTTTAACTCAGCACTGGTTTAACCCAACACTTTGGCATTAGCCATCGCTCTGTTAGGATGGCGGAGTTCTCTGGGGTGTACGCCAGTCGTTATAGTCCCTCGAGCCTATGCGTAATACCCAGGGGGCCAAATGCTAGCCAGACCCGTGTGCATGTCCGTGCGTCGGAAAGCCTGACGGTTTGGCTGCGGCCACCCACCTGAACCAGTAGGTTCAGGGCCAGAACGACAGCGGCACTTCGGAGAACACCTTATTTGCAACCTACCTTGCTAGGTCGAAATATCACGACGTATGGAGGAACATCTGTGCATGGAAAGCCTCCATCCGGGCGACGATAAGCGCGCACTTCGCCGCTTATTGCGTCGCAAACGCCAAGCTCTGTCTCAACACGAACAGCACATGGCGGCACAAAAACTGTGCCAACGATTGAAAACCCTGCCTGAAATCCGCCGAGCGCGCCGGTTAAGTGTTTACCTTCCGGTTAAGGGCGAAATTGATCCCACCCCGCTAATTCCCTGGCTACGCCAGCGTAACGTTGCCCTTTATTTGCCGGTTTTACGGCCCTTTAGCACCAACCAGCTATGGTTTGTCGCTTACCGCCCAGATACCCCAATGGTGAAAAATCGCTTTGGTATTGACGAGCCCGATGCACAGTTCAGCGCTCAGCGGCGTAATCGCCTGCCCGCCTGGGCGTTAGACACGCTGATAGTGCCGCTGGTGGGGTTTGATGCTAACGCTAACCGTATGGGCATGGGGGGTGGGTTTTATGATCGTAGCTTGGCGTTTATGCACCGCCCCGGCCCTTCGCCCACCCTGATTGGTGTGGCTCACGCCTGCCAACAGGTGGCTTCGCTGCCGGTGGAACCGTGGGATGTGCCCTTACAGGCAGTGGTTAGCGATCAGGGCACTGTCCGGCGCTAATAACTATTCAGCGCTAATAACTATTCAGCGCTAATAAAAAAGGCTGACTCTCAAAAGAATCAGCCCTTCTTATCTAATAGCTTTCACCTTGCGGGTTAACAGCGTTGCTGGTATCGCAGGCGTTAACTTCCCGGCAGTGTTAACTTCCCGACAGCGCTTGCGCATAACCGGTGGCGAGCACCCCTAATGCAAATACCACCATCAACGCCATTACCATATCAGGCTTCTTACGCCGCATGCCGCTTCTCCAACGCCTCAACTGTTGCCGAATGTCTTAAATCCGCCCCTTCTGATGCTTTACTAGGCTTTAACAGGGTGACGAATTTGATTAATTTCGCTCACGACTATAGGGCTATAAGGGTATCGCTGACAACCGCTTCAAGCGGCTTTTTTCACCCCTAATTAAACGTTTATATTTCTCTGTATCGCTTGGTAACGCTGCCGCTCAGGGTTAGCGGTCACTTACATTTAGATACATATTTTTAGCTACATAGAATCACGCCATGAATAGCCGATACGCCGGGTTATCGCTTTCGCGCCAATAGCGGTAGCCGATAGCGTCTAAATATTCCGCCACATGGGTGCGGTCACCGTTAGGCACTTGCATACCTACCAATACACGCCCATACGCCGCGCCGTGGTTGCGATAGTGAAACAGCGAGATATTCCAATCGTGGGGCAGTTGCGTCAAAAAGTTCATCAGCGCGCCGGGGCGTTCGGGGAACTCAAAGCGGTACACTTCTTCTTCAAAACGCTCGCTGGGGCGGCCGCCGCTTAGATGGCGAATATGCAGCTTCGCCAGCTCATTATCGGTCAGGTCTTCCACTTGGTAGCCACCTTCACGCAGCTTATCAATCACCGCTTGGCGATCTTCGCCACCGGGTTTGACCTGAACCCCCACGTAAATATGCGCTTCACTGCGATCAGCATAACGGTAGCTAAATTCGGTCACCATGCGCTTGCCCAATGTGCGGCAGAATTTCTTAAAGCTGCCGGGCTTTTCGGCAATAGTGACAGCCAAAATCGCTTCACGCTGCTCGCCTAATTCCGTGCGCTCGGCAATATGCTGCAGGCGATCAAAGTTCGTATTCGCCCCCGAGTTAATGCACAGCAGCGTCTCGCCTTCCGCGCCGGTTTGTTGAATATATTTTTTAAGCCCGGCAAGAGACAGCGCGCCGGAAGTTTCCGCCACCGCACGGGTATCTTCAAAAATATCTTTCACCGCGGCGCACATTTCGTCGGTGTTAACGGTGATCACGCCGTCGATCAGGTCTTTGATCAGTGAAAACGGCACCTCGCCAATTTGCGCCACCGCGACGCCTTCGGCAAACACGCCTACCTGGTCGAGCACTACGCGCTCGCCCGCTTCCAAAGCGGCTTTCAGGCAGGCACTGTCTTCTGCTTCTACGCCGATGATTTTGATATCCGGGCGCAGGTATTTCACGTAAGCCGCCACGCCTGCGATCAAACCGCCACCGCCTACCGGCACGAAGATGGCATCTAAACGCCCAGCGTGTTGGCGCAAAATTTCCACGCCGATGGTGCCTTGACCAGCGACTACGTCGATATCATCAAACGGCGGAATGTAGGTGTAACCGTGTTCTTTGATCAGCTCTTGAGCGTGCTCAGCGGCAGCGCCGAAAGCGTCACCTTTCAATATGACCTTGGCACCCCGGGCGCGCACCGCCTGCACTTTGATGTCTGGCGTAATACGCGGCATGACAATCACTGCTTTTACGCCCATCAGCTTGGCGGCCATGGCCAGCCCTTGGGCATGATTACCCGCGGAAGCAGCGATGACGCCGTTGGCTTTTTGCTCTTCGGTTAACTGCGCCATTTTGTTGTAAGCACCGCGGATTTTAAACGAAAACACCGGCTGCAAATCTTCGCGCTTAATCAAAATTTGGTTATTGAAACGACGTGACAAAAAGGGAGCAGGGGAAATCGGCGTTTCATAAGCGGCTTCATAAACGCGGGCTTGGAGGATCTTTTTGACAGTTGCTTCTAACATTCGGGCATCCCAGGGGAAAACGTGAGCAGAAAAAGCGTTTATTGGTAGCAGATGACGCCTAGCGGCGTCTAGGAAACCGACGGATTTTCCAGCTCTTATGAGACACTGCCTGCTATCATCACTAGCACCCGTGGTGTGCAGGGATGGCAGGCAGTGTGCGGGGCATGTAGTGGTCATGTAATGGCTGAGACATCTCGCGGTCGTCTCAACCTTCTAACCTCTACTCTTCTTCAGAAGGCGGTGGCATGGCAGCAAGCACTTCGCGCTCTACCGCCTCACCAAGCTGCAGCGTTATCTCTACCCGGCGGTTGCTCGCTCTTGCAGCTTCTGAGTCATTGGGTGCCAGCGGGCGCGTATCAGCATGGCCGACAACGGTAAGCCGTTCAGACGCTAGCTCTTCGTTTTCCAGAAGAATATTAGCGACCGTGGCCGAACGCATGGCCGAGAGATCCCAGTTGCTGCGAAAGCGAGAGCTGGCGATGGGCACATCATCGGTATAGCCATCAATGGCAATATCGCCCGGTATCTCGGCTAACGTCACGGAAAGCGTTTGCAGCAATTGGGAAAAATCTCTTGTGACATCGGCAGAACCCGACGGAAAAGAGCCTTGTTCATCAATGCGAATCAACACGTTGGCACCCTGCCGTTCAACCCGCAAGCCACCTTCATCAATGGCCGCGCTCAGCGCGTCTTTGACCTTGAGGTGCCACTGTTCAAGCCGCTGCTCAACCCGCGCCCTAACCTGCTGGCGATGGGTATTGTGGCGAATTTGCTCTAACGTCGTTGACTGGCGCACCTCATCACGCAAGGTGGGTTCTGGTTCCGCCGGTGAGAAACGGTCAAAGACCGCACTTGTCCCCATGGGAATCATCTCCGCAGGCACCTGACGCTGCACCCCAAACGCTTCCGACATCTCGCCTGCCAGCTGCTTGAAGCGAATCAGATCGATCTCCGCAAACGAAAGCAACAATACAAAGAAACAAAGCAGCAGTGTCATTAAGTCAGCATAAGTGACCATCCAAGGGGGAATCAGCCCGCTTTTACGACCCTTCTTAGCCATTGTGTTCTTCACCAGCTAGTTCCGCTTCTTTAGCATTACGACGATCACGCACATTATCAGGCAAGTAAGCCAGCAGCATCTGCTCGACAATGCGCGGGTTCTTGCCTTCTTGAATCAGCAGCAATGCATCTGTCCATAGCGCTTGCAGCTTTTCCTGCTGAAGCATGCGTGTTTCCAGCTTTTCAGCGATCGGTTTAGCAATCACGTTAGCAATTAACACCCCATAGAGGGTTGTTAGCAAGGCGACGGCCATGGCAGGGCCAATAGAAGAAGGGTCATCCATGTTAGCCAGCATCTGCACCAGACCGATCAGGGTACCGATCATCCCCATGGCGGGTGCCACTTCATTGAGCATGGTGAAAGCGCGAGCCCCGGTCTGATTGCGGTTCAGCGTCATTAGACGCTCTTTATCGAGCACCTCTTTAACCGTCTCAGCGTTGTAGCCATCGGCGAGCATCTGCAAGCCCTGCTTGAGAAAGCGGGAGCTGGCCTCGAAATCTTCCAACGCTAACAAGCTACTTTTACGCGCCAGTTTAGAGATCTCAAGCACTTCTTCAATCGTAGAAGCGGTATCAGGAAGGCTGTTTTTGAAGGCTCGGCTTGCAGCACGCAATGCCAAACGACATTCAGAGAAGCGTAGCTGGGAGAGCACCACCATCAAGCTTCCCCCCAGCACAATCAGCAGACTGACCGGGTTAAGGAAGATCATCGGAGAAGCGCCGAAAGAAATCGCCCCGGTCACCATTGCGATGGCACCCACCATGCCGACTATCGTGGCTAAATCCATTGTTATCCTCTGAGCTTGTCGTGGCCAACACACTACTGAAAACGATGTGTGTGAACGTTGATGTCTATCAACAAACAATCGTTATCGGCAGACAATGATTAGACCGCTATACTAACGCACTTTCTTCCTCTCTGACTCACAAGGCTAATTGGGTTTATTATGAAACCACCTACGCACTCATCTATGAATCAGGATGAATTGAAAGCCGCCGTGGCGGATGCAGCCATTGCAGAAATTGAACCTCAGTTGGAAAAGGATACCATCTTAGGCATTGGCACCGGCTCCACGGCTAATCTGTTTATCGACCGATTAGAGCCATTGCGCGACCGTTTTAAAGGCGCGGTGGCCAGTTCAGAAGCGAGCGCCGAGCGTCTTAAGAAATTGGGTATTGACGTCTTTGAGCTCAATAGCGTTGGCACTGTCCCTTTTTATATAGACGGTGCAGACGAAGTGAATGCCAACTTACATATGATCAAAGGCGGTGGCGCAGCACTTACCCGCGAAAAGATTGTGGCTGCCTGTGCCAAGCGTTTTATCTGCATTGCCGATGGCTCAAAGTACGTGCCTCAGTTGGGTAACTTCCCCCTGCCGGTAGAAGTCATTCCCATGGCGCGCTCTTATGTCGCCCGCGAACTGGTAGCGCTAGGGGCTGAGCCGGTTTACCGCCAGGGAGTGGTCACCGACAACGGCAACCAAATTATCGACTGCTTTGAATTTATGATTGAAGACCCGGTTGCCATGGAAGCACGCATCAACGCTATCGTCGGTGTGGTTACCAATGGCCTGTTTGCCGCCCGCGGTGCCGATATTCTGCTGCTGGGCAAAGAGAATGGCGTTGAGCGCATAGCGCTTAAATAGCGTTTCTTCATTAAAGGCATTTAAACAAAGGCGCACACATAACACCGCGCTGCGTTATTGGGGTAACAGCACCGCCAAGCCATTCAGGGTGCGGGCGAGCGCGCCTTTTTGTGCCTCAATCGCCTCTCGCCCGGCTTGCCCAGCCTGTTGGGCGCGCGCAGGGTCAGCGAAATAGCCCACTAAGGCGCGTGCTAATGCCTCTGGGCTATCGACCAAGGTTAGCGCACCTACCGCTTGCAGCGGCTCAGCCACATCGTCAAAGTTCTCAATTGAGGGGCCGCTAAGCACTGGCCTGCCTAACGCAGCGGGCTCAAGCACATTGTGCCCACCCAACGGCACGAGGCTGCCGCCCACAAAGGCCACACGGCCTGCCGCATACAGCATAGCCAGCTCACCAAGCGTATCCCCCAGGTACACCTGGGTTTGCTGTGTGGCGGGCTGCTGCTGGCTGCGGCGGCTAAATACCCAACCTTCGGTTTGGCACAGCTTAGCTACCTCATCAAAGCGCTGGGGGTGGCGGGGCACCAGCACCAGTAGCGCATCGGGGTAGCTTTGCAGCAGTTGGCGATGCGCCTTTAGCAGTAGCGCTTCTTCGCCGTCTCGGGTCGAGCCCGCCACCCACACAGGGCGTGCGCCCCACTGCTGAAGTAAGTGCTCACCCTCTTTGATCGCTTTGCCTGTAGTGACTAGCTCAAATTTCAGCGAGCCAACGACGCTAGTGATATCCGTGCTGCAGCCAAGGGCATTAAAGCGTTCGGCGTCTGCCGGTGATTTTGCGGCTAGCCAGCTAATCTCGGCGAGCGTGCTGGCCATTAGCGGGCGCAGATGTTGGTAGCGCTTAAAAGCACGGGGCGATAAGCGCCCATTAACGACCGCCACGGGCACACCCTGCTGGTGGCAGGCGTGGATCACGTTGGGCCACAGCTCGGTTTCAAACAGGATGGCGAGCTCAGGCTGAACGCTGTGCACAAAGCGTTTAGCGGCACCAGGAAAGTCCAGCGGTAGGAAACGGTGGGCAAGCCTTGCTTGATCAGTTGGGGTTTGCTCGCTAATCAGCGCGTGAACCTGCTCGGCACCGGTCGCGGTCATGGTGGTAAGCAGCAGGCTATGCGCCGGGTAGCGCGCTAATAGCCCCTCAATTAACGGCCGCGCGGCGCGCACTTCTCCCACTGAAGCGCAGTGCAGCCAAATGCGTGGCGCAGGCGGAAGCGTCCCAAGGCATATTCCAAGCCGCTGAAGGCGTGAGTAAGTGGGCACTTGCTCACGCCAGATGCGCCAGCCAATCAGCGGCGAGAGCGCATACAGCGCCGCTGAGTAGGCAAGCCGAGGCCAGGCTGGTGAAGCCACTAGCGCTCGCGATCTAAAATGGAGCTAATCATCGCCGAGGTCGACACGCCGTCTTCAAAGCCCAGCACTTTGACCTCGCCGCCATTGGCCATCACCGCCGCGCCACCGGCGATATCTTCTGGGCGGTAATCGCCCCCTTTAACCAAAATATCCGGCAGCACCGCTTCAATGAGCGCTTGAGGGGTGTCGTCACTAAACGGCACCACCCAATCAACAGCGCCTAACCCCGCCAACACCTGCATACGCCGGTTTAAGGGGTTAATCGGCCGTTTGGGGCCTTTCAGGCGGCCAATAGAGGCGTCGTCGTTAACCGCAACAATTAAACGATCACCCAGGCGCTTGGCCTGCTCCAGGTAAGCCACGTGACCGGCGTGCAAAATATCAAAGCAGCCGTTGGTCATTACCACCCGCTCACCGCGCAGCTGGGCGGCACGCACCGCTTCGATCAACACGCTGGGTTCAATCACCCCAAACTCGGCCAGCTTATCGCCGTGCAGCGCAGTGTAGAGCTCGGCGATGGAAAGCGTGGCCGTTCCCGGTTTAGCCACTACCAGCCCTGCCCCTAGATTCGCCAGCATCATCGCTTCGGGGAAGGCGTGGCCAGCCGCTAGCGCCAGCCCCATTAAGCCAATAACGGTATCGCCCGCACCGGTGACATCGAAGACTTCCTGGGCGCGGGTGGGTAAGTGCAGCGGCGCGTGCCCTTCGCGAATCAGCGTCATGCCCTTTTCGCTACGGGTAATCAGCAGCGCTTCCAGCTCAAGCTCAGCGCGCAGCGCTTCGCCCCGGCTGGATAACTCCGCATCCGTCGCACAGTGGCCGACCACCGCTTCAAACTCGGCGAGATTGGGGGTGATTAAACTCGCCCCGCGGTATTTGCTGAAATCTTGACCCTTCGGGTCGATCAGCACCCGCTTGCCCTGGGCACGCGCCTTGGCAATTAGGTTTTCTACTTGGTTTAGCGTGCCTTTGCCGTAGTCGGAAAGGATCACCAAATCGCAGTTGGGCAGCGCCGTTTCTACCTGAGCGACGAGCTCGCAGGTATCGACATTATCCAAACGCTGCTCAAAATCCAGACGCAGCAGCTGCTGGTTGCGGCTCATCACACGCAGCTTGGTAATCGTCGGTATCTCAGCGCTGCGCTGAAAGTAAGTACTTACACCCGAGGCATTTAAGCTGGCTTGTAGAATCTGCGCATTGTCATCATCGCCTATTACACCCGCCAGCACCGCATGGCCGCCGAGGGAGGTAATGTTCAATGCCACATTGGCCGCCCCGCCTGGGCGGTCTTCAACATCGTCCACCCGCACCACTGGCACCGGCGCTTCCGGGGAAATGCGCGAGGTGCCGCCATGCCAGTAGCGATCTAGCATCACATCGCCCACTACTAGTACGCGGGCATGTTCTAAGGCGGTTAAATCAATTTTCATCATCGGTGCTCTCTACATCGGTACGCCCTACATCGGTACGCCCTACATCGGTACGCCCTGCACTGGCGGGTGAAGCGGTATGCGCCAGCAGCGCATCCAGTTTAGCGATAACGTCGTCTGCTTTAATCAGCATCATGGCGCTTGGGTGTCGCACTCGCTGCCCCCAGCTCACCTCATCGACTGATTTATGCAGATAAGTACGTACCGCTTCAGGGTAGGCGTTGACCGCAAAATCTCGCCACAAATAGGGCGCGGCACGCTGGGGGTTGGTGGAGGCATAAAGCCCCAGTGCCGGTGTTCCCATGGCATTGGCTATGTGGATAGGGCCGGTATCCGGTGCGATCACCGCTTGGGCTTGATCAATCAGCGCTAAAACCCCTTTCAAAGAGGTGCCGCCAATGGCGTTAATCACGCTCCCCGGCTGGCAAAGCGCTTCAATTTGATCGCCTATTTCCCGTTCCAAGGCACTACCGCCGCCGGTCAACACGCTTTTAAGGCCATGCTGCACCCAAGCGTGTTCAATCACGCTGGCGTAACCCTCTACCGACCAATTGCGAAAATTACGCAGGCGCACGTTGCTGCAGGGGTTAATCACTAGGTAAGGCGCTTCACCACTGATCACCTGCGCTTCGTTACGCGCCGTATCGGGCACGGATAACCCCCATTCCAAACGGTCATCTTTTACACCGAGCACTCGGGCGAAATCCATAAAGGACTCCAGCACATGGGCATTGGGGTGCGGCGCAAGCTGATGCTGGGTGAACCAGTGCTGAGCATCTTTGGCGCGCGCCTTGTCATAGCCCACCCGTACATTAGCTTTCAGCCCGAGCGACAGCACGCTGGCGCGAATGGCCTGCTGCATATGCAGCAGCACATCGAAGCGCGTATCGGCAAGCTGCCGCCATAGCGCACGCATTCCGGCAAACCCGGTCGACTTGTCGTAAACAACGAACTCGACCCCGGAAAGCCCCGCCAGTAGACTGTGCTCCCCCTTACCGATAATCCAGGTAATGCGCGCATCGGGCCACTGGCGCTGCAACGCCCGCACCGTGGGCACGAGATTGCACACATCTCCTAGGGCGGAGAGGCGCAAAATGGCAATGTGGTTAGGCTGAACAGGCAGAGAGGGCTTCATGCGCTTAGCGGCACTCCGGCAGAAAAATGGGCTGATTTTACATGATGCAGACAGTTTATGTGACGCGCCGGGCACACACCAAATTGATGCCGAGCTATTTACTAGCGATTACTGGCGTGAACGCGGATTAATTGTGGGCGAAGCACCTGGCCGAGGCAGCAGCTTATTTTTGCAGGCGACGCCGACGGAGCAGTGGGTGTTAAGGCCCTACCGCCGAGGTGGCATGGCAGCCAAAGTAAGCCAACAACGCTACTTATGGACCGGCGCGGAGCGAACCCGAGCATTTCGTGAACTGCGTTTAACTGCCACGCTTTTTGAACAAGGGCTACCAGTGCCCCGCCCCGTGGCAAGCTGTGTTACCCGCTATGGGCTTACGTATGAAGCCGCCTTGATCACCGTGCGCATTGCCAGCGCCAAAGCACTTGCCGAGCTGCTGATCAACGAGTTAGCCGATGACGCATTGCTGCAGCAGGTAGGCATGATGATTCGACGCTTTCACCAAGCGGGGCTTGATCACGTTGACCTAAACGCCCGCAATATTTTGGTCGACCTCAGTGGCGCACCTTGGTTGATTGACCTTGATCGCTGCCGCCTTCGCGACCCAGGAAAGTGGCAGGCGAATAATTTAGCTCGCCTGGAGCGGTCATTGTTGAAATTCTCAGACGGCTCGCTCATGCCCGCCGTTTATCGCGGGTACCACCGCTAATTGAAGCCAGCAGTTTTAGTTTTCGTATAAAGCTGCCGCTGGCAGGCTCGGTGCTGACAGGCTTGGTAACTACCCCATAGCACCACCAGCCAGAACGTGTAAATCATGACGCCGCTATTATGGGCTAAAAAGACTTGAGAGAGACCGAAATCAATATAAGCGACCGGCAACAGCGCGCCTGCTACGGCTAATGAACGGAGCTCTAAATTCGGCGAATGCAGCTGGCGCATAAATAGCCGCATAGGTACTAAATACAGGAACAGAAGCGCTATAAGCCCCAATATCCCACGCTTAGCCGTAGCATCAATAAATTCATTATGTGCATGCCCAAACTGTAAAATGCCTGGGTCAATCACTCCAGCATCCGCAAGAGATTGCATCCCCTGTTGATAACCATTGTAGCCCCAGCCCAGTAGCGGTTTTTCAATGATGAGATGCGAAGCCCCCTTCCACATTTCAAAACGCGCGCCAACGGAAGACGTTCGGCTCTCACCAGACACATAACGCTCAATATCATCAACGGCCTGATGAACGCGCTGTTGCACTCCTAACTGAGGCACCGCATAAACGCACAGTGCCCCCACCACTACGATTGCTAAAGCACCTACCTTGAAGGGGGCAGCCAGATCACGGCCATAGGCGCGATACAGCACCCACAGTACAACGGGAAGCCCTACCCATCCGCCACGGCTGCCAGAGAAAAGTGACCCCAACACACCGCCCAAGGCACCCAGGCCTAACAACAGCAGCCACTGTTTGCGATGGGGCTGCACCATTGCCCACCCCATGCCTGCTAAGCATAAAATGCCCGTCAGCATACTGATGTTGCCAAACTGGATAACGTGGGTATATCCACCTGCCCGCTCAACGCCGGAAAGTAGCTTTTGCCAAGCGCCCCAGCTTCCGACCGCTATTCCCCCCAACGCCAGGCCGCCCCACAACCAGCCCAGCCGCGGTGGAAAGGCTAATATCAACGCGAGTACAGGAATGACCAATAGAAACCGCAGTGGTTTATCAACGCCACGAAACCCCAGCCCATCGCTCCAGGCTTCGAATAACCCCACCAGTGCGTAAAAAACCAATGCACCAACGACCCACCAATCTTGACGGCCAAAACGTGCGTTTGTGCGAGTGAATGGCAGCGCAAAAGTGCCGAACAACAACAACACGGCACCGACTGAGTAGCCTGAGGGCACGATGAGCGCAATGGCACCTAGTAGCAGCACAGCAACGGAGGTGTAAATGCGTAGTAGCGAAAACGGTAAAGGCGCAGAAGCGGGTGTCGATGAACACATAAGTAGTTCCGTTTGGACACGGGAAGAGAACGCAAGGCTCGCTATGCTATAACGCTCTATAGCATAGCGTTTTACGGTGATTACTGTGGATCTAAAGGGCCAGGCTCTGTCTCAGGCATGCAATATCAATAAAATGATGCAGAAGCACTGTATATATCAATTAAGCGCTTCACATGCTGCTGGTGACTAAACTGCTGTTCAACGCGTTGTCGGGCAGCGTTCCCCATGGTATGGCGCTGAGCTTTATTGCGTATCAAGGCATCTATGGCATCACGCCATCCAGAAACATCCAATGGCCCCACCAGCACGCCTGAATCAGGATCGACCAGCTCTGGCAGCGACCCTGTGTTTGAGCCCACAATCGGCAATCCGCACGCCATAGACTCGATGATCGTTAGCCCAAAGGCTTCATTCTTAGAGGGAATACACACTATATCGAGAATGGGAAGAATATCTGCAAGGTCGCTATGATGCCCCAGAAAAGCAATTTTATTGGCTAAGGGTGTATCCGCGATTAGTGCTTGCAGGCTCTTATAAAAGCTTTCCACTCCCCCAGATGAATAATCAGTGCCACCTATGGAAAGCGCGTAAAAATTGAGCTTAGGGTCAAGTTCAATCAGCGCCTTTACCCAAATATCGTGACCTTTGCCAGGAGTTACGCGCCCTGGTAGCCCTATCAAAGTAGCACCTTCAGGAATGCCTAGCGCTTCGCGTTTAGCGCGGATGATGTTTTCATTATTACAGGGCTGATACTTATTAATATCAACCCCATGAGGTAAGCAAATAACTTGCTGGCGAGGTACTGGAAAATTTATAACATTTCGCTGGTATGTCGCTTGACTAATGGAAATAACACGACTGACTTTTCCATAGGCAAGGCGATGATAAAGGCTTTTTTTTGGGCGCTTTCCACCAACATGATCAGTATAAAAAATTTCTAACCCTGGCATTAGCAGCGCCAAAAGAGTGGTTAATCTTAAGTCACTCGACTTATGGCAATGGATTATATTGACATTTTCTTTAATTAACCAACGGCGAATACTCAATACGTTAAAAAGCGCAAAAATATTACTTTTAAATGCGGTATAAGCAATATTGTTGCGCTGCATGTAGCCTTCAACTTTAGATTTATTAAGACAGATACCTATAACTTCCCAGCCATTCTCTTTAAGGCCTTCAATAGTACGGTCAACGTATAGCTCCATTCCCCCCTTGCCATCGGATAGACAAAGTTGAAGTACCTTATTCACCATTTTGCTACCTGCTCAGCCACTTGCGATTAAACAAATCATGCAATTTCTTGTAGTATACAGTCTGTTATTAATGGGGTCTAAGCCATGGCACAAAAACTGCTTGTCGTTCGTAACGACAAAATTGGCGATTTTATGCTGGCTTGGCCAGCGCTGGCATATTTAAAAAATGCCTCGCCTACGCCCCACGTTAGCGTGTTAGTACCCGCCTATACTGCACCGCTGGCCAAAGCCTGCCCGTGGATTGACGAAGTGATAATCGACCCAGGCAGTACGGCAGAGCCATCGGCTCAACGTGCGCTATTGCAGCAGGTGAAGGCGGCTAGCTTCGATGCGCTGCTAACGCTGTTTTCGACACCTCGCATTGCCTGGCTAGGCTGGCGAGCGGGCATTCCTTTGCGCGTTGCCCCAGCCACCAAATGGGCACAAATTTTCTACAACCTGCGTATACGGCAGCGCCGCTCTCGGTCAGCCAAACCAGAATATCAATACAATGTAGACCTTGCCCGCGCACTGCTCAACAGGCTAGCGCTGGCTGTTCCCACCTTACCCCCACCCCCTTACTGGCCGATTGATACCGAATACCGTGAACAGCAGCGCAGGGCATTGCTGGCAAACCTCCAGGCCAGCGGCGGTGCTGTGGCTGTGGTTCACCCAGGCAGCGGCGGCTCAGCGGTAAACCTGACGGTAAATCAATACGCTGATTTAATTGCTCAAATACACCACCGCATTGGCAAGTCGCAGCGCATTCACTGGCTGATAAGTGCAGGCCCCAACGAGCAACCCCAGGCGCAGGCACTCATTCGTCAACTCGCTGCTGCTGGCGTTGTCGCCAATCCTTTTCCTGCCAGCGATAGCGTTGAAGCTTTTGCGCTGCAGCTTGCAGGGGCAGATATGTTAATTGCAGGCTCTACAGGCCCTCTGCATATTGCAGGCTGCCTGAACATTGCCACCGCGGGCTTTTACCCTGCCAAACGTTCGGCCACTTCTTTGCGCTGGCAAACCTGTAATTCAGCTGAAAAACGTTTATATTTTAGCCCGCCCCCCCATGCGGGCGAAACAGATATGATGTCAGTGGATATTGCCTTAGCTGCTCAAGCTATATCGCTCTTCTTATCCAAATACTAGGAATACACATGCAGTCAATTACAGGCATTGTCATTACCTTAAACGAAGCTCATAACATAAGTGACTGTTTAGAATCACTTAATAAAGTATGCAATGAGCTGATTGTCGTCGACTCAGGCAGTACTGACGAGACAATTGATATTGCTAAGAAATATGGCGCAATTATTTATAACCAAGAATATTTAGGTGACGGCCCTCAAAAGGCTTTTGGCGTGCCTTATGCTACAAATGACTGGATTATTTCGTTAGATGCCGATGAGCGGCTGGGCGAAGATGCAACTGCGGCCATTCAATCATTGCCTCTTGATAATGTACAGGTTGCATACAGTTTTTACCGTAAAAACTATGTGGGCAAACATTGGATAAAAGCAGCGGGGTTTTATCCAGATGCCGTTGTACGGCTATATAACCGGACAACATCAGGTTATTTAAATAAAAAAGCCCACTCATCCATCAAATCACCTTCTGTTTATGCTACAAAAACCCATATTAACCATTTAACTTATCGCGACCTCTCTGATTGGGTTTCACGTATTAATGCACTTTCAACCCGCGATGCCTGGGCAATGAAAGAACGCGGCAAAAAAGCATCTTCGATTAGCCCTATCGTTCATAGTGTTAATGCGTTAATCAGAAAGCTAATTTTTAAAGGCGGTATTTTTCAGGGTAGTGATGGCATTTTAGTGGCCGTCACTACAGCTTTTCACGCTTACATGAAATATGCAAAACTTAATGAGCTTAATGAAAACAATAAAAAAAATACTGCCTGTGAGTAATTCCTTCTTATTCTAATAAACATGCCAGACAGCATAAGTATTTAAAACAACCTCATTGCAAATGAATAAGCCGGAACAAACCTAATGAAAAAGATGCTCATTGTCGCCATTAGCCGTATCATCAAACTAAGTGCTAATCTCACCAAAATGCTCAGTTATCCATTTCACTGGGTGTTTGCTGATAAACGTTTTACGCTTCCAAAGCAAGCCGCTCCGCTACTCAATCGTACTACCCCAAGTCATATCCCACGCATTATCTGGCAAACCAACTTCACCAACCGAGTCACCTTGCCAGTTTATCTGAACTATTTGTTCAACCGCTTAATGGCACCCAGCTTTGAATATCAGTTTATGATCACTGAGGCACGCCGTGACTTCATTGCCGAACATTACCCGGAGATTCTTCCTCACTACGAGCGTCTACAAATTGGGGCAGCCCAGGCCGACCTGTGGCGGCTGCTGGTACTTCATAAGTTTGGCGGTGTCTATCTGGATATAGATGCACACCAAATTTGGCCGCTGGAACGCGTACTTGGCCCCAAACGCGAAGAACTGTATGTAACCACACGCCGCGGAGAATTAAGTAACTACTTCATTGCCAGCAAACCCGGCAACCCCAATCTGCAGCGCCTCATCGAACGCGTCGTGGTCAACATTAAAGAAAACACGCTACGCAACGTCTTCCATATTACTGGGCCTGGGGTTTTTATTGAGCTTTTGGATCCAAGTTGCGTTCCTACCGTCTCCTATCGTCATGCCGTTAACCAAGGCAGCTTTACCAACGAACACTTCCAGTACATCGACAAACCCCAAGGTAAGTGGAACAAAGAACAGCGCCACACGCTCGTTATAAGCCCAGAACAGGAGGACACCCGCCCTCTATAACTGTGCCATACAATTGCGCAGTATAAGCACTGAGCATCAAAACCCAGCGTTACGATATTGCACGCTCTACCCAATAGGAATCTATGTCCAAGCTTATATACCGGCACCTATATGCCCGATTAGCGCTTACCCTACTCGGCCTCTGCCTTGGTTATACCGCCACGGTAGTCACTCGCCTGCCTTGGTGGACGCTATTTTTTATTGCCGCCGCCTGGATTGGCGTGGGGCTGAAGCTGCGCTGGGGGCGGCCTGCTAACGCTCGCTATCGTAAGATGTGGCCGTGGTCGCTGGTACCGTTAAGCCTTTTGGGGATTTACGTTTACTTGGCAGACAGCTTCGGGATTGTTGACCTGGGCGCGGTGTTTTTCCATCTACAGGCGGGTATGGCCGATCACGGTGGCGCGGGCAAAATGGTGGTCGCCGTTCTTTATACACTGGCAATGATCGGTGTGCTGGCCTCCGTCACGTGGCTGGCTCGCCATGACCAGCGCTGGCGGTTAGCTGAACGTTTTTTTGCTGTGGTCTTACTGGCATGCAACCCGCTGCTGTATGGCCTGGGCCAGCGCAGCGCGGCGATAGTAACCGATGATGGCGCATGGCTAGACCGCCGCTATATAGCGCCACCAGTAACGCCACCGGCTAGCGAGCTTAACGATGCCCCCAACCTGCTGCTTCTGTATTTAGAAAGCATTGAGCGTACCTACGCCAACGAGCTATTCGGTGATGCTTATGCAGATCTCAACGCGCTAGGCGAGCGGGGGGCAGTGTTTGAAGGCGTGCGCCAGATGGATAACACGGGCTGGACAATGGCAGGCATGATCGCCAGCCAGTGCGGCGTGCCGTTAATGCCGGCCGGACTTCTCCACGAAAGCCAATTTGACCCCCTACCTAAAGTCGTCCCTGGCGTCGATTGCCTGGGCGATATTCTCGCTGCACAGGGCTACCAGCTAAGCTACTTAGGCGGTGCCAGCACTCAGTTTGCAGGAAAAGGGATATTTTACCGCGGTCATCAATTCACTACGGTGAAAGGGCGTGAAGATTTAGAGCCCTTGCTGGAGGACCCTGACTATGTGAATAGTTGGGGTCTCTATGACGACACACTTTATGACATTACCGCCAATGAGATAAGGCGATTAGAGCGCCAAGATGACGGCCCCTGGGCCGTGGTTAGCCTTAATCTGGCAGGCCATGCGCCCAATGGTTACCCTTCTCAGTCGTGCGTAGAGCAACAGGGTGAATTTGATGGGCAGGATATTCTCTATTCCGTTAAGTGCTCAGCGTGGCTCGCCCGTGAATTGATCGAGGGCTTAGAGGCCGAGGGTCTGCTCGATAACACCTTAGTCGTCCTGCTTAGCGATCACCTAACCATGCGCGTTTCGGTCTGGGATCAATTAACCGCGTTAGACCGGGATAACACGCTGATTATGCTGGGGGATGATATCCAGCCGCAGCGTATTCACCGTGATGCCAGCATGCTGGATGTCTTCCCCACGTTGTTAGATGCGCTGGGCTTTCACCTGGAAGGCGACCGTGCCGGGCTGGGCACGTCACTGTTCAGCAATCATCAAACGCTGGTAGAGACCCACGGCATTGAGCTACTTAATGAGCGCTTGAGAGAAGAAACAGCGCTTCAACACCGCCTTTGGGAAGGCATTTCCCCTCAGCGGCGCGAGTCGACAGCACCGTCTCAACCAACTTTTCAAGCACCCTATCAAGAGCAAATCTTAGAAACACCCGCCGACCTAGCCAATGAAGTTGAACTCATCCGTTAACAATCACGCTTTCCCGCTGCTGGTCAGCGTGTATTTTTTGATGCACCTGATCCACGCTCAGTTGGTTAAGGCAATTGGTATGCCCCAACGGGCATGTGCGCTTGAAACAGGGTGAGCAAGAGAGCGCTAAATAGTGAATAGTCGCGTTCTCGGTCAGCGGTGGTGTATACGCCGGCGAAGAGGAGCCATAGAGCGCATGAATGCGAACACCTACCGCCGCGGCAACGTGCATCAAGCCTGAGTCATTGGTGACCACTTGCCGGCAATCTGCCAGCAGGTCAACCGCATCGGCTAACTGCGTTTTACCGCATAAGTTATGGGTATGGGCAAGTCCTTGCACAATCTCCTCGCCCACCGCGTGATCTTTTGCTCCGCCCAATACACGCACCTCAAAGCCATCGTTGACTAATCGCTCTGCTAAGGCGTGAAAATGGCTGATGGGCCACTGCTTGGCGGGGCCATATTCCGCGCCTGGCATCATGCCAATCGCGGGCCGCGATGAAAGCGAGTGGGCCAGCCGTAAATTGACGAGGTTATCGCGGTCAATCTGCAGGCGGGGCTTGGGTATCGCAAAGTCGCCGCTAGCCGCTTCTTCCAAGGGCAGGCCTAGCGATACAAAGCGCTTTACCGTTTGATCAAGCACCTGTTTATCGAGCTTGCGGCGCTCTTTGAGAAGGCCGTAGCGGTGCTCGCCTACAAAGCCGACGCGTTCAGGAATGCGTGCCATAAAAGGCACTAGCGCCGCTTTCCAAGAGCGTGGCAGCACAATGGCGCGATCAAAGCGCCCGCGCAGACGGCTTGCTAACTCGCGGCGGCTGGCCAAACCAAGCTCCCCATGCCCAACCGCCAATGGCAGCACTTCATCCACTTCAGGCATGCGCTCTAAAATGGGCTGCGACCACTTTGGTGCCACCACGCTAATCGTCGCTTCTGGCTGGCGGGCTTTTAGGGTCATAAACAGGCTTTGTGCCATGACCATATCACCGACCCACGAGGGGCCAATCACCAGCAAACGTTGCGCTGAATTAGCCATTCAACCACCCCAAGTAAGCCTTAACCCCTTGAGCGACGGTTTTAAACTCAACATCGCAACCGGTCTCGCGAAGGTGGCTAATGTCAGCGCGGGTATAGCTCTGATAGCGTCCTTTGAGTTCTTCGGGGAAGGCAATGTAGTCGATCTCACCTTTACCGTAAAAGTCGATAACCGCCTCGCCAATGGCTTTAAAAGGTTCAGCCCGACCAGTGCCAAGATTGAAGATTCCTGACTTGTCAGGATGATCCAAAAACCAAAGATTCACATCGACTACATCGCCCACATAAACAAAGTCACGACTCTGCATGCCTGCCTCGTAGCCGTCATAGCCGCCAAACAGCTTGAGCGTTTCACCATTACGAATTTGCAAGTGGTTGTGATAGGCCACACTGGCCATTTTGCCCTTGTGCTGTTCACGGGGGCCATAGACATTAAAGTAACGAAAGCCCACTACTTGAGTGGTTAACTCGCTCCAGCGCGAACGCACGTGCTGATCAAACAGCAGCTTGGAATAGCCGTAAACGTTAAGCGGCTTTTCGCACTCGGGTACCTCTTTAAATACCTCGCTGCCGCCATAGGAGGCGGCTGACGAGGCGTATAAAAAAGGAATACTCTGCTGCTCGCAGTAATTAAGCAGCACTTTGGAGTACTCGAAGTTATTCTCCATCATGTAGTGGCCATCCCATTCGGTGGTATCCGAGCAGGCGCCCTCGTGGAAAATCGCATCTATCTTGGGCAGGTCAACGCTTTCGCCTTTTAGCGCAACTTTTACCCTGGCGAGGAAATCATCTTTATCGAGATAATCAGCCAGCGTGCAGTCGGCCAAATTGACGAATTTGGTACCATCGCGTAGATCGTCAACGACCATCACATCGTTTCGACCGCGGGCGTTCAATGCTTTAACTATGTTGGCCCCGATAAAACCGGCACCGCCTGTTACCACAATCATACTGTTCTCCTTACCTAAAGCAGCTTGTTGGCATACGTGCCTATAACCCATCTGCCTGGGATTGTATACTTGACGCCTTATGAATTCATGGCCAACGGTGCTTTCCGCGATGAGTGTCTCGACAAACCAATCGACACCCGATGTGTCGACCTTTCAAGGCTTGATCCTTGCTCTGCAGCAGTACTGGGCAGAACAGGGTTGTGTCATCCTTCAGCCGCTCGATATGGAAGTCGGCGCGGGCACCTTCCACCCCGCTACCTTCCTGCGGGCGATTGGTCCCGAAACCTGGAATGCTGCCTATGTACAGCCTTCCCGCCGCCCTACTGACGGCCGCTATGGCGAGAACCCTAACCGCCTTCAGCACTACTACCAATTCCAGGTGGTGATGAAGCCATCGCCAAGCAACTTGCAGGATCTCTACCTGGGCTCACTCAAACGCCTGGGTCTTGATCCGCTGGTTCACGATGTGCGCTTTGTCGAAGATAACTGGGAATCTCCTACTTTGGGCGCCTGGGGCCTGGGCTGGGAAATCTGGTTAAACGGCATGGAAGTGACCCAGTTTACCTACTTTCAGCAGGCCGGTGGCATCGAATGCTATCCGGTCACCGGCGAACTGACCTATGGGCTTGAGCGCATCGCCATGTACCTGCAGGACGTCGACAGTGTGTATGACCTCGTCTGGGCCATTGCCCCCGATGGCAGCAAAGTGACTTATGGCGATGTCTATCTGCAAAACGAGCGCGAACAGTCCGCCTACAATTTCGAACATGCCGATGTCGATCAGCTATTTGCTAACTTTGACCATCAGGAAAAAGAGTGCAGCAAGCTGCTCGCTGCCAGCCTGCCGCTGCCGGCCTACGAACAAGTCCTGAAGGCATCACACACGTTCAACCTATTAGATGCCCGTCACGCTATCTCGGTCACCGAGCGTCAGCGCTTTATCCTGCGCGTTCGCACTATGGCCCGGGATGTCGCCACTGCTTACTTTGAGTCGCGTAAGGCCGAAGGTTTCCCCATGGCGCCTGAAATACTTCGCCGCGAACTACTCGCCGATCAGGGAGACGACTAATGGCTGTTAATACGCTTTTACTAGAACTAGGTGCAGAAGAGCTGCCGCCCACGGCCCTGGACGCTCTTTCCGATGCGTTCGCCGCGAGCATCGAGAAAGGCCTGCAAGAAGCCGATGTTCCCTTCACCAACGTTACCGCTTTTGCGACACCACGGCGTTTAGCGGTACAGGTGCATGAACTGGCCGACAAACAGCCTGATCGTGACGTTGAGCGCCGTGGCCCAGCGCTGGCGGCCGCCTTTAAGGATGGCGTTGCCACTAAAGCCGCGGAAGGCTTTGCCCGCTCTTGCGGTGTAAGCGTCGACGAGCTGATTCATTTAGAAACCGATAAAGGTACTTGGTTAGGTTTTCGTGAGCAGCAGCAGGGAGAATCTATTCAAGCGCTGCTGCCTGAGATTATCCGCAAATCAATCAGCACCCTCCCTGTGCCTAAAAACATGCGCTGGGGAGCTTCACGGGTTGAATTTTCACGCCCCGTGCACTGGCTGGTGGCGCTCTATGGCAGCGACGTCGTGGCTGCAGAAGCGCTTGGCTTGCAGGCCAGCCGCACCACGTTTGGCCACCGTTTCCACGCCCCTGATGCCATTCAGCTGGCGCACGCCGACGAATATGTTGCCGCGCTGGAAAACGCCTATGTGCTGGTGGACCGTGAGCAGCGCCGCGAACGCATTCGTGAACAGGTATTGGCAGAAGCCGAAGTTCAGGAAGCCACCGCCGTTATCGATGAGGACTTGCTCGTTGAAGTCAGTGGCCTAGTGGAGTGGCCGGTGGCGCTTACCGGCAGTTTCGATGAGCGCTTTTTGGAGGTTCCAGCAGAGTGCTTAATCTCCTCCATGAAGGCCAATCAGAAATATTTTCACCTGCTGGATGATGCCGGCAAGCTGAAGCCGCTGTTTATCACCATCGCTAATATTGATAGCGCTGACCCCGACCAGGTCATTGCCGGTAATGAGAAAGTCATTCGCCCGCGCTTAGCGGATGCTGCGTTTTTCTACGACACCGACCGCAAACGCACTCTGGCATCGCGCATTCCCCAGCTGGAAAGCGTTGTTTTCCAGCAGCAGCTGGGCACGCTGGCGGATAAAGCCCGCCGCAGCACGGCGATTGCGACCTTCATCGCTCAGCACATTAACAGTGATGTCGCCCATGCCCAGCGCGCTGTAGCGCTCGCTAAGTGTGACCTTGTGTCTGAAATGGTGCTCGAATTTCCTGAGCTTCAAGGCATTATGGGTCGCTACTACGCCGAGCAAGATGGCGAGCCTGAAGAGGTCGCCCAAGCGATTGAAGAGCAGTACCTGCCGCGCTTTGCCACCGATGCGATTCCGCAAAGCTTAACCGGCCAAGTGCTCGCTCTGGCAGATCGCCTGGATACGCTAGTGGGTATTTTCGGCATTGGCCAGCGCCCGACCGGCGCAAAAGACCCCTTCGCTCTACGTCGCTCCTCTATTGGCGTGCTCAATATTTTGGTTAAAGGTGAGCTTAATCTAGACCTGCGTGAGCTGCTCACCGTTGCCGCAGAGCAACACCAGGGCCTACCCAAGGCCGAAGGGTTAGTGGAAGACGTGCTGGCCTATATGCTGGATCGCTTCCGCGCCTGGGGCCAGGAAGAGAAAATCAGCGCCGAGATGTACCTAGCGGTGCGCGCTCGCCCGGTCACCAAGCCGCTTGATTTTGCGCGCCGCCTGCGGGCGGTTAAGGCCTTTGCCCAGCGTGATGAAGCGGCTGCATTGGCCGCCGCGAACAAACGGGTTTCCAATATCCTCAGCAAGCAAGAGCACGATGGCAGCACGCAGGTAGACCAAAGCTTGCTACAAGAAGATGCCGAGCGAGCACTGTTCGACGCGGTGTCTGGCAGCCAAACGCAGGTTGCCCCGCTATTTGCGGCGGGCAACTATCAGCAAGCGCTGGATGCACTGGCTACGCTGCGTGAGCCGGTCGATACCTTCTTTGACCAAGTCATGGTGATGGCAGATGACCCGGCTATTCAGCGCAATCGCTTAGCGCTTCTTGCTAGCCTTCAAGCGCTGTTCTTGGAAGTGGCTGATATTTCACTGCTCCCGCAGTAGCCTTCGCGTTAGCTTGTCGTTTCCTAAGCCTAATCGTAAGCCCAATCGCTTTTGCGGTTGGGCTTTTTTTACGATGCTGGTTAGCATGTTTCACGTGAAACATGCTAACCAGCCGACAAAAAGCGTTGGTCGCTAACACCGTAACCGCAGGGTCTTTAACTAAACAGGGTCTTTAACTAAACAGAACCTTCAATACCAAACAGGATCGCTATGCTAAGTGCCGAAAAGCTGGTTATTTTGGATCGAGACGGCGTCATCAACCATGACTCTGACCACTACATCAAATCACTCGATGAATGGGTGCCCTACCCCACTTCAATTTCCGCCATTGGCCGATTAAACCGTGCCGGTTTCACCGTTGCTGTTGCCACCAATCAATCGGGTATTGCCCGCGGCTATTATGATGAAGCAACGCTCCAGGCCATGCATGATCGCTTAACCGCGCTGGTTGAGGATCAAGGCGGGCACATTGCCCATATCGCTTACTGCCCGCACGGGCCAGATGATAACTGCCAATGCCGTAAACCGCTGCCCGGAATGCTACTGCAGATTCAGCAGCAGCTAGGGCTGGAAAGCTTAGCGGGCAGCTGGATGGTTGGTGACAGCCTGCGTGATCTTCAGGCGGGCGAAGCAGTAGGCTGCCAGCCTATTTTAGTAAGAACCGGAAAAGGAGCGGGTACCGAAGCAAAGCAGGTTGGCCTTGAGAAGGCTCGCCTGTTTGATGATTTGGCTGAATTTGTGAATTGGCTATGCGGTGAGGCAGCATGATATTGCAGTGACTCTGCTGTTTGTTCTGTTGCTTGTTGTGCTGTTTATTATTTTGCTTGTCCTGCTGTTTGCTCTGTTATTTGTTGTATTAACTGCCGATGGCGCTTGCTCTGGCTGAGTTTTGGCTTAAACCAAAACGCAAAACGGCAAGATGTTTCACGTGAAACATCTTGCCGTTACGTTACAGCGAGGCCGCTAGAATAGTTACCTACTAGCGTTTACACATCTAGATTCGCAGCCAATGCATTGGTTTCGATGAAATCACGACGCGGCTCAACATCATCACCCATCAAGGTGTTGAACATCATATCCGCACCGACGGCATCTTCAATGGTGACACGCAGCATACGGCGGCTGTCAGGGTCCATCGTGGTATCCCACAGCTGATCCGGGTTCATCTCGCCCAGCCCTTTATAGCGCTGAACGGATAAGCCACGCTGGCCTTCTTGCATCAGCCATGCAAGCACTTCCGAGAAATGCGCCACGGGCTTCTGGCGCTCGCCACGGGCAATAAAGGCCCCCTCTTCCAGGAAGCCATCCAGGGTTTCACCCAGTTCAGCGATACCACGGTAGTCGGCGCTTTCAAAGAAGTCGAGACCCCATACGTAGTCGGTCGTTACCCCATGGGCAACCAGCGATACGGTGGGCAAATACAAACCTCGCTCTGTGTCTTCCTGAAGATGGAAGTGATAGCGCGGCCCACCCTCATAGGCCACCATATCGTCCATTGTCTTCTGAAGCTCATCAATCCAGCTTTGCATAGTAACGCGGTCTTTAAGACTCGCCTCACCTTTCAACGCAGAGGTATGGACGATTTGCTTGAGCACGGCATTGGGATAAACCCGCGACAAACGATCAATCCGCTTCATCACATTGCGGTACTGATTAACCAGCGTTTCAAGCTGAGAACCCGAAATAGCCGGTGCGTTGGCATTAACGTGCAGGCCTGCGCCGTCTAGGGCGGTGGTAGTTAAATAATCCACCATCGCCTGCTCATCTTTCAGGTAAAGCTCTTGCTTGCCGCGCTTAATTTTATACAGCGGCGGCTGAGCGATGAAGATATGGCCACGCTCAATTAATTCCGGCATTTGGCGGAAGAAGAACGTCAACAGCAGCGTGCGAATGTGCGAACCGTCGACATCGGCGTCGGTCATGATAATGACCGAGTGGTAACGCAACTTGTCAGGATTAAACTCTTCTCGACCAATGCCACAGCCAAGGGCGGTGATCAACGTGCCAACTTCTGCTGAAGAGAGCATTTTATCAAAGCGCGCTTTTTCGACGTTCAGGATTTTACCTTTGAGCGGCAAAATAGCCTGGGTACGGCGGTCGCGCCCCTGCTTGGCACTACCACCCGCCGAATCACCCTCCACCAGGTAAAGCTCTGACTGGCTAGGGTCTTTTTCCTGGCAATCCGCTAGCTTGCCCGGCAAGCCGGCAATATCTAGCGCACCTTTGCGCCGTGTCATATCGCGCGCTTTGCGGGCTGCTTCACGGGCACGCGCTGCATCCAGCATCTTATTAACAATAGCCTTGGCTTCGTTAGGCTTTTCAATTAGATACTCAGAGAAAAGGCGGCTCATCTCTTGCTCAACCGCCGTTTTAACTTCGCTTGAAACCAGTTTTTCTTTTGTTTGAGATGAGAACTTTGGATCCGGCACTTTTACCGAAATAATGGCGGTCAAGCCTTCACGCGCGTCATCACCCGTAGTGTTGACCTTAGCTTTTTTCAGCAGATTTTCCGCCTCAATATAGTTATTGAGGGTGCGGGTAAGGCCGGCGCGGAAACCCGCTAAGTGAGCGCCACCGTCTCGCTGGGGAATGTTATTGGTGTAACAGAAAATATTTTCAGTGAAGGCTTCGCTCCACTGCATGGCCACTTCCACTTCCACACCGTCTTCACGGCTAGCGTTAAAGTGGAATACCGGGTTAATAACGTTCTTATTGGTATTGAGGTGGTCAACAAACGCTTTTAAGCCACCTTCATAGTGGAACAGTTCTTCTTTGCCACTGCGTTCATCCATTAAGCGGATAGCAACGCCAGAGTTCAAAAAGGACAGTTCACGCAGGCGTTTTGCCAAAATATCGAAATGGAACTCGATATTGCCAAAGGTTTCTGGCGAGGGGCGGAAGTGAACTTTCGTGCCACTTTTTTCGGTTTTGCCCACAACACCCAGCGCTGCCTGCGGAACGCCGTGGCGATACATTTGTTCAAACACTTCGCCTTGGCGCCAAATCGTTAAGCGTAACTCCGCAGAAAGTGCGTTAACCACGGAAACACCCACGCCGTGTAACCCGCCAGAAACCTTGTAGGAGTTATCGTCAAACTTACCGCCCGCGTGCAGAACCGTCATGATCACTTCCGCAGCCGAGACGCCCTCTCCCTCGTGAAGCTCAGTGGGTATGCCACGGCCATTATCACTAACGGTAACCGACTCATCCGGGTGAATAACAACGCGAATTTCGCTGCAATGACCTGCCAAGGCTTCATCGATGGAGTTATCCACCAATTCAAAAACCATGTGGTGCAGCCCCGTGCCGTCATCGGTGTCACCAATATACATACCTGGGCGCTTACGCACCGCGTCCAGCCCCTTGAGCACCTTGATGCTTGATGAATCGTAAGCCTGCTCGCTCATTGACCACTCCGTCGTGAAGTCTGCTTCATCCCGTATCGCCTATACCCTTCCTACATTGCTGCATTGCTGCTTGGCCGGACTAGCTGGCTCTTTCTAAGTTACTGAGCCCCTCTTTGATATGTTTCACGTGAAACATATTCACAGGAGTATCAGTGTGCCAGGCATTTTTTAATGCGGAAGGTTCGACACTGGTAATAAATGCTTGGCACTGCATATCTTCGAGTAATTGACAAAACTGGTGACGATTCTGCGCGTCAAGTTCGGCCGGTAAATCATCGATAAGATAGATACAGTGCCGCTGTGCTGTTCTTTCCAGAAACCGCCCTTGGGCGAGTTTTAAAGCGCTCACCACTAATTTTTGCTGGCCTCTGGAAAGCACTTCTACAGCAGGCTGTTTGTTTATCCTGATGCGTAAATCTGCACGCTGAGGGCCTTGTTGAGTAAACCCCATTTGCTGGTCAGTGGCACGGCTATCGTGTAGCACAGCCGCAAGAGAACGCTCTTTATCCCACCCCCGGGCATAGTGCAAAGACAAACCAGATAAAGGCAGTAATACTTTCAACGTCTCTTCAAAAACTGGCAAAAAATCACTGAACCAAGCGCTGCGTAACACATCCATCTGCTCGCCCCACATGGCAAGCTCATGTTCCCAAACCGCCATTTCCTGAGGCTGTATTCTACCACGCCTAAGCAGTGCATTCCGATGTTTCAACGCACGCCGGGTACGCTTCCACATCCCTAAGAAGTCATGTTTCACGTGAAACACTCCCCAGTCGAGAAACTCGCGGCGCCCAGCTGGAGAACCTTCCAGTAATCGGAATGCATCTGGATTAATTAACTGAAGCGGCATCGCCTCTACCAGCTCTGCCAATCGGGCGTTTTTATCGCCCCTCAAACGCAGCTCAAGCTCTCTCTGGGCACGAAGACGACGAACGCCTAGCGTGACCTCGGGCTCACCCGCTAACCGCCCATAGAGTGTCATTTGAGGCTCATCAGCTTGAATCGCATGCTTTAACTGGCGTGTACGAAACGAGCGACCCATACCCAGGATATGTATGCCTTCCAGCAGGCTCGTTTTGCCGCTGCCGTTAGCGCCGCTAATGACGTTGATGCGCGAGGACGGCGTCATTTCAACCGACAAAAGGTTACGCAAGCCTTGGAAGTTAAGCAGCGTCAGGCTCATTGCGTCATTACCACTTAGTCATCACCACTTAAAAGAGATACCGAAAATAAGAATCATCCATTCTCAATAAGGAAGCGGCGCTTCTGCTACCAGAAACGCCGCCACTGTACATTGCTTACGCTATAACATTAATTACGCTATAACATTGATTACGCTACAAACAGTCAGACCGCCTATAAACGCATCGGCATCACAACATAAAGCGCATCACCGCCGCCCGGCTCTTCAAGCAGAGCACTGCTGTTAGGGTCCGCCAGGGTAATCTGCACCCGATCTTCATTAAGCACCGTCAATACATCGACGAGATAGCCAACGTTAAAGCCCACTTCCATCGCCCCACCGTTATATTCAACGGCGATATTTTCCTCGGCTTCTTCTTGCTCCGGGTTATTGGCCATTACTTTAAGGTTGTTCTCCTCAAGGTAAAGGCGTACACCGCGGTACTTCTCATTAGAAAGAATCGCCGTGCGTGAAAGCACTTGGCGCAGTGCAGCGCGCTCGGCAATCAGTACTTTGTCGCCATTACGCGGCACCACACGTTCGTAATCGGGGAACTTGCCGTCAATGAGCTTGGAGGTAAAGGTGAAATCCCCCGTGTGCGCCCGCACATGGCTGGAACCAAGCGTTAAACTTACCGGCTCGTCACTGTCATCTAGCAAACGTGACAGCTCTAAAATGCCTTTACGTGGCACAATCAGTTTTTGAGGCTGACTAACGGACACCTCTATCGGGCGCGAGCACATCGCTAAGCGGTGCCCATCGGTTGCCACTGTGCGCAGCAAATTGCTTTGAATTTCCAGCAGCATACCGTTGAGGTAATAGCGTACATCCTGCTGCGCCATGGCAAACGAGGTGGCCTCAATCAGGTGCTTTAGCGTGCCCCTGGGCACGCTAACTTCCTGGCTGCCATCGGCCTCTTCGATATTAGGAAACTCCGCCACCGGCAGCGTTGACAGCGTAAAGCGTGAACGCCCGCTGCGCAGCACGGCGCGGCCTTCTTCAACGGCGAGTTGAATATCAGACTGGTCAGGCAGTGATTTACAAATATCCATCAACTTACGAGCAGGCACTGTAGCAGCACCTGGCTGGTCAACCTGGCTTGCGACGGTGCGGCCAATAAGCTCGACTTCCAAATCAGTACCGGTGAGTGAAACTTGGTCACCTTCTACTTGAATCAGCACGTTGGAAAGTACAGGGAGCGTTTGACGCCGTTCCACTACCCCTGCGACCAGAGTCAGCGGACGTAGCAGCGCCTCTCGGGAAATCGAAAATTTCATCAATACTCCGGTTCTATATCCAGGAAAACCTGCGTGTGACAGATCTGCCCAATGGGATGATTAACTGGTCAACAGGCGCAGCAAGTTCTTATAGTCTTCACGAATGTCTGCACTTTCTTCCTGCAGAGATTTAACTTTACGGCAAGCGTGCAGCACCGTTGTATGGTCGCGGCCACCAAAGGCATCGCCAATCTCTGGCAAACTGTGATTCGTTAGCTCTTTTGCCAGTGCCATCGCCACCTGACGAGGGCGAGCAACGGAGCGCGAACGACGCTTGGAAAGTAAGTCCGCCACCTTAATCTTGTAATACTCCGCGACCGTGCGCTGAATATTATCAACACCTACCTGCTTATCCTGAAGGGCCAATAGGTCTTTTAATGACTCACGAATAAAATCTTGGGTAATGGTTTTACCCATAAAGTGTGAATCGGCAATCACTTTTTTCAACGCGCCTTCCAATTCGCGCACGTTGGAACGAATTTTTTGCGCAATAAAAAAAGCCGCATCGTGGGGCAGATCAACCTTAGCCTGGTCGGCCTTTTTCATCAAAATGGCGACGCGGGTTTCAAGCTCAGGCGGTTCAATCGCCACCGTTAGACCCCAACCAAAGCGTGATTTAAGCCGCTCCTCTACCCCACTGATCTCTTTAGGATAGCGGTCAGAGGTGAGGATCATCTGCTGGCCGCCTTCCAAAAGTGCGTTGAAGGTATGGAAAAACTCTTCCTGCGAGCGCTCTTTTCCGGCAAAAAATTGAATATCATCAATGAGTAACGCATCTACGCTGCGGTAAAAGCGTTTGAAATCATTAATCGCATTAAGCTGTAGCGCTTTGACCATATCGGCAACAAAACGCTCTGAGTGCAGATACACGACGCGGGCGTTTTCACGCCGCGTTGCCAGCGCGTTGCCCACCGCGTGCATTAAGTGGGTTTTACCCAGGCCGACGCCACCGTATAAAAATAGCGGGTTATAAGCGCCGCCGGGGTTTTCAGACACCTGGCGGGAAGCCGCGCGAGCTAGCTGGTTCGATTTACCTTCCACAAAGGTATCAAAGGTAAAGTTCGGATTAAGGCCGCTGCCATGCTTCAGGCTGCCCTCTACCTGTACCTGACGCTCATTATTACGCCGGCCTGGCGCTTCATCGCGCAGCCTATCTATTTCGCGCTCATCGGCAATATCACCGCGTGGCGGTGTATGTACCGCAGGCGAGGCTGGCCGCGACGGGGAAGCCGATACAGGATTGCCTAGATCACGATGCTGAGGTGCCTGGGTGGCCGGGCGGCGACTGCCTACCGTCAGGCTTACCTTGGGCGGCTTGGCCGGTGCGAGTTCGCGCATCAGCTCACTAATCCGCTTGGCATACTTATCGTTCACCCAATCGCGCACAAAGCGATTCGGCGCCAATAAGCGCAGCTCGTTGGACTCTCCTTCTTCTGCCTGCAGCGGGCGTATCCAGGTATTGAACTGCTGTGAATTCAGCTCATCCTGCAGGTTGTCCAGGCACTGTTGCCAAAGCGTCAGTGACACTCATCTCACCATCGGTTGAAAACGGCCGACCATTGTAGCGCCCAAAGCAGCAGTTATCCACACGGGTTTACGCTCGATATTGAGCTGTGGACAACTTGCACTAAGCCTACGGGAAAACCTTAGAAAAACATGGGGGCAGTCTCAAAAAGAGCAACTTACGCAGGTGTTAAGCACATCTAAATAACAGTTTATAGCCTGCTTATACGCGACTTACTCACAGATTTTTTATTAATATAAGACACTGATAAATATATATTAAAAACACTTATCCACAAATAGTATCCCCACTATTAATAACAACAGGTTTAGAACTACTAATTAGTAATAATAGAGGCAAGCCCAAGCGTTCGGCAAAGACCCGAAAACGAAGTCGCAATGCCCCTATGAGTGATTTTATGCAACGAAAAATTGCACCGAGCAGAGGAAGCCTCTACAATTTCCGGTCTTGAATTGAATCGCCCCGGCTAGTTCTCCACTGGACCGGGCTTTTTGGAATTTACTTTCCGTCCTAAACCACGTGGGAATAACGAGTTATGAAACGCACTTTTCAACCTAGCGTTCTCAAGCGCAAGCGCGCGCATGGCTTCCGTGCTCGTATGGCAACCAAAAACGGTCGCGCCATCCTCGCACGTCGCCGTGCCAAGGGCCGCAAGCGTCTGAGCGCCTGATCTCGGATTGCGTGTGCCGCAGCAAGGCTTTCCCCGGCAATTACGGTTACTAAATGCTGGGGATTTCAGTCACGTGTTTGAGCAAGCCGACTTCAAAGTGCATGGCAAAGGTATGATGGCGCTTGTACGCCTGAGTACTCGGGGGCACCCCCGCCTTGGGCTTGTCGTCAGCAAGAAAAATGTCAAACGCGCCGTTGATCGCAACCGCTTCAAGCGCCTCGTTCGAGAATCTGTTCGCCTCCGACAAGATCACCTACCCTCTGTGGATATCGTGGTTCTTGCTCGGCGCGGCGTTCAGGATATCGATAACGACACCTTGCATCGCCAGTTACATGGCATGTGGAAGCGACTTCAGCGTGACGCACAGGCGGTGACCGCAGCACCAACGCCTAAGCGTGACACGTGACCTTTGGCGCACACCTCGCCGCTCGACCTCGGCCTGCCGCTTGGCAGGCTTTCGTGTGTCATGAGTCGAGTAAATAACACTGCGCCATTAGCATGTTCACCACCCAGCGGGCAGAACCCTCATGGACGTAAAACGACTTTTATTACTGATTCCACTAGCCGTACTAGCTTACCTGTTAGTCGTCCAGTGGAATCAGGATTACGGGCAGCCGAACTATGATTCAGTGCCTGAAACGACTCAACGCAGCAATTCGGCGGCTCCCGGCAATGTTGAAAATGCTGAGGATGGCTTAGCCGTTCCAAGCACCTCATCGCAGCAAAGCACGCTTAGCGAAGGGATTCCTGACACGGCTGAAAGCGAGACATCAAGTCGCGATTTTATTGCCGTGACCACCGATGTCCTCGATGTACGCATTGATCCACACGGCGGCGATATCGTGTATGCCGCGTTACCGCAGCATAAGCTATCGCTTAATTCAGAGCGTAACTATGTACTGCTGTCAGATAACGACAGCCGCAGCTATGTGGCACGTTCTGGCCTGCAACTAGACGGCCAAGCAAGCCGCATTGCCTTCACGCCTGAAAATTCCGAGTATCGTTTAGGCGATAGTGATGAGGCGTTAAGCGTTGATCTAACCGCTGAGGTCAATGGCGTTGAGGTTGTTAAACGCTTCACCTTTGAGCGCGGCAACTATGCTGTCGATGTCAATTACTACCTGGCCAACAACACTGACACCCCGGTTAGTGCGCGCTTTATCGGCCAGTTAGCCCGCGATAACAGCCCAGACCCCTCAAGCGGTGTCTCCATGGGCATGAGCTCCTACTTGGGGGCTGCTTACTCAACGCCAGATGCGCGCTACGAGAAAATCGACTTTGACGATATTCAAAGCCGCAGCTTTGAAAACCGCGAAGCGCAAGGCGGCTGGATTGCGATTATTCAGCACTACTTTGTATCGGCATGGGCACCTCAGCAGAATCAGCAAAACCTTTACTACGTTACGACTGATTCCAGTAACCGTAACGTCGTGGCCTTCGCAGGCCCCACCAGCAGCGTTGCTGCAGAAAGCGAAGCCACACTAGGTGCCACGCTGTACATGGGCCCAAAAGTTCAAGACTACCTTGAGCAAGTGGCGCCCAACCTCAAGCTAACCGTGGATTACGGCTGGCTGTGGTTTATTGCCAACCCGCTGTTCTGGCTGTTGGATAAAATCCACGACATCGTAGGCAACTGGGGCTGGTCGATTGTTCTGCTGACCGTATTGGTGAAGCTGGTACTGTTCCCGCTTTCCGCCAAGGCTTACAAATCCATGGCGCGTATGCGCAAACTTGGCCCGGAAATGCAGCGTCTTAAAGAGATGTATGGCGATGACCGCCAGAAAATGTCTCAAGAGATGATGAAGTTTTACCAGAAAGAAAAGATCAATCCGCTGGGCGGCTGTTTGCCGATTCTAGTTCAGATGCCGGTGTTCATTGCTCTGTACTGGATGCTGCTGGAATCCGTTGAACTGCGTCACGCGCCGTTTATGTTCTGGATTCAGGATCTATCGGTCAAAGACCCCTACTTTATCCTGCCAATCCTGATGGGTATTTCGATGTTTGTTCAGCAAATGCTGAACCCGACACCGCCAGACCCCATGCAGGCGAAGATCATGAAGATGCTGCCCATTATCTTCACTTTCTTCTTCCTGTGGTTCCCGGCAGGTCTGGTCATTTACTGGGTAGTCAACAACATTATCTCGGTGGCGCAGCAGTACTTTATAACGCGCAGCATTGAGAACGACCCCAGCGTCGGTAAAGGGATGCGAACGAAATAACCTTTCCCTCTGCTACCACCAGACCCCCGCCTTTGCGGGGGTCTGGCGTTTTAGCCACAACGTGACCATCATGAGCGTCACCCGCGATACACTTTCCCCTTTTAACTTTCCCCTTTTAGCCACTAGGAAGCGTCATGGCCGATCGACTCTATACCCAAGACACTATTGCCGCCCTGGCAACCCCACCCGGCCGTGGCGGCGTGGGTATTATTCGTGTGTCTGGCCCTGCCTGCCGGGCGATCGCCGCTGAAATACTGGGTGACTGCCCTACTCCCCGACACGCCCACTACGGCCCGTTTAACGGCGCTGAAGGCGTTATCGATGAAGGTATTGCCCTGCTCTTCAACGGCCCGCATTCCTTTACCGGTGAAGACGTGCTGGAGCTGCAGGGCCACGGCGGCCCCATCATTATGGATATGCTGCTAGAGCGCTGTGTCGCACTGGGTGCCCGCCTAGCGCGCCCAGGGGAGTTTTCTGAGCGGGCTTTTTTGAACGATAAGCTTGATTTAGCCCAGGCCGAAGCCATTGCTGACTTGATCGATGCCACTTCACGCTCTGCCGCTGAAAACGCCGTGCGCTCGCTACAGGGTGAGTTCTCCAAGCGCGTTTCTGCACTGGTAAAGCGGCTGATTGAACTACGGGTCTATGTCGAAGCGGCTATCGATTTTCCTGAAGAAGAAATCGACTTCCTGGCCGATGGCCATGTGGCGCAACATTTAGACAGCGTTCAACAGGCACTAAGAGACGTGCGCCAGGCAGCAGGCCAAGGCGCACTGCTACGCGAAGGGATGAATGTGGTCATCGCGGGTAGACCTAACGCGGGTAAATCGAGCCTGCTGAATGCGCTTACCGAACAAGAGACGGCGATTGTCACTGATATCGCCGGCACCACCCGGGATGTACTGCGCGAGCATATCCATCTCGACGGAATGCCGCTGCATATTATTGATACCGCAGGCCTTCGTGATACGCCTGATGCGGTTGAGAAAATTGGCGTCGCCCGCGCCTGGGCAGAAATAGAAAAAGCTGACCGCGTGCTGTTGCTAGTCGATGCCTCAGCGACAAGCGCCACCGACCCCATGACCATTTGGCCCGAGTTCGTGGCTCGCCTGCCTGATCAAACGCGCTTAACCCTGGTGCGTAATAAAATCGATACCAGCGCAGAACCGGCGGGCATTGATTTATCCACAGCCACGCCTATCGTTCGGCTCTCAGCGAAAACAGGGGCGGGTGTGGATAACTTAAAGGCGCATCTCAAAGACGTCATGGGCTTTGCAGCCACCACCGAAGGGCGCTTCTCCGCTCGCCGGCGGCACCTGGACGCCCTAGACCGCGCCATGGCCGCACTGGAAACCGGCCGCGCTCAGCTTGATGGCTATGGCGCAGGTGAGTTACTCGCAGAAGACCTACGCGACGCCCAACAGGCGCTGGGGGAAATTACCGGTGAGTTCAGTGCCGATGATCTGCTTGGCGAGATTTTCGGCAGTTTCTGTATCGGGAAGTGAGGTGGAGTCCAAGGACGTCCACTGAAGTCTGCTTATGTGCCTGTAAGCTGCATAAATAAAGGGATTTTTGTCTGCTGAGTGATTCGGTGATACAGTCGAAGCCATCGCTATCCGGGTCCATATTTGGGTCCAAGTTCACCGAATAGCCTGACTATTGACTTTCATGGACCCAAAGGAGGGTCCATGTCTCTCACTGATACCGCACTCAAAGCGCTCAAACCAAAGGATGCTTCTTACATCGTCAGTGACGATCGCGGGCTGTACGTCGAAGTGCTGCCGAGTGGCAGCATCGTCTGGCGTTATCGCTATCGGCTGGACGGAAAGCGAGAGAAGCTAACGCTGGGCAAGTATCCAGCGCTTACCCTGAAGAACGCTCGCTTGAAGCGGGACGAGGCGGCTCACCAAGTGGCGATGGGAAAGTCTCCGGCAAAGAGAAAGCAGCAGGAAAAGGTGGCCGGCGCAGAAGACGCCACCGTGGCCGAGTTCTCCGAACGCTTCTTCAAGGACATCCAGTCACGCGACCGCAAGGATGTGACCATGCCCCGCCGCTACTTGGAAAAAGACATCCTGCCGCACATCGGCAGCAAGCCGGTCCGGGACATTACCGCCGAGGATGTGCGTAGCGTCATCTGGCGCAAGAAGGAACAAGGCTTCGATGCCGCCGCAGGCCAGGTGCGCGGCCTGCTCAAGCGCATGTTTGACTACGCACTGACCTGCGGCCTGATCCTGGCCAACCCGGTCATGGCCCTGCCGATGCGGCACGTCTACCGCGCCGCCGCCCGCGACCGGGCACTGACGCCGGACGAAATCCGGCAGTTCCTACGTGCCATGCAGGCCTCCAACATCCGCCGCCAGTTCAAGATCGCCTTCCAGCTGATCCTGATGACCCTGGTGCGCAAGTCGGAACTGATGCTGGCGCAGTGGAAGGACGTGCATCTGGACGAAGGCGAATGGCACATCCCGGTGGAAAACTCCAAGACCGGCAAGCCGCACATCGTCTACCTGTCCACCCAGGCGCAAACGCTGTTCAAGGAACTCAAGCCGCTCGCCAGCAGCAGCGACTGGGTGTTGCCAGGGCGCGGCACCCTGGCCAAGCCCTTCGCCGGCAATGCACTGAACCAGGCGCTGAAGGTGTCATTACAGGGGCAGGAGATCCCTGCCTTCACCATCCATGACCTGCGGCGCACCGCATCGACGTTGCTGCACGAGCAGGGCTGGGCTTCGGACGTGGTGGAAAAGGCGCTGAACCACACCATCGGCGGCGTGCGCGGCGTCTACAACAGGGCGGAGTACGCAGAGCAGCGGCGGGAGATGTTGCAGGCGTGGTCGGATTACATCGATGGGCTGGCGCCATCGGCCAATTTGGTGGTGTGAGTCCGGCCGGGGCGCTGGTGGCCTTTTCCCTTTTTGGGCAGGGCCGTTGCCCCTTGATTGCCATTCCCTTGTCTCTGCCTTTTCCTTCGTGGCGGGCATTTATGATCGACGATGATTATCAGACACTGATATAATTGTAAATCAACGTGTCATTGGATTCGCGATCATGAAGCGCTGCATTGTGGGTATCCGACAGCCAGACGGTTCGCCACCGCAGGGAAGCGAAACGCCCAGCATTTGGTTTTCGTCTCTGGCATCACTGGCAGCGGTGCTGTCGGACGACAACCGCCGCCTGCTGCGCCTGATCCATGACAAACAACCCAAGTCCCTGACCGAACTGGCCGAACTTAGCGGCCGCAAGGTGCCGAACCTGTCGCGCACCCTGCGGATGATGTCGGATTACGGCCTGGTTTCGCTGCAGCGCAATGTTCGGGATGTTCAGCCAACCGCGCTGGCGACCGAATTTCTGGTCGTGCTGGATTGATGGCTATGAATACGAGAGGGAATGCGATGGCACGGATGTGGATGGTGCGCGGCGAAGGCGGCAGTCTGTATGACGCCTTTCGTGAGCGTGGTGTGGCGGCTATAGGCTGGAATCAATTGGCGGCCCATGCCAAACCCGGTGTCGGGCGCAAGCAGCTAATCGCCCTGTACCAGTCCGCCGAGCCCCAGGCCAAACAAGGGACAGTGATCTCGGGCGCATCCCAGGTCTGGCGCTTCGTCAACGACATCCAGGATGGTGATTGGATCGTCACCTACTCGCCAGCCAATCGCCTGTATTCGATCGGCAAGGTCACGGGACCAACCGAGCACCATCCCGAGTGGGCGGAGCAAGGCATGCCGCTGGCGCGCAAGGTTCAGTGGCAAGCGCAGGAGCTGCCGCGCGACAGCCTGGGCACGAGCACCAAGAACAGTTTGGGTTCCACGCTAACCCTGTTCGAGGTGCCGTCGAGTGCCGCCGTCGAAGTGCTGGCGGCGTTGAAAGGCAAACCCGTTCCGCCAGTGGAAGATGACGCGGAAGAGGCCATCGCCGACCCGCTGGTCGACATCGAATCTCAGGCGCTGGAACGCATCAAGGATCGGGTCAACGAACTGGACTGGGACGACATGCAGCAGCTGGTTGCCGGCATCTTGCGCGCCATGGGCTACAAGACCCAGGTCTCGCCGCCTGGCTCCGACCGTGGGAAGGACATCGTGGCGTCGCCGGACGGTTTCGGCTTCGAACACCCGCGCATCGTCGTGGAGGTCAAGCATCGCAAGGGACAGATGGGAAGCCAGGAGATTCGCAGCTTTCTCGGCGGCCGCCATAAGGATGATCGCGGGCTATACGTCAGCACCGGCGGCTTCACCAAGGATGCGCAGTACGAAGCGGACCGGGCATCCATTCCGCTTGCAATGTGGACATTGGATCATGTGGTGCGCGCCCTGATCGAACACTACGACGCCACCGACGCCGAAACCAAACGCATCGTGCCGCTGAAGCGGCTGTACTGGCCTGCTTGACGCCTGCGGAGACACATACTTTGGAATACTTTCTGACCCCTCACCAAAGTCAGTACTTCGCTTGGCAACTGACCCGCCAGGCAGCCAGTGACAGCGTGGAGTCTCTGGCTAGCGCGCTGGTGGACTCCCAGGTGGATTTGAATCCGCACCAGGTCGAAGCCGCGCTCTTTGCCTGCCGCAACCCGCTATCGCGGGGCGTGATTCTGGCGGACGAGGTGGGGCTGGGCAAAACCATCGAAGCCGGTTTGGTCATTTCCCAGCACTGGGCAGAGCGGCGTCGCAAGATGTTGATCATCGTGCCTGCCAACCTGCGCAAGCAATGGCACCAGGAACTGCAGGACAAGTTCAATCTTCAGGGGCTGATCCTCGAAGCGAAGAACTACAACGCCATGCGCAAGGAAGGTGTCACACAACCCTTTCTGCATGCAGGCGGGCCGATCATCTGTTCCTACCAGTTCGCCAAAGCCAAGGCCGATGACCTCAAGCGCATTCATTGGGATCTGGTGGTCATGGATGAAGCCCACCGTTTGCGCAATGTCTACAAGAACGGCAACGTCATTGCCCGGACGATCCGCGACGCGCTGGAGCACGTCGATGCCAAAGTCCTGCTGACGGCAACACCGCTGCAAAACACCCTGCTGGAGCTTTACGGCCTGGTGAGCATGATCGACGAGCGTGTATTTGGCGATCTCGACAGCTTCCGAACGCAATTTTCTGGGGTCAGAACCGAACAGTCCAACCGGGCACTGCGAGAGCGTTTGACGCCGCTTTGCAAGCGCACGCTGCGCCGGCAAGTTCAGCAATACGTGCCGTATACCGCACGTATCGCCATTGTCGAAGAATTCACACCCAGCCAGGAAGAGCAGCAGCTCTCCGCGTTGGTTGCCGATTACCTGCGCCGCCCGAACCTCAAGGCGCTGCCTGAAGGCCAGCGTCAACTGATCTCGTTGGTACTGTGGAAGTTACTGGCCTCGTCCAGCCACGCCATTGCCGGGGCGCTGGAGACCATGGCCAATCGTCTTCAAGGACAACTGGATGAGTTGCCTGATGTCCCTGACCTGACAGAGTCGCTGGATGACGACTACGAAGGACTGGATGAAACCGCCGACGAGTGGAATGGCGCAACCGCCAATGATGCCGACGCCGGCGCCAACGAACGAGCAGCCATTGCCGACGAAGCGGCCGAACTCCGACGCTTCAAGGAATTGGCTACGGGCATTCGACAGAATGCCAAAGGGCAGGCGCTGCTGACAGCGCTGGAGAAGGCTTTTGCCGAGCTGGACCGTTTAGGAGCTAGCAAGAAGGCCATCATCTTCACCGAGTCCAAGCGCACCCAGAGTTACCTGCTTTCCCTGTTGGCTGAAACGCCCTACGGCGACGGCATTGTGCTGTTCAATGGCACCAACAGCGATACCAGAGCGCAAGCCATCTACAAAGACTGGCTGCAACGACATGAAGGCAGCGATCGCATTACTGGCTCCAAAACCGCTGACACCCGCGCCGCGCTGGTTGAGCACTTCAAGGAGCGCGGCAACATCATGATCGCGACGGAGGCAGGCGCGGAAGGCATCAACCTCCAGTTCTGCTCTCTGGTGATCAATTACGACCTGCCGTGGAATCCCCAGCGGATCGAGCAACGCATCGGTCGCTGCCACCGTTACGGGCAAAAGCACGATGTGGTGGTGGTCAACTTCGTGGACCGCAGCAACGAGGCGGATGCGCGCGTCTATCAGCTGCTATCGCAGAAGTTCAAGCTGTTCGAAGGCGTGTTCGGCGCCAGTGACGAAGTGCTGGGAGCCATCGGCTCTGGTGTGGATTTTGAGCGACGGATCGCCGCTATTTACCAAAATTGCCGCGAACCCGAAGAAATCCGTAGCCGCTTCGAAGACCTCCAGCGAGAACTTGCCAGTGAGATCGACGAAACCATGCTCAGAACACGGCAGCTTCTGCTGGAGAATTTCGACGAGGAAGTGCAGGAAAAACTGCGCATCCGAAGCCAGGACAGCCAGGCGGTGCTGAACAAGTACGAGCGCTTGCTGATGGACTTGAGCCGCACGGAGCTGCGGGAGCATGCCCGCTTTGATACTGCCGAAGAGATCAATGGCTTTGTACTGCACAGCCTGCCCGATGGGCTGGGTCACGCCACTGGCAGCCGCGAACAGGCAGTGATGGCGGGGCGCTATGAACTGCCCAGACGCAGCGGCGATGCACATCTTTACCGTATGGGCCATCCCTTGGCGGAATGGGCCATTGAGCGCGCCAAGGCGCGAGATCTACAAGCCTCTGCACGATTGGCGTTTGACTACGCCGCCTACGGCAAAAGGCTCGTCAGCCTTGAAAAATGGCGCGGCCAGAGCGGCTGGCTGAGCGTGACCCTGCTAACCGTCGAAACCCTGAACGATCAAGAGCAGCACCTGGTTGTTTCCGCCTGCACCAAGACAGGGGAAGCGCTGCCAGAAGACGATCCAGAAAAATTGCTGCGCCTGCCTGCGCAAGTAGAAGGCGATGCGCACTTGGAAGCATGTGCCGAACTCGTCGCCAACGTCGAAAGCCGGAAAAGCGTACTACTGCGTGAGATCAATCAGCGCAACCTGGGCTACTTCGAGCAGGAGGTGCAGAAGCTCGATGCTTGGGCCGACGACCTGAAGCTCGGGCTGGAGCAGGAAATCAAGGCCATCGACGGCGAGATCAAGGAGGTGCGCCGCACCGCCGCCGCATCGCCCACATTGGAAGAAAAGCTGGCACATCAGAAACACCAGCGAGAATTAGAAGCCCGGCGCAGCAAACTACGCAGGGAACTGTTCGCCAGACAGGATGACATCGAAATGCAGCGCAATACGCTGATCGAACAGCTTGAAGAGCAACTGGAACAGCGGGTTCAGGAACAGGTGCTGTTCAACGTGGAGTGGGTGCTGCAATGATGAAAGATATCTCTTCTCTTCCCGATTACGCCGCATTAAAAAAACTCGCGTCTGCACTTTGGCAGCAGGACAACTCTTACCATGGCGCAGCCATCATGGTAGGCGCAGGCTTTAGCAGAAGCGCAGCCTCGACAGGCGATGCGAGTAAAAAACTGCCGCTCTGGAATCATTTTTCCAAAAAACTTGCCGATGAATTGGGTTCAGGCAGCACCGACCCTCTACGCCTGGCAGAAGAATATTGCGCTTATTTTGGTAAGCAAGCTCTGCATGATTTGATAAAGCAAGAAATCAACGATGCCGCGTGGGCACCTGGCGAGCTGCATAAATCCTTACTGGGATTGCCATGGTCAGAAATTCTGACTACCAACTGGGATACGTTGCTGGAGCGTGCATCATCCGAGGTGCACCGACCGATTTACAGTGTGGTTTCAAAGCAAGAGGATCTTTCCAGTGCAAGATCGCCAAGAATCGTCAAGTTACACGGAACGATAGACGTAACCAAAGACCTGGTTTTCACCCAAGAGGACTACCGAAAATATCCACAACAGTACGCGGCGTTTGTCAATTTCTCGCGTCAGGTTTTCATCGAAAACGAACTATGCTTGTTAGGCTTCTCCGGTGATGATCCTAACTTTCTCCAATGGGCTGGGTGGGTCCGAGATCATCTGACCACACATTCAAGACGTATTTACCTCGTTGGAGCCCTGGGGCTGAACTCCGCAAAAAGAAAATATCTGGAATCCGTTAATGTCGCGCCCATCGACCTAGATGACCTGGTTACAGATTACGATGAGCGCGATGTTCGGCATCTGGAAGCGACAAAAATATTCGTCCAAGCTTTACAAGATCTTAAGCCTAGACAGATTTGGGAGTGGGCTCCAACGCAACTGCATCGTACAACAACCACTGGTGCAGAAAGCACCAAGACTCATCAAGATGTCAGCTATGCGGCTAAGTTGCTGGAGGAGAAGCTACCGTCTTTAGAGAAGGATCGGTTGTCTTACCCTGACTGGTTGGTTTGTCCCTATGGACAGCGATTTCAGTTGCAAGGCCACATAACCGATCCCTGGCCAAACCCCAAGAATTTGCCTGCAATGGCAGAGACATCTAAAGCCAAGCTATTGTACGAGATCACTTGGCATCACCAAGTAACCTTTGAAGCCATGCCATCTTGGCTGGCGAACGAGTTGCTTACTGTATGCGATCCTGACAAGCCCTGCGCACTATCCAAAAAACAGCAGTTAGAAATTGCGGTTTTTCTGCTGAAAAATACACGTTGGATGGATAATTCTGAATCCAAAAATATTTCTCAGACGACAAGTTCGATATTGGAGAACGGCACAAGATACTGGCCCGAAAGTAGTGACGAACTTGCCTACCATCGCGCTATCGTGGCGCGTGACCAGTTCGACTATGCCACCTTAGAGCAACATGTTGAAAAAATCACCAGTAGCAATCCAGTCTGGAAATTAAGAAAAGCTTCTCTGCTTGCCGAGCTTGGGCAATTTGATAAGGGTGAGGCGCTGGTAGCAGAAGCATACAAAGAGCTTCTAACCCAGTATCGAAATGATCGCAACTCAATCCATATAATTTCACGCTTGGCCTGGGCGCATTGGTTAATGCGCGGCGTTGATTTTTCATCATTTGACAAAAAATTCAGGGCCTTCCCGTCCAGCTATCGAGACTCCAAGTGTGACCCATGGGATCACATTGAGCATATTAGAGAGCGAATTTCTAAAGAGCTGGATAAACAGCAGAAAAAAAATGCAATCGAGCCACTATTCGAGCCAGGGCGTTTTCGAGATAACGCTAATAGTGTAAGTTTCAGTAATGAATTGCATCCCTTGCTTTTGTTGGAAGGCATCTCTGGCATCGTGGGGATGCCCCTACGCTGGAACGGTGTCAGCTTCCTCGTTGAGCAAGCCGCTAGGCTCGCAGAGCTTGATGGGGTTGATAACATTAACCGCTTTGCATTGGCTATTCGTTCGGCGAATAGCGACACATCAGAAGTTTTGAAAAAAGTTTTCTCGAGAGTTCACATCGCATGTCTTCCAGAAAGTGATGTGACCTTCTTGCTAAACCAGTGCATGCTAGCAATCAACTATTGGCTGAAAAAGCGGGAGGATAAGTCTTCTTATGCTAGCCGCGTCGCTATTGATCGCCTGCGGATTTTTATCGAGGTATTAGCCCGTGCATCAGTAAGAGCCACGGCCGAACAGGCAAAGCAAATATTTCGCTTGGCTGTATCTCTTGGAAAGAAACCTGAATTTCATCATATTTGGCTTTTTGATGCTGTCAAACACCTGTCCAAATTCTCTCTCAAGAGCATTCCCGAGTCACATCAGCATGATGTTTTACTCGATGCCTTGTCATTCCCTCTTCAGTCTGAAATAAACATTAGGGACCACAAGGCGTGGGCCAATCCAGTGGTGAAACACCCTGGAAAAAGACCGCAAGGCTCGGCTCTTGATCGTCGTATAGATGAAATAATAGACCATATTGCACCATGTTCACCTCAAAGTGCCCCTGCTCTCCTGCGACTTCTTCCGTTGATCGAAAAAGGTTTTTTGACAGGCGAAGAGCTAAATAAAATTGCACAAAAAGTATGGGGAAGTGAAACCGATCTGAACAATCTCCCTGAAACGGGTTTGCTCAAGTATGTGCTACTTGAAATTCCTTCGCCAGCCCCTACTGCTGTTAAGGCTCTTGTCAGGCGCTATCTATTTGAGGCAAAAAGTCCAAACCTGCTTAATCTGGAGGTGTTGACAGATATTGCCAATGCTGCCCAAGCCGAAAACATAAAGGAAGTTCCGTCTGTAGATCAGGCGGTCGATTACTTCGAGCAACTGATTGTTTGGAGGCCAAATAAAGACAGCAGCGACATGCTCGGATTTTCGCACAATGAAGAGCATCAAACAGCTAAATTGGTCGGCGAAGTACTGGCTCGTTCTGTTGTTCCTGCATTACCTTCAGGGATGCTGATTGAAGAAAACTTTAAAAAATTGTGTACTTTTTATTCCGAGGTCGATGCACCAGAGACACTGATCGCATTTCCACATTTCTCTGTTGCAGACGAGATTTTTATTGAGCCGGTAGAGAGATTGATCAGACAAGGGCTTCAATCAGACGATGCAAACAAATTAGCATATGCATCATACGCACTGTTGATTTGGAGAAATCAGAAAGAATCACCTGCCATTGACAGGTTGATCTTGAGACTGATTTATCTCATAGGGTCAAGTCGAATGACAGGTTTGTCGGCGCTGCTTTGGACTGCCAATCAGATGTACTGCAAAAAATATCTGTCCGATGAGAGTACCGAGTCGTTGGTGGAGATTCTACCTGTCATCTTTGACAATGCTGGTTATAGGAATATTTCTCCGTTCGGACGAGAGTCCGTTAGTGTTTCATTTGTGCGTGCCGCGTGCGTCAGGCTAGCAAGGGATATCGTTGGCAATGGTGAACATCAAAATGGTGAACTACTTCGGATCCTGAAGGAAGCTAAGCAGGATGCTCTTCCCGAAGTCAGATTCGCAGAAATGACAAATGTATAGGTTTTTTATGGGCAAGCAAAAACTCGAACTCACCTGGATTGGGAAGGAGATGCGGCCCAAGCTGGAGCCGCGCATTCTGCTGGAAGATGCAGAAAAGTCTTATCACGCCAAGCAGCGTGTTTCGGATAGCGACATTTTCGACAACCGGCTGATTTTCGGAGACAACTTGTTGGCGCTGAAGGCGCTGGAGCAAGAGTTTTCGGGCAAGGTGAAGTGCATCTACATTGACCCGCCGTTCAATACCCAACAAGCGTTTGAGCACTATGATGATGGCTACGAGCACTCTATCTGGCTCGGCTTGATTCGAGATCGTGCGGAAGCTCTGCGTCGCTTGATGTCCGATGATGGCACACTGTTCGTTCACATCGACGACAATGAGCTCGGCTATCTGATTGTCTTGCTTGACGAAGTTTTCGGACGAGCCAACCGAGTCTCAGTTGTTTCGTTCAAACAGGGATCAGCGACCGGACATAAGTCGATCAATCCTGGTGTTGTAAGCACAACAAATTTCATCCTTATTTACGCGAAGAATAAATCTGTGTGGACTCCCAATCGGGTTTTTACAGCTCGCGCCCAGCGAGACAAGCGATATGGGCAGTTCATTGAAAATTTCACTGAGCCGTATGCGACATGGCGCTTTACGACACTCACAAAAGCTTTTGCGCAAAGCCTTGGTATTTCTGAAAAAGGTATCAAGAAGTCTCTCGGTGACGAGTACGAAGACCTGCTCTCTAATTTCGTGATGAAGCACGCTCAGCAAGTAGTTCGTCTTGCTCGTCCTGATTACAACGCTGTAAGCAGTGAAGCGCGCGGAATGATAGACCAGTCAAAAGCAGCGCCCCACGAAGTGCTTCTGCTTGAACGTGATACGCATTCAAACATGTACTTCACGAATGGCGAGCGTATTCTCTTCTATTCGGACAAGCTAAAGCTGATCGATGGCCAATATGTCGCAGGAGAACCGCTCACCAGCCTTTGGGATGACATCCTGTCCAATAACCTTCACAACGAAGGCGGTGTTGAATTCCCGAAAGGAAAGAAGCCTGAAGCATTGATCAAGCGGTGCTTTGACCTGGCTACCAAACCAGGGGATATAGTTCTCGATTCGTTCGCCGGTTCCGGCACTACCGGAGCAGTCGCTCACAAGATGGGGCGCCGCTGGATCATGGTCGAACTGGGCGAGCATTGCCATACCCACATTATTCCACGTTTGAAAAAGGTCGTCGACGGTGAAGATCCAGGCGGCATCACCAAGGCGGTGGATTGGCAAGGTGGCGGTGGCTTCCGCTACTACCATCTCGCCCCCAGCCTGATCGTCGAGGATCGTTGGGGCAATCCGGTCATCAACCCGGAATACAACGCCACGCAACTGGCCGAAGCCCTGTGCAAACTGGAAGGTTTCATCTATGCACCGTCAGAAAACCGCTGGTGGCAGCAGGGGCATTCCAGTGAACGGGACTTCCTCTACGTCACCACACAAAACCTGTCTGCCGCCCAGTTGCAGGCCTTGTCGGACGAAGTGGGCACGGAGCAAAGCCTGCTGGTGTGCTGCTCGGCCTTCCACGGTATCAGCGCGGCAGCGGCCGCTGCGCGTTGGCCGAACCTGACACTGAAGAAGATTCCGAAGATGGTGCTGGCTCGCTGCGAATGGGGCCATGACGACTACAGCCTAAACGTGGCGAACCTGCCGCTGGCCGAACCGTCTCCGCCAGCGCCTACTGCGAAGACGGCCAAGTCCGGCAGAAAGCCCAGCGATAGCCGAATGACGGACATGTTTAGCGACGGGGAGGACGCCTGATGACGAAGAAGAAGTCAGCCTCTCTAGTTCGCTCCTCCACAGCGGAATATCTGACCTTTGTCGCGGCCAGCGGCCAGGGCGGTGTCGATGCGGTGTATGCCGATGAAAACGTCTGGGTCAGCCAGAAGATGATGGCGCAGCTCTACGATGTGGAAACACCCACCATCAATTACCACCTGAAAAAAGTGTTTGACGACAGTGAGTTGCAGGAAGAAGCAGTTATTAGAAATTTTCGAATAACTGCCGCCGATGGCAAGCGCTACGACACCAAACACTATAACCTGGCCGCCATCATCGCTGTGGGCTACAAGGTCAATTCCGAGCGTGCGGTGCAGTTCCGCAAGTGGGCCACCGGCATCGTCGAGGAATTTGCCATCAAGGGCTACACGATGGACGACGAGCGCCTGAAAAGCGGTGGCTCTGTCCTGACGGAGCAGTATTTCGAAGAACAGCTTCAGCGCGTGCGCGAGGTACGCCTGTCCGAGCGCAAGTTCTACCAGAAGATTACCGATATCTATGCCACCGCCATTGACTACGACGTGACGGCGCTGGCCACCAAGCGCTTTTTCGCCACCGTGCAGAACAAGCTGCATTGGGCGATTCATGGGCAGACGGCAGCGGAAGTCGTCTACACCCGGGCCGATGCCGACAAGGCCAACATGGGGCTGACCACCTGGAAAGATGCGCCCCAAGGAAAGATCCAGAAGTTCGATGTGGTGCTCGCCAAGAATTACCTGAGCGAACACGAAATGGCGCAACTTACCCGGCTGGTCTCCGCCTATCTGGACGTGGCCGAGGACATGGCGTTGCGAAAGATCCCCATGACCATGCAGGACTGGGAAACGCGCTTGAATCGCTTTCTGGAGGCGACAGATCGCGAAGTTCTGCAAGACGCGGGGAAAGTGACGGCGGAAATCGCCAAGGCACACGCCGAAAGCGAATTCGAGAAATACCGCATCGTGCAGGACAGGCTGTTCGAGAGCGATTTCGACCGGATGTTGAAGCAGCTTGAGGTTGATCACCCCAGCCAGGGCAGCGACCAGAACAAGAATGAGGGGAAAGCATGAGTTCGCGTGTTCAGAATCACGTCGCTGGCCGTTTGTCGCTGCGGCCGCCGCAAGCCGAATCCCTGGCACGGCTGGTACGCGCGCTGGAAGCCGCGCCGGAAATGCTGGGCAAGGATAGGGACGTTACCTCGATTCTGGCGACCCTGACAGCCGAATTTCCGACGCTGGAGGACTTCGAGCGGGACTTCCCTTCGCTGTGCTTCGCCTTGGCCACCGGGGTCGGCAAAACGCGCTTGATGGGGGCTTTTGTCGCCTACCTGCATCTGGCACACGGCATCAATAATTTCTTCGTGCTGGCCCCGAACCTCACCATCTACAACAAGCTGATTGCCGATTTCACGCCGAACACGCCCAAGTACGTGTTCAAAGGCATCGGGGAGTTCGCCATCAACGCGCCGAGGGTCATCACGGGCGACAACTACGACCAGCAAAACGTCGCGGGAGGCGAGTTGTTCGGCGAGGTGCGGATCAACATCTTCAATATCTCCAAGATCAATTCCGAGGTGCGCGGCGGCAAGGAGCCACGCATCAAGCGCATGCGGGAGGTGCTGGGTGAAAGCTACTTCAACCACCTGGCCAATCTGCCGGACCTGGTGTTGTTGATGGACGAATCGCACCGCTATCGTGCCCAGGCCGGTATGCGGGCAATCAACGAGCTGAATCCGTTGTTCGGGCTGGAAGTGACGGCCACGCCATTCGTGGAATCCGCCAAGGCGCCCGTCCCTTTCAAGAATGTGGTGATGGACTATCCCTTGGCACGCGCCATGGAAGATGGCTTCGTTAAGGAGCCGGCCGTCGTCACCCAGCGCAACTTCAAGGCCAGCAACCACGCTGCGGAAGACATCGAGAAGATCAAGCTGGAGGATGGCGTTCGCCTGCACGAAGCCACCAAGGTCGAGCTATTGACCTATGCCCGGGAGAACGGCGTCAAGGTTGTCAAACCCTTCATTCTGGTGATCGCGCGCGATACGACGCATGCCGGGCAGTTGAAGGCGCAGATTGAAGAGCAGTTGTTCGGTGGTCGTTATCTTGGCAAGGTCATCCAGGTGGACTCCAGCCGCACCGGTGCCGAGGAAGAAAAGATGATCGAGGCGCTGTTGAATGTGGAGAACCCGGAGGAACCCACCGAGATCGTCATCCACGTCAACATGCTCAAGGAAGGCTGGGACGTCACCAATCTCTACACCATCGTGCCGCTGCGTGCCGCCAATGCACGCACGTTGATTGAGCAATCCATCGGGCGTGGCCTGCGCTTGCCCTATGGCAAACGCACAGGCGTGGCGGCGGTGGATCGCCTCAACATCGTGGCGCACGACAAGTTCCAGGAGATCATCGACGAGGCCAACCGTGGCGATTCGCCGATCCGTCTCAAGCAGGTGATCCTGGAAGCCCCCAGCAGCGAGGACAAAAAGGTCAGCGTTCAAGTGCTGCCCAATCTGCTGACCCGCCTGGGACTGCACGACGAGCACGCGCCACATGTCCCGCCGGCGTTGGACACGGTAGATGCCGGTACCGAGGTCGGTGGCGAACAAGTCAAGGCACAAACTCAGCCAGTCTTTACGACCGAAGCAGAATTCAAGGCGGCCCATGTCGTGCGGGAAGTCCTCGCCACCTATGAGGTGAAGCGCGATTTGGCGCCGACCAGCGCGGCCTTGCTGAAGCCGGAAATCCAGCAAGAGATTCGGGCAGAAGTGGAAAAACGCCTGAAGCCCCAACAGGGGCAATTGCTGCAAGGAACCGACGACCAGGCGCCAGCGCTGGATCTGTCCGCCGTCGTGGCCAAGACCACTGAAATTCTGGTGCAGCAGACCATCGACATCCCGCGTATCGCCGTTGTGCCTACCGGTGAAGTCACCACAGGCTTTCATCCGTTCCGCCTGGGGGCCTTGCCCAACTTCCAGCCAGGGCAGCGCGAGATCGTCGGCCAGACATTGCGCACCAGCGAACAATTCACCCTGAACCGTGAAAGTGGCCTGCGGGAAAACCGCTTTGAAGATTACATCGTCAAGAAGTTGATCGACTTCGACGACATCGACTACTTCACCCAGGCCGACTTGCTCTACGACCTCGCCGGACAAGCCGTCGAGCATTACCAGCAGCAGAACTATTCGGACAGTGAACTGCACGAGATTTTCGATACCTACGGCAAGGAGCTCGCCCGCCTGATTCGCGCCCAGATGATGGAGCATTTCTGGGAAAAAGCCGCAGGCTATGAGGTGCAGGTCAGCAGAGGCTTCACCGAGCTGAAGTCATGCAACTACACTGCTACGGAGGGGCAGACTGCCCATAACCTGCGGGAGACCGTCACGGAAACCAGCCGCATCAAGCAGATGCTATTCGGTGGGTTCACCCGTTGCCTATACCCCCTGCAGAAGTTCGACTCGGACACCGAACGGCGTTTTGCCTTGCTGCTGGAACGTGACGCCCTCAAATGGTTCAAGCCCGCCAAGGGCCAGTTCCAGATCTACTACAAGCTGGGCAGCGAACAGCCGGAATACATCCCCGACTTCGTGGCCGAGCTGGATGGAATGATCCTGATGGTCGAAACCAAAGCGCGCGTCGATCTGGCTTCCGCTGAAGTCCAGACCAAGAGCGCTGCCGCCTCTCGGTGGTGTCGGCACGCCAGTGAACATGCGGCTGAAGTCGGCGGCAAGCCCTGGCGCTACCTCGTGGTTCCCCATGATGAAGTCACTGAAGACAAACGCCTGTCCGACTATCTTCGGTATGAGGTCAAGGACACTACGGAAGGAGGCAGCCCAGCCTGAACTCAAGCGTCGGACGTCATCGCCCCAGGTAGATTGCGGTGATCGACGTCCGTTCGTGCCCAAGTTCCCGGCTGATCCTTTGTCGTGCTTGCAGGTCTTGCAACTGCTGATTGGCGGACAGCATTTCCTGCTTTGGCCCGCCAGCAGCCGGCGCTCGCCATCCCGTCAATACCTCATACCGCATCTGCGCATACCGATGCCGCAGCCCGTGCATGTTGCTCAACCCCGCCGCCTTGCACTGTCCGTCATAGACATGCCGCTGCTGGATGTAGATCTTGTGCGATGGGATCAGTGATCCCAGGCCTGCCAAGCGATGGGCCTCATCCAGTACCGCACGTTGTTCCGGCATCGTGATAATCACCGTCCGATCGCGCCCGCCTTTGGCCCATGATCCCTTGATGGCGATATGGTCGCCACGGTCAGCATAGCGGGGCTGGAACTTGATGGACTCTTCCCGCCGCAAACCGAAAACGGCTTGCAAACGCAGGCTCATGCGGACATGAGAGTCGGTGATCCTGTCCAACCCGTCACCCAGTTCCTTGGCCTTGCTTTCATTGGTTACATAGCGTCGTTCGGGAATGCCCAACTTGGTGTTGTCTGCCGGCAGGATGCCTGCCTTGCCAACCTTCTCGGCCCACCAGCGCAAATGCGCCATACGGTTCTTCAGCGTGCCGGCAGACAGGCCTTCGGTTTGCCAGCGTTGCAGCAGGGCTTCGACATGCTTGCCCTTCAGCGAGGTGGCACGCATCTGCCGAAAGCCCACCTCACGCAGCTGGCGAGCGGCCAGGCTCAGCGAGCGCTGCCGGTCAGCCTGAGTCGCGTGGCTGCCGTCGCGGTTGCGCAGGCAGAGTTGTCGCAGGGTGTAGGTCAGATCGTCCATCGGAGCGTCCCTCCACCGGTTGTCGGTTATTGGAGCTGAGATACAGCGGTCAGTGTTTGTGCCAACTCGCCAAGGCGAGATCCCCGAAGGGCAAGGGCCAGGCGCTCAGTTCACCTGTGGCCTCGAATGAGGCTTCCGCCATGCTTCCTGTGGGAAGATCAAGCGGAGGATTGCAAAAGACGACAACGCGATGTGCTGGGATGAATACCTCCTGTGGAGTGGTGGAAAAGAAGTCAGCACGCTGTGCCAGGTCGGAAACCTGCAGCGAATGTTCTGGATGGAAGAACGCCTGAGGACGTGTGTGGCAGCAAAGATGGCTGGATGAACCAAGCCGGGGATGAGGAAGGCTCTGCCCATGGGTAGGGCGGCACATCGAACGAGCCGGAATGTGCCTGGGAAGGTTCCATCCGGTGAACCGGATCAGCGCTTGCAGGAATCCGCGCTATCGGGGCAACCGTATGGGGACGGCATGGAAAGCATGGCGATGCTCCATGCGGCGCTTGCTGCCCCACGCCAGGGTTCCGGTGTTCATACCCACCGGCAGGTCATTGCAAGGCTAGTATGCGGGGGCATCATCACGTGTGCTGCATTCAATAGGAAGCTTCGCCAACCCGCATTGTTGCTGCGGTTCGCCGGGCCGTCACTGCGGCGGGCAGTGACGGCCCGCAGTTCTTACGTTGCGCCGGCGGGTTCGCGTCCGCTTGCAGCAGGCAGATCGCCAGGTTGAACCAGATGCCCGTTGCCAGTCAGGTTCTCGATGATGTACCCGATGGGCTGGGGCGGCAGCTTCAGCATGCGCCGGATCTGTTCCAGATGCCGCTGTGCGACCTCGCGCGACGCGGGTTTTGCTGCCTGGTTGCTGGGCGATGGGGAAGGCGCAGACGGAGATGCATCAGAAAGGCTGCTGCTGACGACCGGTTCGTGCATCTGCTGCGGCACAGGCTTGCGCGCTGCCCAGAGCTTGAACATGCCGTCCACTGCCTTCTTGATCAGTCCATAGAGGTAGGCGATGGCGTTGTGCACGCCACCGGATTCGCAGCGTGCATCCCATTCGGCCAGTACGGCCCGACGCTGTTCCAGGGGCAGGCCCCGAAGGCGTGCCATGAGGTTCCGTTGTTGATCCTGCGGCAATTGCCGGAAGCGCCTCGGCACATCTGGTCCAGACATTTGCACTTCGGACCGTGGCCGGTACGTATGTACTTCTTTCAATACTTCTTTTTCTACAGTACGTACTGCTGCCGCAGATGCCGGAACGGGCTTCGGAATGTGGTCGTCGGTCTCGGATTCAATGGAGCTGCCGGGTCCGCCCGGATCGTGGTCATCGCCACGGTTGCACAAGCACCTGATCCGCTCCCGCATGGCGGCAGGCAATTTGTTCAGCCGATCCGGATGACGCATGGCCTCATCGAGGATGGACTGCGCCAACTGGCGGATCGTCGCGCTGGCATGGCCGAGCGCCCGTTCCAGCAGGGGCAGGTAGTCCTCGTCCTCCATGCAGGCGTCGTCGAACGCGAGGGGCTGATTCCGCACCGCGTAGCGGCTGGCCATCGAGAAGCCGGTCATCGGGTTGCGGCGGTACTCGACCAGCGCAATCCATGTGGACAGCCGCAGGCACAGCACGGCCCTGGACACGGTTTCAAGGGCAGCCCGCTTGCTGCCCGGTGCGCTGGGCAGGTACCCGCGCAGCGCGTCGTAGCTGAGGACCACGGTGCCGTCGCTGCTGGCCAGCGAACGGAAAGTCAGCCAGGCGTTGCGCTCCAGCGGCGTTAGCCGCTCATCGAGCAACAGGGCTTTCGGGGTGATGATGTCCGAGGTTTGGTGTGACATGGTGAGGCTCCTATCGGTATCGGCCAACTGGCCAAAGGAGCCTTCATCTCACCCCGGCATCACCGCTGCCGCAGCCATCAATCCGAACTGCGTGCCTCCCGTTTTTTCGGGCTGAAGCAGGGCGCAACATCCTTGGTGTTCCGGGTCAGGAGGTGGGAAAATGAGGCTCCGCTACAGCCATTGGACGTTGCTGAACGCCGGTGGCCATGTTCGCCGTCCTTGATCAGACCGCTTGCTGGCGTGCTGTACCGGCGACGAGAGTGCGGGGAGCGTCCAAGATGGGCCATCCGCCGCTACCCAGGGACACACTTGGTACTTGGGTCCAAGAATAGGTCCAAGCACGTTGCGGGACCGCCATGATTGGCTTGAAAATCAATGACATGCGGCAGAAATGCCGCTTCTGTATCGGGAAATAAAACAACCAGCCAGGAGAATTCAGCCAGGAGAGTTCAGCCAGGAGTAGTTCCTGGCTGGGCTCAAAAGCTCCAAAGAGCTATCGCGGGCAACACAATGACTACAGGTTACAGGTAATCCGCTGTGGATTGTATGCGCGCATAGGCAAACTCAAGGGCTGCCTGCCGTTGGTATCCAGCAACTTGTTCAGAAAGACATAACCTCGCCATCTGCCGGAATCAAAACGCGCTGCTCAATTCCCTCTTTTTGCACGAATGCCGCCAGCTCCTCGCGGCTCAGCGTCATATGGTTCACGGAATCCATGTGTACGGCAACAATGTCAGCGTCTGGTAAAGCGCGGTGTACGCGCAGGGTATCTTCTTTGCCCATGATGATCGGGTCGCCCTCAAAACCGGTGAATTCCGCTGCGCCAGCATTCAGCACAACGACATCCGGCTGGTAACGCTCCAGCGACTGCACCACTTCATCACGCCACACGGTATCGCCTACCACGTAGGTGGTTTCCTGCCCCTCTGCTTCGAAAACCACGCCCATTATTTTACCGAGCGCCTCGGCCAGTTCAGGAATGGCATAAAGGGTATCGGAGCCGTGCTGTCCGCCGGTTTTATGGAGGGTCACGCCGCCAAATTCCGCCTGGCCATCCAGGATGCGTACATCCTTGAAGCCTTGTGAACGGATCATCTCAGCGTCCGCCGCGTTCTGCACAAACAGAGGAAGCTCTTTCGGCAACAGCTCCTGGGCGGCGTCGTCCCAGTGGTCCAGGTGGGTGTGGGTCACAATCACTGCATCGGTACCCTTGATCACGTCCTCTGCCGCCATGGGCAAGCCCACCAGAGGGTTTCGCAGCTCACTACGGTAAGTGTCTGGAAAGCCCGGATAAGCGCCCTGGTCCGCCAGCATGGGGTCGATCAGAAAGGTGGTCTCTCCGTAGGTGACCTTTATGGTGGCATTACGGATTTGCTGTATCTGGTGGCTGGATTCCTGGGCGCCAGACTCGGCGAAAACACCGCCAGAAAAAACTGTCGAAGCCAGCACCAGAGCGCCTGCGAAGGTTTTGATCAACATGGTGTTTATCCTCCAATAGGGTGTTCGTTGATGGGATAAAGTGTACGGAGATCTGGCCAACACCAATATTGACCTGAACGACAATCATCGAAAGAATCAGGCCAACCCAGTATTATCGGGTCAAATGAACCTCAGGAGTGACACCGTGGCACTGCCCAGCGTCGGCCTTATCCTTCACCCGCAATTCAGCCCCTTCCACTTCTCCGTGCCCTATATGGTGTTCAGCATTCCCCTGCCCGAAGGCCCGTTATTCGAATTGTTGATTATTACGCCGGACGGAAAGCCCCTGACATCCGAGCGGGCCATGACCGTGCAGCCGGATGGTGGCCTGGAACTGCTGGATACGGTTGATATTGCGGTAGTGCCCGGCTGGCATGACCTGAACGAAGCACCGCCCCCTGAGCTGTCTGAGGCTCTTACCCGCTGCCATGAGCGCGGTGCCCATGTTGTGGGCCTTTGCTACGGCACCTATGCGCTGGCCTATGCGGGATTGCTGGATAACAAACGGGCCTCAACCCACTGGCTGGCAGAGCAGGACTTTCTCAAACGCTTCCCGAAAGTAGCCCTGGATACCAATGCCCTCTATGTAAAGGATGACCGGCTGGTCACTTCTGCTGGCACGGCGGCGGGTCTTGATTGCTGTCTGTTTCTGGTACGCGAGTATTACGGTGCCAAAACCGCCAACACCATCGCCCGTCTGATGGTGGTTCCGCCTCACCGGGAGGGCGGTCAGGCTCAGTTCATTGAGCAGCCAGTCGCGATTTCCACCCAGGATGCCCACATCAACCGGCTGCTGGATTACCTGCGGGAAAACCTGGCCGACACCTATACCATCAATGAACTGGCCGCCCATACCGCCATGAGCCGACGCACCTTCACACGGCATTTTCAAAAAGCTACCGGCATGACTGCGTTGGAGTGGTTGGTGAGTGAGCGGTTACGGCAAGGGCGTGAGCTGCTGGAAACAACATCGCTGTCTGTAGAGGCCATTGCGGAAAGAATTGGCTTCCATACGGCAACGTCATTCAGGCAGCATTTCAAACAACGTCACCAGGTTAGCCCACGAGACTGGCGCAAGACGTTCGGCGATAACGACTGATCATACATTCTGCATCGGGAAGTGAAGCGGTCATTGCAGACGCGCGATGCCCAGAATTTAAATACGGTCACTGGCTTTGTTGTAGACATCACCTCTTTCGCGCCTTCCTACAGCGATAACCGTCACGAGAATCTCGCCATCCTCGACCTGATAGACCAAACGATACCCAACGCTCCTTAGCTTTATTTTGTAACAGTCTGATAGCCCAGAGAGGGCATCAGCAGGTACATGGGGGTCATCGAGTCGTTTGGCGAGCTTCTTCTTGAACTGGTCCCGAATTGCCGGTGCCAGCTTTTTCCATTCCTTCAGAGCTGAGGGCTTGAACGCAAGGCCATATTTAAAGCTCATTCAGGTCAACCCGTATGCTTGGCTCTGAACGTCGCTCTTTCACAATAGCCACCAATTCCTGATCGTCCAGCCTATCGAGCATGGCTTCGTAGATCTCAGCCGGAACACAGTAAAATGCAGGCTTATTACGGTTTAAAACCGCAATAGGGAAGCCTTCACCAGCCTCTACGGCTGCCATAGGGTTCTTTTTGAGTTCTGAGATGCTTGCGGTAACTTCCGAGTAAATGTGATGAGTCATGTGATCACTCCAGAGACCTGTTAACAGGTCATATAATGGTGGTGAATGCGCACGTCTGCAAGCGAAAAGACTGGTTAAAAGGTCTCAAAATGGGCCAGTACTCATACGCTACTCTTCTACCCACCAATCCGCCTGATAGCGGCTTTCAGCACCAAGCAGCGGTGTGATTTCCGCCATCGCTGCCGCCAGGCGTTGATCCAGCCCCCAGGGTGGATTAATCACCAGCATACCGCTACCAAACATGCCGTGAGCCTGCTCTCCGGGTTCACGCAGTAGCAGCTCGCTGCGCCATATTTTGCGCACGCCGCTCTCTTTCAGGCTGCTTAATAGGGTGTGATGATGGCCAGCGGGCAGCAGCGGGTACCACACTAACACCACCCCGTGGCGCGCTTTCTCCAGCGTAAATACCACCGTTTCAGCCACTTCTTGATACTCCGCTTTACGCTCGTAGCTAGGGTCGATAAGCACACATAACCGTGGCGTTATCACCGGCAGCATGGCCGTTAGCCCCGCTAATCCATCACCGAATACACGCTGCGCATGCGGCGACAACCCCTGAGCGTTAAGCTGCTCATGCTCGCCGGGGTGCAGTTCAAACAGCCGCAGGTGGTCCTGCTCACGCAGCGAATGGCTCAGCCACCAAGGGGAGCCTGGGTAATGAGTCAGTGTCTCTGGTATGGGTTGAGCGCTTGTTAGCTCCTCTTTCCAGGCGTTCAAAAGTGGGTCACTCAAAGTGCTGCGTGCCTGCCACAGCGGCCAGATACCTTCTCGGTACTCTTGCAAGCGTTGGGTCTCTGTGGCGCTCAGCGGATAGAGCCCTCTTCCCGCATGAGTATCAACATATGTAATGGCTGATTTTTTACGTAATAAATGATGAATGACCGCGTAAAGCGTCAGATGTTTATGAACATCCGCAAAATTTCCGGCATGGTAAGCATGTTGGTAAGACAGCATGGCGACTCGTTAACAGAAAGAAATGAAAAAGCCCGCTATGGGAGCATAGCGGGCTTTAAGCAGCAATAGCCGCATTAACCGAAGCGTGAAATAGCGTTAACGCTGGCCGTCTCCGGTCGGGGTTAGGGTAATTTCTACCCGGCGGTTTTGGGCGCGCCCCTGCTCGTTGTCGTTACTGGCAACTGGCTGGGTGGCACCATATCCAGAAGTATTAAGACGCATAGAGGAGACACCGTTCTGGGATAAGTAACTACCCACGGCTTGAGCGCGGCGCTCAGACAGGCGCTGGTTGTAGCTCGCATTGCCCGTGCTATCGGTGTGGCCTGCGATGTTAACCCGCGTGTCTTGGTACTGGGTGAGCACATTCGCGACTTGATTAAGCGCGTTACGGGCTTCACTGGTAAGCTCCGCTGAGTCAAAGCCAAAGGTCACACCGCTTGGCATGTTAAGGACAATATCATCCCCACGGCGATCAATCTCAATGCGCGACCCTTGCAGGTTTTCACGCAGCTGCTGTTCTTGGCGGTCCATATAAACACCAATGCCGGCACCGGCAGCAGCACCCACGGCTGCACCAATTAGTGCACGATCACGACGGCTAGTACTGCCATCTCCAGAAAGTGCGCCGGCAGCAGCACCAACAGCAGCACCAATCCCAGAGCCCATGGCGGTGCTTGAGCGTTGCGTTTGGCCACCGTAAGGGTCCGATGTAGCGCAACCTGCTACTAAAATAGCGGCGGCTAACGGTGTCAGTAGTCGAGAAATACGCATCACACACTCCTTGTTTAGCTTAGTTTTTTAGATTAGTTTTATTTAGCTTGGTCTTGATTAAATGAGTATTGGTTGTCTGCAAATTTTTGTATCGAGAAAGCTTCCTTGTGAAAAAGCTTCTGTGTATCGATGATCAATCATCACAAATCAATGCCAGCAACTCGTTCAAGAATAATAGACCTTGGGGCGATGCACGTAGTTTTTCAGGCATTTGCATCAAAAGTCCTTTTTTATCGGCAGTTTGTAACCGCTCTAGTAACATGACGTCACTTTGTCCGGTATTCGCCGACCAGGTATCTAAAGTAACACCCTGAGTAAGCCGCAGAGCGTTCATGGCAAATTCCAGCGGTAACTCATCTGGCGTTAGTAGCTGCTTCCCGGCAATAAAACCACGCAGGTCATTGAAACGCTTTAAATAAGCATCAGGCTGGCGGGTTTTCCAGCGCCGCTCAATACACCACTGCCCGTTCTGATCAATATGACTCAGCTTGCCATGGGCACCGGCACCAATGCCCAGGTAATCCCCAAACTGCCAATAATTGAGGTTATGACGACTTTGATGATGGGCGGTGGCGTAGGCCGAAATTTCGTAGCGCTCAAACCCCGCCTGCTCTAAACGCTGATGCCCTTTATCCTGAATATCCCAAAGTGCTTCTTCCTCCGGCAGTGTCGGCGGGCTGGAGTGAAAAGCGGTATTCGGCTCTAAGGTCAATTGGTACCAAGAAAGGTGTTCCGGCGCTAATGCCAGCGCTTGCTCAATATCGTCCATCGCCAGTTGCGGCGTTTGGCCGGGCAAGCCGTGCATAAGGTCGATATTAATATTGGTAAAGCCCGCCTGGCGCGCTTGTTGTACCGCAGCGACGGCTTCATTGCCGCTATGAATGCGCCCAAGAGCATACAGTTGATCAGGTTGAAAGCTCTGAATACCCAGCGATAAACGATTAATACCGGCGTTACGGTAACCAATGAAACGTTCTTGTTCCGTGGTGCCTGGGTTTGCCTCCAAGGTAATCTCAGCATCGTCGGCAATAGGTAAACGTGCTTTTATTTCACGCAGTAAACGCTGATAAAACACCGGTGAAAGCAGGCTAGGCGTTCCCCCGCCAATAAAAATGGTCTGTATTTCTCGCCCAGCCGCTAGGGCAAGATCGCCGTCCAAATCTTGTAACAACGCCTTAAGGTAAGCTTCTTCGGGTAAATCACGGGGCGTAAAGCCGTGCGAGCCGGGTTCATAAGGGCTAGGTTCATAAGGGCTAGGTTCGTGAGAATTGAAATCACAATAGGGGCACTTACGAACACACCAAGGCGTGTGGATATAAAGCGATAGCGGCGGCAGCGTGTTAGCCATGTGCCACCTTCAGTAATTCCACCAGCCCTTGCAGCGCGCGGCCGCGATGGCTGAGACGATTTTTCGTGTCACTGGGAAGCTCGGCAACACTCATGCCCTGGTCAGGTAACCAGAACAGTGGGTCATAGCCAAACCCTTCCTGCCCGCGAGGATGGGCGAGAATTTCGCCTTCCCAGCTACGCTGCACAATCACTGGCACAGGGTCTTCAGGGTGGCGCAAATAGACCAGCACGCACCAGTAGCGGCCACTGCGCTGACCTTCCGCACAATCACTTAATGCGGCGAGCAGCTTTTGGTTATTTTTATCATCGCTTTTAGGCTCGCCACCGTACCGCGCGGAGTAAATACCCGGCGCGCCCTGCAGGGCGTCCACTTCGAGGCCTGAATCGTCAGCCAGTGCGGGCAATCCACTAATACGACTGGCCTCACGCGCTTTTAGCAGTGCGTTTTCTACAAACGTTAGCCCGGTCTCTTCTACTTCACTGACACCAAAATCTGCCTGAGGGCGAACGTCAAAGCCCAGCGGCGAGAGTAATTGATTGAATTCTCTTAATTTTCCTGCATTGCCACTGGCAAGAACAAGAGTATTAACAGTAGCCATGGCGCGCACTCCAAATAGTAGGAGGTCAGTCTACGCGCTCGTTAAGCGCTTCAAAAGCCTTCTAATTGTTACTCAACGTATCTGTGAGAAAAATCAGACCCATAGTCTTATAAAAATAATAAAGCATTGTTTTTAATACGAAAAACAAAATTAATTAAAAATAAAAAGGTGAAGAAAGCATAGGTTTTACCAAATAGTTAATAACAAAACTTTACGAAAAGTGTCTTATAGGTAACAATCTAGCGGTTACCTGCTCACTCTTTCTTTCCATGAGGGCCACCTAATGTCGCAGGAAAAGTCTACCGGATCGGTCTATATCGTCACCGAGAAAAGTGCTCAAGCTCAGCTGTTCGCTGAATACTTGAACAAGCATACCGGCTGTCAAATTAGTCTCCACTCACCCCATGTGGCCTTACCCATATCTGCTTCTAATAATGTATTGATTTTGATTGATAGCGATCATATCGGCATTGATGCATTACCAGAGTGGCAAGAGAAATTACCTGAGGCGTTAGCTAAAACACCGTTAGCTGCTTTTAATATCCATGACATAGATCATGCATTAGAAGCACTTTCATGTGCGCAGTTAAAAGGGGTGTTTTATCGCAATGAAAGTCTTGATGTTATTTGCAAAGGCATTCACGCGTTGTTGGAAGGGGAACTATGGATGTCTCGGGATTTAATGGCGCGTTTAATCGTGTTTTATCGCAAGTATCAAAGTAATGCTTTCCGCCCAGCCTGTGGCTTAACCAACCGCGAAATGGAAATCATCTCTTTGCTAAGTGCAGGCTCATCTAATCAGCAAATTGCCGAAAAACTCTTTGTTAGTGAGCACACGGTTAAGTCTCACCTTTACAACATATTCCGCAAAATTAACGTTCATAACCGTATACAAGCCCTGAATTGGATTCATCAGAACCTGGGGCCCATTTTGCCCAACATTGAAACTGCACGCAGTTTGCAGCGCCCTCGGTAGCGCTGCCGCTCAGGGGTAACTGAACAGGGGTAACTGAACAGGGGTAACTGAACAGAGTTAACGAAAAAGAGATAGCTAAACAGAAATAACCAAACAGAGATACTAAACAGAGATAACGGATATGACACGATTACCTTATTTAAACATCGCTATTTTTACTCTGCTCGTGTGTTTAACCACCTCTTTAGCGTTAGCCAATGAACCTACTGACCCCGCTGACGCGTTAGCAACTAACGAACAAGCAGCAATTGATGCGATTAACCAGCTTTCAAGCCCTGATGGGCCTGAAGTGAAAGAGCGCACTAACGGCGGTAGTGAGTTAACGGGTGTGATGGTCGATCGCACCATCACTATGGCGGGCAAAACGTTTTACCGCGCCTTTAGCCAACGAGCAATGGATAACCGCATTATCGGTAACGCCACTATCACTATTAATGAGCGACCCGATGCACGCTGGGGTAGCCAAATATGGGTGATGGAAGGCAATCGGATGTATTTCAGAACACAGCTATCTCCAAGGATCAATGAAGCTGACCGTGCCGCCGGGGAAGCTGTACAAACCGTTGAAGAGGCGCTGCTACGCCAACAGCTGGCTTCTGCGTTGATCTTTGACAAAGACCTAGGAAAAGAGGAGTTACGCTAATGAACAACAGACGCAAAACAGCCTTAGCCAGTGTATTGGTAACCACCATCCTGGCAAACGCACTGCCTCTTCACGCAACGGCAGGAGAGCTTATTTACCGGCCGCTCAACCCTTCATTTGGCGGTGATCCTTTTATGGGTAGCTACTTACTGGGTAAAGCCCAATCACAAGATACCAACACAGACCCTGATGCTAGAGGCTTTGAGTCGCTGTCTTCAACCGAACGGCTTATTCAAAGTCTTGAGAGCCGATTGATATCACAGCTAATCAGTGATGTGGGTGCGGGCGAACTCGGTGAAGGCTCATTTGATAGTGGCGACTTTAGCGTAGTGGTACGCGATGAAGGAGGCCAGCTCGTGGTTAGAGTGGTCGATAAAATTACCGGCGACGTTACCAATATCAGTGTGGGTGGTTTGTTCAACCCCTGATGCATGTCTGCCTCGGTCACTAATAAAAGCGAATAAAAGCAAAGCTACGAAAAAACTAATAAGGCTACCTAACAGCCTACTTACTGTTGCGTGTCATTCAGGGGATCATCATGAAAATTATCGCTTCACTACTCATGGTTAGTGTACTCAGCGGCTGTGCTGGAATGGTCGCAAATTCAGAGAATCTAGAAGGCGCGGAGGCAACGTTAACCCCACGGGGGGCAACCTACCAAGACTTGGTCTCGCTGCCGCCACCCGCAGGGCAAATATTTGTCTCTGTTTATGACTTCCGTGATCAAACTGGCCAATACCGCCCTGCACCTGCCAGCACATTTTCGACCGCTGTCACCCAGGGTGCTGCGGCCATGTTAACCGGCGCACTGGCGGATTCCGGCTGGTTTATACCGCTTGAGCGTGTTGGTTTACAGAACCTGCTGACTGAACGGCGGATTATCCGCGCGGAGTTTGAACGCTTCGGCCAACCCGATACCTTGCCATCACTTCGCGCTGCTTCTGTCATGCTTGAGGGCGGTATTATCGCCTATGAATCCAACGTGCGTACCGGCGGGGCTGGCGCTGAGTACTTTGGCATTGGTGCTTCAGGGCAATACCAGGTGGATCAGGTAACCGTCAATTTACGAGCCGTTGAAATATCAACCGGTGAAGTGCTGGCCAACGTTACCACCACAAAAACGATTTATTCTAAAGAGATGCGAGCAGGTGTTTATCGCTTTATCGACTTTCGTCGCTTGCTAGAAGCTGAGGTAGGCCTGACTACCAATGAACCTGTGCAGCTTGCAGTAATGTCAGCGATTGAATCAGCGGTTATTCATCTAGTAGCACGCGGGGTAGAAAATAATCTCTGGAATCTCGGTAATAACGTTAACTTCGAAGACACAATTTTGTCAGACTATCTCGATGCGCCTGTACCACTTCTTTAATTCGCTAGGTAATTTTATATTGCATCAGCAGAAAGGGTTAATAGGGGTGTGAATTTTTATTATAAAACCATTTAAAAATATAAATACTTATTGATAACGGCTATCTATTCAGATAGCCGTTATTTTTTTAATGCTATGTATTAAAAGCCTATGTATTAAAAACCAATGCTCTGTATTAAAAACCCAGTATTAACACCCTAATACTTTCTTGAATAAAAAACATGAAAAACTTCGCGCAATAAATAAGAAAACATCTGATAGCGGAAATTCTCAATTGGTCCAAACTCAACACATCGAATACAAATTGATACAAACCGTTTCAGAGGGAAATAATATGAAACTGAAAAACACCTCCACTAAGCGATCAATACAAGCGGTAACGCTATTGATAGCGGCACTTTCAGTTTCTTTCTCTGTTAGTGCTGATAACAATCGAGTTGAACAGTTCACTAAAAAAGCTAACCAGCACAGCCAGGGTAACTACAGCATAATTGCACAAATTGGTAACCATAATCGTACCAATGTTTCGCAATCCGCTAGTTACCAAGCCGGCAACTTTTCAAGTATCTACCAAGTTGGAAATGCCAACGCTGCAACAATTACCCAAGCCGGTGGCAATAACGTTAGCAACGTTTTCCAACAAGGAAACAATCATCAAGTTGATATTACTCAGTCAGGAAGCGCATCAAGAGAGCTAAATACTTATGTGCGCCAACTTGGCAATCAAAGTGACATACAGATTTCACAATCGGGGAGTGGCTACCGCGGCATTAGTGTTGAACAACAAGCATTTTCAAGCAATGCACGCGCAGTCACCGTCGAAACCTACTGAGCAACATCAGTTGCCTCAGTAATTACTAAAGCAAGCATGACATAGGGAAAACACCATGAAAACTCAAATCACCATTATCGCTGCCGCCGTTGCCTTCGCTATGAGTACTGGTGCATCTGCACAGTACTGGGCTTCTGGTAGTGACTCAACGATTTACCAGGAAGGTAACAGCAATACGAATGCTGTTACCCAATGGGGTACTCAGACATCACGTATTCATCAAGAAGGTAACAGCAACGCTGCAACGGTCACTCAAGACGATGTTGCAGGTATTGCGACTACTCTACCTGGCCAAAACAAATCTGGCATTAACCAGATTGGCCAAACTAACGCAGCAACGGTTGCTCAATTAGGTGCTTTTAACGACTCAACCGTCTATCAGCAAGGCAACACTAATACTGCAAGCATTGACCAAGATGGCTTTAAAAACCTTTCAGTATCAGAAGCCATTGGTAATTCTAATGGAACAAACATTACCCAAGTTGGCAAATTCAACGATAGCTATGCTTATCTTGAAGGAAACAGCAACTCAGCCACTGTTAGCCAGGATGGCTTTGAAAATAAATCGGTAATCGAGCAGGTTGGCAACTCCAACATTACTGAAGTTACCCAGAATGGTGATTTCAACGATAGCTATGTTCACCTAAACGGCAACAGCAATGAAGCCTATGTGAATCAAGATGGCTATTCGCTTGACAGTACTATTCTAGCCACTGGTAACAGCAACATTCATCATGTAATGCAGTCTGGCTACAACCATGACTCTTATATCTACACCAATGGTAGCAACAACGTTCAGAACGTTACCCAAAGTGGCTACTTGTGGGGCGGTAACCACAACTCCAACATCGTTACTCACGGCAATAGCAACTCTAACACTGTAAGCCAAGCTCACTAATCTTAGTCAGCATTAAGGCTAATAAGTACAAAGCTAAGCAGTATTAAAAAAATCGGTATTAAAAGTATCTAGTTATTGAAAACCGCCCCCCTGGGGCGGTTTTTTTATGGCTGTTTTTTTTATGGTGGTCTTGGTCTTTATATCGTTAATGAGCAAAAGCAAAGAGAAGTGAAAAGCGAATAAGTTTCAGATTAACGAATCATCAGCGTTAATGTTCCCCCCGCCCCCTGGGTAGACGAGCGCGAACGGTTGCTGCCTTTTTGGATATCCACCTCCAACCGTTCATTATCACTTAACAGCTTTACGGTGCCTTCCAGCTCCGTACCGGTAAAAGTGTATTCAGCCGGCACTGTTCCGCTTTCTTCAACGTGCTCAGTGGTTTCATCTTCATGAGTAACACGCCAGTGGGCGGAAAATTCTGCGCCCGGCGTACCGCTCATGGTGATATGGATCTGGGTCATGTCCTGCTCCTGAGGCGACTGTGCAACCAGCGGAAAGCAGGCTAGCAGCCCCGCTGCGCACAGCATATATCGCCAAGCCGTTGGTCGTGTCATGAGTGTGGGTCTCGCTTAATTAAAAGCCGCTCGATATGAGCGGCTTTTAGAGTATAGCGGGCTTTTAGTTACTTGCCGTTACATAACGGCAAAGGCTTTTTCTGCCGCATCCAGCGTGAACTGAATATCCTCAGGCGTATGGGCGCTCGACATAAAGCCTGCTTCGTAAGCAGAAGGCGCTAAGTAAACGCCATGATCCAGCATCGCGCCAAAGAAGCGGCGGAAGGCATCCGGGTTACAGGCGGTGGCTTGGGCAAAGTTATCCACACGGCGTTGAGAGGTGAAGAACAGCCCAAACATGCCACCTGCAGATTGGGTCATCATCGGTACTCGTGCAGCGTTAGCCCGCTCTTGCAGGCCTGTGCATAACGTATTTACCCGCTGGCTCAGCGCATCGTGGAAGCCCGGCACGCGCAGCTTGGTAAGCAAGGCAATGCCTGCGGCCATGGCCAGCGGATTACCCGACAGCGTACCCGCTTGGTAAACCGGGCCCATGGGAGAAATATTCTGCATAATCTCACGCTTACCGCCAAAGGCACCCACAGGCATACCGCCACCGACGATTTTGCCCAGGCAGGTTAAATCCGGCGTTATGCCGTAGTGGGCCTGAGCGCCCCCCAGCGCGACGCGAAAACCGGTCATCACTTCGTCAAAAATCAGCACGCTGCCGTGTTCGTTACATACTCGGCGCAGCGTTTCCAAAAAGCCCGGCTGGGGTGGAATGCAGTTCATATTGCCGGCAACGGGTTCAACGATGATGCAGGCGATTTGATCACCTATTTCAGTAAAGCACGCCTCAACCCCTTCAGCGTCGTTATACGACAGGGTAATGGTGTGTTCCGCCAGCGAAGCGGGCACGCCCGGTGAGCTAGGCTCGCCGTGGGTCAGCGCCCCTGAACCGGCTTTTACCAGCAGCGAATCAGAGTGGCCGTGGTAGTTACCTTCAAACTTAACGATTTTATCGCGGCCGGTGGTACCACGAGCCAGGCGAATCGCCGACATGGTCGCCTCGGTGCCTGAACTGGTCATGCGCACCATGTCCATGGAGGGGATCATTTCGCAGATCAAATCCGCCATGGTGGTTTCCACCGCTGTCGGCGTACCAAACGAAAGGCCATTATCCAAGCGTGCTCGCACGGCGGCCAATACGTCTTGGTCGGCATGCCCGGTGATCATTGGCCCCCAGGAGCCGACATAATCCACGTAGCGATTACCTTCCACGTCAAACAAAAAGGCACCCTGGGCGCGCTCCATAAACACCGGCGGGCGGTGCAAGCCTTTGAACGCCCGCACGGGCGAGTTTACGCCCCCCGGAATATGGCGACTGGCAAGTTCGAACAGTTCAGCTGATGTGGTCATGGCATCCTCTAAATAAAAGGCGTACAGAAGATAAGATCATAATCGTACCGCCTGTGAAAAGCGGTTAGGCAAACACTGGCCACTGGGTGGCTGAAAGCCATGAGACAGGCTTTGCCAGGTAAAGTGCTGCGCCTGCTCGCAGGCTGTTGGTAAGCGCTCACCAACAGCAAGACGAGCAGCAATAGCCGATGCCAGCGTGCAGCCTGACCCATGAAACTGCTCGGGCAAGCGCGGCCACTGCCACTGGCGGGTAGTATCCGGCGAATGCAGGGTATGTACTACCTGCTGATCGTTGCCGGGCAGCGGCTCGTCAGTGGCCGTTACCAGGATGGCTTGGCACCCCTGGGACATCAGCACCACCGCGCGGGCGGTATCATCGAAAGGCGTAATAATACTCGGGGTTAGCTCGGCTAATTCAGCGCGATTGGGGGTTAAGATATCCACCATCGGTAGTAAGCGATCAATAAACAATTGCCGCAAAGCGGGTGTGGATAACTCAGTTCCACCACCTGCCCTAAATACCGGATCAGCCACCACGGGAATGCCTGGAAAACGACGAATAATGTGCTCCGCCGCGCGCAGTGTCGCTTCATCAGCAAGCAAGCCGATCTTAATCGCGGCGATGTGCATCTCACTAATCGCTTCAGCCATTTGCCGCATCACAGTAGCGTCAGCCGCTATCACGCGAGAAACATTGTGGCAATTTTGTACCGTCAGCGCAGTGGGAATGGTCACTGCCCAGCCACCACAGGCGGCGATGGCTTCGCTGTCCGCGATGATGCCCGCACCGCCTGTCGGGTCGTGCCCAGCCAGTACCAACACCACGGGAGGCAGCGGTCGGCGCATCAAAAGGGTTTCACAACGGCGAGTAAAATAATGGCCACAAGCGCAATCACCGGCGCTTCGTTAAACCAGCGGAAAAACACATGGCTTTTAGTGCAACGCCCCTGATCAAACTGCTTCAAATAAATCAAACAGACATGATGATAAGCAATCAACAGCGCCACTAGCGCCAGCTTGGCGTGCATCCAGCCCTGGCTAAACCAAGCGGGCACCAAGTAGAGCATCCAGCCGCCAAAGATCAGTACCACAATCATTGAGGGCGTCATAATCCCACGGTAAAGCTTGCGCTCCATGGTTTTGAAATAGCTGATGGCCTGCTCATCGCCATTATCTCGCGCGGTGGCGTGGTACACATACAGCCGTGGTAAATAGAACAAGGCGGCGAACCACGTCACCACAGCCATTAAGTGAATAGCCTTCACCCATAGGTACATTATCGCTCCTTAAAGTGATCAATCTTTCTTGTGTGCATCATTTCCACGCGTCTCATTTCCATGTACGTCAGTGTGACGTACATCACTATCACGTGAATCAGTGCTGCGGGGGTCGGTGTAGTGATAATAACGCTCGATGGCACCACGGGTGATAATACCTGAAATCCGCGGCTGCTTAGGGCGATATCCGTGCACAACATAAAGCGCCCCCAGGGCATTATCCTGAAGCTTTAAAAACGCCTCGGAAAGTGTTGCCTGTAAGCCAATGGGTGCCAGCTCTAAGCGCTGCCCAGGAATTTCCAGTAGGTCAATCAGCTCATCGGCTGGCGGCGCTTGCTCCTGCAACGCTTCATCATGCTCAAGTAACCAGCGCGCTAGTTCAGCGGCTTTCAGCGCCAGCACCGGTTTTTCCTCAGTTGAACGCTCAATCACCAACCATACCGGGTTGGCTTCAAGCAACAAACGCGCCTGATCGGGGGTAATCATTCGCTCGGTGCGCACTAATTGTCGTTCCATCACCGCCGGCACCGAAACCCGCGAAAGCGCTTGCATCAACGGTTGCTGAAGCGGATGCAAGCCGTAACGCACCGTGCTGATAAAAAAACCTTCGCAGCCGGTCAGCTGGCGCGAGGTTAAACACGCCACCACCACCGCCAACATGCCGGGGAGCATGATACTCGGCGTGTGGGTTAACTCCAAAAGGGCCATTAGCGCAGCCAGGGGTGCTTGCAGAACCGCCCCCATCATCGCGGCCATGCCGAGCATGGCGTAAATGCCTGGGTCAGCCGCTTTATCAGGCCATAGCCAGCCACCCAGCAAACCAAACAGCGAGCCAGTGGCAGCGCCTATTACCAGCACCGGGCCGATAATCCCGATGGGTACGCCACCGGCAACCGTAAGCGCGGTAATCACTAGTTTGGCTATCATCAGCGCCAGCAGTACGTTGATTTCCAGCTGATTATTGAGTGTGGCCGCCACGCTGTCATAACCAATGCCCTGAACCTCGGGAAACCACCAAGCAACCGCGCCCGTCGCCACCCCCACTAAGCCAAGACGCAGCCAAAGCGGCCACGCTTGCACCTGCTGACTGCGCGAAATATGAATAAACAACCCCGCCAGCAGGCCAATCACCAGCCCGGTCACCACAATCCACGGCAAGTTAATTAATGAACCGAGGGCTATCTCAGGGATACGAAAGGCAGGCTCGTTGCCATACGCCAGCTGCGCCACCAGCGCCCCCATGGTGGAGGCCAAAATGACCGGCATAAAGCTCATCAAGGTGTATTCCATCATCACCACTTCCATGGCGAAGATGACACCCGCAATAGGCGTATTAAAAGAAGCGGAAATGCCCGCGGCGGTACCGCACGCCACCAGCACCCTCAAGCTATTGTTGGGCAAGCGCATCTGCTGACCTAACCCGCTGGCCGCCGCCGCGCCTAGATGAATCGCCGGGCCTTCACGCCCAGCCGAAAGCCCGCCCAATACCGCAACAACACCCACCCACCACTGATTTAACCAATTGCGTAACGGAAAGCGGCCTTGGTGATAAGTCAGACGCTCAATCACATGGCCAACGCCCAGCTTGCGCGCGGCCGGTTTTTGCCGGTAAAGCAGCACGCCAACCAACGTCACCGCCAGCATCGGTAACAGCGAACGCAGCCACGGTGCCATACTTTCAAACGCCTCAGGGTCGCCATTGCTCATGTAGAGCGCCGCCCCCGCTTCCAACAGCAGCCGAAACGCCACCATCACAGCGCCGGTAATAATCCCCGAGACAAGGCCTAATAAACAGAGTTGCGGCAACGCGTCGACATTCGCCAGCTGGCGACGAAAACTTTCTAAGGTGAAATCCGATCGGGAAAAACGCGCCACAGCCACCTGCCTTGCTCTTGTATCTTTACACTCTTGTGTATCATAGCTGGATGCGCTTAAACAGCTTGGTATCCTATGCTTAGGCTAATAGCGAATTCAGTTTTCTACTCAGCGGCATCCGTAAGGAGTGATTTGTGATTAAGGTCGGCATTGTTGGCGGTACCGGGTATACCGGCGTTGAATTACTGCGGCTACTCGCCCAGCACCCCCATGTTAGCGTAGCCGCCATTACCTCGCGCTCGGAAACAGGCGTCAAAGTGTGTGATATGTACCCCAACCTGCGCGGCCATTACGACACGCTGGCATTTAGCGAGCCAGACGCCAAGCAGCTGGGTGCCATGGACGCGGTATTTTTTGCCACCCCCCACGGCGTTGCCCACGCCTTAGCGGGTGAACTACTCGACAACGGCACGCGGGTGATTGATCTATCGGCCGACTTCCGCCTGCGCGATGCCGACGAATGGAGCCGCTGGTACGACCAGCCTCATGGAGCGCCTGCGCTGCTAGACGAGGCAGTTTACGGCCTGCCGGAAATGCACCGGGAGAAGATCAAAAACGCACGCTTAATTGCGGTACCCGGCTGCTACCCCACCGCTGTTCAGTTGGGTTATTTGCCGCTACTAGAAGCTGGCCTGATCGACCCAAGCCAACTGATTGCTGACTGCAAATCTGGCGTTACCGGGGCAGGCCGCGGCGCTAAAGTGGGTTCACTGCTCGCTGAAGCCAGCGAATCAATGAAAGCCTACGGCGCGGGCGGCCATCGTCACCTGCCGGAAATTAGCCAGGGGCTTCGAGATATTCAGCAATTAGCAGACATTCAGCAAACAGCGAATACTCAGCAACAACCGATAGGCTTAACCTTTGTGCCCCACTTAACGCCGATGATTCGTGGTATCCACGCCACGCTCTACGGCCGGCTGACCGCTGAACCGGGCGATTTACAGGCTCTGTTTGAAAAGCGCTACGCTAACGAACCGTTTGTCGATGTTATGCCCGCGGGAAGCCATCCTGAAACGCGCAGTGTCAAAGGTATCAATACCTGCCGTTTGGCCGTCCACCGCCCCGGCAATGGCAACACCGTCGTGGTGCTTTCGGTGATTGATAACCTGGTCAAAGGTGCCTCCGGTCAAGCCATTCAAAACCTCAATTTGATGTTCGGCTTTGACGAAAACACGGGCCTTACCGCCCCTGCGCTGATGCCTTAACCGTTCAGTAATTCCTGGGAATAGTTGACCAATTTGCTAGGGATTACCCATAATCGTTCACCAATGCTGATTTATTCGTTCTTTAAGCTCGCGGGAGGTACCCATGAGCGGTGCAGAAGCTTTTGTTCCAACCCCATTACTGCTCTCTGATAGCGCACGCAAACGTATCAATGCGCTGATAGCAGAAGAAAATAACCCATCCTTAAAACTGCGGGTCTACGTGACCGGTGGCGGCTGCTCGGGTTTTCAGTACGGTTTCGACTTTGCTGAAAACGTCGCCGACGATGACACCGTTATTGAGTTTGGTAACGCCGCCTTAGTGGTTGACCCTCTCTCTTATCAATATTTAGTCGGTTCCACCGTCGACTACGAAGAAGGCCTGGCGGGCGCGCGTTTTCGTATTCAAAACCCTAACGCTACGACCACGTGCGGCTGTGGTGCCTCCTTTATGGTGTGAACAACGTTGGCTCCCAGTGACTTGACGCCCACACGGTTTCTCGCCAAGGTTAATAGGTCAATAACGGCTTAATGGGTCAATAAAACGGTGTAAACCGCTTTGGCAGCCCGCCAACAACCATTTTCCTTTGGCGGTTTGGCCATCGGTTTCTTTATCGGCATATTCTTTGGCCTGTTACGCATTAGCCGGCTGCGCTGGTTACGCTGGCCGGCCATTGTTTACGTTGAGGTATTCCGCGGCACGCCTATCCTGGTGCAAGTGCTGTTTATTTTTTACGGCCTGCCGCAGCTTTTAGGTAGCCCAATTAACGCCCTGGTCGCCGGCATTGCCGCCATTGCGGTCAACTCCGGTGCCTACATCTCGAAATCGTGCGTGGCGGCGTTCAGTCGATTGAACGCGGCCAAGGTGAAGCATCGCTCTCCCTGGGGCTTTCCCGCACCCAGGCATTTCGCTACGTTATTTGGCCCCAGGCGTTTCGGCGCATGATTCCCCCTCTCGGTAACCAAGGCATCATCAGCATCAAAGACACCTCACTGTTTTCAGTCATTGGCGTCGGTGAGCTGGTGCGCCAGGGGCAGATTTATATCGCCACCACCTTCACGGCCCTTGAGGTCTATTTTATGGTCGCCCTGATGTATCTGGCGATCACCTGGACGCTCTCCATCATCCTGCGCCAGCTTGAGCGCAGGGGTCTGGCCGGACAATAAGGACACGTGCAATGAGCGAGACAATGAACGACACAACGCAACCCATTGTGCGTATGCAGCAGCTCAATAAACACTTTGGCAGCCGATAGCGCGGCGTCCACCGGATGCCCTTGCTGTTGATTTGCACAGTGCTATACTGCTGATGTCAACACGACCTACCGAGGGGCACTCGGAAAGTGACGTC
>NZ_LGEN01000080.1 GCF_001507855.1 Halomonas sp. 54_146
ACAATCACACCCTGCTGATTGGCCTGACTATGACCGTGGCGCATTAATAAATAGCGGTTGCGCCAATGATGATGCTGATGCTGTAAATCCATGCTCTTTTCTCTATAAAAAACCGCGTTTGACCTAACGCCAAACGCTTGCCATGGTTAAAGAGTAACTAACGACATGGAGTATGCACAGCGATGACAACCTATATCGTGGTAGCCGACGCCGCGCGCGCGCGTATTTTTACCCGTGATGCTTTAACGCTCGCAGAAAAAGAGAGCATGGTTCACGCTGAAGGGCGTCTGCACGAAGGTGATTTAGTCACCGACCGGGGTGGCGATGTGCATGAGTCGATGTCTAGCACGGCACGCTCTTCCGGCGAAGAAGGAACAGCCTCTCAGCATGAAAACGAGCTGTTTGCCAAAGAGGTCGCTAACCGTCTTTATAGTGCGCGCGTTGATAACAGCATGGAAAAACTCATCCTGGTGGCTCCTCCCAAGTTTCTCGGCCTGCTACGAGACGAACTGGATAACCCCACCCAGAAGCTGGTCATTCACTCCCTCTCCAAAGACCTGAGCAAAGCCTCGCTGGCCGATATTCAACAGGCAGTTAGCGACTTACGCTAAGGAATCGGCGGCAGCTCAATCTCATCGCTGCGTTTAGCGCCAGCGGTCATTTCACGGCACAGGCGCAGGAATTCACGCACGCCAGCGCTGAGGTACTTGTGCCGGTGCCAAATAAACGTGAACTGACGCTTTAAATCTAACTCCGGCGTGGGTAGCGGTACTAAGCTGCCGCGCCGGAAGGCATCGCGCAGCGCCAGGCGCGAGACGCAGCCAATGCCCAAGCCCGACTCCACGGCGCGTTTAATGCCTTCGGTATGCTCTAACTCCAGCAAGGTATTGAACCGGCTGCGGCGGTGGCGGGCGGCGTGCTCTAGCGTCATACGCGTACCAGAACCCTCTTCACGCATGATCCAGTCCTCTCGCAGCAACTGCTCAAGCTCAAGGTGCTCACGGCCTGCCAGCGGGTGGCGCGGCGAGCAAAACACGCACAGTTCGTCTTCGACCCAGGGCTGGCTGATGATCATCTCATCGTCGCACTGCCCTTCAATCAGCCCTAAATCCAGCGAGTGCTGGCGCACGCCTTCAATAATATGGCGGGTATTACGCACCGCCAGGCGCACGCGGCTGCCGGGGTGGCGCTGCATAAAGTCGCTGATCAGCAGCGTGGCCAGGTAGTTACCAATGGTGAGCGTGGCACCTACATCCAGCGTGCCCACGCCCTGCTGCCCGCGCAATAGCTCTTCAATTTCCTCACCGCGATCAAGCAGTGCCACTGCTTTGGGCAACAGCTGAAACCCCAGCGCGTTGAGCTTTAAGCGCTTACCAATGCGATCCAGCAGCTGGCAGTCGAACTGGCGTTCTAACTCGGCAAGCGCCGTGCTGGTCGCCGATTGCGACATGGCCAGCGTTCGCGCCGCATGGGAGACGCTTTCGTGCTGGGCAACCGCTACAAAAACTTCCAACTGCCGCAGGGTATAGTGCATAAAATCCCGACCTGTCGTTAAGGCGCTATATCTATTTTAAAGATAAGCGTTATCAATATAATTTGCTTAACAGATATACCACCCTTTGCTTAGACTTACCGGCATCTTATTTAATCATTTTTATTCTTTTTAAGAATATAACCGATGCCGTCTAGCGCCTGCATCGACTAAGGGAGAGAACAGCATGAGTAAGTTTGCTCTGGAAGAAGTGCTTAGCGTTCACCACTGGAACGATACCCTGTTCAGCTTCCGCACTACCCGTGAGCGCAGCCTGCGCTTCAAAACCGGTCAGTTTGTGATGATTGGCTTGGAAGTGAACGGCAAACCGCTGATGCGCGCTTACTCCATTGCCAGCCCCAACTACGAAGACCACCTTGAGTTTTTCAGCATTAAAGTGCCCGACGGCCCGCTCACTTCACGCCTGCAGCACTTAAAAGTGGGCGACCAGATCATGGTCAGCCGCAAGCCCACCGGCACGCTGGTCACTGATGACCTACTGCCTGGCCGCAACCTGTATATGCTCTCCACCGGTACCGGCTTGGCACCGTTTATGAGCTTGATTCAAGACCCCGACGTTTATGAGCGCTATGAGAAAGTGGTGCTGGTACACGGCGTGCGCGAAGTCTCTGAGCTGGCCTACGCCGACTTCATCACCAAAGAGCTGCCGGCGCACGAGTACCTGGGCGAAGAAGTCACTGAAAAGCTGGTGTACTACCCCACCGTTACCCGTGAAGAATTCCACACCATGGGTCGCCTGACCGACCACATCCGCTCGGGCAAACTGTTTGCAGACACCGGCCTGCCGCCCATTGACCCACGCCAAGACCGCGCGATGATCTGCGGCAGCCCCGCCATGCTAGACGACACCAGCGCGCTGCTTGACGAGCTGGGCATGAATATCTCGCCGCGCATGGGCGAACCTGGCGATTACGTGATTGAACGTGCGTTTGTCGAAAAGTAGTCCTGGGTGAAGGGTGAAGGATGAATAGAAAAAGCCCCCGTGGATGCGATCCACGGGGGCTTTTCGATGCGGTGCTACTTACGATTCACGCCTTACCCTTCACAACTTACGATTTCACAACGCACGATTTCACAACGCACGATTCACCGTTACACCGCGTCTTTACCGGTTTCGCCGGTACGGATACGAATCACCTGCTCTAGCGGCATGACAAAGATTTTGCCGTCGCCGATTTTGCCGGTGTTCGCCACCTGGGTAATGGCATCAATAACTTGCTCGGCCATGTCGTCGTCGACGGCGACTTCCAGCTTCACCTTGGGCAGAAAGTCCACCACATACTCCGCACCGCGATACAGCTCGGTATGCCCTTTCTGGCGCCCAAAGCCTTTCACTTCCGTTACCGTAATACCCTGCACGCCGATATCAGAAAGCGACTCGCGCACATCGTCAAGCTTAAACGGCTTGATAATCGCTGTGATTAATTTCATTACCATATCCTCAAACTGGGTGGCCGTAATGGGAGGCGGGTGGCACGGTTGCTGGTCTCGCACCGATAACCGCTAGCCACCAGCATACACCGCTATCGGCAAGGAATAAAAAAGCCTCCCACGCAGGGGAGGCAAAAGGAGCACGCCAGCTCACTTGGTCGGCATTAAATTATTTTTTAACACCGAATTCAGGATAGGCTTCCAGACCGCACTCAGCGATATCAACGCCTTCGTACTCTTCTTCTGCGCTAACCCGGATACCCATGATGGCTTTCAAGATCAGCCACACCACCATGCTTGCCAGGAAGACCCAGCCGAAGATGCCTAGAATACCGATCACCTGGGCACCGAACGACGCCTCGGCATTATTCAGCGGCACCGCCATCACGCCCCAGATACCCACTACACCGTGAACCGAGATCGCACCGACCGGATCATCCAGCTTCAATACTTTATCGAGCGTGACGATGGCAGCGACCACGATGATGCCGCCAATCGCGCCAATAGTGGCGGCTCCCAGCGCTGACGGTGAAAGCGGGTCAGCCGTAATCGCAACCAGACCCGCCAGCGCACCATTCAACGCCATGGTCAGGTCGGCTTTACGGAACCACAGTTTGGCCAGAATCAGCGCGGCAATCACACCACCTGCCGCCGCAGCATTGGTGTTAACAAACACCTGAGCCACGTTATTAGCTGAGCCGATATCCGACATTTTCAGCTCAGAGCCGCCGTTAAAGCCAAACCAGCCCATCCACAGAATGAAGGTACCCAGCGTTGCCAGCGGCATGTTAGCGCCTGGAATCGCGTGAATAGCGCCATCTTTACCGTATTTACCTTTACGTGGGCCAAGCACGATGACACCCGCTAGCGCCGCCGCTGCACCGGCAAGGTGCACAATGCCTGAGCCTGCATAATCAGAGTAACCCACTTCAGACAACCAACCGCCGCCCCAGGTCCAGTAGCCGGAAACGGGGTAGATGAACGCCGTCATCACCACGGCAAAGGCCAGGAATGCCCACAGCTTCATACGCTCTGCCACGGCACCCGACACAATCGACATGGCAGTTGCAACGAATACCACCTGGAAGAAGAAATCAGAACGCATGGAGTAGTAGGGTGCGTCATCACCACCCGCGGTCACCGCATCAACGCTGTTCTCAGCGCCAATCAAGAAACCCAGATTCGGCAGGAAGCCGCCTGCGCTGCTGGAGTACATGATGTAGTAGCCGACCAGCAAGTACATGGTGCAGGCAATCGCAAACAGTGCGATGTTTTTCGTCAAGATTTCAGCGGTGTTTTTAGAACGCACCAAGCCCGCTTCTAACATGGAGAAGCCAGCGGCCATCCACATCACGAGCACACCGCAAATTAGGAAGTAGAACGTATCGAGCGCATAGCTCAGTTCTGCAAACTCATTCATTGTCAGTTCCCCGTTACACTAAGAAAGAAATCATTAGCTGGCCGCGTTACACCGCATCAGCGCCGCGCTCACCAGTACGAATACGGATGACGTCTTCCAGCGGCGTTACAAACACCTTGCCGTCGCCGATTTTGCCGCTGTTGGCAGCGCTACAAATTGCCTCCAGTACGCTTTCTAACCTGGAATCGTCGACGGCAATTTCGACTTTCACTTTGGGCAGAAAATCGACCACATATTCCGCGCCGCGATATAGTTCGGTATGCCCTTTCTGACGCCCAAAGCCTTTGACTTCAGTGACCGTAATGCCCTGCACACCGTTGTCGGCTAATGCCTCACGAACGTCGTCGAGCTTGAATGGCTTGATGATGGCGGTGATGAGTTTCATCCCGGATCTCCCCTGCTGGATAAGTCCTGCTAGATTCGCCTTGCTAGATTCACCACTAAGCAAATAGCGGCTAAGCGGCCAAAATAAGCACCTGAACCGTTAATGCGCATACTGTGCCAG
>NZ_LGEN01000015.1 GCF_001507855.1 Halomonas sp. 54_146
GTCGTGAACAACGTCCGGTTTCAGGATGGGGAGCAGGTAACCGATCAATCAGACAGGACTGCCGCCTGACTGCCATCCACCAGATTTGACTATAACTCGAAGGATGAATAGCGACGCCATTTAAAAAACGTTTTTCGGGATCGTTAGGGAATGGGTCTTCAACTTCATCGGCGAGCTTGGCCTCTATCTGTCTTTTCGTCTTTAAACTTAATGTTTTTCTCGCCATGGTATGGATAGAGCGCCTTGTGAATTTTGGTGTTAATTATTATTTATATTCTTGCTAGCCTATGTTTAGGCCTAGCGTGAAGTTACGAATAATTTTTTCATCTAAACAGCTTCGCAGAAACCTATTCATTGCTCGCATATCATTCGATGAATAGAAGTCGAGCATCAATGTGTTAAATTCTTGCTGACGCTTCGCTTGAACATTGATCACAGGGAAGCCATTAGCCAACAAAATACCGTTCATCATGAAACGGCCAGTGCGCTTGTTGACGTCCCAAAAAAATTGAGCGCGAGCCATTTGTAAAAATGCCGTGATGGCCTGATCGTAAACATCAGCCTCACGGTAGACCTGTTGCTCAACTTCAAGCCATGTTGCATCCAACTCATCGGGAGCGGGCGGCTCATACTCAGAGCCAGCGATAGAGACATAACCTGAACGGAACTTACCCCACTCTAACGCTTCTTCTTTTCCGGCGATCTTGTGAATACTTAGAGCCGTTTTTTTGTCAAATTTAAACTCACCCTGCTCGACCAAATCAAAAATGAACGCCCACGCTTTGGCTTGGTTGATAGCCATGTTTTGATCGCTGATGCGATGCCCACCCACGGTAATGCCATCAAGGATGGTCTGCACCTCAGGCAGCGTCATGGCAACACCTTCAAGGTTAACCGCATCATAAACCAAAGCAGGCACATCTCTTTTAGCCAGCTGTACAGCCAAGGGTATATTGGGTTTCATGTTCCACATGTTATCTCCTGATTGGCGCATAAGGTGGCGGGTTACACTAAGGCTCTAAAGACGGCTTGTGGTTCTTTGGTCACGATATACGAGAATTTTACCGTGGAGCGTCTTATTAACGCCTAAGCCCGAAATCCTCACGAATAATCTCAGGATGACGAAACGCAATCTCGATTAACGCCTTGGCTGGCCCAGACGGCTTACGCCGCCCCTGCTCCCATTCCTGAAGCGTACGCGGAGAAATATGCAACACCTCGGCAAACTCTCGCTGCGTGAGGCCGGTTTTCCCTCTAGCCTCTGCTACTTCATTGGGCTCAACATGGCTAACCCGTGCGGTTTTGCCCGCTTTCATTTCTTTGACTGACTGAAGCAGCTTGTTCCCAAGCTCCTCAGCGCTAAGAACCTCTTTACTCATTTTCCAATACCTCACGAATCGCCTTCAGGATATGCGCAGGTATATTCTCCCTGACGGCCTTCTTGTAGATCACCAATAACCAGATCTCACCATTTACTAACCTGGTGAAGTAGATGACACGCACTCCACCACGCTTCCCTGAACCCGCTACAGACCACCGAACCTTTCTGCATCCGCCGCTGCCAGGAATGGGATCGCCCACTTCCGGATTGGCCGCCAGCCAAGCGAAGAAGGCAATTCGCTCCTCCGCCGTCCATATTTTTCTGGCATCCTCTTCGAATGTGGGCGTTTCGATGATGGTAAACATAATCACCAAGATACGTCATTGACGTATTTTTGCAAGACAGCGGATAGCAGGGGTAACGCCTTGGGTAAGCCGCCGGTGCTGAACGCGCCCTTGATGAACTGCACCACGCCGACTTTCATGCCGTGGCCAAGGGCGCGCTGGGATCTCCTTGGGGTGAGTTACGCTTTTAGCACGTAGCGTAACGTCTCAACCACCTGATCGGTAGTGGTGCACCAGGCTTGCGCTTGAGCGTCGACTTCTTTCAGCGGGTGAACAATCTCTTCGCTGTGCAGCGTAATGTAGGGCTTGGCCAGTGCCGCGCAGTAGCCCGCATCAAAGGCAGCGTTCCACTGTTTGTACTGGTCGCCAAAACGCACCACCACTAAATCCGCTTGCTCAATCATGGTACGCGTGCGGATAGCGTTGACTTTAGACGACTGGTGGTCGCGCCAGAAACTATCAGCCGGTTTGCCCAGGTGGTCGCCTGCGGCGTCACTGGCAGCGTGGTCGGTCACCGGTGCGGTGAACACAATATCCAGCCCGGCGGCATCAGCGCCGCGCTGAATTTCTTCCCGCCAGTCAGTGTGAATTTCGCCAGAAAGATAGACGTAAAAGCTCATGGTGCTGTTCTCCTAATGAGTGTGAAAGGTACACAGCATAACGCACATCATTTTTATGGAACAATTTTCCATGGTATTCGTTAGCGCGATTGAGGCAGGCCAACGGGCACAAACACCGGTGCCCCATCAACCTCAACGACCGCTAGCCGCTGGCGATACAGGCTTTCCAGCGCGCTGGGCACCAGCATGTTTTCCTTGGGGCCCCAGCAGGCATCACCATTGGGATAAAGCAGCAGTACGTGGTCGCACCAGCGGGCAGCAAGATTGAGATCGTGCAGGCACATCATCACCGCCTGCCCATTGGCGGCCTGCTCGGCCATCAGCGCCATCACCGCGCTTTGGTGGTGTAAATCGAGATGGTTAGTGGGTTCATCCGCCAGCCAGATGTTGGGCGCTTGGGTAAGCACCGTGGCCATGGCCACCCGCTGGCGCTCGCCGCCGGAAAGCGTGCTCACCAGCCGGTCGCGGAGGTGCGCTACATCTAGCCTTTCCAGTGCCGCTTCAGCACGGGTGTAGTCGTCGGCCCCTTCCATCTGCCATAAAGAAAGGTAAGGGTGACGACCAATCAGCGCGGTTTCTAGCACCGTGGCGGGAAAGCCATCCAGGCGCTCTTGAAACACCAGCCCTAGGCTTTGCGCCACCTGCCGTCTGCGAAGCTGGCTAAGCGGTGTGCTATTAAGCAGCACCTGCCCAGCCCGTGGGGCATTCAGCCCTGCCAGCGTGTGCAGCAGTGTGGTTTTACCCGCGCCGTTAGGGCCTAAAACCCCCCAACTTTGCCCAGGCTCAATGGTTAAATTAAGCGGTGTACCGTCTTTGCGGCCGGGCACGTCGATGATGAGATCGTGGGTCGAAAGTACGCTCATCAGCGGCTCCGGTAGAGCAGAAACAGGAAAGTAGGTACGCCCAAAAGTGCGGTGATCACACCTACCGGTAGCTGTTCCGGAGCAATAATGGTGCGCGCCAGCGTGTCGGCCAGCACTAACAGCGTGCCGCCTGCCAATACGCAGGCGGGCAGTATCAGCCGCTGGTCGTTGCCTAACAGTAAGCGCAGCATGTGTGGCACCACTAACCCGACAAAACCGATGCTGCCAGCGGTGGTGACAGCCGCCGCTGTCAGCAGGCTGGCAACAATATAGATACACCATTCAAGCGGCCTAACCGCCACGCCCAATGCGGCGGCTTGCTGAGGGCCTCGGGCCAGCACGTTTAGGCTACGCCCAAGCGGAATCAGCACCACACAGGTAGCTAATAACAGCACTAGCGGCGGCCAAGGCGCACGCGAGTAGGAAAGATCGCCCATCAGCCAGTAGAGCATTCCCGGCAGGCGTTCGGTGGGGCTTAATGCCAGCATCAAGGTAATCACCGCGCCCCACCCCGCGGCAACCACCACACCGGTTAGCAGCAGCCGTGAAGGCGTCCAGCTACCGCTGCCGTGCGCCAAGCCAAAGACTAAAAAGGTCGAAAACAGAGCGCCGCCAAATGCCGAACCAGAAATGGCTAATCCGCCAAGGCCACCCAGCATGGCTGCCAGTGCGCCAATCGAGGCACCACCGGAAAGCCCTAGCACATAGGGGTCTGCAAGCGGGTTGCGCAGCAGCACCTGCATTAATGCCCCCGCTACCGCCAACAAACCGCCCACGGCAAAAGCCGAGAGCGCTCTCGGCAAGCGCAGCTCCATCACCATGGTGTGTGCTAGCGCATCGGCTTCGCCCTGCCCTATATGGCTGAGCATCACTGCCCATATCTGCGTGGGGGAAATCTGCGCGCTGCCAACGCCCACGGCAATGAGCAGCGCGCTCAGAGACGCCAATAGCAACAGGCCAAGCGGAACACCCAGACGCGATAGCATTAGTCGTTGCGCTCACGTTTTTGGCGGGCAATATCAAGTTTCTCGCAGAGAATTTGAGTGCCTTCCATCAGCCGTGGCGTTGGCCGTTGAATCAGTGAAGGCGGCACAAAGAAGAGGTTATCGTTGGCAACCGCCGTCAGGCGTGAATACTGCTGCCAATGGGTTAGCCAGTGGCGGTTTTCTTCACCCATGCCGCCGGCCACAATGGCTTCAGGATTTGCCGCCAGTACGGCTTCTTGGGTGATACGCGGTACAAGGCGCGCCTGCTCGCCAAAGATGTTGTCACCACCGCAAATCTCGATCACTTGACCAATAAGATGCTGGTCATTAACGCTCATTAACGGCTCGTCCCACACTTGATAGAACATCGGCACCGGCGGCCGGTCGCGGTAGCGCGTTTCAAGCGCGGCCATCGTGGCGCGAAAATTATCGGCCACTGCCTGCCCGTAGGCTTGCGTTCCTGCCAGCTTCGCCAAACGCTCAATGGCCGTGGTCACGTCTTCGATATCGCGGGGCTCAATATAGAACACCGGCATGCCTAACGCTTCGAGGGTTTCAAGCTGCTCAGCGGGGTTGCCGGTCACCCAGCCGATGACTAAATCCGGTGCCAGCCCCACAAGGGCTTCTAAATCGATGCGCGTGTGGCTACCCACCGAAGCGACTTCCTCGGCTTCTGGGGGGTAATCGCTATAGCTCACCACGGCAACCACGTGGTCACCGGCCCCTGCGGCGTAGGTAAGCTCGGCGGCCCCTGGCGAGAGTGCCGCGATACGCTGCGCCGGAGTGCCCAGGCATACTTCGCGGTCACGGTCGTCCACCACACAAGGTGTATGATCATCAGCGTGCGGCGTAGCCGCCATTAGCAACAATGCGAGGCCAAAGGCCCCGCATGCTAACTCGCTGTTTCTATTACTGGCCAAAGTGAACACTCAAGAACCCTGCCCGGCCTGCGTTAATGTAGTCGTCGCCATCAAAGAACTTGGCCGTCGAGTACTCCTTATCCAGGACGTTCTCAATATTCAGGCGAACCGACCATAGCGGTGCAAACTGCCAACCGGCGCGTAGATTAAGCAGGCCAAAGCCACCCAGGCGATTCTGGTTGGCGGCATCGTCGTAGCGATGGTTCTGGGCAACCCAAGAGCCACCCAGCGACCAGTCGCCCAGTTCGCGATCAACGTCGAAACGTAGGCTCTGGCTGGCACGCCGCTGTAACCGCTTACCTGCATTATCACCACTGCGATTTTCAGGGTCGGTATAGGTCAGTGCCGCTGCCAGGATCCAATCATCAATCTCGACACCGGCACTTAACTCCACACCACGCATCCTGGCCTCATTGATATTGACTAGATCGAAGTTGGCGTCCGATGCGATCAGGTTGTCGATATCGGTCTGATAGAGCGCCGCATCCCAGAACCAGTGCGCATATTGGCCACGCACCCCAAACTCCAGTGTTTCGGAGGTTTCCGCCTCTAGATCGGGATAGCCATACCCCGGCCAATAGAGTTGGTTGAACGTTGGCGCTCTGAAGGCGGTGCCGTAACTGGCCCGCAGAGTGTGATGGGTATCCAGGTCATAACCCAGCGCCAAGCTGCCGGTCACTTCGTCACCGTAAGCCTCATTGTCGTCGAAGCGCAGGCTGGCCTGGACAGCAACAGGAGAGAAATCGAGCAGCGCCTGGCTGAAAACAGCCTTGTTATCGCGATCCTCTATGTCATAAGGACCACCCCAGGGCGTGCTCCCAGTGGTACTACCGGCCACACTATCGTTCATATACTCCGCGCCGATGATCAGCTCATGGGCACCCGCGCTAAACGTATTCTCCCAGCGGGCCGTGCGCGTCTGCGTGTCGAGAATAGAGTCATAGGCATAGTTGTCACTCTCATCGCGTGCTTCGCTAAGTGTCAAACGGCTACGCCAATTGTCGGCAATCGGCAACTCACTATAAATACCTGCTACCTGCTGCACATAGTCCGTCGTGGCCAACGAGCCACTTTCGTCATACTCGGTGGTACCACGTGCGCGCAGTGCCAGAAACCCGACTTCTGCGCCGCTATCGAAAGTATGCGACATGCGCGCCAGCGCCGTAGTGTTGTCGTAGCCCATATCTTCCCCGCCACGGCGTACTGGCTCGCCGTCGGTATCGAAGCGGCTAGCGGCGAAACTGTAGCGGGTACCGCCGTTGCTGCCGGAAAGGCTGGCGCTGTAGCGCTGGGTATTGAAGGAGCCGCCACCCACCGAGATGCGCGGATGCGGGCCACCCTCTTCGCCGTCGTGGGTAAACAGCTGCACCACCCCGCCCACCGCATCGGCACCATACAGGCTGCCACGCGGGCCGCGTACGATTTCGGCCCGCTGGAACATGCGTGGGTCGAGGTATGACCATTCTGCCCCACCAGCAGTTGCGGAGCGTAGGCGGATACCGTCGATCAATAGCGCTGTTGATTCATTACCCGTACCGCGGATATAGATGCTGCTCTGCTTGCCGAAACTGCCGCTAGAGCTGACATCCACCCCCGGTTGGCCGCGTAGCAGGTCGGTGAGGCTAGTGGGGTCCTGGCGGCGCAGCGTGGCTTCATCCAATACCGTCACCGACGACAAACTCTCATTGGCGGTGCGCGGTGCCAGGGTAGCGGTAACAACAACAGGGTCGAGGGCGGCTAGGTCGGTTGTCGGTTCGGCGTATTGCGCCTGGGCCTGGGTATGAACAGCGAGCGGTAAGGCAGCCAGACTAAACGCCGCCCGCTTGGCAGTGGTGTGGAAACGGTACTTCATCAGATATCCCTTGCTCAATGTGCTCACCCGCACAGCGTGTTTTTTTGACCGAGCAGAGGAAAACCAAGGGAACATCGGCAGCTTGAAGGCCACCAGCATCACCCTGAGCCGCCCTCCGCGTCTCGGTATGGAGTGGTTCTTTAGAACCATCACTCTTAGGCCGGTCTCCGGGCTGACGAGCGAAAGGCCGCTTTTAAAAGCACAAGCCCTTTCTGAACGACCACCTTCCCATGCCTTAGCACAGTGGCGTCTTATAGCCGTTCTTATCTCGATCACCGTTGCGGGGGCAGCGTTGGATTCACAAAAACGATCACCAACTTCCCGTTTAACTGATGGCGGCAACCACCATCAGCACCTGAGAGTGCGCGTAAGCTAGCAACTTGCCAAAAGGAGGTCAAATGAAAGAGGCGGTCAATTTTGCCGCTAGCCCTTCAGCAGTTGCACTAGGCCATGCCTCACATACCACACCTGCTCGGCCTGGGCGGCTGCATCTTGATTAAACCAACCATTTGCATCGCGCAGGCGGCGCTGTTCGGGTTGCATAGGCACAATACCTCGCCCTACTTCCGTGGTAATGATAATCAGCGGTGCGTTTAACTCCTCGGCACGCTGGCCTAGCGTGGCTAACTCGCGCTGCCACTGCGAACGTAAGACATCGTGTTCAGTGGCATCGAGAGCAGAGGCTAGCCACTCAAGCACGCCGATGATAACCAGTGGCCGTTCAGCCTCCAGCGCTTGATGGCAATCGCTCAAGGGGTGAACATCATTAAGCCGCCACCAGCGTGCTGAGGGAAAGCGAGCGGTTACAGTGTCTCGCTTTCCTGCACAGGCACCGCCGATGAAGAGCTGCATTGCCATTCCCCTTTTCCCTGTGCGTTGTGCTGATAAATAAGCTGCCAGCGCCGACCTTGAGCTTGATGGACAATGCCATCCCAAAAACCAATGGTTTCAAAACGCCGGCGCAGCTCACGAATCACCCCGCCGTGGGTAACAGCGAGAATTTTTTGGTGATTACCCGCGTGGGCATTGGCGGCAAGATCGTCGAGCCAGGCATCCAGGCGCGCGCGTAGCTGGCCAGAGGACTCACCACCGGGGATTTGCAGCTCGCCTACGCTATCAATCCAGGCGCGGTAGTGCGGAAGCGCTTTTAATTCGTCGTACACTTTACCTTCGTAGTCGCCAAAATCCAGCTCGCGCAGGCGCGGCTCCAAGCTTACTGCCGCGCCCTGAGTTGCCGCCTGGGACCACGCAAGAGTTTGTTGGCAACGCTGTAAATCGCTTGAGTAGATGGCATCAAAGCGCTCTGCGGCCAGCGACTCGCGCAGTGCTAACAGCCCGGCTTCAGCATCAGGAAACAGCAGCGGAATATCTTGCTGGCCTTGATAGCGGCGCTCTAAATTCCAGGCGGTGATACCGTGGCGAACTGCCACCAGCTCCACACTAAGATCAGTAACCAAAGCTCTCCTCCTTCAATGGTGGCGCCAACCATATCGCCGTTAATACCGTTAAACAGTCGCATCATGAGCCCGCGCACCAGCACCACAAACACGATGACCGTTAGCCACATGAATAGTGCGGCAGGCGCTAATAACGCGATGAACGCCAGGGGCAATAGGGCCAACGCGACGTCTTGGCCGCTAAGCGACTGCTGCCAGCTCCACGCCAAGCCTTTTTGCTGTGCACAGGGCGTTAACACCAGTAACGCAACGCCTGCCCAACGCCCCAGCGCGGGCACTATCAACAGCCACCACAAAGGCGCCTGATAAGCCACCAACGCCCACAGCAGCACCGCCTTCCAAGCGAGCAGAAACACCAGCGCCAGCATCCCAAAGCTGCCGACTTGCGGGTCTTTCATGATCTCCCAGCGACGCGCTAACGGCTGGTTGCTGCCTAGCGCATCGGCAATGTCCATGACGCCGTCTAAATGCAGCCCGCCGGAAAGCGCCACCCACACGCTTAACACAGCTAATGCGGTAATGGGCGCGGGTACGTTGTGCATCATGAACGCTATCAGCGCTAATACGCTGCCTATCATTAACCCCACTAGCGGATAGGCGCGCACTGCCCAGCGCCGGGTGTCAGGTGTCCAGGGAACGGCTATGGGTATCGGAATACGGGTGAGAAATTGCAGCGCCAGCAAGGTACCAAACAGGGCGTTTTTCAAATTCTCCCCTCCTTCGCATGCTCAGACGTCTGATCTTTCCACTCCAGTGCACAGCCTGCGGTCACCTCGACTACCGAATCGGCTTCCGCTGCCAGCCAACGGTGAGTCCGCTGGAGAAAGGCCAGATAGCGCCAGGTTTCAGCACCGCTGGGCGGCAGCGCTTCATTGATATCATTAGAGACAATGACCAGCTGTATGCTCCGTGTTTGGGCATCCTTGAGTGCATTAGCCAGCAGCGCTAAGCCCTGCTCTTCGCTCAAGTCGCTGGCATACAAGACCTGGCTGGCCCATAGCGTTAGGCAATCCAACAGTACGGCGCCTCCGCTTGGCACGTTGGCCATCGCTTGATCAATGGCCAGCGGTGCTTCAATGGTTACCCATTTAGCGTTACGGCTTATTTGATGCCGGGCGACGCGGTCCGCCATTTCGGTGTCATACACCTGGGCGGTCGCAATGTAGTAGCCGCTGGCGCTGCCCGCCGCGCTGAGCACACGCCGTTCGGCAACGTCACTTTTACCGGAACGGGCGCCCCCGCTAACAAAGACAATCATGCAGCACCTTTAGCAATCGATTATTAGCAGGCCCATCGCGCAGCGCTAAGCGCAGCCAGTCACCGTCCAGGCCTGGAAAACTATAGGTGTGACGCGCCAGCACTCCGTGACGCAGCAAACGTTCAAACAGTCGCGCGCTGGTCATTCCCTGAATGCGCTTTGCAGCCTCAGGCCGCACCAGAAAAAAGCAGCTGTGACTGGGCACCACGTCAAGCCCTTGCGCTTTCAGTGCTTTGGTCATGCGTGGCTGCTCGCTAGCCAACCACTGCTGGGTTTGGCGGGCAAACGCTCTATCCGCCAGCAGCGGAGCGACTAGCTCAGCAGCAAGGTGATTAACACTCCAGGGCGGCTGATGGGCAGCCATCGTTGTGATTAACGACTCACTGGCCAACACATAGCCTAAGCGTAGCCCCGGCAAGGTGTAAAACTTGGTCATGGAACGCAGCAGAATAAGCTGAGGGTAGCGCTCCATCAGCGGTGTTAATGCATCCACTCCCAGCGCTAAATCGATAAAGGCTTCATCCACCACCACCTGGGTAGCGGTTGTTTGCGTATGCGCCAGCAGGGCCTTAATCGTATCTAACGACATCAGCGTGCCGGTTGGATTGTTGGGGCGGCAGAGAAACACCACGTCGGCGTTTGTGGCTTTCTCCAGCAGATCGTCAACCTCGCAGACAAAATGCGGCGCGTGCAACACATGCTCGGTCATGTTCAAGCGATGAGCAGAACACGCTCTGGCGTATTCCCCAAAACTGGGAGCTAATAATAAGGCCCGCCCACCGGCATGCAACGCAGCGGCCATAAAAATGGCTTCCGCCCCACCATTGGTGAGTAGCACCTGCGCCGGTTGAACGCCGTTATCGGCAGCGATAGCTTGCCTTGCGGCGCGATAATCGGGTGCGGGATAGCGGCTTAGGCCATCAAACCGCTGAGCAAGCCACGCGGCCACCCACTTGGGCGGCCCCAACGGATTGAGGTTAGCGCTAACATCTTCAAAGGCATGGTTGGCGGGCAGCCCAAAGCGTTGAAGTAGCGCTGTGGCTTGACCACCATGGGCTGGCCAGCTAACAGCGTTATCCCTATTGGACATCCCGCTCATCTCCATATCCATACCGCCATCAGCACGCTCATCAGCACACTCATCAACACGCTCATCAACAGAAAAAACAGCAGCCAAGCGCCGTGCATTAAACGCACGGTGGCCGTGATATGGACTAAGCGCAGCGGCTCAAGGGGTTCACCTAGCGTAGCGCGATGGGAAGCCACGCCCTGATAGAAATTGGTGCCACCTAACCGCACGCCGAGCAAACGGGCCACCATGGCCTCCGGCCAACCGGCATTGGGGCTTGGGTGGCCCGGCGCATCGCGGCGGGTGCCCTGCAGCGCACCCTTCCAGCGCAGGGATAAAACACCCGAAATACTCAATAGCAGGCCAGCGACCCATAGGCAAAGCGCGGTTAACCGCGCGGGAATCCAGTTGGCCACATCATCCAGCTTGGCAGAGGCAAAACCAAAATCGGCATAGCGCTGGTTTTTGTAGCCTACCATCGAATCTAGGGTATTCACCGCCTTGTACGCCAGCGCCAGCGGTGCCCCGCCGATAAGCGCAAAAAACAGCGGCGCGGTAATGCCATCCACGGTATTTTCCGCCACGGTTTCCACTGTTCCCCGGGTAATTTCTGCCTCATCTAAGGCTTGGGTATCACGCCCGACAATCATTCCCAATGCTTGGCGTGCGGCGGGCAAATCGCCTTGGCTAAGCGGCTCTACCACTGCGCAGGCCGCATCGCCCAAGCCTTTAATCGCCAGCGTCGTGGAAAGCAGCCAAAGCTCGGCAACCAACGCCAAACCTGGGTGCAGCCTGGCTAACCATACGAGAAGTAACCAGCTAGAAAACCATACACCGCCGACCATCGAAACGGTTAGGAAAGCGCCGCTTACCCTGCGCTGCTGCGCCGTGCCGCGATTCCAAAGCCGCTCATAATGGCTGATCGCCCGCCCCATCAGTACCACCGGGTGCGGCAACGAGCGCGGGTCGCCAACGATCAAGTCGATGACAATCGCAATGGCCACCAGCCCGACGGTTGAGAGTAATACCGACGTTAACACGCTGACGCCCTCTGTAGTGAAAGCGACAGCGAGCCCAACGTTGCTTGGTAAACCGCCTCACCCAGTGCGCGCCCAAGAAGGGTGCCAGAACCGGCATAGGGCGTGGCGTCGCCACGCTGCGTTGCCGCAATAGAGACACTGTCGGTAGAAGTACCCGTGGCAGGCGTTCCGCTATACGGATCTTTGACGCCTACTTGCCTAAGCGCCTGCACTTTGGCTTCCGTTGCCGACAAACAAGCGTTGACTAACGCGCCATCCGTTAGCTGGGCATCTAAAAAGACAAACGTATTAATGGTGCCAACCTTAGGCGTGGCGCGCAGCACCAAGCGAGGGTCGTCTTGGTTTGAAACGCTAATATCAACCGCATTTCCCACCCCGGCGGTAACCAGCGCCATCACGCCATTGGGTAGATTGCCCAGCGGCCTGCTAACCACGCAAGCATTGGTTAAATGCACGGCAGTCATCATGGCTACCGATGTCAGCGGCAAGCCTTGGGCCAATAACCACTGCGCTAAATCTTCGTTTGGAGTGTGGCCATCGTAGTGCTTACCAACGTGGAAATTCGCGAAATGACGCACCCGGCCAAAGCCCTCACCCACAAGCGCACTGCTAAGGACACGCAGCGGCATAGCAGAGGTGATCGCTAGGCAGTGCTCGCTGCGGGCAAGCGATAAAGGCTGGCTAAACGGCAGCGTTTCCACCGCGCTCACTGTGCGGCTTTAGGGCTAATGCCTGCATCGGCAAAAGAGGCCATTTCGTTGAGCATGGCGGCCGCCGCCTGCAGTAGCGGAAACGCCAGCGCTGCGCCGCTCCCTTCGCCAAGGCGCATACCCAGTGAGAGCAGCGGCTTAGCGTCAAGCGCTTCTAGCGCCGTGGCGTGGCCCGGCTCATGTGAACGGTGGCCAAATATCAGGTAATCACGCACTAATGGGCAAAGGCGGCAGGCCGTAAGTGCTGCCACTGTGGCGATAAAACCATCCACAATAGCGGGCGTGCGATGCGCCGCCGAGGCTAAATAAGCCCCGGTCATCGCGGCAATTTCAAGGCCGCCCAGCTTGGTGAGTACGTCTAAGGGGTCGTCTGCGTTGGCTTGGCGGGCACCTAGCGCACGCTCAATCACCGCGACTTTATGCGTTAGCTGTGTGCTATTAATGCCGGTACCGGCACCCACTACCTGGGCCACCGACACACCTGTAAAAGCCGCCAGCATGGCACTGCTGGCAGTGGTATTGGCAATCCCCATTTCGCCCACGATTATGCAGTTGGCCCCTGCCTTTTTTGCGCGCTCAACCGCCGCCACCCCTTGCTCAATCGCCGCTAAGGCCTCATCGGCGTGCATGGCATCTTCGACTACCATGTTGGCCGTACTCGCCCGCACTTTAGCCAGGGTAACGCCAGGCAGCGTTAACGTAGAGGCAACGCCCACATCGACGATTTCTACTTCAGCACCAATTTGCCGGGCAAATACATTAATGGCAGCGCCACCCTGGGTAAAGTTGACCACCATTTGCTCGGTGACTTCCTGGGGAAACGCGGAAACACCCTCGCTGGCGACCCCATGGTCAGCGGCAAACACCACAATATGTGGCGGTGAGACGCTAGGCTTAGCCTTACCGGTGATGGCGCCAAGCTGAATTGCCAAGGCTTCTAGCTCGCCCAAGCTGCCGGGGGGCTTGGTCAGCGTATCCAGGTAGGCGCGCGTTTCTTCACCGGCATTAAAATCAACTGACTGAATGTGGTCAACAATGGCGTGCATACAGGCTCCGGTTCAATACCTTCAACGTCAAAGCGCAAAATAGTAGCAAAATCCTGGATGCTATACTGGCTATTTCACTAGCGGATCTTCCAATCTGTGCGGTCTTTTTAGCTATACCTACACATCTTGGCGTGCTGCAATTAACACAACGAAAAAAGGTAATAAAACCACAAATCAGGTTTTTATTGCCGTAAATTCTCTTATATAGCCGAAAAAAAGTAAAATAACTACAATATTCATTCGCCGTCTCTATCACGCAGAGGTCCCTATGCCGAGCCCAACACCTGCCACTTTAAACCCCACCGTTGCTGAGGTTACCCAGCGCATTCGTGAGCGTTCTGCTGAGCGGCGCGCGCTCTATGAGCGCCGCATGGCCGACCAGCACACGCGGGGCGTGCATCGTGGTGAGCTAAGCTGCGGCAACTTGGCCCACGGTTTCGCTGCCTGCAACCCGCACGATAAGAACGAACTTAAGCTGATGAACAGCGCCAACCTCGGCATTATTTCCGCCTACAACGATATGCTCTCGGCACACCAACCGCTGGCAACATTCCCCGAGATAATTAAAGATGCTGCTCGGCAGATGGGTTCCACCGCCCAGTTCGCCGGTGGCGTGCCCGCCATGTGTGACGGCGTGACCCAAGGCCAGCCGGGCATGGAACTCTCGCTGTTTTCCCGTGATGTAATAGCCATGGCCACGGCTATCGGTCTTTCGCACAACATGTTTGATGCCGCGCTTTACCTGGGCGTGTGCGACAAGATCGTTCCAGGGCTGTTTATTGGTGCAGCGCGTTTTGGCCACCTACCCGCCATGTTTATACCCGCCGGCCCCATGCCCAGCGGCCTGCCCAATAAAGAAAAGGCGCGTATTCGCCAGCTTTATGCCGAAGGCAAAGTCGGCCGTGCTGAGCTGCTAGAGGCGGAGTCTGCGTCTTACCACAGCCCCGGCACCTGCACCTTTTACGGCACCGCTAACTCGAACCAGCTCATGATGGAGATGATGGGCTTACACCTGCCAGGCACTTCTTTTGTGAACCCAGGCACCGAGATGCGCGAAGCGCTAACCCGCTACGCCACCGAGCAGGCCATTCGCAACACCGAACCCGGCGGCAGCTATCGCCCGTTTTATAAGCAGATTGATGAGCGCGCCATTGTCAACGCCGTGGTGGGGCTGCTGGCCTCGGGCGGCTCCACCAACCACACGCTGCATTTGACCGCCATGGCCGCCGCCGCGGGCATTACCCTGAACTGGGACGACTTCACGGCGCTTTCTGCGGTCACCCCCAGCCTGATGCAGGTTTACCCCAACGGCCAGGCGGATATCAACCACTTCCAGGCGGCGGGCGGCATGAGCTATTTGTTCCGCGAGCTGTTAGGCGCAGGCTTGATTCACAGCGATATCTCCACCGTATTGGGCACCGAGCTCACCGCCTACACCCAAGAGCCCTTCCTGGAAGACGGCAAAATCGTTTGGCGCGAAGGCCCCGAAAACAGCCTGGATGAAGAGGTGCTGCGCCCAGTGGCGAACCCCTTCGCCGCTACCGGCGGCCTGACCGTCATACAGGGCAACCTCGGCCGTGGCGTGATCAAAGTATCTGCAGTGGCCGAAGCACATCGCGTGGTAGAAGCAGCGGTGAAAATATTTGAAGACCAAAACGAGATGAAAGCCGCGTTTGAATCCGGCGAGCTGGATCGCGATGTCATTGTGGTGGTGCGCTTTCAAGGCCCCAAAGCCAACGGCATGCCCGAATTACACAAACTAACGCCGTTCTTAGGTGTGCTGCAAGACCGTGGCTTTAAAGTAGCGCTGGTCACCGATGGGCGCATGTCTGGCGCTTCCGGCAAAGTACCAGCGGCCATTCACATCAGCCCCGAAGCCCTGGACGGCGGCGGGCTTGCCAAGCTGCGCGATGGCGATATTGTACGTTTGGATGCCAACACCGGCACCTTAGAAGCCAACATCGACCCCGCTAGCTGGGCTAAGCGGGAACTGGCCACCGGCAACCTTGCCCACTATCACATCGGCATGGGTCGCGAGCTATTTGGCGGCTTCCGCCATTTGGCCATGCGTGGCGAAGAAGGCGCGGGCGGGTTTGGCGGGTTTGAAGCCGACGACCTTGCCCGCCAAGAGGGTCAGATATTACAAGAGGATGCTTGAGACGAGCGGCTTTAATCAGCGATCTCGCGTGATCGAGGCGATACGGAACACTGAACACGCGTGATCTCAGGAGTATGGGCCTGTTTGACCATCTAGCTCGGTGACCGACTAAGCGGCCACCGAGGCTAGTTGGGCAGCGGCAACGATATGTTGAAAAGCGCCACTTTCAATTACCGCGGTTTGAATATCACTCCATCGTTAGAAATTTTCTGCGGCGGCTTCTAGCACTGCTCTAGCCGATGCCGCGTCCTCAAATCCAAGACCTTCCATACCGCCATCAGGCCCTTTGTAATTGGCAAACCACAGGTCAATGATCTGACTTACACCGGGATACTCGCTATCCAGCTGTGCCATGCTTTCGATATGAGCAAAAGGGGAATCCTGGGTGAGAACGGCAATTAGCTTGTCATCTTGCTCGCCGCCATCCAACATTTTCAGCACACCGATAACATTTACGTCGACAACTTCACCGCGAGGAACAGCTTGGCCCAACACAATCACATCCAGTGGATCGCCATCACCGCCGAACTCTTTTGGCAGTGCAGTCCCCGGAATAGCACCATAATTGCCGGGATAACCCAGGTAATTCACGACGCGTGGTTCACCGTTTTTATACTCCCAATAAACCGCTTTAGGGTCATCCTTACTGACTTCCCATTTAGCCGATGTGCCCGTTGGTATTTCAATAATGGCCCTTACCGATCCATCTGGCTTTATTGCTTCCATAGACATCAAGTCATCATCGCCAACAATAGTGAACTCATCCGTTGCGTTCATGTTTTGGGCAATGGGGGTGGTGTCAGAAAACGCCAACCCGCCTAGAGACTCTGCTTGCGCCGTGGATGCTAATGCCGCCATGCACGCGACAGAGGTAAGTAGTAGTTTTTTACGCATGATGCTCTCCTTTGGTTTTCCAGCTACGCTAGCGAGGAGAAATGACGGCATCATGACAGGCTTAAAAGTAGTGGGTGCCTTTTGCGCTTAGATTGAGCTTTAAAGCGCTTCAAAGCCGTGGAAAGGTGAAAACCCCAGTCGTGTTTTCCTAGAACAATACACTGAGGCTACTTTTTTAATTCAGCACTGAGACTTATTTAGTGATGAAAACGCTCCGACGCTTGGCGTGCCAGCTCACGAATGCCATTCCAGTCTTCTGCGTCTATCATCGCTTTGGGCGTTAGCCACGAACCGCCCACACACATCACGTTAGGCAGCGATAGATAGTCCTCGGCGTTTTCTACCGTGATGCCGCCCGTGGGGCAAAAGCGTGCTTCTGGAATCGGCGCACCGAAGGCTTTAATTGCTTTCGCGCCGCCGCTGGATTCCGCTGGGAAGAATTTAAAGCGGCGGTAGCCATACTGCCAGCCGGTCATCAGCTCGGAAATGGTCGAAACACCCGGCAGCATAGGCACCGGGCTTTCAACCCCATAGCGATAAAGCGCCTCCGTTGCCCCTGGCGTGACGACGAAATCTGCACCCACCTGTTCGGCCTGGCGATACTGCGCCGGCGTTAGCACCGTACCCACACCAATACTCGCGCCGGGCAACGCCTCGCGCAGGCGCTTCACGGCTTCCAGCGCGCAGTCGGTTCGTAGGGTAATTTCCAACACGGTTAAGCCGCCTTCCACCAGGGCGCGCCCTAGCGGCACCGCATCTTCCAAACGCTCAATCGTGATGACCGGGATAACTTCGGCTTTCAAGCAGATGCTATCCAGCTCTGCGGTGCGCGTAGAGGGGAGCTGTTTATCAATAGTCATGGTAAATCTCCAGGAAATTTATTATTGGCCTGTTGACTCGGGCAACGCTTCCTCGAACTTCAGATTAACCTTGTTCGCGACACTGGCAATACGAGTATCAAGAGCAGTCATCCCACTGTTTCTGCTCTAGGCATAGCACACACGATTACGGCCACCTTCTTTGGCATGATAAAGACGTTCATCGGCAATCTTTAAGGCGTCCTCACTACCCAGGGATTCTTCCACGCTAATACCGGTACTGCAGGCTACGCCAATACTGGTGGTCACTGGGACAGGTTTGCCATCATGATTAAGCAGCGCAGCATTCTCTACTGCTAGGCGTATCCGCTCAGCGACACACGTTGCATCTTCTTCGCTTGCGCCTTGCAAGACGACGACAAACTCCTCTCCTCCGAAGCGGGCAACAAAATCACCAGTACGCACTTGCTGGGCAATTAAGCGAGCAAACTCACGCAGCACTTTATCCCCTACCGAGTGACCGTGCGTATCATTAACGCGCTTAAAGTGATCAATATCCAACATCAACAACGCATAGGGTGCTGACTTACCGGTACGGGATTCCTCGCGCTCAATCTCCGCCAGACGCCGCTCCAATGCGCCACGGTTCAGAAGCCCCGTCAAGGCATCATGGGTAGCCTGCCGGTAAAGCCGCAACAGCAAACTGAGCTGAAAGTGATTAGCGGTTAATGACACAACGAGCAATGTTGCCAATAGCCACTGCGCTTCAAGCCCTGCCGGAGACAGCCAACTACCGTTAACAAGCTGAGCAAAGGCCAGTAAGGCCAGCAGCAGCAGCCCTGCCATGAATGACTCTAACAAGGTAAAGGGGAAGACACTCAGGACAGCCGCAAGCAGAAACGGGATAAACCCATATCCCACCAGCGCATGATTTGCCTCGCTCGGAAGCACGTACAACACCAGCGCATAAAATAGCGCTGGCAAAGAAAACAAGGCACCCGCACTAAAGCGGATACGGTTAATATTCTCTTCACTGCGACGCGCCCACCAGTAGACAGCCGCAAAGCCGAACATCATTACAAAGCGCCCAGCCAAGGTGTAACGCTGCACGCTCTGGGGCAACATTATAATGTCGATCATCAACCAGAGGGGAGACAATATTAAGAAGATAAGCGCCACGGCCATTACACGGCTTCGCAGGTAATGGCCGTGGGCGTAAACAAAATCGCGGCTATGGTCACGGGCTGTTAGCGTATCATTAAAGGCGCTCAAGGTATTTCTCACCCAGGATGTCTCTGCCAGCTTTCCCGTACTCAGGGCTTTACGACGTTCTTCGAGGTCGGGCATGGAGTGAACTCTTTTTTAATTTTAAGACAGGGGCACAATCAGGGCGAAACATTAACGTGCTTCACCCTGGCGCTCTATGATGTACATCAACGACCTTGTAATGTGATGGCGTGAAAATTAACCGATACTGGTCAACCGTATAATTAAGCTCGACACCATGTCTGTGATTTGAAACTTATCCAAATCCGTTTCCAGATAATGAATAATAAGGACTTAGGGTGCCCAATAAATCGCCAATGGGCAGGACAAAAAAGCACGAATCGGCAGCTGACGTACATCGTCGCCGTTTAGTGCTTTGGCCAATACGGCGCGTTTCTCATCGCCGGTAATATGCAGAAAATGGCGGCGTGCTTGGTGTAAGCGATCTGCTGAAAAAGTAATTCGCGGCTGCGGCTGGCTTGGCGTCCTGACCGCCACTAACAGCTCATCAGTCGCTAGCGCCAGCGTTAGCTCCGGGCTATCGGGAAACAGCGACGCCGTGTGGCCATCGCCGCCCATGCCCAGAATTACCACGCTGGCGGGCCACGCCAGTGAAGCCATCTGCTTGGTCACTTCTTCCACGCCCTCTTCCGGCGTCTTTGCACTACACGTTAACGGTATAAAATTAGCCGCCGCCGCTTCGCCTTGTAGCAGATGCTCACGCACTAATTTAGCGTTGCTATCGCTGCTCTGCTCATCTACCCAGCGCTCATCGGCTAGGGTGATATCCACCCGCGTCCATTCCAGGGGCTTTTGCGCCAGCGCCTTGAAAAACGGCACCGGCGTTGCGCCACCCGAAACTACTAACAGAGCGCGCTCTTGATGATATAGATCGTCGTGCAGTGCCTGAAAAACGGCTTCGGCAAGCTGCTCGGCCAGCTGTTGGCGTGCTTGGCTCATGTTAATAATCCTCGTACCAGCTGCGGCCATCTTGGGTAATCATGGCGATAGAGGCGACCGGCCCCCAGGAACCAGCCGGATAACGGCGCGGCGGGGTGTCGCGCTGTTTCCAACCCTCAATGAGTTGATCGCACCAGCGCCACGCGTGCTCCACTTCATCGCGGCGAACAAACAGGTACTGCTGCCCTTTCATCACTTCCAGCAGCAAACGCTCGTAGGCATCGGGAATCCGCGATTTAGGGAAAGCGCTGTTGAAATCTAAATGCAGGGGGCCAGGACGCAGGCGCATGCCTTTATCCAGGCCGCTATCCTTGGTCAATACCTGCAGGGCGATACCCTCTTCTGGCTGTAGCCGAATAATCAGTTTATTCGAGGCAATATCGCGCTGATCCGGGTCGAAAATGTAATGGGGCTGCTGGCGAAAGTGAATCACAATCTGCGAGAGTTTTTCCGGCATCCGCTTACCGGTACGCAGGTAAAACGGCACGCCTGCCCAACGCCAGTTAGCCACTTCGGTTTTCATGGCCACAAAGGTTTCGGTCTGGCTTTGGGTATTGGCATCGTCTTCTTCCAAATAGCCCGGCACTGGCTGGCCGTCGCTAGTGCCGGCAATATATTGGCCACGCACCACATCGCGCCCAAGCGCTTCGCCGACAAACGGTTTGAGCGCTTTGAGCACCTTAACCTTTTCATCGCGAATGGCATCGGCATCCAGGTTAGAAGGCGGGTCCATAGCGATTAAGCACAGCAGCTGAAGCAAGTGGTTTTGCACCATATCGCGCAGTTGGCCTGCCTCATCGAAATAGCCCCAGCGCCCTTCGATACCGACCTTTTCGGCCACGGTAATTTCCACATGGGAAATATGGTTCTGATTCCACTGGGTGCCAAATAACGGGTTAGCAAAGCGCAGTGCAATTAAGTTCTGCACCGTTTCTTTGCCCAAATAGTGGTCGATACGGTAAACCCGCGATTCAGGAAAAACGTCAGCAATCGCATCGTTTATCGCCTGGGAAGACGCTAAGTTATAGCCAATGGGCTTTTCGACCACCACGCGAGAGCTATCATCAACACTGCCGCTGGCCTTAAGATAGCGGCAGATATCCCCGTAGATCCGCGCGGCAACGGACAGATAAACCACCATTGGCTGCGATGAACCTTCGCGCCACTGGCGAATAGCGTCAAAACCCTCCTCCGTTGAGAAGTCGAGCTGCCGATACTCCAGGCGATTAAGAAAGCGCTCAAGGCTCACTTCATCCTGCTCATCGTTTTTCAGGCGCTTTTGCAGCGCGGCGTTAACCAACTGGCGAAACGCACCCACGTCGTGCTCTTGCCGAGCCAGCCCCAGAATGCGCGTGCTTTCAGGCATCAAGCCTTCGCGGTCGAGATGATAAAGCGCAGGAAACAGTTTGCGCGTGGCAAGATCACCCAGCGCCCCAAACAACGCCAGATCAATAGCGTGCTTAGGGTCACCCAGTGGACTAGCTTGCAAAGCATTGGGCTGGCTCATCGCTGATCCTATTTTTAATGTTTATAGTGGTCGTCTTTATTGATCGCTAAACGCCACCATGTCGTTAGATAACCTAAAGCTACCTGAAAAAAAGCAGTATAAGAACTAGAGAGCCTCTGATTAACGTCAGATCGGAAAACGAATAGCAATAAAGGAAGCCAAATGCCCGTGCTTAGCAAAACCAAATCGAGTTTTTACCGCCGCTTATACGTCGCCCACTTAATAGAACAAGGTTTCGCCAGCGTGCCTGCGCTAATCGAGGCCACCGGGATGCCACGGCGCACCGCTCAGGATACGATTGCTTCCTTAGCCGAGTTGGATATCGAGTGTGTCTTTACAAAAGATGACGGCGAGCGGCACAACATTGGTCGCTACCAAATACGCAATTGGGGGGCGATTGATCCACGCTGGGTGGCAACCAATGCCGAACGGCTAAAGCAGGCGCTCGGCTATGCTATTTAGCGCTATTCATCCGGCTATGATTCTGGTTCTGCCCACGCCAGCCGCGCCGCGTTAAGGGTAACCGTCAGCGAGCTTGCCGCCATGGCGAGTACCGCCACCAGCGGGGGTATTGCCATCAGTACCACCAACCCGAGCGCCAAGGTGTTGTAGAGCGCCGAAAAGAATAGATTTTGCACCATGATGCGCCGGGTGCGTTTAGCAATGCTGAGTAGTTTCACTACACCACCGATCCCTGGCGTCATTAGCTGCGCGGCGGCTCCTTCCCGGGCGGCTTCGCTGGCACTCAGCGGTGCAATTCCCACATCGGCCGCGGCCAAACTCAAGGTGTCGTTTAAGCCATCCCCCACGTAGAGCGTTGGCGATGGCAGCCCCTGCAACAGCCGCGCTTTGGCTTCCGGCGAACGCTGGGCATAGCAAGCTTCACGGGCAAGCCCTACCCGCTCACCTAGCCAGCTCACCGCGCCCTGCCGGTCGCCGCTGATCATCGCTACCACATACCCTGAAGCCAGCAGGCGCTTTACGCTCGGTTCGGCGTCGTCTACCGGTTGATCAGTGAGATAGAGCGTGGCGAGCCAACCCGCCTCATCGGCCACCATCACTTGAGAAGCAAAGGCCAGCGTCGCGTCCTCCGCCTGAGAAGGAAGCGCTATCTGCTGGCGAGCGAGCCAACTAGCGCTGCCCACCATGAGCCACTCACCGCTGCTGAACTGAACGCGGCGTCCTTCCCCTGGGGTGTCGATGACCTCCAAGCATTGTTCAGTGCGCTGGTCATACTGGCTGCCCGCCCAGCGCGCTAGCGCTTGTGCCAAGGGGTGTTCGCTTCCCACAACGGCAGCGCTGAGCTTGCGCTGCAAGGTGAGCTCATCAACGCCCTCCCTGGCCTGCCAGTGCAGCACCGTATGGCTGCCAGTGGTTAAGGTGCCGGTTTTATCCAGCGCGACTGAGCGAATGCGCGCCAAGGTTTCGAGCGCTGCCGGGTCGCGCAGCGCAATCCCTTGCTGCATGGCCAGGCCGCTACCCGCTAGGCTTGCCAGCGGCACCGCAAGCCCGACGGCACAGGGGCAAGCGACCACTAACACCGAAAGCGCGCGCACAAAGGCATCTTCCCAGCCCAGGCCAAATAACAGCGCAACGGGCAGTGTGAGTAATGCGAGTACCAGCGCCAGCGGGCTTAGCCAGGCGGCAAAACGGTCAGCGAGCTTCTGCAATTCGCCTTTTTTGGCCTGATAGCGGCGCATTTCATCGCGCAATCGATCTAACCGCCGCTTACCTACCCCGGCGCTCACCTGCATGACCAGCGGCGCTGCGCCAAGGTAGCGGCAGCCAGCGTAAACCTTTTGCCCTGCTTGAAAGTGTCGCGGCAGGCTTTCCCCCGTCAGCGAGGCAGTATCGATCCAACCGGGTTCTTCGAGAGTGCCATCTAGCGCCACCAACTCACCGGGCGCTAGCTCAATGCGCATTCCCGTAGCCACGTCAGCGACGGGCATCGATAGCCAGCGTTCAGCGTGCCACACCTTTATGTTCACGTCTGGCAGCGCCAGGGCATCCAACGCTTTTAACCCGCGGTGGCGGCAGAGTGTCTCCACCAACCGCCCAACCAGTAAAAGCACAATCAGCATCACCGCGGTGTCGAAGTAAACCTCGGCAGAGCCGCGCCATAGCAGCCATACCGACACCATCACCGCGCCGATAACACCAAGGCTCACCAGCACATCCATACCGGGGCGCTTGGCGAGCAGCGTGCGCCAACCTGCCTGATAAAACGGCAGGCCTGCGAACAGCACCACGGGAAGTGAAAACGCTCCTGATACCCAAGCTACCACTCGCTCAACCTGCTCGCTAGGCAGTGCGCCGGCGTAAATCAGAATCGAGGCCAGCATCGTCCACATGCCGAACAGCGAACCGACCATCAGCCTCAGCATCAGGTAGCGGCTCTCCGCTTCTAAACGCGCATGGGCGTCCGCCACCGGCTCAAGTTCCGTAAGCCGATAGCCCAGCCGCTTAACCTTTGGAGCGAGCGTTGAAAGCTGGATAGCAGCAGGCATACCACTAATGCAGAGCGCCGCGCTGGGGTAGTGAACGCTAACTTCACGCACGCCTTCAAGCCGCTTGAGGGAACCTTCCACGGCTAGCGCGCAGCTGGTGCACCACATACCGTGGAGGGTATAAAGCTGCTCGTCCTCGCTGCTAAGCGCATCGCTTACAGGCAAGGCGGGATGCCGAGAATCGGCATTGCAGCAAACACAACGCCTAAGGTCGAGAACAGATAGAGACCGGCAGAAACCCTCGCATTGAAGCGCCGCCGCCCTTGATGGTGCTTAGCCATTCGATAGCAGCCCAGCGTTAACGCCGCCAGTATCGCAATAGCCACTAGGCTTACCACCAGCAGCAGCGCGTTCACCAGCGTAAAAACGCCCTGTTCAGGAGCCGGTGGCACCACGGCACAGGCCACCGCATGGCCGCCATAAACCGTCACAAACCAGATACACCACAGCGTTAAGCCAATGACGAAATGCAAGGGGTGGGTAAGCTGTAAGCGCTGCATCGTGGTCGCCATCGGATTAGCTCCCTATTACGCGGGGCAACACGGCAAGCGCACCCACCAGTATCCAGAACGTCACCACGTTATAGCGCCACCACTGGGCAACCACCGCGGGCTCGAAAGGCGCATGGGCACCCACATAGCCATACCCCACCCGCAGCCCCTGAAGAAGAGCAAGCACTGCACCTAAGCCGCCATGTAGCAGCGCATACATAAGCCCCACCAGAATGATCGCATCATGGGAGGTCTCGGTAACGGCGAGATTTGCACTCAGCAGCACCCACAGCGTTATCGCCACCTGCACAACGCCTAAGGCACTGATGCAATACATGCCCACTGCCAGCCCCGCATCTTTCCGCTGGCGCAAGCCGCGCACCAATTTTTCCAGAATTGCCGCGCCAGCGGTTAACGCCACCCCGGCCAAGGTCAGCCCCACCAAAGAGAGCGGAGATGTCTCAGGCATCCGCCACTCAGGGGACACCGTCCATAGATAGAACCAGCCAAATAGGTAAGAAAGGAAGAACGAACCATTGGCGAGCAGCGTGATCGACATGGCCCATAGGCCTGGGCCATCCATGGTGCGCGAGTGCAGCGGTGGGTCGCCGGGGGCAACCTCGGCATCCGGCGCTGCTTTTGGATGTGCGCCATTTTCCCACGACCAGCGCAGCAGAAAAAGCGCTGCCACAATCACGCCGATAAGGGCCAGAGGATAGAGCCGGGTCAGCAGGCTGATGCATACCACGGCCAGCGCCATGGCAGCGAACAGCGGCCACCAGGAGTTACCCGGCAGATGAATAATTTCACGCACTTTGCCGGTTAATGGGTCGGTGCCCCACATTTCCCGCCGGCCATGGGTAGCTATCGCTAGGCTGTGTTGCCCTGCTGCCATGGTGCGCGGCAGGTCCGGATCATCCCAAAGGGGGTGGCGCGTCTCGATCGTTGGCAGGCTGACAAAGTTATAGGCGCTGGGCGGCATACTGTTGGCCCACTCCAGGGAATACGCATTCCACGGGTTATGCTTTGCGGGTTTGCCAAAACGAAAGTGCAGCGCAATATCCAGCAGCACCATGACAATACCGGCCGACATAATAAAGCTACTCATAGACGACAGCAGATTAAAAATATCCCAGCCCATGCCCGTTTCATAAGAGTAAACCCGGCGCGGCATACCCAGCAGGCCGGTCCAGTGCATGATCAAGAAGGTGCCATTAAAGCCCAAAAAGGTCAGCCAAAAACCCCATTTACCCAGGCTTTCAGAAGGCATACGCCCGGAAAACAGCGGCAGCCAGTAATACAACCCAGCAATCAGCGGAAAGAACATCCCACCCACCAACACATAGTGCATATGCGCCACTACAAAGTGGGTGTCGTGCACCTGCCAGTTAAACGGCACCAGCGCCAGCATTACCCCAGTCAAACCACCACATACGAAGATAATTAAGAAGCCCATGACCCACAGCATCGGCAGCTTCATTTTGGGCTTACCTAGCCATAGCGTGGCCAGCCACACAAACACCTGAATCGCCGTGGGCACCGCCACCAGCATACTGGCGGCAGAGAAAAACGCTTGGGCCAGCTGGGGGATGCCCACGGTAAACATGTGGTGAACCCAGAGCCCAAAGCTGATAAAGCTAGTAATGATAATCGCGGCCACTACCCAGCCGTAGCCAACAATCGGACGGCCCGCAAACACCGGTATCAGCGTGGAGACGATACCCGCTGCGGGTAGGAAGATGATGTAAACCTCAGGATGGCCGAACAGCCAAAACAGGTGCTGCCAGAGAATCGGGTCACCGCCACCGGCCACTTCAAAAAACGGCATACCTACTGCGCGCTCAAGCTCTAGCAAAATACTGCCCAGAATCAGCGGCGGGAAGCCGACCACGATCATCAGCGCCATGGCGAGAATATACCAGGCAAACAGCGGCATTTTGTGCAGCGCCATGCCCTGGGTGCGGGTGCGCAATATCGAAACCACCAGTTCAACCCCGGCTGAAAGCGCGGAGATCTCAACGAAGGTAATCCCCAGCAGCCAAAAATCCGAGCCCAACCCCGGTGAGTACTCGCTGCTGCTGAGCGGGGTGTACATAAACCAGCCGCTGTCCGGCGCCATTTCCAACACCAAACTAAACGATAAAATGATGCCGCCAAATAGATAACACCAGTAGCCCAGCGACGTTAGCCGCGGGCAGACCAGGTCGCGGGCACCAATCATCTTAGGAATCATATAAATCGCCAGCCCTTCCAGCATAGGAATGGCGAACAGAAACATCATCACCGTGCCATGCATGGTGGTGACCTGGTTATAGATATCCGGCGACATAAAGTCTTGATCGGGCAGCGCCAACTGCGTGCGCACCAGCATGGCGAGAATGCCACCCAACAAGAAAAACACCATCCCGGTGACCATAAAACGCAGGCCGAGGGTGGTGTGGTTAACAATGGTGAGGGCTTTCAAGCCACGCGGGTTACCCCAGATCTCGTGCAAGTCGCTGTGCAGTTGATGTGGACCTTTGATGTTATCGCCTTCGGGGGTCGCTTCACGGTTGATAGTGGTCATGGGGTGAGCGTCTCCAGCCAAGCACCCAGGCTCTCCAAGGTGGCCCTCTCAATATCATCGTGGGGCGGCATTTTATTGCCCGGTTTTAACGCTTGATGGTGCTGCAACCAATGGCTCACCGCGCCTTCCTCCATGGCCATAACCCCTGCCCCTAGGCTGGTGCGGCTGCCAAGATCAGAAAGATCCGGCCCTACTTCAGCGGTTGATAGCCCTGAAGAAAGCCCTGGAGAAGAAAGCCCTGCTACTCGGTGGCAGCTTGCGCAATGAGTCATAAAGGCCTCCCTGGCAGGTTCATGCTGTTGGTCGTTTACCGCCAGCGACGTTAATTCATCCGTTTGGCGTGCCGCCAGCCACGCGTTGTACTCGTCGCGCTCGACGGCTTCTACATAGAGCTGCATTTGGGTGTGCTGGGCACCGCAAAACTCGGCGCACTGAGCGCCAAACACCGCCGGTTCATCCGCTTCCAAGCGAATTATATTCACGCGCCCAGGCACCATATCGATTTTCCCGCCCAGGCGCGGCACCCAGAAGGCGTGAATAACGTCGGCGCCGGTAACGTGAAAATCAACCGGCTCACCGGCGGGCATGATGAGCTGATTAGAGGTGACGACTTCGCCTCCTTCCGCGCCCGGGTAGCGCACTTCCCACCACCACTGGTGGCCGATAACTTCAATCACCTCTGGCGGCTCGCCCAGGGGCAACGGCAAAAGCCGCTGCCCGGTGGGCACCCCGAAGGCCAATAGCGCAGTGATGCTGGCCACCGGTAATAGAATTCCCCCGCCGATAATCCAGCGGCGCGCAATACGGCGTTCCTCTGCAGGCGTTCGCGTCACCTCCTTGCGCTTAAAGGTATAAAGCCATAGCGCCACCACGGCCATAAACACCACCGTGCCGAAACTCAGCATTACCCACCAGATTATCATCACATCTCGCGCCGCTTGGCCTGCTGGGTCTAGAATGGACTTATCGCCCGCACAACCGGCTAATAGCAGCCCCATTAAAATGGCTAGCGGGGCGCTAAGCTGGCTGACCCTTGGCGAGTTTACGCGTTGAAAAACGCGCTTTATCCCTTGAATTGCTGTTTCTGCCCACAGGAAGTGACCATGGCAACCCCCCGCCAGCGCACGATTAAAAGCCGCGCGTCCCTCGCCGGCCACCCGCTTCATCCCGTGATGATCCACTTTCCCGTTGCGGCGCTGATGGCGCTGGTGGCAAGCGATATCGGCTTCTTGCTGAGTGGCGACCCGTTTTGGGCACGCGCCGGTGTGTGGCTGGCGGGTGTGGGTGCTTTTGGCGGCTGGATTGCCAGTACCGCTGGCATTATCGACTTGGTGACAGTGGCTCGAATTCGCCGCCTGATTACCGGCTGGAGCCACGCTATCGTCGCCGTGGTGATGCTTTCGCTGGCATCGCTTAACTGGCTGCTGCGCGTTAACGACCCCAGTGCCATTCTGCCCTGGGGGCTTGGCATATCGCTGGTCACCGCCGCGCTGATAGCCCTGGTGGGCTGGCTGGGTGGGCAGTTGGTGTATGAACACGCGGTGGGTGTCGAGGTTGAGGATTAACACTAATCGGTGAAAAGGCACGGCGTTAGCTCCAATCCAGTGGCTTAGCTAACACCAGCCCCAGCACGCTTAGAATGCCCGCCAGTGCCACGCACAGCGCCGCCCAATTGGCGGGTTTAACCCAACGGTAGTGGCCCATTTCAAGGCGCAGGATTAACCAGCCAAAACAGCCATGAGCTGCCACCATCGCCACCACGGCACCAAGTTTAAAGATTAGCCAGCCGCCCAGCAGGCCATGGATAAGAAACAGCAGCGTGCCCGAGGCGATCGCCACTAAGGCGGCCGGGGTAGCGATTGAGTTATAGAAAAACCGCGGCATGGGCGGCGTGCCCTGGGCAAAGCCTGAATCTGTGCGCAATTGCAGCGCTTGGCTGAGCAAGGCAGGTAGATAAAGCAGCGAGCCGCACCAAATCACTAGCGCGGCAATGTGAAGCAGTTTAAGCCAGGGCATCAAAGCTTCCTTGCATTGCTAAGGCGGGAGTAAATCACTCCCTAACCTTAGTCAAAGCACCCACTTCTAGCTAGCGGCTTAACTCACTTGAACTTCATAACCAGTGAATTTACGGAGATTAATCACCCCGCTATCGAGGATCAAATACTGCCCTTTAACACCTTGCAGCACGCCTTCCACCAGCGGCTGCTTATCAAAGTTATGCGAGACCACTTTTTTCGGAAACACGCTGACGGGATAATGAAAATGTTGCACTGGTTGATCGAGCGAGCGAATCGCCTGCGCGCCGTGGGTCTCACGCAGTTGGTGCAAGCCATCGGCTAGCAGGTTCAGCAACCGGTCACGCTCGGCGCTTAAATCCAGGGTTTCAACGTCACCTTTGAGCATCGCCCGCCAGTTGGTACGATCCGCCACCTGCTGTTTAAACAGCATTTCGACTAAACCAGACTGCTGGCGCGTATCGACCTCAAGAATCGGCAGCGCCTGTATCGCGCCTTGATCCAACCAGCGGGTAGGCATTTGGGTTTTGCGGGTAATGCCGACCTTGAGGCCAGACGAGTTGGCCAAATACACGATATGCGGCTGAAAACAGTGCCGCTCGCCCCACTCTGGCTCGCGGCAGGTGCCTTGGAAAAAGTGGCAGGTTTCCGGCTTCATGATGCAGGTATCACACTGCGCTAGCCGCTTAAAGCATGGGTAGCAGTGGCCTTGGGCAAAGCTCTTTTTAGTCGCCCGCCCGCAGTGGGTACAGGCGATGGCACCTGTCCAGCGTAGGCTGAGCGGCTCGCCAATACGCTCGTTTAGCGCAACCCGGTGCTCGCCTGCGCGCAAATGGTAGTCCACCGGTTCGTCTTGGCGGTTAGGTAGCGCTGCCGCCATTTTGCTTAAACAGCCCTGTACTGAAAAACCTGGCGCTGAAACACCTGGCACTGAAACACCTGGCACGGCGGCTTCAATCACGCGTGGCATCCCGAGCCAAGCCCGCCATCTCTGGCGTTACGCCGGCGCCGCTCGCCGCCGCCCCGCAGGTACGCTGCTCTAAATAGCCCACGCGGTTCTCTTCCGGCACGTTGTTTTCAACCTCAAAACGCATCACGGTTTCTAAGCAGAGTTCGGTCTGTTCCGGCGTTAAGCGGCGGCCGTCAGGCCATTTGCGCAGCGATACCGCCTGTTTAAGGCTTTCATAAATCGCTGGGGTCATCTGGTTAATCATTTTTTCGAAGGTCATTTCGCTCATTGCAGGCCTCTTAACGATTTTTCAAACGGCGTGATGAATAATACCAGCCAGTGACAAGCCCCACGAGTAGCCCACCTAAATGCGCCTCGTTGGCTACGTTGCCAAAACCAACGCTGCTGGCCATATCGGTCATGGTGAATACCATCCAGCCGAGCATAAATACCACCAGCATTTGCGGTACAAAGAAACCGCTGTGCGGCACTCGGCGTGACATTAACCAAACGTGGGCAAGTAAGGCATAAACCACGCCGGACATGCCGCCAAACAGCACGGTGCCGGTCATATATTGAGCGATATTAGCACCAATGCCGGCCACAACCAGCAGCACTAGCATGGTTAAACTGCCCTGCAACGCTTCAATTTGGCGGCCGAAATACCATACCCACATCAGGTTGAATATTAAATGCATCCAGCCAAAGTGCAGAAAGGCAGGCGATAGCAAGCGCCATATTTGACCTGAGGCAAGCGTTTGCGAAAGCGTGCCAAACACCAATTCGCCACCTGAAATGCCAATCGGCACGATGGTTAAAGCAACAATCAGCTGATCGCCAAACACGCCAATCAACGCAAACACGACTAGGCTAATGACAATCATGAGGGCTGTCACCGGCACCTGGCGAAGCGAGGCCAGTGATGAGGCCACATGCGGGGAACGCTTGGCTGAGTGTTGCAGCACCATCGGCTCACCGCGCTCCCAGCGTTCAACCAATGCTTTAAGGTCATCGTGTTGGCGTGGGTCGGCCACCCATAGCAACTGCCCATCGGTTTCATCGGTAATGCGGTGACCAATACGGTGACGCCAAAGTGCTTTGCGCAGTTCGCTCGTATCCGCGTGATCGGGCAAAAGCATCACTGGATGCATATCTTCCTCTCATCAAAGCGCTGGCGGCACGCTAGCCGCAGCGAGTGGGTAGTGAGTGCTCTTAATACAAACCGCTAATAATTAATACAAACCGCCAATAAAACAAACCGCCAAATAACGCACAAAAAAAACCGGCGGTGGGGACCGCCGGAGAATAAAAGCAAGGGATCATTCAAGGGAACACTTACTCAGATAGCCAGCAGCAGGGTTAGTTCAGACGTTTTGAAAAAAATATGTAATTTTATGTAAAATTAAAAGAAATTAATTTTTGAAGCCTTTTATTAACGTAATGAGCGAAGGCCAGACAAGGCGAAATTAGCTGAAAAAACGGAGTCTATGATTAATAAATGAGTATGTTGAGGCTAATTTCAACACAGTATGGGCAAGCGCAATAGTTAATCAAAGGTTTCTTAGTCAAAGTCGATTTCCCAGGGCTTAGGCAGCGCCCGCTCTTCTTTCGGCACTTTAATCCACACAAAATGGTCGGCGTTTAATACCGCCTCACCACTCCACCGATAAGCCACTAAGCGCCCATATTTCACCGCGCTGTAGTCAAGGCAGGCAATGTTACGGGTGGGCAGCGCAGGTATGCCTTCACACCAGTAATGACCAATAAACAGCGGCGGCTGCTCTGGCCCGTAGTAGCTCAGTTTCTGGCATTCTTCATGGGTCAATGCGTGGGCTTCAAGATCACCCGGCAAGTTATCGGGCTGAAACACGACATCGCCCCACTGCTGGGGTGCCTCGGCCCAAAAATGGGCACGAAAGCTTTTGCGCGTAAAGCCGTCGCCGGAGTGTATCGCGATACCTTCAGGCAGCGAGATATGGGGGCCACGGGTTAAGCGATCTAAAATCCGAAACGCCTGGGTAGAGGGGTCTGTTGATTCCACCAGGAACTGTGTGTCCATGCAGCAATCAGGGCGGCGCTGCTTTAACTGTTCAATCAGCGTTGCGTCCCAGCAGGCATGCACTACACGAATGCCGTCTATCTCAAGGCATAGCGGAATCGTCTTAAACCACGCCAGGGTATCTTCCCACTCGTTGGTGTAGTCGCGATACTGTTCCAAGGTGTCTTGAATAATACGGTTGTGGCGCGGCGTATGTTCACGCAGCCAGCGCTTGTGGCTGCCCGCAGGCGCGGGGTGGGTATACGCCAAGGCGTTATATTCGTGATTACCCATGACAATATACGCTTGGCCATGTTCGACCATTCGCCGGGCAATGGTCACCGCTAAGCGGATGCGTGGCCCACGATCTATCAAATCACCCAGGAAAATGACTTTTCGACGCGGGTGGCAATACACGCCTTTGCGCTGGTGATAACCGAGTTTTTCCAGCAGTGCCGCCAGCGTAGCGCCGCACCCATGGATATCACCAATCAGGTCGTACCCTTCCATGCTCAATCCCCCAACCGGTGGCTCCAGCCTAATTTGCTGCGTAGCACTTCATAGAAATTGTGGCCGATAGGATGCACCAGCTGGACACGTTCAGGCTTGCGGGTGATGACCAATACATCGTTAGGCTTGGCCACTGCGCGGGTTTGGCCATCGCAGCTAATATGCGGATATGTGTGGTTGGTTTCGCCAATATGAATGCGTATTTCACTGGCGGCATCAATCACAATAGGCCGACTCGACAGCGTGTGGGGGAACATGGGCACCAAGGTCACAACATCTAGTTTGGGGTGCATAATGGGCCCGCCGCCAGAAAGCGCATAAGCGGTAGAGCCTGTTGGTGTGGCGATAATTAAGCCATCGCTGCGCTGGCTGTAGACAAACTGGCCGTCAATAAACAGCTCAAACTCAATCATGCGCACCGCTTTACCGGGGTGCAGCACCACTTCATTTAGCGCATCACCATTGCCTACCGCAACACCGTTACGATAAAGCACGGAATCCAGCAGAAAACGCTGTTCAACCTCAAACTCCCCCGCCAGCACTTCACCCACGCGGGTTTCCAGTTCATCTGGCGAGATATCGGTGAGAAACCCCAAGCGTCCCCGGTTAACGCCTAAAATCAGCGTGCCACTTCGGCATAGGGCACGTGCGGCACCCAGCAAGCTGCCATCTCCGCCTACCACAATGACCAGATCACAAAGCTCACCCAGCATGCGACGGCTCGCTTCCGGCTGGCCGTGGTGCGGCAAGGCGGTGGCAGTGCGGTCTTCCACCAACACCGCGTACTTATGTGCAACAAGATAGGTCACGAGCCGCTGAAGGGAGTCGATCACTTTATCGCTCCCCAGCCGACCAATCAGCCCAATGGTTTTAAAAGGCCTGTTTGATTGATCGCCGGAAGACGCCATCGGTAATGCTGGTAAGGTGTTACACATGAGCCGACTCTCGCTGACATAAGCTAGCTATTATGGAGACACCTCTGCTATCGGGCAAATAGACTCAGCTAACGACAGCGTGACGACGCTGGCACCACCAATGGTTTAGCCATAGCGAGGCCGCCATGATTAGCGCCCCCAACAGCAGGCGGGGAATATCCGCATCGCGGTTCCAAATCACCAAATTGACCATTAACCCCGCTGGCACCAGGGCGTTGTTCATAATGGCCAGGGTGCCCGCATCCACTTTGGTGGCACCTTGATTCCAGGCGAAGTAGCCCACACCAGATGCTACTAGCCCCAACCAGGCCAATACGCCCCACTGTAGTGATGTGGTCGGCAATGCCGCGCTGTTGCCGAATAATAAATACGCTGGCAAGGCCACCACCATTGCGCCGATAAAGAACCAGCCAAACACGTTGTGCCACGCCAAGGTGGGGGGTAAATCAGCCGCTAAACGACGATAGCCTACCTGGCCAATGGCAAAGCAAAGATTAGCCCCTTGCACCACTAAAAAGCCTGCCCAAAAACCACTATCCACACCGTCGTAGCGAATAACCCCCGCCCCTACGACAGCGAGCAGTGCGGTCACTAGGTAGATTGGCGTAAAGCGGCCAAACAGCAGGTCATCCAGCAGCGCGATATAAATAGGCGTGAAGATGGTGAACAGCAGTACTTCAGGCACCGACAGCAGCAAAAAGGATTGATAGAAGAAGGTGTACATCACCCCCAGCTGTATGGCGCCTAAGCCCATCAACGCTAGGCGCTGTTTACCTTGCAGCAGGCTGGGGCGTAAAAATGGCAAAAACACCAGTGTGGCAAGCGTTACCCGCAGCAGCACTGCAAAGTAGCTGTCGACTTGGCCCGCTAAATAAACCCCTATCAACGAAAAGGAAAATGCCCACAGCGCGGTGACGCCAACCAAATACCCCATCGTAAACCTCATCTTATAAATTAGTTTACGAGAATTATACGCATCTTGAATAAGCTGCCAAGCAGTAAACACTAATGACCGAATTTAGTTAACGCCGCTGCAACCACCACATCGCATACACAACGCCAGGCAGCCAACCCGCTAGCGTTAGCAGCACGGCTAACCCCACACGCTTGCTGCCTGCTTGGGTTAAGCCCACCGCCAGCGGCGGCAATAATAACGCCAGGGCATAATAAGCGAGCTTTAAGGCGTCTGGCTCTGGCACCGTTTGTTCGGCTTGCTGCGCGGGGGTCGCTTTGGGTGGCGGAGAAAAATACTCCACCGCGCTTGGCGTTGATGGGGCGGCAGCCTTGCCAGCATGCTCTTCGGCCTTTCGGTGGGCCTGCTTATCAATTTTCTGCTCTAGGGTTTCGGCCCCTTCAGCAAGGTCATCGTGATGACGCTCCCAATCTTCCCAATCGTGAGGCGTACCTGATTTTGGCCGCTGGTGCCCAGAACCCCGCGCCCGTTCCCAGGCTTTTTCTTCCAAGGTGTTCGGGCGATCAGGGTCTCGATCAAGCCCCACCCCTTTGCGGTTTAAGTACTCACGTGCATCCATGGGCGGCTCCTTAATGCGTCAATTTACGGCCAGTTAAGTGGTTAGAAAATTAACGGCTTAGAAAATTCAGTAAATACAGCGTTGAATAAACACAGCTTGCAGGCAAAGCGCTGCGGATTAAATCCGCCTACAGTAAAAGAGTCGCTGCTACTTTAGCACCTAGAGACGACTGACCAGATCGCTTTGCTTGCGAGGCCTTTTTGCCATAGCGATGAATACGATGAGCAAGGAGTATCCATGATGAATAGAGCAACCCCAAGCACCGTCCGCGATATCATGTCCCGCGACTGCTACCGTGTCTCGCCCAATGCCTCGATTACCACCTTGGCTAAAGGGTTAGCACTGCACCGCCTACCCGGTGCACCGGTGGTGGATGATGCTGATCATTTAATTGGCTTTATTTCAGAACAGGATGTCATGGGCCGCGTGTTGGATAGCATTTACCATGATGACGAAGCGCCGCTGGTGAAAGAAATGATGCGCCAGGAAGTGCTCAGCGTCTCCCCCAATAAAAGCATTACCGACCTAGCCCAGGAGATGCTCGGCTCTAAACCCAAGGTATACCCCGTAGTTGAGCAGCAGCGTTTGGTGGGGATCGTCACCCGACGTGATATTCTGATTGCGCTGCTTACCATACGCCGTCATTAACACGCCGCCATTAGTCAATACGTAATTTTAAGCCAAAAAAAACCGCTACTCGTGAGTAGCGGAAGCAAGGGATCAAAACAATAGAGCCAGAACAACAAGGTTAGCGACTGCTATCGCGATGTTGTCTGTACTTACTCAGACACGCTATGAAGGAAAAGTTCGCAAAAAAGTAAAATTTTCGGCCCTAGCGGCGTCAAGCGTATAATTAAGCAGCTTTTTTTAACTGATGACGCCTAGGAGCACTATAAAATGGCTCTCTACCTTTTAGTGTTCGGTGTGTGTGTACTGGTGATAGGTGCGGTAATACTGGTGTTGATGACCTCAAGCACGCCGCGCTACCGCACAGAACCCAAAGACCTCATCGCCTTATTCGATAAAGCACTCAACAGCCAGGTGAGCGAAACCGAGTGGAACGCGTTGATTGGTTACCCTATCCGTCATAATGAGTATTTAGACGGTATCAGGCGGCGTGCCGCCCACTTAATGGAGCAACATGGCCGACGTTGGCTAGTTGCCCAGGGTAAGCCACTGCTCAATCAAGAAGGCCAAGCCGAACTGAAAGCCCTTCGCGACCACTTATCCGCTCACACCGCCCTGCGCCAGCAATAGTTATTGCGGTTCAACAGAGCTTTCGCGGTTCAACAAAGCTTTCGCAGTTCAATAAAGCTTTCGCGGTTCAAGAACGTTATTGCGGTTTAGGAGATTTGCTATGCCCAGCATGATTCGTCAAATTCCCTTAGCAAGCGCCACGCAACACCATTCCCATGACTTTCACCAGATTGTGATTACGTTATGTGGCTCATCGGAATTTGAGATTGAAGGGCTAGGTGGGCGAGTCAATGCGTTTTCGGGCTGTATAGTGCCCGCCAACCACGAACACTACTACTCAGGTTACGGTCATAATCAGCAATTAATTTTCGACCTTCCAGAAGATGCCCCCGCGCTAACCGGTGAAAACCGCGAGCTGGTCGCCCTGTTTGATGCACCGCGCTTTTTTGGCTTAGATAACGCCCTGCGCCACTATTTGGCGTTTATGCAGAGCGAGCTTGCCCAGGAATTTGACACTTCATCCAACTCATTCCAGCAAGAACGCTTAGCCGCCACGCTCTTAGGCTCATTAAAAGCGCGCTTAGGCGCAACGGCCAGCACCTCCCCGCGGCGTTTAGACTTAACGCGCATTGACCGCTTTATTCGTCACCATCTTGCTGATGAGCTTCGTGTCGCCGATTTAGCGCGGCTAGCCTGTTTAAGCGAAGCACATTTTTCCGACTGTTTTCGCGCCCAAACCGGGCTATCCCCCTGGCAATACGTGAAGCGCCAGCGCCTGCATGCGGCGCGACAATTAATTTTACAAAGCCGCCTGCCTCTTACCGATATCGCTATTCAGACAGGTTTTGCCAACCAAAGCGCGCTTTCCCATGCTTTTCGCCGCAGCTACGGATTATCGCCGCGCAAATTACGCCAAGCTGATGCACCGCCAGCAGTCATTAACGCCACGAGCACTTCGATAGGGTCGCTAGCAGGCCAACAAAAACTCTACTAAAGTCGAAAGACGGCTGCGTTTGCCTTGGAATTGACATGTTTTGCCTTGAAAACAGCATACACCTGATGCAGCCGCGCTCTACATTCGCTTACTAGCTTGGGCATAGCGCCCTGTTACTTATTCGTTCTGTTCAGACTTTCGGGGGCTTCAATGCTAAATGCCAACAAAATGCGTGACCCTGCCATCTGGCAAACTGATCTTGACACGCTGATGACGCGGGTTAGCGACCACTATTTAGTGGATGAAAGTGCCTATGTCAGTGAGCTGATCAAGGTGCTGGATGCCGACCACGATGACTTTGCCCGCATTGAAGCTAACACGGCTGCGCTGGTGCAGGATGTGCGCAAAATGGATACGGCTGTCGATACTATCGACGAGCTGCTTCAGCAGTACAGTTTGGATACCCACGAAGGGTTGATGTTGATGTGCCTGGCAGAAGCCATGCTGCGCATCCCCGATAAAGCCACCGCTGATGCGCTGATTGAGGACAAGCTCGGCCCCGCCGATTGGCAGTCCCACGTGGGTAAAAGCGACTCATGGATGGTGAATGCGTCAACGTGGGGGCTGCTAATGACCGGCCGCGTGTTGAAGCTGGATCACCCCAAAGAGGGTCAGCCTGCCACCTTCATTAATCGCATGGTCAATCGCCTGGGCGAGCCGGTTATTCGTCGTGCGATGTATGAAGCGATGAAAATTATGGGCAAGCAGTTTGTGCTGGGTCGCGATATTAATGAAGCCCTCAAGCGCTCCAAGCCGCTGTTCAATAAAGGTTACACCTACTCCTACGATATGTTGGGTGAAGCCGCGCGCACCCGGGATGATGCCAAGCGTTATTTTGATGACTATGCCCGCGCCATTGAGCAAGTCGGCAAAACGTGCCAAACCTTAAGCGATAAAACTCCAGCGCCCTCGGTCTCCATCAAGCTCTCGGCACTCCACCCCCGCTATGAGTTTGGCCGCCGCGAGCAGGTACTGGCTGAGCTGGTCGACACCGTTATTAAATTGGTCACCCAAGCCCGCGCGTTAGAGGTAGCGGTGACCATTGACGCTGAAGAAGTGGACCGGCTGGAGCTTTCTCTAGAAGTCTTCCGTGCGGTTTATGAAAGCGAGGCCGCCAAAGGTTGGGGGCACTTTGGTTTAGTGGTTCAGGCCTACTCAAAACGCGCCCTACCGGTATTGCACTACATCAACCGCTTGGCCGATCAACAGGGTGACGAGATTCCACTGCGCTTGGTCAAAGGTGCCTACTGGGACACCGAAATTAAAGAGTCCCAGCAGTTGGGGGTAGACGGCTACCCAGTGTTTACCCGCAAAGCAGGCACCGATGTAGCCTACCTTGCCTGCGCGCAATTTTTGCTTTCCAACGACACGCATGGCCGCATCTTCCCGCAGTTCGCCACTCACAACGCGCACACCGTGACGACGATCCTAGAGTTCGCCAACCGCGACAGCCGGCCGTTCGAGTTTCAACGCCTGCACGGCATGGGCGAAGCGCTTTACGACGCCGCGCTTGAGCGCGCACCGAAAGGCACCTACTGCCGCATTTACGCCCCGGTGGGCGCACATAAAGATTTGCTGCCCTACCTGGTTCGCCGCCTGCTGGAAAACGGCGCTAACTCCTCGTTCGTGCATCAGTTGGTCGACCCTGACGTGCCCGTAGAGTCGCTGTGTCAGCACCCGATTGAGACCCTGCGCCAGCAGAAAAGCCTGACCAACACGAATATTCCGCTACCCACCGATATTTATGGCCCTAAGCGTCGTAATTCCCGCGGGGTAAACCTGAACATTCGCAGCCACTACTACCCGCTGATGGAGAAGATGGCCGCATTTATGGATAAGCAATACCCCGCCAAGCCGCTGCTGGCCTTTGATGTCGCCGACGACGCCGCTAATACCCATAGCGTCACCAGCCCTTATGACCGCCGCCAAACCGTGGGTAGCGTGCAGTGGACCAGCAAAGAGCAAGCGGCCAAGGCGCTGGATGCCGCCTGGGCCGCGTTCCCCCGCTGGGATGCTACGCCGGTGGCCGAACGCGCCGCCATTGTGCGTCGCCTGGGCGATTTGATGGAAGAACATATGCCAGAGCTGATGGCACTCTGCTCACGTGAAGGCGGCAAGCTACTCACCGATGGCGTGGATGAGATCAAAGAAGCCGTCGACTTCTGCCGCTTCTACGCCATGCGCGCAGAAGAAGAGTTCAGCGAAGCGATAGTATTGCCCGGCCCCACCGGTGAATCCAACCGTTTGATGATGGGTGGCAAAGGCGTATTCGCGGCCATTAGTCCCTGGAACTTCCCGGTGGCAATCTTCTGCGGCCAGGTGGTGGCGGCGGCGGTGGCGGGTAATACCGTGCTGGCTAAACCAGCGGAGCAAACCTCGATTGTCGCCCACCGCGTGATTGAGCTGCTGTATCAAGCGGGTATGCCCCGCGATGTGGTGCAGCTACTGCCTGGTGATGGCCCGACGGTGGGCAGCGTGTTGACCTCTGACCCGCGCATTACCGGGGTGGTATTTACCGGCGGCACCGATACCGCACAGATTATCAACCGCGCCCTGGCCGCCCGTGAAAACGCCCCGCTGCCCACGTTAATCGCTGAAACCGGCGGCATGAACGCCATGATTGTCGACTCCACCGCCCTGCCCGAGCAGGTCGTGGTGGATGTGGTTCAATCCGCCTTCCAGAGCGCTGGCCAGCGCTGTTCGGCGCTTCGTGTTCTGTATCTACAGGACGATGTCGCTGACCGGGTCATTGAGATCCTCAAGGGTGCCATGAATGAGCTACGCATTGGCGACCCACGTGAGTTAGGCACCGATGTAGGCCCGGTTATCGACGAAGATGCCCGCAAAGGCTTGTTGGAACACATCGAAAAACTCAAGGCTGAGAAACGCCTAGTAGCGGAAACACCGATGGCGGCTGAACACACTCAGGACGGCACCTTTGTCGCGCCTGTCGCCTTCACGATCGACAGCATCAATGCCCTTTCCCGCGAGCAGTTCGGCCCCGTGCTACATATCGTGCGCTACAAAGCCAGCGAGCTTGATAAGGTCATCAACGATATCAACGGTCGCAACTACGGCCTGACGTTTGGCGTGCATAGCCGGAATGAATCGTTTGCCGCTGAAATAGCGCAGAGAATGCGCGTCGGTAACGTGTACATCAACCGCAATATTATTGGGGCAGTGGTTGGCGTACAGCCGTTTGGTGGTCAAGGCCTTTCAGGCACTGGCCCCAAAGCCGGTGGCCCTCACTACCTGCAGCGCTTTGTGACCGAGAAAACCATTACTAATAACACCGCTGCTCTAGGCGGGAACGCGTCGCTGTTGGCGCTTGGTGATGAGTGAGACGCTCATCAACATCATTAACCTGAACTCCTGAACAGGGAACCCTCTCATGGTCGAAAACAATATAGGGATTGCCATTACATTTGCCGCGTACCTGCTGCTGACGCTTGGCATTGGGGTCGTTGCTTATCAACGCACTAACGCCTTGCCTGGCTATCGCTTAGGCGGCGCTTATGGCGTTTATAGAGGCCAGTAACATCAGTAAGAAAAGGGGCAAATAAATACAAGACAGCGACACTACCGGATTCTGCACGGTAAACCCGCTGAACCTTTCGGAGCTAGGGCGGTACGAAAAGTCGGCAATCGCAGGCATTTTTCGTACCAAGCTTAGTCCCGTTCTAACGAACTGGAGAAATTTCATGGCTACTGGTGTTTGGATTAGCTTATTTGGTTACTTTGCGCTGATGATCGCCATAGGCGTTTACGCCATGCGCAAATCCACGTCTTCATCTGAAGATTACATGTTGGGTGGCCGGACTCTCAGCCCGCAAGTGGCAGCCCTTTCGGCCGGCGCTTCGGATATGAGTGGCTGGCTGCTGCTAGGTTTACCCGGGGCGATGTTCGTCTCAGGCCTGGGGTCAGCCTGGATTGGTATCGGCCTGCTGGTGGGTGCCCTGTTCAACTGGATTTTGGTCGCACCGCGCCTTCGTGAACAGACGATTCACTACGGCAATGCGATTACCATTCCGGCTTTCCTAGCCAACCGGTTCCCAACGCGGGCGCTGTCCCTGCGCACGGTATCCGCCATTGTTATCGTTATTTTCTTCGCCGTTTATACCGCCTCAGGCTTAGTGGCTGGCGGCAAGTTGTTTGAAAGCGCGTTTACCGGCGTTTACAACTTTGGTGATATGAGCAACTACGCTATGGGTGTCATGATCACACTCGGCGTGGTGCTTATTTACACCGTTGTTGGCGGTTTCCTGGCCGTAAGCATGACGGATTTCGTACAAGGCTGCATCATGATGCTCGCCCTGATCATCATGCCTGCGGTGGTATTGTTTGGCGAAGGTGGCGGCGGTTTCACCCAGGCGTCACAAACCCTCAATGAAGTCGATCCTACGCTGTTATCCTGGACGTCAGGGCTCACCTTTATAGGCTGGCTGTCTGCGGTTACCTGGGGGCTGGGCTATTTCGGGCAGCCGCATATTATTGTGCGCTTTATGGCGATCCGCTCACAGAAAGATGTGCCTACTGCCCGCAACATTGGCATGGCCTGGATGCTTATATCCCTGATTGGTGCCGTTTCTCTGGGTATATTTGGCCGGGCCTATGCCATTCGTAATGGTTTGGATGTTCAGGACCCGGAAACCATCTTTATTATCCTAGCGAATCTGTTGTTCCATCCGCTGATCACTGGCTTCCTTTATGCGGCACTGCTGGCGGCCATCATGAGTACCATTTCTAGTCAGCTTCTAGTGTCGTCTTCATCACTGACGGAAGACTTCTATCGCCTGTTCTTGCACAAGAACGCAACCGAGCAACAGAGTGTGGCCGTAGGCCGTGTCTGCGTCGTGCTGGTAGGCGTTGTGGCTGCTTTTATTGCCTCTGATGAAAACTCTCAGGTGCTTGGCTTAGTCAGTAACGCCTGGGCCGGCTTCGGTGCAGCGTTTGGGCCGCTGATCATTCTGTCGCTGATGTGGCCACGCACCAACGGCAATGGTGCTATCGCGGGCATGGTGGTGGGTGCTGCTACCGTTATGATCTGGATCTCAATGGGCTGGAACGGTGAATTCATGGGTGGTCCCGGTGTGTACGAGATTATTCCTGGCTTCATCGCGTCCTTCATTGCCATCATGGTGGTGAGCAGTGTGACTGCCGATACCGGTGAATATCAGCATATCGATCGCTAAACGATCACCGATCACGCCTTCAACGTCGCAATAAGTTGCTTAGGCAAGTTGCAAGGCCTTCCCATGTCAGTGGGAAGGCCTTGTACGTTTAGCCCTTGTTTAGCCTTTGGGCGGCGCACTCGCTACCGAATAACGCTTGTCCAGTCCAATAACCCTTGTCTAATAACTCTTGCCCTGGATCAATATCCTATTACCTGAGCCTCGTTACACTCCTTTGTAACATTAAGCGGTGACTAAATGGCCGCCCAGCTGTGCCACCCTCTGTCTTATTACTGTCCGTTTTGCTACCCAGGAGTGAACCCATGCGTAAAGCCGTTCTGCCTACCTTACTTGTTTCCAGTATTGCCGCTGCGGCATTGATGACCAGCAGCCAGGCATTTGCCTATGGCGCTGGCGACTTCTTTACCCGCGTTGGTGTTGCGCAGGTCGAGCCGACAAGCGATAACGGTGAAATCCTAGGTGGAGCCGGTGTTGATGTGGATTCAGACACTAACTTCGCGTTCACTCTGGGTTATCGCTTCCACGACAAAATCGGCGTGGAATTACTGGCAGCACTGCCCTTCAAGCATGACTTACAGGTTGACGGCGTTACCGGCGGCTCCACCGAACACTTACCGCCCACCCTAACGCTGCAGTACTACCCGCTGGGTGGCACTGAGTCGCGCGTACAGCCGTATGTAGGTGCAGGTGTGAACTACACCCGTTTCTCTGACGAGAAAACCGATATTGGCGCGTCATTGGAGCTTGATGATTCCTGGGGTGCCGCGGGTCAGGTGGGGATCGATCTGCTGATTGATGATAACTGGGCGCTTAACGCTGCCGCTTGGTACATCGATATCGACACCGATGCCAGGGTTAACGGTGATCCGGCGGGTACCGTAGAGATTGACCCCGTGGTTGTGATGGCGGGTCTGAGCTACCGCTTCTAAGCTATGCTTCGCTAGCTATGCTTCACCAGCTATGTTTCACCAACTATAGTGCTATCCATAAAGCCTGCCTCGCGGCAGGCTTTATGTCGTTAATAGCGTTCGGTTTTTTTTATAATGTTCAGTTTTCAATAACCCTTCGTTTTGAATAACGCTCAGCTTTCAGTGACGAGTTGATCGACCTTCTCTACTGCACGGACGATAAGCAGCTGATGATGCGCGGGTGTTTTTTCCTGCTGCAAATAGGCCGCTACGGCGGGGGCTATCTCGCACTTTGCAGGCATCGCGGCACGCGCCTCAATTAACGCGTTTAAGCGCGCAATAAACACAAAGCGCACCCACTGGGGAAGCGACATGGTGTCGATGCAAAACGGCTGCTGGCTGGCGAACGCCTCTGCATCTGGGGTTGGCATACGCCAAAGATCGGCGGCTTTCATCGACGCTTCCAGTTCAAGAAGCGCTGTTTGCAGCGGTTGATAAGTACTCATAAATAACGGTGCAACTACCTTGGGAAATGAAAAGAGTGTCTCTCCTGGCTATTATCCTCACTCAGCGCCCTTCTTGCTACTTATCCACGCGTGATAGTCGCTATCCATACACCCACAGAAAACCTGCACGAGCCTGTGGATAAACTATGGAAAGGTTGCGCAGCGGCTACTCTCATGCGGCTTTCAGCCATTTGTTTAATTTTTAACCGCATTGTCATCAACGTCATCTACTGAAAACACGCTTTTATCAACCATGGCGGCTGACAGTGTCACATCAGCAAGGTAGAGTGCAGGCTTGCAACGCGGAAGGATGTTATGCAACCAATTCAAACTCTTGATGAATTTTTCACCCGCAGTGGTGCAGAGGTTTCCCTTTACCATATGGGGCGGCATGTCGTTGCCTGCCCGCGGGAATCGCTGGCCGCCTTTGAACGTGGCGAAATGGCCTGGCCTGAACCGTGGCAAGGCCAAGCGCGCCTGGCGATTGTGTTTCGCCTGGGCGATATGCCCGAGCCAGCCATTTGGTTTTTAGCCTTGCCGCTGGATGAACAAGGCCTGCTGGTGCCCGCCCAGCGTGATGCGTTTTTAAATCGACTGCTTGAGACATTAGGGCGCAACGTTTCCCAGCTAGGGCGTGCAGAACCGCTAGGCCGTGAAGAACCACTAGAGCATAAAGAACCGCTAGGCCGTGAAGAAACAGCGGACGTGGATCATTTAATGAAGGATAATCCCCTGGCCTTCACCCCCAACGTCACCTTCCAAGCGATGCTAAATGCGCGCGCCACGCATAGCAGGGGGCTGCCTGCTAGTCAGCATTTAGAGCCGGTAGAAGCGTATTTTAGCGGCCAACAGAACATTGACTGGCAAGCACTGGGGCTGCAGGGGATTGCCGATTACGTGGTGCGCCTGGAAGCGAGTGAAGCCGAATCGCTAGCGCTGCGACTTGAATCACTGCCTACCGCCGTTATTCACTCTGTATGCTACTGTTTAGAGCATCAGCCATTGCCAGCGGCGCTGGTTTCCGCCCTGCAGCGTCGCGGTGAAGCTGCCGCTCAAACGGGTGATGTAGAAACCCTGTGCGCCTGTATACGCGCGGTTGGCAACGCCAACGTTCCAGAAGCGGGTGAGTGGTATAGCGGTTTATTAAGCGACACAGCCGCCTGCGGGCCTGATGTGCTGGCAGCCATTGCTGGCCGAGGCTGGCAGTATCTTGAAGATGGCCAGCGACTCCCCCTTTTCCTGCAGCGCTTGTCAGAAGATGAGCGCACTGATTTTGCCGCGGTGGTAAGAGATATCGCCCTGCAGCCCAGGCTCCGTTTACCGGTCATGATGGCGCTGCGCGATGCCCCTGAAGGCTCTTCTATCCAACGCCGCTTAGCCATGATGATGCAACAAAGGAACGTTTAATCTTGTTGTCACTTTTATTTGTAAGGAGTCAGCCGTGAAGGAATTACCCTATCAGGCTAAGGCGGTGATTGGCCGCCGTGAAATGGTGACGTTACCTGAGCTGAGGCTTCACCTATGCTGTAAAGCGGACACTGGCGCGCGTACATCTGCCCTGCATGCAGAAGAGATAGAGACACACGAAGATGAAGATGGTCAATTGTGGGTAAGCTTCATCACTCACAGTGCGGGGCCAACAACACCGGCTCACCGCTACAGTTTACATTTGCATGATCGTCGTCGAGTCACCAGCTCTAACGGACACAGCGAGTGGCGTTATGTTATCCGCACCCCCATGCAAATGGGCGATTTGAATTTTCCTGTTGAACTGACCCTGACTGACCGCAGCAATATGCGCCACCCGATGCTGCTAGGACGCCGCGCCATGCGCCGCTTACTGGTGGCACCCGGTGCCGCTTTTTTACACGGTGAGCCTTAACCCTTTATTAGTCGCCTTTCTTTAGGCTCGGAGTCTTCTGCATGCATATCGCCCTGCTTTCGCGCAATCGCAATTTATACTCTACCCGCCGCCTGGTTGAAGCCGCGGAACAGCGCGGGCATACCGCTCGTGTGGTGGACACACTGCGCTGCTATATGAGCATCACTTCCCACAACCCTTCGATCCACTATAAAGGCGAAGAGATTGAGCATTTTGATGCGGTTATCCCCCGCATTGGTGCATCGGTCACCTTTTACGGTTGCGCACTGCTGCGTCAGTTCGAAATGATGGGCACCTACGTTATTAATGATAACGTCTCGATTACCCGCTCACGGGATAAGCTGCGCTCACTGCAGCTATTGTCACGCAAAGGGTTGGGGCTGCCGATTACCGGCTTTGCCCACTCACCGGACGATATTCCCGATTTGATCACCATGGTCAAAGGCGCACCGCTGGTGATTAAGCTGCTTGAAGGCACCCAGGGTATTGGCGTAGTGCTAGCGGAAACCAACCAGGCGGCTGAATCAGTCATTCAGGCGTTTATGGGCATGAAAGCCAATATCATGGTTCAGGAGTATATTAAGGAAGCCCGCGGCGCCGACATTCGTTGCTTAGTCATTGGCGATAAAGTAGTAGCGTCAATGAAGCGTCAAGCAGCGGATGGTGAATTCCGCTCGAATCTCCACCGCGGCGGCACCGCTAGCGTGATTCGGATTACCCCGGAAGAGCGCTCAACCGCTATTCGCGCGGCCAAGGCCATGGGCCTGCGCGTGGCGGGGGTCGACTTACTGCGCTCCAATCATGGCCCGGTGATTATGGAAGTTAACTCTTCACCCGGCTTGCAGGGCATAGAGAGCGCCACCGGTAAAGATATTGCAGGCATGATCATTGAGCATATTGAAAAAAACGCCACGCCGGCACGTAAAGCGCCACCCAAGCCTAAAGGCTAAGGCAAAATATTAAAATAATCCGATTTGAGGGTGGCAAATCGCCGCTGTCACCCCCACAATCTGCGTCACCAAAGGAGGTAGACGCTCATGTTTCTCGATAATCGCCAAGTGGCGATGGACAGCGTATTGGAAGCGTTGGCCGATAGCATAGATTATTTCCAAGACAATATTGAACGCCTGCGCCCCTCACTGCGCGATGCCTTGAAGCCGCACTATACTGCTCGGCTAAAGCAGATGCGTGAGCTGCAAGACCTTGCCCGTGCGCATTTAAAAATGCTGCCCCGGGATGCAGACGTTGAACGAGATGATTTTTTGTGGCTATGGAGCCGCCTAAAAAGCTTTGTCGGCAACGATAGCCAAGTATTAATTAATGAGCTATTGGAGCAAGAGCGCGTATTGATGCAGGCGCTTTCCTCGCTGTATACCCACCCCTTACCTGATCCGATTGAACCGGTAATAGAAGAGTCCATGCAGGGGTGCCGTAAACTTATCCGTGAGCTATATGCGCTGCAAAAGCGCAAAACTCACCGATAACGCTCTACTAAGGACTAAAGCGCTCGTTTAGCGACGGCAGAATAAGGTCGATGGGCGCACGTCTTGGTATTTCTATTGGTTCCGGTGCTCCCAGAAAATAGGGTTCTCTTCCCCATATATACAGATCGCCCAGGGTGGCAACGCGTGCCGCCCATTCGCGAAGCTTTAAGCGCCAATCTACGTCTATCGTTTGATCATCAGCAACACAGCCAGTGACATCCATCCCCAGCGCCCGGCCAATATAGACAGCGCGAGGCAAGTGCCAGCTTTGGGTAATTAACAACGCCCTATCAAGCTGAAACACATCCCGCGCACGGGCCAGTGTGTCGTAAGTGCTAAAGCCAGCGAAATCCATGGTCAGCTGCTCTGCTGCCACGCCACGTCGATACAACTCGCGCCACATCGCCCGCGGTTCGTTATATGCCTGGGTACGGTTGTCCCCTGACAGCAGTAAATGGTCGACCTGTGCTTGGTTAATCAGTTGAGTGGCCGTGTACATGCGGGCGTGAAAATGCGGATTACGCACGCCACTGCGCGTCCAGTGCGAGGTACCGAAAACAATCCCCACTTTGGCAGGGCGGCACTGCTGAGGCTGCTGCTCGATATAGGCCGCCGTGGTGGCCAACACCCAAAAATTACCCGCTATAAATAGCAATGTCGCCAGCAGCGAGAGTGCTCCTAGCGACATTAATAAACGCTTTAGCCATTTCAACAAAAGGTTATGCATCCAGCTCCCCAGCCGGGACTAAACACCTAGAACATACCAAGCTCAAGCTTGGCCTCGTCGCTCATCATGTCACGGCTCCAGGGTGGGCTAAAGACAATTTCAGTATGCACTTTACTGATCTGCGGTGCGCCGAGAATCTTATTGCGCGCATCCGCTGCGATCACATCGCCCATACCGCAGCCGGGAGCGGTGAGCGTCATACGAATAGTGGCAATACGCTCGCCGCTGATAAGGCGCTCAATGCGACAGCCGTAGACCAGCCCCAAATCAACGATATTAACAGGGATCTCTGGGTCAAAGCAGGTGCGTAGTTGATCCCACACAAACTGCTCTATCTCCTCCTCGCTAGCCGTTTCTGGAAGCGTGGGACGCGGCAAGGCTTCTAGCCCCAAGGCATCCAAGTTACTCCCCTCTATTAAGAAGAGACGCCCCTCAAAACCAACGCTCACCGAGCTGCCTTTCGCTTGCATCACGCTGACAACGCTATCTTCCGCCAGCACTTGGGTGCTACCAAACGGTATAGCAATGGCGTCCACATCGCGCTGGAGCGGTAACTGCTGGCCTCGTTCGAGACTGGCGACTTGCTCAAGATCCATGATTGTCCTTAAATAACTGCCCTTAAATATCGGCCTTAACGCACTTTCAATAACGGCCTTAACGCACCTGCCAATCACACGCAATAACGGCCTTAACGCACCATGCCAATCACACGCTGAAGCGCTTCAATAAAGCTATCCACTTCTTCAAGCGTATTATACGCCGCAAATGAAGCACGGCACGTGGCGTCTACCCCAAAATGAGCAAGCAACGGTTGCGCGCAGTGGTGGCCAGTACGAATAGCAACGCCGAGTTGATCGATCAGCAGGCCGATATCCTGAGCGTGCGCCCCATCGACCACAAAGGAAAGCACGCCGGCTTTTTGCGGCGCGGTGCCTAAAATGCGCAGCCCATCAATGCGTCCAACCGCCTGGGTCGCGTGATCAAGCAGTTGCCCTTCCCACGCTCCAATGGCAGTAATACCGATGCTTTCAATCCACTCCAGCGCGCGACCAAGGGCGATCACTTCGGCAATCGCAGGCGTTCCCGCTTCAAATTTATGCGGAATAGCGGCAAAGGTGGTGCCCGCATCAAACGAGACCGTTTTGATCATCTCTCCGCCACCCTGCCACGGCGGCATCGCTTCAAGCAAAGCCTGCTTGCCATACAGCACCCCAACGCCGGTGGGGCCATACACTTTGTGGCCGGAGAAGGCATAGAAATCGGCATCAATCGCCTGCACATCGACCACTTGATGGGGCGCGGCCTGGGCACCATCAACCAGAATCAGCGCGCCCTGCTGGTGGGCAAGCGTCGCCATCTCTTGCACCGGGTTTACGGTGCCAAACGCATTAGAGACATGGTTCACCGCCACCAGCTTGGTGCGCCCACTGAGCAGCCCGCGGTAAGCGGCCATATCCAGCGCGCCGTTGGCCTCAACGGGAATCACCTTGATAGTAAAACCGATTTCAGCGGCCAGCAGCTGCCAGGGCACAATATTGGAGTGATGCTCCAACATGGAAATCAACACCTCATCGCCAGGGGCAAGGTTTGCGCGCCCCCAGCTGTTAGCGATTAAGTTAATCGCTTCCGTGGTGCCACGGGTGAAGATGATCTGACGCGCATCTTCCGCGTTGAGAAACGCCCGAACCTTCTGGCGAGTGCCTTCAAACGCCGCCGTTGCCTCATCGGCGAGGGTATGCAGACCACGGTGAATATTGGCGTTATAGCGCGAGTAGTAATCGCTAAATACGTCAATTACCTGTTGGGGCGTCTGGCTGGTTGCCGCGTTATCCAGGTAAATCAGCGGCTTGCCATGCACTTCACGGGCCAGAATTGGAAAGTCTTGACGCAGCCGCGCGACATCAAAGGGTGCTTGCACTGGCGCGGGTGTCGGCTCAATAACGGAATGTGGCATCGAACTCTCCTTTTAGTCGTTGAGCGCGACGGCCGCTTCAACAAGCCCAGCAAGATTAAAGCGCTCAGGCAGCTTGCCCGCGACCGCTAGCTCAACGCGCTCGGCAATCGCATCTAGCGTGACTTTATCCAGCACTTCACCGGCAAAGGCGAGCGTTAGCAGGCCACGAGCGGTGGCTTCATCAATCCCGCGGGTACGCAGCGCGTAAATCGCCTCTTCGTCTAGCTGGCCTGTCGTGGTGCCGTGTGAGCACTTCACGTCATCGGCATAGATTTCAAGCTCAGGCTTGGCATCAATGTGGGCACGGTCCGACAGCAGCAGGTTTTGGTTGCTTTGGAAGCCTTCAATTTTCTGGCTATCGCGCTTCACATACACCTTGCCGTTAAACACACCGTGGGCACGGTCATCCAAAATGCCTTTGTAGTTCTCGTTGGAGAACGTCAGCGGCGCATTGTGGTTGACCTTGGTGTGGTTATCGACGTGCTGGCGACCCTGACCAAAGAACAGGCCATAAAAGTTGGTTTCTGCGCCTTGACCATTCAAATCGCTGATCAAGTCGTTACGCACTAAAGCGCCGCCCAAGCTCAGGTTGTAAGAGGTATAGCGCGTGTCACGGCCCTGCTCCACGTGAATGCTTGCCACGTGCATGTCACCCAGCGGCGCTTCTTGCAGCTTGTAGTGGGTGAGGATTGCACCACGGTCGAGCATTAACTCGGCTACTACGTTGGTAAAGTTAGCGGCTTCGCTTTCACCGGCGTAGTGCTCAATCAGCGTGGCTTCGCTGCGCCCGCCTGCTTCCACCAAAACGCGTGGATGGCTCATTACCGGCTTACCGGCACGGGATAAAAACTGCAGCAAAATAGGCTTTTCGACTACCGTGCTCGGGGCGATGCGCACCACGGCGCCCTCTTCCATAAACGCGGTATTGAGCGCTGAGAACGGCGAAAAATCGACGCCGGTTAAACGACCCAGCGGCCCACCCACGGCTTCGTGGTTGTCTGCCAGCGCCTTGGAAAGCGGCAGCACCTGAACGCTTGACGGCAGTGCGTCAAGGTCAGAAAGCGCCGATGAGAACACGCCATCGACGAAGGTCAGGCGGTAAGCATCAATCGGCAGCGTTAGCGCGGCAGCGCTGGCCGGGGAAAACTCAGCGTTGTCGGCGAGCGCAAAATTGCCCTGAGCAATCGAGCGCACGTCGGTGTACTTCCACTCTTCATCGCGGCGCGTAGGAAAACCCAGCGCTTCAAAGCGAGCAGCGCCCGCCTGACGACGAGCAGCAACCCACGTAGGTTCAGCCTTGTACCGCTGGCTGCGCGCCTTCAATGTGTCTAAAAAGGTTTGCGTATCGCTCATGCCACAGACTCCTCGATACCTTCGTACCCATTGGCTTCCAGCTGTTTGGCCAGCTCAGCGTCGCCGGTTTTGACAATACGGCCATCAACCAGCACGTGAACCTTGTCCGGCACGATGTAATCCAGCAGACGCTGGTAGTGAGTGACCAGCAAAATAGCGCGGTCTTCAGCGCGCAGGCTGTTTACGCCATCGGCGACCACTTTCATGGCGTCAATATCCAGGCCGGAATCGATCTCATCCAGCATGGCGAGTTTGGGCTGCAGCACCAGCATTTGCAGAATCTCGTTGCGCTTTTTCTCGCCGCCGGAGAACCCTTCATTAACCGCGCGCTGCAGGAAGCTGGCGTCCATTTTCATAAAGCCGAGCTTCTCTTTCACCAGCTTCATAAACTCAGGCGCAGGCATTTCGCCTTCACCGCGTGCCACGCGCTGGGCATTAAGAGCTGCTTTCAGCAGGTAGACGTTTTTTACCCCTGGAATTTCCACCGGGTACTGGAACCCCAACAGCAAACCAGCCTGGGCGCGTTCTTCAATTTCCATTTCAAGCACGTCTTTACCTTCAAAGGTAACCGTGCCCTGAGTGACTTCGTAGCCATCCTTACCGGCGATCACCGCCGATAGCGTCGATTTACCCGCGCCGTTCGGCCCCATAATGGCGTGCACTTCACCTGCGTTAATCGTTAGGGTGAGGCCTTTAAGAATTTCATTGCCTTCGACGGTGACGTGTAAATCATTTACTTGCAACATATTGATTACCTTCTGATTCTGACGAGCCGCCACGGCGACACTGTTAAATTAAATAAACTAAACGGCTAACGATTAACCCACCGCGCCTTCCAGGGTCACGTTGAGCAGCGCTTCGGCTTCCACAGCGAACTCCATCGGCAGCTCTTGGAAAACGTCTTTACAGAAACCGTTGACGATCATGCTGACCGCGTCTTCTTCAGAAATACCGCGGCTCTGGCAGTAGAACAGCTGGTCTTCACCGATTTTTGACGTGGTCGCTTCGTGTTCGATGGTCGCTGTGCTATTGCCAATTTCCTGATAGGGGAAGGTGTGCGCACCGCACTTGTCGCCGATCAGCAGCGAATCGCACTGGGTAAAGTTACGCGCCCCTTTGGCACGCGGGCCGATTTTCACCAGGCCGCGATAGGACTGGTTACTTCTACCGGCCGAAATGCCTTTGGCGACGATATAAGAGCGTGTGCCTTCGCCAATATGAATCATCTTGGTGCCGGTATCGGCCTGCTGGCGGCCGTTGGTGACGGCGACAGAGTAGAACTCGCCGATACTGTCTTTGCCGCGCAGTATGCAGGAAGGATACTTCCAGGTAATCGCCGAGCCGGTTTCCACTTGGGTCCAGCTGATACGCGAGCGCTCACCACGGCAGTCGCCGCGCTTGGTCACGAAGTTATAGATACCGCCAACGCCGTTCTCATCACCGGGGTACCAGTTCTGCACGGTGGAGTATTTGATATAGGCGTCATCTAGTGCGACAAGCTCGACCACCGCAGCGTGAAGCTGGTTTTCATCGCGCATGGGGGCGGTACAGCCTTCCAGGTAGGAAACCTGGGCACGGCTTTCGCAAATAATCAGCGTGCGCTCAAACTGGCCGGTGTTGGCCGCGTTAATGCGGAAGTAAGTGGACAGCTCCATCGGGCAAGTCACGCCTTCCGGCACGAATACAAAGGAGCCGTCGGTAAATACCGCTGAGTTCAGCGCGGCAAAGTAGTTATCCGCCACGGGAACCACGGTGCCCAAATACTGTTTGATCAGCTCTGGGTAATCGCGAATCGCTTCAGAGATAGAGCAGAAAATAACGCCCGCTTCACCCAGCTGCTTTTTAAACGTGGTGGCAACAGAAACGGAGTCAAACACCGCATCGACCGCAACGCCTGCCAATGCAGCGCGTTCATGCAACGGGATGCCCAGCTTTTCATAGGTTTCCAGCAGCTTGGGGTCAACTTCGTCCAGGCTCTGCGGGCGGTCTTCCGGGCGTTTTGGCGCACTGAAATAGGAGATTGACTGGTAATCAATCGGCGGATAGTCAAGATGCGCCCAGGAAGGCGCTTCCATCTTCAGCCACTGGCGGTAGGCATCCAAGCGCCACTCCAGCATCCATTCCGGCTCGCCTTTCTTATTGGAAATAAAGGCGATGGTGTTTTCATCCAGGCCAGGTGGCAGGGTGTCGCTTTCAATATCGGTTACAAAGCCATCTTTGTATTCGCGACGAACCAACTGTTCCATTTCTTCGCTTGCCATGGTGATACCCTCCGGGCAGTTGGGTGGCGATCTCATCGCCTTTAATAAGAAATAAGGCCTGCTGTACTTGCGCCGCCGTTAGGCCCACGCCGCCGACAGGCTGATCGTTTGAATGGGCAATTGCACCGGCAGCTTAATCGGCGCTGTATCAGCTAAGTGCGCTAACGTCACGCTTTCTAGCAGCGTGCGCATTGCCAGTGAGACCCGCTGCCAGTTGTCCGCCACACCGCAGGTAGCGGCGAGCTCACAATCGCCCTCCGCTTGGCTGCACTCGGTCATGGCAACGGGCCCTTCAATGGCCGCGATAATATCGGCGGCAGTAATTTGTGAGGCCGGCCGCGCCAGGCGATAACCGCCTTGAGCACCGCGCTGGGAGACCAACAGCCCCGCTCGCGCCAGCATCTTTAGCGTTTTACTTACCGTGGGGTGTGGCAACTGCACGGCTTCCGCCAGCTCAGCCGCTGCATGCGATGCCTGAGCATGACGGGCAATTTGCGCCATCACCACAGCGGCATAGTCTGTCAGCCGAGAAAGCTTGAGCATGGTGACTCCCCTTTATGTATGCAGTACGCAGCTAATCACCTAGCAGCCAGCCACATAGTTGCTGCTAGCTTGCTGCGTTAATTGAGTACCATTTTAGTCCTGTATAAATTTGATGTGAAGCCCTAGATTAAAATGGTTAACAATTTATGCAAAATAACGGCATGTTCGCTGCCGTTAGCATCAAAAACAACAATCATTATCATTTAAAAAAGCTATTGCACGCGCATAACGCTCGCCGAGCGCTTTACACCCGTTGGCGGCATCTGGTAGCTTCGATTTAAAAGTGATTTCGACTTAGAATTAGATGCTATCGTTATGAGTCGTTATGAATAGCGGTACGTTATGCGAGGATGACACGATGGATTCTGCAGTAAATAACATGGTAGGCGCATCAATGGCGCTGCAGCAGGCTCAAGTAAGCCAGCAGGCGCAACTGAGCGTTTTTAAACAGGCATTAGATGGCAATGCATCACAAATTGCCGCGCTGATGGAAAGCGTTTCACTGGAACCACAGCTGGCCACAAGCGGAAGCATCGGTACGCAGATTAATACGACTGCCTAGCACTTAATATGCGCCGTACTTAGCATACGTCATACTTAACATACGTAGCTGCGCCGGCAGATAAGCAAATAGCCCCCTGACTAACGCCAGGGGGCTATTTTTTTGACTCACTGTTGCTGACTAGCAGACCTAACACTAGGCCTTCTTAACGCTAACTTTTATTAACACTATACCTTCTTAACAAATTCGGATTTAAGCTTCATCGGGCCGATACCGTCAATTTTGCAGTCAATATCGTGGTCGCCATCTACCAAGCGGATGCTTTTTACTTTGGTGCCTACTTTAACCACCAGGGAACTGCCCTTCACCTTTAAATCTTTGATCACCGTGACGCTATCGCCGTCGGCCAACATATTGCCGTTGGCATCGCGTACGCCTGATGCGTCATCAGCGCCCGCGTCTTCTGCCACCTTTGACCATTCATGGCCACATTCTGGGCATACATATTGAAGCCCATCGTCATAAGTAAATTCAGAGGCACAGGTAGGACAGTTAGGTAAATCGCTCATTAGAAGGCTCCATCACTTGGCTTAGATAAAGGGCTAATATAAAGGCTAAGAAAGCGATGGAGCCTACACGGGTTACGCAGAATGTCCAGTTAGCCGCGCTGATACGTACCGACTAAGCGATTCATACCGAGCAGATGCGGCTCTACCTCTTGAAGCAGCTCCGCCAGCGTAAGGCCTTCAGGCAGCGAGGTTTGGTGATCCAGCGCAAGCACCCAGAAGTAGTAAAGGTGAGTGCCATGCCCTTCAGGCGGCATCGGCCCACCGTAGCTATTATTGCCAAAATCATTCATCCCAGCGGTACCCGTCGCCGTTTTTTCAGTTAACTCCTGCAGGTCGCCGGGTAAGTTATAAAGCACCCAGTGGACAAAACCATAGCTGCCTTCTTTAACCAAAGGCGCGTCAGGGTCGTGGCATATTACCGCAAACCCTTTGGTTCCCGCGGGCGCATCTTGCCAAGCAAGTGCCGGCGAAACATCTTCACCTTCACCGGTATGTTTGGCTGGAATAGCCTGATGATTCGCAAACGCTGGGCTGGTAACGCTCATTGATGACAGTGCAAAGGCCATGCTTTTCTCCTTAATTGATGAACGGCTCGTTTATGAATAACCTGTCTATGAATGACGACGACACTCAATGCTTCTGCAGCAGTGTGGCATTTTGAACGCCTGGTGCAACCTTGCAAATAGTGCAACCCTGCCAATATTCACTGCTCATTTAGGCCACCGCTATGACATCTGAGTTCAAAAAACAGCTGCTGATTATTGCTCACGCCCCTTCAGAAAATACCCGCCTACTGCGTGATGCGGCATTCAGTGGCGCTAGTCACCCTGATCTTGAGCAGGTCAACTACGTGGTAAAAGCGCCCTTGGAAGCAGGCCCAGAAGATGTGCTTGCCTGCGACGCCATTCTGCTCGGCACCACGGAAAACCTGGGGTACATGAGCGGGGCTCTCAAGGACTTTTTCGACCGCTCGTACTACCCTGTTCTAGAAAAAAAGCAAGGGTTGCCCTGCGCGCTCTATATTCGTGCGGGCCACGATGGCACCGGCACCCAACGCGCGGTAGAAAGCATCGTGACGGGTTTACGCTGGCGATGGGTACAGCCGCCGCTCATTCTGCGCGGCGAGTGGCAACCCTCATTTGTGGATCAAGTAGAAGAACTCAGCATGACTTTAGCGTTCAGTGTGGAAAGTGGCATAGCTTGAAAGCGACATAGCTTGAAAGCGACATAGCTTGAAAGTGACATAGCTTGAAAGTGATATTGTATAACCTCGCCTAGACTGCCTTACTGTAGATAAGCATTTCGTGCCAATTGTGCGATTGGAAGACTGCAGCGCCTTGCTTGCATTTACTGCTGTTCCTCAACGCACGTACATTAGGTAGCCATTATGCATAAAGTCATTGCTTTCTATGATGATCGCGTGCTCGCTCACGAGCCCAACATTGATGCCGACTTTTTACCCCAGCGGATCGATAAGCGCATTCGCCACCTGCTCGCAGGGCTCCCCGTGCCGTGGAAATATCCTGAGCATCCAGGCCGCTTGGAAGCCATTAAGCAATTGCTTGAGCAAGCGCCGATTGAGGGTCTGCACATTGAAGGCGGCAAAGCGGCCACGCATGAGCAATTAGCACGGGTGCATACCACCTCTTATCTAAGCGATATTTTTAGCCTACGCGGGAAAAATGCCTGGCTGGATGTAGATACCACAGCCGTCTCGCCAGGTAGCGTAGATGCCGCGGAAGTCGCCGCTGGAACGGCCATTGCCGCAGTAGAAGCGGTGATGGAAAAGCGTGCTAAGAGCGCCTTCGCGCTTGTACGACCGCCGGGACACCACGCAGAACCCGTTCGCGCCCGCGGCTTCTGCTTATTCAATAATGTCGCAGTCGCAGCGGCCCATGCGCGTAGCGCGTTGGGTTGTGAAAGAGTATTGATCGTTGATTGGGACGCCCATCACGGCAACGGTACCCAGGATATTTTCTGGGCAGAACCCGACGTGATGTTTTTCGATATTCACCGCGCCGCGCCCTTCTACCCGGGTTCTGGCCACCTTGAAGAAGTCGGCGCGGGCTTGGCTGAAGGCACCACCATTAATGTGCCGTTACCTGCCGGTGCCGGCGATGAGGCTTACCTCAAGGCGTTTCGCGACATTCTCGCCCCGGCGGCGGCGTGGTTTAAGCCTGATATTATTTTAGTCTCAGCGGGCTTTGACCCACACTGGCACGATTTAGCCCTCAACGTATCCTATGAAGGATTTGGCGCGCTAACAGGGTTCTTACAGCAACTGGCCGAACAGCATTGCGACAGCCGTTTGGTGTTTGTATTAGAAGGCGGCTACAACTTGGAATCACTGGCCAACGGCACCAGAGCCGTGCTTGCCGTATTAGCAGGCAACACCGTGCCAGTACCCGACACCTGCGGCATTGCAGAAGTCCAAGCCGCTGCAGATTTCCACCGCACGGCTTTTCAATCTGAATAGTTGTTTTGCAAATAAAAACGGCACCTCGCAAGGTGCCGTTTCAGATTAATGCAAACTCTTTAACACTAACTGGGATAAGGCTTTACTTAAGGCGCTCAAAGACCGTCGCAACACCCTGCCCCATGCCAATACACATAGTCGCCAAGCCCAGGGTCGTATCGCGCTGCTGCATAACATTCAGCAGCGTGGTGCAGATGCGCGAGCCGGAACAGCCTAACGGGTGACCCAGCGCAATCGCACCGCCGTTGAGGTTAACCTTCTCGTCCATCGCATCCAGGAAGCCTAGATCTTTCAGCACCGGGATACCCTGAGCAGCAAAAGCCTCGTTAAGCTCAACGGTTTGAATATCCGCCGCGGATAGCCCAGCGGCTTTCAGCGCTTTCTTAGAGGCAGGCACTGGGCCATAGCCCATGATCGACGCATCACAGCCGGCTACGCCAGTCGAAAGCACTCGCGCAATAGGCTCTAAGCCCAGCGCTTGAGCACGCTCGTAGCTCATCACTGCCATGGCCGAAGCACCTACGGAAAGCGCCGAAGACGTACCCGCGGTCACAGTGCCGTTGCGCGGGTCAAATACCGGTTTTAGGCTTGCCATAGACTCCAATGTGGAGTCTCCACGAATTACTTCATCGCGCTGGACCATGATTCTAAAGCCACGCTGGTCGTGGCCTTCAACACCGATAATTTCGTTGTCGAAGTAGCCCTTCTCCATCGCCGCCTGAGCGCGCTGGTGGGAACGCACGCCGAATTTATCCTGATCTTCCCGGGAAACGCCGTGCATTTTACCCAGCAGCTCGGCGGTTAACCCCATCATCATCGCCGCTTTCGCCGCGTACTTGCTGGCCGCTGGGTTAACATCAACGCCATGGGCCATGGGCACGTGCTCCATGTGCTCAACGCCGCCGATAATAAAGAAATCACCCATGCCGGCTTTGATATTGGCAGCAGCGATATGCAGCGCCGTCATCGAAGAACCACACAAACGGTTAACCGTTTGCGCGGGCACCGAGCGGGGAATGCCGGTCATAATTGCCGCATTACGGGCAATATTCATCGCCTGCTCAAGCGTCTGGTTCACACAGCCCCAGATCACATCATCGACTTCAGACGGGTCTAAATTAGGGTTACGGTCAAACAGCGCCTGCATCGTCGCAGCGGAAAGGTTTTCAGCGCGAACGTTGCGGAAAGCGCCATGTTTAGCTTTTGCCATGGCGGTACGAACACCGTCAACCACCACAATATCTCTCGGATTCAAACTCATCTTTTATCTCCTATGAGTGGTGGTTAGGCCTGGGCGGCAGCGCTGTTGTCGTTGGAATCGTCGCTGGAACTGTCTTTGAAATTGGCGTTGGAATAGAAGCACTCGTTGTTCTGAGCCATCTGACGCAACTTATCGGTAGGTGCGTAAAGTGCGCCCAGCTCTTCAGCCAGCCCTTCCGCCAGTTTGACAAACTCGGCCACGCCCATGGCGTCGATGTAACGCAGTGCGCCACCGCGAAACGGCGGGAAGCCGATGCCATAGATGAGTGCCATGTCAGCTTCAGCCGGCGTTGCCACAATGCCATCTTCCAAGCAGCGAACGGTCTCCAGGCACAGCGGCACCATCATGCGAGCAATAATGTCTTCGTCAGAAAACGCTTTATGCTCTTTCACCACGTCTTTAACTAACGCGTAAGCGGCCTCATCGGTGACTTTCTTTGGCTTACCCTTCTTGTCTTCTTCGTAGGCGTAAAAGCCCTTAGCGTTCTTCTGGCCTAAACGGTCGTTGTCGTACATGACCTGAATGGCGGTTTTACCCTCGCGCGCCATGCGATCAGGGAAGCCTTCGGCCATTACGTCATTGGCGTGAACGGCGGTATCCAGACCGACCACGTCCAGCAAGTAGGCCGGGCCCATGGGCCAGCCAAATTTCTCCATCACTTTATCAACGTGCTGGAAATCAGCGCCCTGCTCAACCAAGAAACTAAAGCCACCGAAATAGGGGAACAGCACGCGGTTGACCAAGAAGCCTGGGCAGTCGTTAACCACAATAGGCGTTTTTCCCATGGCGCGGGCATAGGCCACGGTGGCGGCAACGGCGGCATCCGAGGTTTTCTCGCCACGAATAACTTCCACCAGCGGCATACGGTGCACGGGGTTGAAGAAGTGCATACCGCAGAAGTTTTCAGGCCGCTTTAGGTTTTTCGCCAGGCGGTTGATGGAAATCGTCGAAGTGTTAGAGGTAAGAATGGTGTTTTCGCCCACCATGCCTTCCACTTCGGTGAGCACGGCGTCTTTAACGTTAGGGTTTTCAACCACGGCTTCGACGACCAGATCAACGTTGCCAAAATCACCGTAAGAGAGCGTCGGACGAATATTGGTCAGCTTCTCCGCCATTTGCTCGGTGGAAAGCTTTTTGCGCTCCACCTGTTTGGCAAATAGCTTACGGGCTTCTTTCAAGCCCAGCTCGATGGCGTCGTCTTTAATATCCTTCATCAGAATCGGCGTGCCTTTAGAGGCACTCTGATAAGCAATACCGCCGCCCATAATGCCCGCACCCAACACGGCGGTTTGTTTCACCGGCTGCGCCTGTTTCTCATACTTGCTGGCTTTTTTCTTGACCACTTGGTCGTTAAGGAACAGGCCAACTAAGTTGAACGCTACGCTGCTTAGTGCCAGCTTGGCGAAGGCTTTGGCTTCAATGGCCTGAGCGCGGCTGCGCGTTTCGCCCGCCCCTTTCTGAATCACTTTGATCGATTCAACCGGCGCGGGATAGTGAGGACCCGCTTTGCCGGCAACAAAGCCTTTGGCGGTTTCAAAGGCCATCATTTGCTCAATCGGGTTGAGCTTCAGCGGGCTGGTCTTTTCAGCGCGGCGGGCTTGGTAATCCAACTCACCGGCGTTGGCACGGTCAAGAATATCCAGCGCGGCTTCTTCTAACTGCTCGGCTGTCACCACCGCATCGACAGCGCCCACTTTCAGCGCGGCATCGGCGCGGTTCTCAGTGCCACCGGCAATCCACTCGATGGCATTATCAGCACCGATAATGCGCGGCAGGCGCACACAGCCACCCCAACCGGGCAGAATGCCGAGCTTGGTTTCTGGCAGGCCGATCTTGGCTTTTTCAGCCATCACGCGAAAATCGGTGGTCAGCAATACCTCGCAGCCGCCCCCCAGCGCCAAACCATTGATCGCCGTTACCGTGGGGAACGGCAGGTCTTCAATGGCGTTGAAAATATCGTGTACCTTGAGGTTCATCTCAACCAGATACGCTTCGCCTTTATCGAAGAGGCTGTGAAACTCGGTGATATCGGCACCCACGATAAACACATCTTTGCCGCTGGCGATGACTAAGCCTTTTAAACCGTTTTCGGCTTGAATAGCGTCGACTGCTTCGCCCAGCTCTGCAACCACGGCGCTTGAGAGCTTGTTAACGGACTCGCCTTTCAAATCGAAAGTGAGCATTGCGATGTCATTGCCATTCGGGGTGTCACGACGTGCCACCGTGATAGCGTTGCCTTGGTAGATCATCCGCGCTTTCTCCACTTTTCGGGCTGGCTCTGAAAAGAGAACCCGCCACGTTTTCCATTCGGCCTTCACACGACTTTCATACGGTCGTTTGATTGCGTAAGCTTGGTTGAGTTGCTTGAGTACGTCAAGCCCTGACTTTCGGCTAATCTGCAAAACGAATGTTCAAAACAAATGTTCAAAACAAATCTGACCTGTACTCCCTTATCTCCGTTCATACTGCTAGGATCACTTCCCGTTAATTTTGCAGGTTACCTTGTTATGGGCGCACTGCTTACGCCATCGCGTATCGCCTCGGTTCAGCGTTTTATCGAAAGCATTGTGGTACGCCTTAAACCCTGGAGCTGGCTATGGCCACCCATGGCGTTTGCTGCTGGCCTGGGCAGCTTTTTCCTGGTTGATCGGCAGCAGTGGTTAGGCGCTGCCTTGGCGCTAGGGCTGCTATTCGCTTGGGCGCTACTGCTATCAGAAAGCTTAATCAGCCGCTGGTTATCTCGGCGTGGTCACCCCACGCCTACGCGGGGCGTGACCACGTTTATCGCGCAGATGATTCATCAGGAAACGCTTTTCTTCACGCTGCCGTTTATTTTAGTCACTACCGTGTGGAATAGCGGACAAACGCTGTTCGCACTGCTAGTGGGCGGCATGGCGCTACTATCAATTATTGATCCGCTGTACTTCAAAGTCGCAGAGCGTTGGCGCAGTGTTTACTTTGTATTTCATGCTCAATGTGCCTTTTTGGTGCTGCTAGTCACGCTGCCCATTATGCTGCACCTCACTACCGGGCAGAGTTTGCTGCTGGCGTTAGGTATCACCATTTTGTTGGCACTGCCCAGTTTTTGGCACCTGCTGAAAGAAGGCTCGTTAAAACGCTGGGGCATTTTTCTTGGTATAACGCTACTGCTTGCCTACGGCGCTTGGGTTGGGCGTATTTGGGTGCCGCCTGCCAGCATGTGGATGACCAGCAGCGCGCTTTCGCCGGCGTTTGATACCGCCCAGCGGGCACCACAAGGCTCCATGACGTTAACGCCGCATGCCCTTAGCGAAAATGGCCTATTTGTGTTTACCGCTATACGCGCGCCACGGGGGTTAAGTGAAACCGTTACGCATGCTTGGCATCATAACGGTGAGCCAATCGATATCGTGGAACTTGCTATTAACGGCGGGCGCGAACAGGGGTACCGCGCCTGGAGTCATAAACAAAATTTCCCCACCGACCCTGCTGGCGATTGGCGCGTTGATATTATGACCAGCAGTGGCCAACGCTTGGGGCTAATACGTTTCAAGGTGTCTGACAATGAGCAAGTAGCCACCCAGGCCGATGGAATAATACGCGCCAGCGGTCTAAGTGGATTGAACTTACGCCGTTTTGTACCTAGCCGCGCCAGTAATGAAGAAGCTCAGCCGGAAGGCTGAATGATTAATCGCCTTGCATTCAGTAGCGCAGCTTATGACAATCCCTATACTCACATTTTTTGGTAGCTAGTTGCCTATGGCTTCAACAATTGGTTTTCGCATTGCACGCTTACCCCATTTATGGCGCTCCATTCTGGATCGCCGTCTTGCACCGCTGGGGTTAACGCAAACACGTTGGGTAACGCTGTATCACCTGTGGCGCCTGGGTGAGGGCCAGCCCCAGTGCGAACTCGCCCGCGCCATCGGCGTGGAGGCTCCTTCTTTGGTACGCACCCTTGGGCAGCTTGAAGAACAGGGATTAATCGAGCGGCGTGCCTGTGAAAATGACCGCCGCAGCAAGCGGATTTATTTAACACCCGCGGCTATTCCACTGCTGGAACAAATCGACAGCGTGGCCAAGGAAGCACGCAAAGAGATATTGGCAGGTTTAACGGAAGAAAATCTTCACCAGCTTGATGAATGGCTGACCTTGATTGAATCGAATGGCTTGGCGATTCAAACGCGTGATCAAGACGCCCCCGTTTCCTGATCATTAGGTGGTTGGCGGCCAGGCTGCGCGTTGACACCAAGCGGCTTGGTAATTGGCCGGTCGGCATAACCACGCAACGCATCCCGCAATTGCTGGAACGCTGGCAAGTACGTCGCAAAACGTTCAGCGGTTTGCGACTCCCACCACCATAGCGTTAGCGCGTAAGGGGTCGACTGCACAACCAGTGCGTCCTGGGGCAAGCGTTCCAGCAGTGCCTTTAAAGCGTCTGTCGCGGTTTCGGGTAGCGGCCGTAAAGGGGCAATTCGCCAGCGCCAGCCGGCATAATAAGGCGCTAAGGCTTCACTCGCATTGCTGTCTCTTACCAGCAGAAAATCCGGGCCTGGCGCTTCCTGAGGGTAATGCCACCGATAGGCGGGCATGGTGCCTCTGAAGTGATGAAGCGGCGGCTTTTCCATTTTTATGGTGACGCCTTGCTTGGTAATATGAGAACGCAGCGCCACTTGGCGCTTTTGACGCGGGCTAGGCTTCAACCACATCACAGGTGCAATGACAAACATCAGAATAACGACAATAATTAACCAATCCATCTCTACATTTCCCCCCACATAAGCCACACTGTATAAACTATTCTAAAAACCATGACTCAGGTTGCTGTTTTGACTCAAGTCATTGTTAAAACGGTTGCTATTGTTAAAACAAGGCACGCCATCTAAAGTAACGGTCATTGAGCAAAGAACCTCTTTGTTACCTACTCTTTGTTACCTACTGCCAAGGAGATACGCCATGAGCTATCACCACATTTTAGTAGCCGTTGACTTAACCAAAGACTCGCACAAAATTCTTGAGCGTGCTGTTGCGATCGCTGAGCGCAACGACCAAGCCAAAATCTCCATCATGCATACCCTGGAACCGCTTGGGTTTGCCTACGGTGGCGATATTCCAATGGATTTAACCAGCATCCAAGACCAACTGGATGAGCACGCCAAAAAACGCCTGGCCGACATTGCTGCCCCGCACATTGCCGAGGCTGACCAGCACGTTGTTGTCGGTATGCCCGACACCGAGATCCACCGCTTTGCTGAAGAGCACGACGTGGACTTGATCGTGGTGGGTTCCCACGGCCGACACGGCTTCGCCCTTTTGCTTGGCTCAACCTCTACCGGCGTGCTGCACGGTGCCCAGTGCGATGTGCTAGCGGTACGCGTAGGCAAGAAAGGCGAAAAAAGCGACGAGTAAGCCCTTCACGAGTAAACCCTTCGTTTGATATCGCTAACCAAAAAGGCGCCAACGCGGCGCCTTTTTTTTGTAGTGGCTATTACTCGCCAGCGGCCATCGCCTCAAGCTCCATCCAACGCTCCATCGCGACTTCTAGCGATTTCTGAACCTTCTCAAGCGTTTGTAGCTTAGCCGCGACGGCGTCCGCCTCCTGCTGATAAAACGCGGGGTCACCTATCTCACTTTCTAGCGCCTCGACTTCACTTTCCAGATGCTCAATCTCGGCGGGCAACGCATCTAACTCACGCTGCAAATTGTAGGAAAGCTTGACGCTTTTCTTAGCCGGTGCGGCAGGTGTTTCAGCCACTTTCTTGGGCGCTTCTGAAGTAGGCTCAGTACGCTGACGCGCCGCCCCTTCCCAAGGCGCTGGCGGCAGTTTGCCACCCTGGCGAATCCAATCGGTGTAGCCACCCACGTACTCACGCACAACGCCATCGCCTTCAAAGGCCAACATGCTGGTGACCACGTTATCCATAAAGGTTCGGTCGTGGGAAACCAGCAGCAGCGTGCCATCGAAATCAAGCAGCAGCTCTTCAAGCAGCTCCAGGGTTTCCATGTCAAGGTCGTTGGTTGGCTCATCGAGCACCAGTACGTTGGCTGGCTGAGTGAACAGCTTGGCTAACAGCAAGCGGTTGGACTCACCGCCGGAGAGCGCTTTCACCGGCTGGCGTACCCGCTCGGGCGTAAACAGAAAGTCCTGCAGATAGCTCATCACATGGCGGTCTTTACCGCCCACGCTGACGCGATCACTGCCCTGGGCAACGTTGTCGTAGACCGTTTTTTCCAGCTCAAGCCCGGCGCGCAGCTGGTCAAAATAGGCCACTTTCAAGTTGGTGCCCATTTGCACTTTGCCTTCGCTGGGTTCTAGCTCGCCCAGCAAGATTTTCAGCAGGGTTGTCTTGCCCGCACCGTTGCGCCCCAGGAAGCCAATACGATCACCGCGCAGTACTTCAAGGTTAATATCGCGCAGTATCACGTCATCGCCAAACCGCTGGGTAACGCCCTGCAGTTCCACAACGCGCTTGCCGGTACGCTCACCGCGATCCACCGTCAGGTTGGCATTGCCCTGGCGCTCGCGGCGCTGGCTCCGCTCGTTGCGCATCGCTTCCAGCGCGCGCACCCGGCCCTCGTTACGGGTACGCCGGGCTTTAACGCCCTGACGAATCCAGGCTTCTTCCTGGGCAAGTTTTTTATCGAACTCGGCGTTCTCCCGGGCTTCCACTTCAAGCTCATGCTGCTTGCGGGCCTGGTACTCTTCGTACTTGCCGGGATAGCGACCTAGCTGGCCACGGTCTAGCTCCAAAATATTGGTCGCCAGCTTGGAAAGAAACGCCCTATCGTGGGTAATCAGCAGCACCGCGCCATTAAACGCCAGCAGTTGCTCTTCCAACCAGGCGATGGTGTCTAAGTCCAAATGGTTAGTCGGCTCATCGAGCAGCAGTAAATCAGGCTCGGCGACCAGGGCACGCGCCAACGCCACCCGGCGCCGCCAGCCACCGGAGAGCGAGCTCATCTCAGCCGCTGGGGGCAGGCCCAAGCGGGTCAGCACGGTATCGATACGCTGGTGGAAAGACCAGCCATCAATGGCTTCCAGGCGCGTTTGCAGGGTCGCCATGCGATCCATATCCGGCTCGGGGTCATTGATAAGGTGGTCGTACTCGGAAAGCAATTCACCCGCTTCCGGTAGGCCTTGAGCCACCATATCAAAAATGGTCAGGCCAGATGACTCAGGTAGCTCCTGAGCCAGCACGCCTATTTTAAGGCCAGGTGCGCGCCAGATAGAGCCATCGTCAGGCAGAATTTCCCCTGCCACCAGTTTCAGCAGGGTGGACTTGCCGGTGCCGTTGCGCCCGACCAGCGCCAGCCGCTCGCCTTTTTCAACCGTCAGGTCGGCGCGATTGAGTAGTACATGGGTGCCGTAGGCGAGTTGCAGCTGTTCGAGTCGTAACAGGGTCACGCGGTGTCCTCCTTAATCGTGAGGCGCACAGTGTAACGCATGAGCGCACCGGGAGGGGGAACGTTATATATCGGGAATAGCAGAGAGGTATAGCAGAGCGGAAGCGTAGAGCAGAAACCGCCAGCGTGATACCGTTTTGCCAGCAACTACCCTATCTCAACCAGCAAACGACGTTTAAAGGCGGGCTGACAGTGACGGTGACCGTCTCCATGCATTTTGTAAACGAGCTGTTTAAAGGCTTACCGAACAGTGAAATACCGCCCTCCCGCTACCTGGAACGGGCGGGTATTTCGCCCTTTTTACTTTCGGCTCCCCATGGCCGGGTCACGGTTGAGCAGTTTGCCGAACTGTACCGCGGGCTAGTGAACGAACTGGACGACGAAACGCCCGGCTTTTTTTCACGCCCGCTGCGGGGTGGCACCTTAAAGCTGCTGTGTTTAAGCATGCTGGATGCGCCTAATTTGCAGGTGGCATTGCACCGCTATACGCAGTTTTTTCGTATTCTGCTCGATGACTTTGGCTATGCGTTTACCCTTGAAGGAAACCTTGCCCGTATGGCGCTGGTGGAACATGCGCCCTTGGTGGGCAGCCGCACTCTGATTCATGAGCTGATGCTCAAGCTGTTTCACGGCATCGCGTCGTGGATGATCGCGCGTAAAATACCGCCGATCTTGATGGAGTGCGCTTACCCCCAGCCGCCCCACAGCGCTGATTATCTCTATTTTTACCCCGGCACGGTGCGCTTTGAGCAGCCGCAAACCGCCATTTATATTGATCGCGATTTTCTTGATCATCCTATTCGACAAACCAAAAAACACCTAGGTGCCTTTTTAAAGCGCGCCCCGGCAGATTGGTTCTATGTGTCGTTTGCTGATCGCCTGCTGACTCACCGAGTACGTGAACATCTTTCCCGCCATTTGACCACGTCTGGCACCGTGCATAGCGTAGCCGATGCGCTGCATATGTCTGCACGCACGCTGGCACGGCATCTAAAAAGGGAGGGCACCCACTTTCAAGCGGTGAAAGATGAGTACCGCCGCGATGTCGCTATTCAAGCGCTCACCTGCAGTGAGAAGCCGCTTGTCAGCATCGCAGAGGCGTTGAGCTTTGAAGACCTAGCCTGCTTTAGCCGTGCTTTCAAAACCTGGACAGGCAACTCGCCCGCCGCGTATCGCAAAGCGCACACGGCGGGCAACGTTGGCTAATCGACCTAGGGAATAACCTAAATTTCGGTGCGAATACGTTTCTTATCCAGCTTACCCACGCTGGTTTTAGGTATCTCATCAACAAAACGAATCATGCTGGGAATTGCCCAGCGGTTGAGTTTTCCCTGGGCGACAAACTGCTCTAAAAACGCCTGCACGGATTCCGTCGTGGGTGGGTTGTTCAGGTCAACAGGCACCGCTAACGCGGCCGGGCGCTCCCCCCATTTATCGTCCGCCACGCCGATTACCGCCACTTCGGCAATACCTGGGCACTGGCTGATATAGCTCTCTAGCTCCAACGACGAAAGCCACTCACCGCCGGTTTTAATCACATCCTTGATGCGGTCTCTAATGGTCAGAAAACCCCGCTCATCAAGTGAGCCTACGTCGCCGGTATGCAGCCAGCCATTTCGCCACAGCTCTGCACTGCGTTTCTCTTCCTTGTAGTAGGCCTGAGTCAACCAGGGTGCTTGAACGCGCACTTCGCCAACGCTTTTACCATCATTGGGTAGCGGCTCGCCGTCCGCATCGACCACTTGAAGCTTAACCAATGGAATCGGCAGGCCCGCTTTACAGCGCCAGGGTAGCTGCGTTTCAAAATCAGCGTCGGCAATATCCCGCGGTAGAAGATCGGCGGTGAGTAGCGGACAGGTTTCCGACATGCCATAAGCGCTGCGGGTATCAATGCCCAATGCCCATGCCTTGCTTGCCAGCGATTGGGTTAACGCACTGCCGCCGACCAACACTTTCCAGCCGGTGAGATCGACCTGTTTAGAGGCAATCGCCTCGGCGCTGACTACCATATTGAGCAGGGTCGGCACGCAGTGGGAGAAGTCGACCTTCTCGCTCACCAGCAGCTTGACCAGCATTTCCGGCTCGTAGCGGCCTGGGTATACCTGGGTAGCCCCCAGCAGCGTGGCGGTATACGGCACTCCCCAGGCATGAACATGAAACATGGGGGTAATCGGCATATACACTTTGTCGCGGTTGAGCAGCTCAAAGCCCGGTGCCTGGAAAGCGCTGGCCTCGGTCAAGGTGTGCAGCACCAGCTGGCGGTGGGTGAAGAAAACCCCTTTGGGGTTACCCGTCGTACCGGTGGTGTAGAACAGCGTAGCGACGGCGTTTTCATCAAAGGTGGGAAAATCGTAGTGGGTAGGCTGCTGGCTTAACAGCGCTTCAAACTCGCCCACCAGCGGCAGTGCGGTATCGACGGTTTGCGGAGTCTCCTGACACAGCAGGTAGCCACGCACTTGGGGTAGCTTAGCGGCCAGCGGCTCAAGCAGCGGCACAAACTCTTCGTGCACGATGACGAAAGCGTCTTCGGCGTGCTCCATAGTGTAGAGGATTTGCTCTGGGGCTAGGCGCACGTTCACCGTGTGGAGTACCGCACCGATCATCGGAATGGCAAAGAAGCACTCCAGGTAGCGGTGGCTATCCCAATCTAATACCGCGACTACATCGCCCGCCTGCACGCCTTGGGATGTCAGCGTGTGGGCCAGTTGATGCACCCGCTCGCGAAAGCGCTCATAGCCGTGGCGGCGTTGGTCACGGTAGACAATCTGGTTGTCGCCCGCCATGCGCACGCCTGCCTCTAGCAGGTCGCCAATCATCAGGGCAGGGTTGGTCGCAGAGGCCGCGGCAGGTAAAATTTTTGGCGTCACTGAAGGCATAAACACTCCTATAAACTTGTTTTATGGCAATCAAGTCGGATCAGCCGCGCTCGATCAGCAGGGCGATACCCTGCCCGCCACCAATACACAGCGTAATCAATCCGTAGCGCCCGTTAATACGCTCTAATTCGTGCAGCGCCTTGAGAATCAGAATAGCCCCCGTGGCACCCACCGGATGCCCTAAGGCAACCGCGCCGCCGTTGGGGTTTAGCTTCTCTAACGGGAAGCCCAGCGTCTCAGCCACGGCCATGGCTTGGGCGGCAAAGGCTTCGTTGGACTCAATCACATCAATATCGTTGATGCTAAGCCCCGCCTGCTGCAGGCAGCGTTTCACCGCAGGAATCGGCCCTAGCCCCATCAGCGTTGGCTCAACGCCTGCTGTCGTGGCAACACGAAGATGCGCTCTGGGCGCTAGGCCGCGCTGTGTGGCTTCGTCGGCATGGGCAAGCACCAACGTGGCTGCGCCGTCGTTTATTCCCGACGCATTGCCTGCGGTCACCACGCCGTCTTTCTGGAAGGCGGGCTTGAGCCGCGCTAAATCGCTGAGTTGAACGCCATCGCGCACGTGCTCATCGCGGGAAAACTGAATCGTTTGCTTACCTTGGCTGACCTCTACCGCAACGATTTGCTCGTCAAAGCGCCCCTCAGCAATCGCGCGCGCCGCCTTTTGATGGCTCTCAAGGGCAAACTGATCCAGCTGCTCGCGGCTTAGGCCATACTGTTTAGCGATGTTCTCGGCGGTGCAGCCCATGTGGCCGCTGCCAAAGGGGTCGCTCAAGATACCGAGGGTTAAATCCTGAATGTTCATAGCCCCCATGCGCACGCCATTGCGCGCCTGGGGAGGCAGCAGATAAGCCCCCCGCGACATCGACTCTGCACCCCCTGCCAGCGCCAAACGGCTATCGCCCATGGCAATTTGCTGGGCGGCAGACACCACCGCTTGAACGCCTGAACCACACAGCCGATTGACGTTGAAGGCGCCTGCCTCTTTCGGCACGCCCGCTTCCAGCGCAATATGGCGCGCCAGATAGGCATCCTGAGGGCCGGTAGTAATGATATGGCCGTATACCGAGTGATCAATATCGCCACCCTCAACGCCTGCCCGCCGCAACGCCTCTTGGGCGGTTATCGCCCCCAGCTCAAACGGTGCCTTGGTTGAGAGCGCCCCGCCAAAACTACCAATAGCGGTACGTGCGCCGCCTAAAATCACTACATCATCCAGCCGCATGGTTTTCTCCTGTGTTCTTATCCGACCCGCTAAGCCACTTTGCCCAGCAGCGAGCGAGCGACGACTTCTTTCATGATTTCTGAGCTGCCGGCATAAATGGTCTGCACTCGGGCATCCAGATAAAAGCGTGAAATGGGGTATTCGTGGGTGTAGCCGTAACCGCCAAACAGCTGCAGGCAGCGGTCCACCGCTTGGCACTGCAGCTCGCTTAGCTGCAGTTTTAGAATCGCTGCATCCGTGCTGCTCATGGTGCCCTGGCGGTACTTTTCGACGCAGTGCTCAAAATAAGCACGGGCGACGTCTAGCTGGGCTTTGATCTCTGCCAGGGTAAAGCGGGTATTTTGAAAATCTGCCACCCGCTGCCCAAACGCTTGACGCTGCTGCACGTAATCCAACGTCAGCGCCAGCGCGCCCTCTACAGCGCCTAACGCCTGCGCCCCTACGCCCAGGCGTTCGCGGGGCAGTTCCTGCATTAAGTAGCGAAACCCAGCGCCTTCCTCACCCAGCAGCGCCTCATGGGGTAACTGCATTTGATCAAAGGCAAGCTCGGCGGTGTCACTGGCGTGCTGGCCGATCTTTTTAATCGGCTTACCCCGCGAAAAGCCGGGTAAGTGGGTGTCGACCAGAAACAGCGAAACGCCTTTGGCACCGGCAGAAGGGTCGGTTTTTGCACACACGATCACCAGATCGGCAAACTGGCCGTTGGTGATAAAAATTTTGCTACCGCTTAGCTCCCAGCCGTCATTAGTGCGCTTTGCCCGGGTTTTCATTGACGCCAGATCACTACCCGCATGGGGTTCAGTCATCGCGATGGCACCAAGCGCTTCGCCACGGGCCATGGCAGGTAACCAGCGCTGTTGCTGGGCAGCGGTGCCCAAATTTTGCAAGTAGGGCATCACGATATTGGCGTGAATATTATAGGCACTGGCTAGGCCACCAAACCCTTGGCGGGAGAGCTCCTCCAGCGCCAGCTGGGTAATGGCAATATCGGCCCCTGAACCGCCGCGCTGTTCGTCAAGGTCAATGCCGAGCAGGCCAGCTGCGCCTAATGCCTGCCACAGTGAGCGCGGTATTTCACCTGCCGCCTCCCAGTCATCGTAGAACGGGGCGACCTCTTGGCTTAAGCAGCGCTTGATCATGGCGTGAAACAGTTCGGTCGTTTGCTCGTCCATGTTCACCCCTTAAGTTCTTGACGCAGATGGCGCTTGAGGATTTTGCCGGCGGTACTTTTGGGCAGAGCATCGGCAAACAGAATGCGTTTAGGCACTTTATAAGCGGCCATTAGCGTTTTGGCGTGATGGATCAGCTCTTCCTCGCTGACTTCATGGCCCTCTTTTAATACCACCACCGCCGTGATGGCTTCGATCCACTTCTCGTCTGGCTGGCCGATCACCGCCACTTCGGAGACCGCCGGATGCTTAAACAGCCCCTCTTCCACTTCACGGCTAGCCACCAGCACACCGCCGGTATTGATCACATCCTTAATACGATCAACAACGTACAAATAGCCTGCTTCATCGAAATAACCCACGTCCCCCGAGTGGAACCAACCGCCCTGGAAGGCTTCTTCGCTCATCGCTGGTTTATCCCAGTACCCTTTCATGAGCTGCGGTGAGCGGTGGACGATTTCTCCATGTTCGCCGGGAGGCACGTCGTTCATATCAAGATCGACGATGCGTGTTTCCACCGTCAATATCGGCCGCCCGGCGGACGCTGGGCGTTCGGCGTGCTCTTCAGGGCGCAGCACGGTCGCTAAAGGCGCTATTTCGCTCTGCCCATAGCAGTTATAGAGCCCTACGCCCGGTATGCGCTGCTGCAGTTCTTCCAGTACCGGCACCGGCATAATCGAAGCACCGTAATAGGCTTTGCTGAGGGCGCTTAAATCAAAGCGCTCAAAATCAGCTTGGCGCAGCAGGCTGATCCAGACCGTGGGTGGGGCAAAAAATGACGCGATCTGGTGCTCGGCAATAGCGCTTAAGCACAGTTCAGGAAGCGGCGCCTCTAGCAAATACACGGGTGCCCCTAACAACAGTGCCGGCATTAGAAAGACATGCATTTGCGCTGAATGATAGAGCGGCAGCGCGGCGAGCATGGCGTCGCTGCCTTTGATATCCAGCTCAACCATGCAGGCCATGTACTCAGCCATCAGCGCCTGATGGGTCATCATCGCGGCTTTCGGCGCGGCGGTGGTGCCTGAGGTATAGAGCAGCTGAGCTAGGCTTGCGCCGTCGACGGTTACATTCGGTTCTTCGTTATTATTGAGCTCTTCACTATTGGATCTTGACGTGGCGTGAGCGAGGACATCAAAGCTTTCTGCATCCCGCGTCTGATCGGCGTGCAGGGTTCCCACCAGGGCTAGCTCCAAGCCTTGGGTCGCGGCAGTCACTTTGTCGGCGAGACTGACATCGCTGAGCAAGCCAGCAGCCCCCGACTGCTCAAGAATGTAGCGCAGCTCGTCGCTGCTTAAGGCGAAATTGATCGGCACATGCACCAAACCCGCCTTCGTAGCAGCCAGCCAAGCGATGACGTAGGCATCGGAGTTTTTGCCATACACCGCCAGCCGATCACCCGGCGCTAGCCCTGCGGCCAATAAACCATTGGCAACGCGATTAGCTGCCTGGTTGAGTGCTTGATAGCGCCATTGGCGTTCGCCAAACACCAGCGCCAGCTGGTGTGCATATTTTCGAGCGCTGCGGTTTAAAGCAGCCCCGATGGTATTTCGTTGAACAACAGACGTTGCAGACATGCCAAATCCTTTAAATTGTTATAGTGAACTGGCAGCGACTTAACTGTTTACGAGCGGGCATACGCTCTCTGAAAGTGGGCGGAAAGCCTCTTCTGCAGGAATAGTGCGAATAATGTGAAAGAGGTCATCCTCATCTTCGGCTTCTTCGGGCGTTTTCACTTCCACTAAATACATATCGTGCACCATGCGGCCATCTTCACGAATGTAGCCACCGGTGGCGAAAATGTCGTTGATGGGGGTGTCGGCCATTTGCTGACGAACGGTTTGGGTGTCATCGGTGCCGGCGGCTTCAATCGCTTCAAGGTAGTGGCGGGTGCTGGAGTAAAGACCCGCGTGCACCATGGTGGGCATGCTGCCGGTACGCTCACGGAAGCGCTCCGCCCATGCGCGCGTTTCATCGTTTAAATCGTAGTACCACGCTTTGGTGAACTGCAGCCCCTGGGCGTTCTCTAAACCGATACTGCGCACATCCGTACTAAACAGCACCATGCCCGCCAGAATCTGCCCCGCTTGGGTAATGCCGAACTCCCCTGCAGTCTGCACCGCATTAATCGTATCGCCGCCAGCGTTATTCAGCGCAATGACATCGGCACCCGAGGCTTGCGCCTGGAGCATAAATGAGGAGAAGTCACTGCTGGGGAAAGGGTGACGGGCACTGCCCACGATGGTGCCGCCATTTTCAGTCACTACTCGGGTGACATCGGCTTCCAGTGCATGGCCAAAGGAATAATCGGCGCTTAATAGATACCAATTTTTGTGGCCTTCATCGGTAATCGCTTTTGCGGTTCCGTTGGACATTGCCCAGGTGTCGTACACCCAGTGGATATGATTAGGCGAGCAGTGCTCGTTGGTAATGGACGACGACACGGCACCATTGACCAAACCGAGCTTATCCGCCTCTTCCAGCAAGCCCACCGCCGCCAAGGTGACAGAAGATGCCACTAACCCGGTGACCATATCGACGTTCCGCTCGTCGATCCACTCCCGCACAACGCTTGAGCCAACATCCGGGCTATTACGGTCATCAGCACTGAACAACACGATATTGGCTCCGTTAACGCTGCCGCCCATGTCTTCAATCGCCATGTTGATGGCGTCTTCACCCAACGGGCCGATGGGGTCGCGGTAAACACCAGACATATCGGCTAAATAGCCAATGCGGATTTCGTTATCAGAAATGCCTTCAGCCGCAACGGCAATAGGCGCATAGCTCGCCGCCAGGATGGCTGCGGCAAGGGTAGAAGTAGCAAAGCGGTGAGATGAGCGGTGAGATGAACGATAAGGTGAACGATAAGATAATTGCATTGTTATGTGGCTCTCTTTTGTTGTTATTAAAGGTTGTTATTAAATGTGTAACTGCATCAATCGTAGTAACCAAGCAGGAAGCTAGATTTTATCTTAGGCGGTAATAAGCCTTGGCTGTTTACCTATCAAGCCAGTTTTTTTGCAATTCGTGCCATTCGCTTGCCCTGTGTATTAACTCGCGCGCTGACAACACTCCATTAGTCGATACCCGCGCATAACGTTACAATGATGTTTTTATCATTCGATGGAGAGTGACGTTTGGCTACTGCTTACGCTGATGATTTCTTACCCGAAGCACTCCAGTTCCGCCCTACTGCCCCTTTGGTTGATATTGGCGCTAACTTAACCCACGAAAGCTTCGGGCGTGATCTTGAGGCGGTCATCCAGCGTGCCCGGGCGGCGCAGGTAACGACCATGATTGTTACCGGCACCGACCTTGCCCATGCCGAGCAGGCCGTTGCGTTAGCCAAGCAGTATCCTGGCCTTTACGCCACGGCGGGCGTGCACCCCCATGATGCCAGTCACTGGGATGCAAATCTTGAGCGCGCCATGGCAGCGCTGCATGCCATGCCTGAAGTCGTCGCCGTGGGCGAGTGCGGTTTGGATTTCAATCGCAACTTCTCGACGCCCCAGGAGCAGGAACGTGCGTTTGAAGCACAGCTAGGGCTCGCAGTAGAAAGCGGATTGCCGCTGTTTTTGCATGAGCGAGATGCTGGTAAGCGAATGCGGGAAATACTGCATGCGTGGCGAGACGATATCAGTCACGCCGTGGTGCACTGTTTTACCGCTGACCGCGATACGCTGTTTGGTTATCTCGACCTAGACTTGCATATAGGCCTGACCGGTTGGATTTGCGATGAGCGGCGCGGTCATCATTTGCGCCCTCTGGTTAGCGAGATACCCCTTGAGCGTTTGATGGTGGAAACCGACTGCCCTTATCTGCTGCCCCGCAACCTACCGGCGAAGTTAAAGGGCCGCCGACATGAACCGGCGTTGCTGCCGTGGATTGTCCGCGAGATAGCCCAGTGGCACGGTATTAGCGAAGCTGAGCTAGGCGCGGCAACCACACAGACCGCCCAGCGTTTTTTCCGTCTTCCTTAGGTAGTTTAAAATCAGAGCATTTTAAAACCACAGCACCTTACAACCACAGCACCTTAGAAGGAGTAGTAGCGTGGCCGATTACCCAGGGTTTATAGCCATTGAGACAGGCGAAGACGATGGCCTACCGTTAGCCATTGCCTGGTCGCTGCCCGATGGCCGTGTGAAGCAGACATTGATTCAGCCAGACGATAGCTGGATCAAAGAAGATACCAATGCGCTGGGTGCCTACAGTATCGAGGAGCTAGAGAGCCTTGGGGTAAGCCCGCTGGAGGTGATTCGTGAGCTTGAGAACGATCACTTTTCTGCCACACTGTATACCAGTGACAACAGCGACGACGAAGCGGCGCTGGCGCGGCTGTTTGACACCTACGGGCTAGACCCTTTTGTTGAGCTAGCCCCGGCTTCTGTGCTTTACCCCGCTATTGACGCTAGCGAATGGCACCGCCAGCGGCGCGAAACGTTTAGCGAGTTAGGGCTAGAGCCGATGCGCCCAGAGCATGAACTGGAAGTGATGTTATCAATGCATCAGCGCCTAACCGAAGAAGATTAAGAAGCGTATTAAACAGTAACCGCTGAACCCGCTTGGTCTGCTTCTAACGTGGCATGCGCTTGAGCCACGGCCTCCGCTAGCGTTTCCTGGTGCTGGTAGAAGCGTTCTAGCGCCACCTGGAAGGCGCGGGCACGCTTTGGCAAGCCCTCTTCCAAGTAACGTTGGGCGCGGGCTTCTACTCGCGCCGCAAAGGCCTCAAAATCTGCCTCTATATCGCCGCCTAAATTGTCCACGCTGACATGAAACTCGCGGCCACAGGCACGGGCGAAGAGAGACTCCAATGCCTGTGGGGCAATTTCGGCCTGCTCAAATGCCTTCTGCTGTTCAGCATTGCGGCCATCGGGGCAGTACCAGTAGCCGTAATCCTCTAGCTGGCGCCGCGCTTCCCCTGCGATACACCAATGGCTAATTTCGTGCAGCGCACTGGCATAATAGCCCCTGGCAAAAATAACCTGGTGGTAGGGAGTTTCGCTGTTAGCGGGTCGATAGAGGGGTTCATCGCCCCCGCGAATCAAACGCGTTTGGTAAGCGTTACCAAAAATACCGTCAAAAAGCGCGGTAATATCTTCAAGCGTCCAGCGATCTTGCGTATCACTCACATTGACCTCAATGCGTCATTGGTTTTGGGGCATTATACCTGCCTCGCTCAAGCAGGCTAACGACGAACCACCAGAACATAGCTTAGCCTGCTAACATAGCTGCTTTTCTTAACACACTTTATCCCTTAGGAGCCAACAATTGGGCGGCTTTACTCAACACGTTAAATCGATTTATTGGCCTGAAACACGCACGTTAATGTACTTAGCGCTACCCATTTGCGGTGCACAGTTAGCTCAAACAGGCATGAGTGTTGTCGATGTAATGATGACAGGCCGACATAACGCCACATCTCTCGCTGCCGTTTCGGTGGGTTCAAGCCTGTGGATGCCGCTCATGCTGTTTATGACGGGCACGCTGATGGGGCTTACGCCTATTGTTGCGCATTTGCTGGGCGGACAGCGCCAGGCCGCTATTCGCCCAGCAGTTCATCAGGCGCTATGGGTCGCCTTGGCGCTTGGTGTGCTTGCGGCGCTGCTGCTGTGGTCAGTCGTGATGCCGATCTTTGAACTCATGAGCGTGCCCCCTGCAGTTGCAAGAGAATCCGCGGCTTATCTGTCTACCGTGGCGTTTGGTATGCCAGGGATTGCTCTTTTTCAAGCGCTTAGGGCATTTTCTGATGGCATGAATCATACCCGCCCAGCGCTTTGGATCAGCCTGGTCGGTTTATCGGTGAATATTCCTGCTAACTACGTGTTGATTTACGGCGGCGATGGGTTAGTCGAGCTATTAGGCTCCTGGATTCCTAGCAGCCTGCAGCAATTACCCGCTTTAGGGGCCTTTGGCTGCGGTATTGCAACCGCGCTTTCAATGTGGACGATGGCACTGGCAATGGCCTACTACACGCGCAGAGGGCGCACTTACCAAAGTGTCGCTATCTGGCAACGGCTGACGCCCCCCCAATGGGTCGGGATTCGCGAGCTAATCGTGGTGGGTGTTCCGATTGGCGTGGCTATTTTTGTTGAAGTGACTCTTTTCACGATCATTGCCCTGTTTATCGCCAGTTTTGGTGAAGTCACTGTGGGCGCCCACCAAATTGCGCTAAGTTTCACTACAATTTTGTTTATGCTGCCTATGTCGCTGAGCATGGCGCTGACAGTACGCGTTGGCAATACGCTAGGTCAGCAGCGCCTGGCACATGCCCGGAAAGTCGCCTGGAACGGCATTGTCATTAGCGTCATCGTCGCCGCTATTAACAGCACCCTTTTGTGGGTTACCGCGGTGCCAGTGATTTCACTTTACACCTCGAATGCCGAGATACAGGCGCTGGCGCTTTCAATCATCTCCTTAGCGGTGATATTTCAGCTTTCTGACTCACTTCAGGTAAATTTAGCGGGCGCACTGCGCGGCTATAAAGACACCCGCATCGTGATGATTATCACGGTACTCTCCTACTGGATTGTTGGTTTGGGCGGTGGCCATTGGTTAGGCTCGCAAGGCGTGGGCAACCTTATTGATCCGCTAGGTGTACATGGCTATTGGATAGGCTTGATTGCCGGCCTAAGTACCGCTGCACTGCTACTCGCCTGGCGTTTACAGCGGATTAGTGTTCAGGAGTAAGCATATGCCTCAATGGGGTAACTTTTCTCTCGCCCTAACCCTGTGCGTATTACTGGTTGGCTGTGGCGATAATCACGCTGATCAGTGGTGGCAAGCCTACCATCAGCAGCTCGCCAATGACCTATCATCAGACGATATTGAGCGCGCCGCCCCGGGTAACATTGGCGCGTTTCCTGAGCGCCAAGCCAGGCTCATCGACATACCGGAAACACGCGATAGCCTGCTAAATGTGTACGCTCTGCGTGAATGCCAAATCACCTCATTGGTCGCGGCACGCAATAACCAGCTGGGTCGCGTAGCACCACCTAGCCAGCAGTGGTTATATGAGCGCACGCTATGGCAACGCTTGAGCACCTGCTGGAACAGCACGACGCCTGATCAGCTAAGCGATGAACATAAAGCGCGCTTATACCAGCTGACAATGACGAAAACCGCACAGTTACCTGCCGTCAGTTGGAACGCAATTTTTGATTCAAGTGAGTGGGAACACAGCTTTTCCCGTGCGAGTCAGCCATTAACTATTGCAGACGCAGCTGATGTTGCTCGCCATCTTGAAGCCATTGATTACCTTCAGCAAATGACCCATCACCAATTTGATACCGGCTGGCAGCAGGACTCTTCCACCCTTGAAAATCATTTAAAAACCCTGCAAGAGCGGCCATTGACCGCCGAAGTGCTGCGCGCCCTGCTACTCGCCACTCAGCGCTTAGCAGAAGCGAATGCTTTACTAACTCAGCACAGCGGTAGCAGCCGGTGCTTAAGCCGCTGGGAGCCACAGCCAGTTGAGCGCTTGGCCAATATAGCCGAGCGGTGGCTAACGGCCATTAATGGCTTGATTGAGGCGCAGCAGGTAGATAAACCAATGGCCATACAACGCTATCAGGCACGCTGGCTGTCGCAAAAAAATGACCAAGCACCCTGGGGTCAGTTTCAACAAGTACGCCTTGACCATGAAAGACTAAGAGCAAGCTTTTCAGCGTGTACAGATAATTAAAAGCGCAGAACCCTTAACCTTATGAGCAACTTGTGCTATTGGTGAATAGGAACGGTGAGCAATGCGGTAAGCCATGAATCTGCTTCGCCAATGTCATGACCACGCAGCACAAGGAGGGACACAATGGGCGCATCCCTGTCACCCCGCTCTGCCCAGGTCATTGACCTGGAAACTGTGCGCCAGCGGCAGTTGGCGCAAAAGTGCTTAATCCGTCTAGCACCTGAGCTAGATGGCTTGGAGATGGTATACCAACTCGCTGCAAGTCCAGACACTTACTACGGCATGCCGATTTTAGCCTGGGGATTAAGGGAGGATGGCAACGTTATTGGTTTGGTGCCATGGATGGAAACACTGGCCGCATGTCACGACCTGAACAGCCAGGAGAATGGTTATTTCGTGGGGTACCGTGACCCGGAAACGGAAGAAATTTTCGATGCACCGCCTGATCACAAGTACCATGAGCTAATCGCGGCGGCTGAGTACTTTGATTATGAAGCGTCCGGCGATGTTACTCTCATTCAGCAAATTCCCGACCCCCTGGGTACTCACGCGCTGTGCATGAATCACCCTAATGCGCCTTGGCACATGAAGCCCGTTTATGGCTGGCGTCTCTTTAGCGATGGCAGCGTTGACGCCCTGCTTGCCGATGAACAGAAGGCAACAATGACGCCGATTCTACTAGGCGATAAATGCCTCTATAGCGCCCGCGCCCGCCATCAAACCGTGTACTTTTTCCAACGCCATATCGCCAACCGTATACTTGAAGAGGATCCTGCTACGCTGGATGCTTTGGCTATGATGGTTGTGGGAAGCAAGTAAGGCTGCTTCTCCTTTTATGATGCTATACGGCGTTACACAAGGCCGGCGGGGGGTCGGCCTTGTGTAACAAAGGCTATAGTCTCAAAAGGCTATTTAATCGGATTAAGCTAAGCGGATAAAATACAGGTAGTTATCAGCCGCTACGGTGTCCTGTTGTAGCAGTTCGTGGCCTAGGAATTGGCAGAACTTTGGTACATCTCGCGTAGTGGCTGGGTCGGTAGCAATCACTTTGAGCACTTGGCCTGACGCCATGTCGCGAACTTTGTTATGCATTAACATAATCGGCTCTGGGCAGTAGAGCCCCGTGGTATCCAGTACCGCATCAAAGTTGGGTAACGTACCCGTATTATCAGCCATTAAAATCCTCGATGTAGGAAGCAAAGCGTATGATTAAAGTTATCATCGAACGGCGAATTATGCCCGGCCTTGAAGAAGAGTTTGAGCAAGCAGCGCGGGAGGCAATGCGTGTCTCTCTGGGCGTAAGAGGCTTCGTTGGCGGCGAAACACTAGTAGAGCTTGGCCATACTGACCGCCGACTGATGATTACCAAATGGCGCGACATGCGCGCCTGGAAAGAGTGGCACTCCAGCGAAGCCCGTACCATGGCAATGCAGCGTATTTTACCGCTGTTAACCGAAGACGAAACCATCCGCATCTACGAACCTGGTTATTAATCCTGAAGCTCCATAAACCTGAAGCGCCACATGGGTTAATTTCTCAGCTTTACGTGTACCGTTACCTCTTCACGATCATGATAGAGGTGGCGGCACGTTATATTAGCATGCACCCCGGCTTTCTCCAGCGACTCTTCCAGTGCGCTCAAGCAGCGTGTCACCTCATCCCAACGCTTTTTCATGGGCAGTTTGAGGTTAAAAATAGCCTCTCTGCACCACTTTTTGATTAGCCATCGTTCAACCATGGCCAATACGCGCACGGGCTTATCGACAATATCGCAAACCAGCCAATCCAAACGTTGCGGAGGCTCCCAGGTAAACCCATCCTCTTTCAGGTGGTCTATTTGCCCCGTCTTCATCAACTGGCTATCCATTGGGCCGTTATCAATGGCATATACGTACATGCCCCGCTGAACCAGCTGCCATGTCCAGCCACCTGGGGCCGCTCCTAAATCAGCTGCCTGCATATGCGGTGCAAGGCGCATATCCCACTCATCCCTAGGAATAAACTCGTGCCACGCCTCTTCTAACTTCAGCGTTGAGCGACTAGGTGCACGAGAGGGGAAACGCAGCCGACGAATACCATTAATTAAATCGCTACGATTGCCTGGAAAGCTCATCGCCAACTGCACTTTATCGCCATCAGTCCAGAAAATATGTAAGCGCCTTGCGCCCGCACTGCGCCTTAGCGCACCACGTTTTTTAAGCATGCTTTCCAACGGCTTAGTAAGGGCCTTAATCAGCCCTGCCAGCGCTTTGCCATCATTGGTATCCGGCGTTTCGTGCCAGACTTCTTCAAAGTTCCAGCGGCTATCTTTCACCTGGTCCAATATAGCGGTCAGGCGGTCGTCACGTGACAAGGTAAGTGCAGGTAGGGCTGCTAAGCTCTGGCGCGCGAAAATCAGCTTTTTAAACGCTGCTTGGCGGTGTAAATCATTCACCGCTTCGCCATCGATACGCGTTAGGCTTGCCCACCCCTCGCCATGAGATGACTCACACGCTATGCCCTGTAATGCTGCGTGATACTGCAGTTCTGCCAACGCATCATTCTCAAACCCAGGACGGCAGTAAACTAACCATGACGTAGGTACCGTTTCACTCACCACTTCACCTCGATTCTGCCCATCACAAACGGCGACGGTTGCCTAATTAATTGGGGCGCATCATAGCATTTATCCAGCACTATTTATTTTCTTGTTATTTTCTTCCACGCAAACAAAAAACCCAGCCGGTTGGCTGGGTTTTCTGCGGTATAAGTGCCTGACGATGACCTACTCTCGCATGGGGAGACCCCACACTACCATCGGCGCT
>NZ_LGEN01000081.1 GCF_001507855.1 Halomonas sp. 54_146
CAAAAAATGCACAAAGAACGGGAAAATAGTGCCTAAATTTGCAATTTTTTATCAGCTCAAGTGAGCGTTGACGAATATCGGTAATTATTCAGACCTTCCTTAGCTAAATTTTTATTAATTATTACGATAGATTATATAATAGAATAAAGTTAACTTAACTTTATCGAATGGCCAAAAATCGAAAGACCATACAATAATCTACCGACCTTTTTAGGGGAACCACATGAATATTTTTAAAACGGTACTAGTAGGATTATCATTCGTCGGGGCAAGCATCGCAATCAGTGCTCACGCTACTGACGGTTCAATTACAAAATCTGTCAGCCCAGGATCTATGCTTGTACTCAGTAATGGCGGCATCAGGATGTCTCAGTTCGGCCTTATCAGTTCTGATTTTCCGAGTGGTACTTTACCAAATAGGAAGACACTAACAGGCATTGAATGGCAAACCACTTGGTATCCTCAGGGTGAAGGTGAAACAGTAGAGCTATGCTACTTCACTCCTTATAGCAGCACTGAAGTTGGCTGTGTTCCTATATTACCTAACTCATCTGGCACAGTTAATAATTTCAACAACCAGAGATTTGATAATGGTGCGAAGGCAATCATTTTCCATACAGTTGATGGCGGAAGCGGAGTTATACAACCTACCGGTCAAGATGTGGTTACCTTCAAATATACTTATTAAGATACAGCATCAACTTCTCCGCCGTGCGGAGAAGTTGCCTGCCAGGGAGACTTAGACAATGAAAATTGAAGGACAAGTTTCTGCACACAATCAAAGCACTAAACCAGTAACTAACACACAAGATAATAGCGGTGCCGTTAACAGTAGCAAGTATGCCCCTGATGTTAAGTCGCCTCAGCCTAGCGAGAGCACTAGCGTCACCATTAGTGGTAAAGCCTTACTATTATCACGGCTCTTTCTAACTGAAGATATTACCAGTGAACCACCTGTGCTGCCCGGTTCCAAGGGGATGAATGAGTACGGGATGATGCTCCCTCATAACTTCCTGACTCATGATGATCGAAATCTACTGGCAGACATGTATGAATTTGCACAAGATCAAGGGGCAGACTTAAAGCACGTCGACAGGCTAGCAATGGACCTTGGAACGTATCGAAAACGTAATGATGGCGCAGCGGTAACAAACTTTAATAATGGCGGTAGTTACGATCTCGAAGGTCGAGTAAGAACCGTCAGCTTTACCGATGAAGATGCGGCTACTGTAGAACGCATTCAAAGCAGCGGCGATATTAGCTCTACAAAGTTAGACAAAGGTTTTCTGAATTATATTCTTGATCCAGGCTATGGCTTTACTCACAGCAGTGACTTTGAGTTCCTTGAGCAGATGGTTTCTAGATTTTCAACTAATGGTGACGACACCACCCCACTCGACCCTAAGTTCTCCACCTTTGTGTATAAGGCAAACAACTACGTAATACATACCACGGATGAGCCAGCAGCTGAGTTTGTCCGAAATACTTCCAGCGCTGAGGAAGAAACGTCATACGAAGCTCTAATAGCCGATGCCAAAGACTTGCCTCAGTGGCTTAACCAAAGCCTGTTAGAGGCTTTTATTGGCAAAAATGACGAAAAATTTAATGAGCGCGGTTTTCTACCAAAACTGTTTGATTGGCTGAAGCCACCAGCTAATAAGTAAAGCGTAACGTCAGTCTTTGAACAGCTCATCAAGGGAGTTGGCGGCCAAGGTGGCAGCCGACCACTCCTCCAGCTGAGCAGGCGTTCCCGGATACAGCTCATTGCCTTCTTAACCGGTTCATGGGCAATATTTGCCATGGTGAGTTCGGTGATTAACAGAAGACGAACGGCAGTCAGTGAAAAAAATAATATTTACTTAACTTTCTAGCTTGCCTGCCGATACTTTATATAGGCATCGATAAATAGTCGATGTCTTGATCGTTCAAATCAGTCACCTAGTATTGGTGAAAGAAAAACACTTGGGGAAAATCATGAAAATCCAACGTAACTTGTTTTATCTCGCGCTATTGCTCACGCTCTTCTTTATCTCTGGCATAGTGAGTGCTTCGTCACGCGGAGGAACATCGAAGATTACTATAGCAAATCACTCTCCTTACCCTCTTCAAAAAGTTTCTGGTCCGTGGAACGCACCCAGCACGATTCCAGCAGGGCGTGCCGAGCCCATTGAGCTACGGCATAGCTTTATTGTTATTGATGACAAGTTTGAAGTGACTTATGAGCGTGTGGGCGGAACGGGGGGCTGTGAGTTCTCTTCTCGGCTCTATATGGTGGAAGCAGGCTCATATTACGTTCCCGCATACGAAAGCAGCTCCAATAGAGTAGGGGGTGGCTCTAGTTGCATGGATCGGCTGAGTAACGAGAAGTGGTCCGAGCCTTACCAATACACCGCAACCTTTACGGTCTACTGATCATTGACTGCCCTCGGCCCGGTAAAGCCGAGGTTACTATTCGTCAATGTATAAACGGAGAAAAGCAGTGAAAACATACTCGTATGCCCATGCTAGCAGCCTCTTGAACGTTAATAACCATTATAATGAAAAGGTGCTAGGGCGTGGCACAATGAGCGGCCACTATATAATTAATGGGAGCTATACTGGATTGCAGGCTGGCAACTCCCCTCTGCTAATAGGGGCATCCACGGTAGGCGGCAGTCTTTCCCTGGCGCGCAGTGACGAGAAAAGCACCGTGGTCAACCTCTCCTCCATGGCGATGGAGATGTCAAAAATCCTCTTGAAGGAGGAAAGCATAGTAACCGTCTCTCCCGCTGAGTTCGACGCTTTTCTAGAAAAAATGCATGGGCAGCTTCAGGAAATGGTCGGGCAGGAAGCGGGCAAGGTAGCGGAGATACTGCTAGAGCGTCCGGACAGCTTCGACAAAAATCGGCTTTCTATCGCCGAGCAGGCGGCCAACCACCTGATGTCGAAATTTTATAATAGCGACGAGCCGTTTCCCCAAGCATCTTCCGAGAACCCTTTCGCCGAGCTGGATAGGCACTCTCTTTCCAAAATAGCCTTTGATGACTCTGGAGACTTTACTTCAGCAGAGCGCCATTTAGCGTTTCTGCAGATGACGGAAAACGATACTCACTTCAGAAACCAGGCACATGAATTATACAGCGACACATATGCTGAAGAAGGTGACTACGGGGGGGGCCTGACTCGCATGGCTAGGCAGGTCGACGCTAAATTGATCTCTGGCATGACAGAGGCAGAAAGAGCCTGGCGCGGAGTCTCGGCGACTCCCGAAGAAAACAAGCTAGCTCAAGCAGATAATAGGAACCTCTCTGAATTACCCGCCTATACGAATGGAGTAAAAGCATCGCCGGAAAGTTTTTTCGTCGTAATGGGCGATGAGGAAGGGGGTGTGTTGCGTCGCGTCGACATCAGAATAGTGCTTGAAAACGAAGAGGGTATGAACCTGCTAAAGATGGCGCTGCGTAGTCTTGAGCAGAAAGACTCGGAAGAGCGTCAGTAAGATAACACAGCCATCGCCTACAAAAAGGAAACAGATAACACAGCCTGCACCAAAAAAGCGCAACGCGTAGCTGCTGGCGCACTTTTTTGCACCACGACCTTCGATAAATTCGCTGATTTTACGTTGAAAAGCGCTGAATTAACCCTTGTACCCCTATTGGCATCTTCCTTGCTAGGTTTAATTACATGCTACGGCATGTGTGACGACTTCAATGACTGAT
>NZ_LGEN01000082.1 GCF_001507855.1 Halomonas sp. 54_146
TGTATACGAATTGCTTTTCTTCTGACTCATGGCACACACCTTGATGGGCAGATAATATTATCTGCGTCTGTGTGTCCGGGAAACTATAACCACTTCACACAGCTTGGACATAAGCGATGATCATGTCCCATACGAGTCACCCGGGTAAGACGTTGAGACGGCTTCCCACACGCCTCGCAAGGCTCTGATTCTCTAAAATAGGGAGCACAGGCGTTACAAACAGGGCCGTAGGGAGTGACCTTGCCGATGTTGTAGTCTGAACTGGCTTTCCCACATCGCGCACACGGTTTGTCGACATCACACTGGCGACAGACGGCTTCTGGGTCATTCTTCGGCAGGCGGGCTAACTCACCGCATCGTGGGCACATCCGTCGCTTAAACACCCGGGCATAGCAGGTTGAGCAGTAACCATGCCCCTTGTGGCGTCACCACAACTTGGAGACTCTCCGGCCACACTCATCACAGCCGACCGTTTGGTGTTGCTTCAAGAGGTTGGCTCCGCTTTCATTCTGCGTTTTAAACGCGCCCAAGAGGCTCTAACAGCACGTTCCGACGTAGGGCGATGATCCGGTTGAGCGCGGCGGCGATGTGGCCCATGAGGGTGATGAGATAATCGTGACAACATTGGCAACAGCACAACGGGGGGTGACTTTCGGGGATCATGAAGCGCGCTCGTTTTCACATTGAACGCGACCAACGCATTGAACGTTTCTTCAACGCCTATGCTCACTAACCGCTCAACCGGCGCTAATAAAGCACGACGCTCGCTGACAGGCAACAGCTCAAACGCTAAGCCAGACAAAGGCATCCGGCTATCCGTAACCGAAACGCCCAATGACAGAAGCGCATCACCAAGGGGTGACGCAGGCCTCCGGCTTGCACGCCGTACAACGCTAAGAAAGAAGGTCACCATAGAAAACCAATCGGCGGGTGCGATAGAGGCCTGCCTAAACGTCACGTTATCCGATTTTAAAACACGATCCGCCATCACTTGGAAACTGAACGCTTCAGGTAAATACGACGTGCACACCGCCTTCCTAAAATCGTCATGACACCGGCTGCACTGAGCTAAATGTTGATCTTCCGCTGACAGGCGATGGGGCTCTATCGGGGCCTTACATGCTGGGCACTCATCTATCAGTTGCACCCCATGAAAGCGGCACCCAATGTGCCAAGCGAATCGCCAGTGTCGGCGCAAGTAGGGGGTTGAGTCCTCTGCCAAGCACAACGTGCATACCTGTTGTCCTCCATAGCGGGTTCGATTGCGGCTGCCGAGTGCTAACAACCAGGGCCAAGTCCGCGTTTCCGGTAATGAGTAACCAGCCACTTTCTCACAATCGTCCCTCATCCCCGCCTTCTGAAAATCAGCGTAAGAGATCCCCGAGGCATTGACTAATGGGCGCATTCTGACGAGGGGAATTTCCCTATCAATATCCCTTATCCATATACGCCATGTTGGCCAAATAGCCCCAGTGAGCGACAAAGGATCACATCCCTGTCTCAACGCCGCCCGTACCAACCATGAAGAAAGGGATTCCTCAGGCAACAGAGGCACACTCAGCGCCCACGGCATTACAGCATCACTTCCCTAATGCCACGGGTTGGCCGCACCCACGATTTACTCTGAATAATTTTCTCATCGATGCGCTCAGCTCCAGACAAAATAGCGGCATTGGCACACTCAATCAGCAGCCGGTGCAGGTCACCCAAATTACCGCCAGAAATCGCGTGGAGCTGAGTAGCTAATTGTGGCTCATGCAGTTGGGAAGGGTGTTTGAGCGGTAGGATCTTCTCAAAGCCAGCAAGCAGCTTCTGAAACTCCTGATTGAGCTCCCACTTCGGTAATGCAACCACATCAAAGCGACTCGCATGCTGCGGATCTGAATGCAGCACACGCACAGCATCCTGCGTACCCACACCAACGATGGGAATCATCAACTCATTGCATAAGAGCTTAATGGCATTCATCGTTTCCCGCTGTTTGACGGCACCACCGGTTAGCAATGAGTGAAACTCATCAATGATCAGCAGGCGCGTATGGCAAGCACGCAGTTGATGAATCACCTGGTAGCGCAGCTTGGGAACCGGGTCAGTAGGTCGGTAGGGAGCCCAAAAGCTCTCTAGCACTGCGATATACAGACTTTTCTCATCGGCACTCGGTGGAGCTTGAGTGACGATCACGGGTTTCACAGGTTCTACGTCTTCATTCACGTAGCCCTCACCGTACTGTTTACGAAACCGTTGAACGATGGTTGTCTTTCCGTTGTTGGAGTCACCCACGAGCAAAAGGTTAGGCATACGAGGGCGACTAGGCTTCTCCATCAGCCCACGCATGACCTCAATGACACGATTAGCCAATGGATACCCCAACCATCGCGGTTGATCCATAAACTCCATTCGCTCTTTAGCGGACAGCCCCAAGACATGACGAAGATCAGGATGAAGGTGTGTGCTCATGCTATGTCCCAATTCACATCGATATCACCCGATAAGAGACCATCTCCCTGAGCGGGTGACTCTTGGGGGGGCGCGGTTGAGGGCGCATGTAAAAGGGGATCTGCAGGTGTCACCTTCTTCTCATGCTCTTTACGTCGTTGTGCCTGACGGCGACTTCGCTTAGTGCGTGCTTGCGACTCCTCCACATGGGTTCGCAGTTCACTAATAGCGCGTAGGATTTCAGACTCGTTCACCGAGCTCCTGCCTTCCTGGCGAAGGCGCGCCTTCGCCTGTGCATACTCCCAAACGCTCATTGAGGGGAGGGCAAGATTGGCAAAGGGAATGCGAAAATAGTGGCCGAGTTCTGGGTCTTTGAACCAAATGACACTAATGTCGCGAGGGTCGCGTCGGAATACAAAAGTACGTTTCTTGCTTGGCGTGTCTGGATCTTTAGCATTGATCCATGGCCTTAGCGCCTCGTCGTAATAGTTCATGCCATCGATGGTCACACCAAAGGTTTGGATCGTGCGCTGAAAGCTGGGCAAAAAATCGAGCAATACAGAAAGTCTATCAGCAGGCCGTGGTGCTAAGCCCACTCCCTGCACGTCAGCATTGCCAAACACACCGATTTCCCATTTCCTCATCGGTGACATACCAATTCCAGAATGAAGACGCTGGTGGTAAATCTTACAAATCAACGTCACCAGCCACTCTTCAAACTCGCTTTTCGTCATGGCTGCGTGTTTCTCTGGATCGTACCCCTCTTTCTCTTTGATGGAGGAAAAGGTCGTCCCAGGCAGGTTATGGATCTCCTTGAGAAGAGAGCCCAGCAACCGCTCGATGTGGCCACCGTAACGAGGCTGCTTAACAGGCCGAAATTCAAGGTTGATCCCATGGGCTAGGCATGAGCGCCGAAACGTCTCAGAGCGAAAATCTGGGCCGTTATCGACATGAATCGTGGCAGGAGTGCCCCATACCGGCCACTCTGCCTTCACGTTATGCAGCAGCAACCATTCATCTTTAGGCAGCATTGATTGAGCCACACACATGCCGACGGATGTTTCAGAGGGTGGATCGAACGATAAGTAATACCCCGTAACCACACGGGTACACACGTCCATGGCCAACGTGATCCATGGTCGACCAATGATCTGGCAACAGTTTTCCGGACACTTTTTTAAGCGGCTGCTCGTAGCCTCGATTCATAGTCCGCTGGACTCATATAGTCGTTGCTGGAGTGCAGCCG
>NZ_LGEN01000002.1 GCF_001507855.1 Halomonas sp. 54_146
TAACCAAGCCATTCCCTCGGGCAGTCGTCTTGGAAGCAGAAACCAGGAAGGTAACGACCTGGGAATCCGCCACTACAATCTCTGATTTAGTGGTCGGAGGATGTCAATCGCTGTCAGTGCTCTCGCTATCAGTGTTCGCATGGTCGCTGTTCTCATTATAGCGGCCACGTTTACCGTGCTTGCCTCGATACTCTTCATGCGCCTCACGCATGGCGTTACGGAGTGCTTCTTGCTCTTCGTCTGAGAGAATGTCCGCCACCCGCTCTCTGTGCTCTTCACGCAGGGCGCGCATCGCTTCACGGTGCTCGGCGTGTGCTGCGTTGAGTTCAGCCTGTTTCTCTTCAGAAATGTCAGCGCGGTCATACACTGCTTGGCGATGTTCTTCCATGCGCTCTTCCATGCGCTCAAAATCAGCGCCGCGGCCTTCGCGGTCACCGTGGCTATAAGCTTGAGCAGTAAGCGCCAGCGGAGCAATGGCGATAGCCAGCAGGGCAGGGGCAAACAGTTGGCGAATTGACATTTTCTTAGCATTTGAAACGTTCATCGTGTTTCTCCTAGTGAGTTGATGATGTCAGTATCGCTGGTGTAAGTGCAAAACGATGGTACAGAGTGTGCAACAATCATGGCTTTGCTGTCGTTGAACGGCTTGCTGTAAACAATATTGTAGCTGGGCTGGTCGTAACCGCTAGGTGAGGGGTCACCTATTGATCAAGGAGAAAGACAGTGTCGCGAACCAAGCTAATCTGCGGGTGGCAGCGCTATGGAACGCTGGCCACCCTGCGCCGTGTTACCGGCCTGGGGGCGCTTGCCTTAATGCTGAGCGGCTGTAGCGCTACCCAACATGTCAGCCAAGGCGACCCCGCCATTGAAACCAGTGGGTTGCGTGAACCGCAGCCCTTTACGCGCTTGGCACCCAGCACCTATACGCCAGAAGAGTGGCCCCAGGCGTTAAAGGCTGAGGTATATCTGCCTGATCAATCAAACGGTGCGCTGCGCCCCGCCGCCTTATTGGTGCATGGCGGCGGCTGGCGTAATCGCACGCCGGAAGATATGCAGGGCATCGCCGAACAGCTGGCGGGGCAAGGTTATGTCGCGGTCAATATTGAACACCGCTTTGTGCCGGAGTACCGCTTCCCTACCCAGCTGCACGATTTGCAGCAAGCCATGAAATGGATTCACGCCAACGCAGGCGAGTGGCAGGTGGATACCCAGCGCATTGTGGGCGTCGGGTTTTCATCGGGCGCGCATTTGGTGAGTTTGCTGGCGCTGGCGGGGGTAGAAGGGCCGCTGGCCGAACCTTACGGCGGCGAGCAGAGCCGTTTAGCCGCGGTGTTGGCGGGCGGCCTGCCCAGTGATTTGCTCAAGTTTAATGATGGGCGCTTGGTGGTCGACTTTATCGGCGGAACCCGCGCCGAAGAAAATGCAGCCTATCGCCTTGCTTCCCCCGCCCGGCAGATTACCCCGCAGGCACCGCCGTTTTTTCTCTTTCACGGCAAGTGGGATCAACTGGTGCCGGTAGACCACGCCACGGATTTCTATCAAGCCCTGCAGGATAACCACATCGAGAGCGAGCTTTACTTGCAGCGCTTCCGCGGCCACTTTGCCAGCTTTTTGCTGCGCGGCAGCGCCATTGATGCGGGCATCGCGTTTCTCAATCGGCAGGTTAACCCTTAACCCTTATTTCTTAACCTTCTGGCTGATACTTATAACCGACCCCGTACACCGAGCGGATGATTTCCAGTTCAGGCAGCGCTTCGTGGATCTTCTTGCGCAGTTTTTTGATGTGGCTGTCCACGGTGCGCTCCGAGACAATGCGGTTGTCGCGGTACATGTGGTCCATCAGCTGTTCACGGCTGAAAATGCGCCCCGGCGCCTGCATCATCACCCGCAACAGCTGAAACTCCACCGCCGTTAGCCCTAAATCCTGCCCGTGGGCGAGCGCCTGCCAGCCATCTTCGTTTAACACCACCGGTGCGTTTTGCACCTTGGCCGGCGCATCGGCTGCCGCTTGGCTACGGCGCAGCACGGCCTTCACGCGGGCAACCACTTCACGGGGGCTGAACGGCTTGCAAATGTAATCATCGGCACCTAACTCCAGCCCCAGCAAACGGTCGACCTCTTCCACTTTGGCGGTGACCATAATGATCGCAGTGGCCGGCCACTGCTGGCGAATTTCCCGGCTGAGGGTGAGGCCATCTTTACCTGGCAGCATGATATCGAGAAGCACCAACGCCGCGGCGTGCTGTTCCAGCCACGGTATCACCTCATCGCCGTGGCTTAGGGTCGTTACCTCAAAACCATGGGTGGTTAAGTAATCCGCCATCAGGCGGGCAATCTTCGGTTCGTCTTCAACAATCAGCAAAGAAGCGGCTTGAGACATAGCGGTAAACTCGCTTAATAGTGAACGTGCATTAACAGTGAACGTAAGCTAATCAGCGGCCAATAGAGGAAAACGCAGGGTCCAGCGTAGCCCACCTAGCGTTGAAGCAGAGGGCGTAAGCGTGGCACCGTGAGCATTAATCAAGGCGCTGGCGATGGAGAGCCCTAATCCGCTGCCGCCACTGGCTCGGCTACGCGAGCCTTCAACGCGATACAGGCGCTCGGTCAAGCGGGCAAGTTCCCCCTCAGGCACCCCCGGTGCACTATCTTCCCAGCTCACCACGGCAACGCCCTGCTGCGCGGTGAGGGTAACACGCAGCTCGCCCGGCGGTTGGGTGTAGGCACAGCTGTTATCCAACAGGTTATTCCATAGCTGGCGCAGGCGTTGGGCATCGCCACGAATCATAATGCCCGGGGTGATTTGTTCGGTTAGCGTTAAACCGCTTTCCTTTAACCAGCGGTCGGCGTCGGCCAGGCGGCTAGCCAGGCATTCGCTCAAGTCCATCGGTGCCAGCTGCATATCCAGCGCGCCCGCATCGCTTTGCGAAAGGAGCCGTAAATCGGTGACTAAACGCTCAAGCTGCCCCACCTCTTGCGCCAGTGAGCCCAGATTTTCCTGATTAAGCGGGCGAATGCCATCCTGCATGGCTTCGATCTCGCCGCGCAGCACCGCCAGCGGCGTGCGCAGCTCATGCGCCGTGTCAGACACCCAGCGGGCGCGGGCATCGCGGCTGGCTTCTAAGGTGGCGGCGAGCACGTTGAAATCACGCGCCAAACGCGAAAGCTCATCGCGGCCACGTTCGGGCAGCCGAGTGCGGTAGTCGCCTTCGGTGAGCCGCAGCGTGGCACCGGCTAATGCCCGCGTGCGCCGCCCTAACCACCAGGAAAGCCCGCCCGCCAGTAACAGCGAAGCAATGCCGAGTGAGATGACAATCAGCACCAGATTACGCTGCTGGCGTTCCAGAAAGCGGTTTTCCATGCGCTCCATCATTTCCCTGGGGGGGCGAAAGCCCAGCGAGCCGATAGTCGTTTCGCCGCTGCGCAGCGCCAGCCAATGCCAGTTGCCCGCGTTTTCGCGCCCGCTGTGGGGCGGCACTACAAAGCGGCCATCTGCGGCGCGCAGGGTGAAATCACGCGCTTCGCCCAGCGGGGAAGGCCGGTCGCGGTGTTCCTGGCCCAGTTCAAAGCGGACAATAAACGGCCAGCGTTCGGGAGATTGCTCCAGCCATTCCCAGCCCTGCTGGGTTTCCCAACGAGTGACAAGGCCATCCGCCAGCAGCGTTGCCCGGCGTTCTTGCGCCTGGTTGAGGTAGTCGTAAAAGCCGCGGTCAATACTGTAAGAGACCGCCAGAAACATGCTGGCTGAGATCGCGACATTAACGCTGAGAATAATCACAAACAGCTTGAGCCCCAGCCGGGAAGGCCGCCATTGGCGGATGGATGCGAGCAGCGCCATCAGTGGGCACCCTCTTTTTTATCCAAGGCGGGCTGGCGCGGCGCGCTAAGCCGTTCGCGAATATTCTCCATGCCCAGGTAAAGGCAGGGCACTAGAATCAGCAGGATCACCGTGGCGAACAGCATGCCGAAGCCGAGCGAGATCGCCATGGGAATCATAAAGCGCGCCTGCCGGGAAGTTTCTAAAATCATCGGTGCCAAGCCTAGAAACGTTGTCAGTGTGGTCATCATAATCGGCCGTAAGCGGCGCGTGGCGGCGGCCACAATGGCTTCTCGGGCGGCCATGCCCTCGCGGCGTTTGCGGTTAGCGTAGTCGATCAGCACCAGGGCGTCGTTAATCACCACGCCTGAAAGCGCCAGCATTCCCAGCAGGCTGATAATGGAAAGCCCGAAACCCATAATCATATGCCCGGCAATGGCACCAACAATACCAAAGGGAATCGCGGCCAATACCAGCAAGGGCTGCAGGTAGCTTCTAAACGGAATCGCCAACAGCGCATAAAGGGCGGCAATCATTAACCACATGGACGTTTTCAGCGTGGCTAAGTTGTCGGCGGTATCCTGTTGGCGGCCGCCCATCGTGACTTCCAGCCCCGGCCAGGTGGATTCAAGGTCGGCAAACACCTCTTCTTGTAGCGTGGCGAGCACTTGGTTGATGGCTTGATCGCTTTCGGAATCAGCGGTAACGGTGATAATGCGCCGCCCGTTGATGCGCACCAGGCTGCTAGAGGCTTGGCTAATAGTGATATCGGCCACCCGGGAAAGCGGCACGCTCAGCCCATCAGGGGTGCGCACCGGCATACGGTAAAGCTCGTTCAAGCTGTCGCGGTTGTCGTTGGGCAGGCGTACTTCAACGCTGATTTCGCTGCGCCCCACGTACTGCTCAAGCGCGGTGGCACCTTGCAGCGGCCCGCGCAGGGCTTGAGCTAGGTTGTTGCCGGTTAGCCCGAGTGCGCGACCCTCGGCTGAAAGGCGCATCTCTAGCTGCGGTTTGCCATCGCCCAGGCCGCTGTCGATATCCGTGAGGCCATAGCCGCCCAGCGTTTCCGCTAGCCGTTCGGCGGCGGCTTCCAGCACTTGGGTGTTCGGGTGCGAAAGGCGCAGGCTGAGTGCCGCGCCGCTACCGGGGCCACCGACGTCAGACTCAAAGCGCACGGACTGTGCCCCAAGTAAATCGCCGGTTAGCTCGCGCCATTCTCGGGCAATGCGCGAGGGCGGCCACGCTTCCAGGCTCTCGCTGGCAATGTCTAAACGCACTTCTAAACTTTCGCCATCCAAGCGGCTGCGTGAACTGCTGAAGCTAAGCGTTTCTTCGCGCTCGCTGAGCTCTTCAGCCGCATCAAGCAGCTGTTGGCTAAGCTCGCGGCTAATGCTGATATTGCTGCCAATCGGTAGCGTGACCGATGCTTGCACCTGATCCGATTCCACCCGTGGCATCAGCGAAAAGCCCAAACGCCCGCTCATCGCCCAGGAAAGCGCGATCAGCAGAATGGCGATGCCCAGCGAAATACTCAGCAGGCGCTGATTGAGGGCGCGCTGCAGGAACGGTTCAAACTGGCGATAAGTAAAGTGGTGCAAGCCACCCTGAAGGCGCTGGCGCAGCGCTTCAAGGGGGCGCTGCCATGCTGGGGTTTGGCGGGGCTTGCGGCTATGCGCTAAGTGGGCTGGCAGAATCACCAGCGCTTCCAGCCAGGAGATTAAAAACACGGTCACCACCACCACCGGCACGGTGGCAAAAATCAGCCCTAAAAAACCGGGCAAAAACAGCAGCGGCAGGAACGCGACGATATTGGAGAGAATCGCGAAGGTCAGCGGCGTGGCAATTTCGCTAGCGCCTTTTACCGCCGCATCGCGCAGCGAATAGCCCTCTTCCCGGTAGCTGTAGATATTCTCGCCGACGATAATGGCGTCATCGACGACGATCCCCAGCGCGATAATAAAGGCGAACATCGACATCATATTGAGCGAAACGCCGATCCAGGGCAAAAACAGCATCGCGCCGAGAAACGCCGTTGGAATACCCAGCGTGACCCAGAACGCCAGCCGCGCTTCTAAAAACAGCGCCATTAGCACCAATACCAGCGCTAGCCCCATCCAGGCATTTTTTAACAGCAGGCTGAGGCGGGCTTCATACACTTCTGAACTGTCGCGGGAAATATCCAGGCTGACGCCTTCGGGCATGTTGGCGCGCAGGCGCTCAAGCTCACCGTTAACCGCTTCGGAGATGCTGGTCGGGGTTTGGTCGCCAATCTGGTAAACATCCACCGAGAGCCCCGGCTGGCCGTTATAAAACTCTTCACGGTCGGTTTCAGCAAAGCCGTCGCTGACCCTGGCGATATCGCCCAGGGTAATCGGTGCCCCTTGGGTGCTGGTAAGAATAGGCAGCGCGGCAAAGGCCTCGGCGCTGTTGCGCCGCCCCTGATAGCGAATCAGCCACTCGCCTTCCGCCGTGGTGAGCTGGCCGCTGGCAAGATCGAGCGCCTCTTCGGCAATGCGGCTGGCAAGTGCCTGGTGATCAAGGCCAAAGCGCTCAATGGCTTCTTCGTCGAGATGAACGTGAATCTCCCGCGCGCGGTTGCCGGAAAGCTCCGCACGGGAAATACCGGAAGTAGCTTGCAGCTCGCCGCGCACGTTTTCAGCCGCGTCGTGCAGTGCCTCCAGGCCAACCTGGCCGTATACCTGCAGGCTCAACACGCTGCGTGAGCGCCCCGCAAGGGTAAAGCGCGCGGGGTCGGCGGCGCTGGGCAGGGTGGTGATAGCGTTCACCGCCTGCTGGATATCTTGATAGGCGCGCATCACATCAATGCCGTCTATCAGCGTGGCGCTGACATTGGCGCTGCCTTCACTGGCGGTGGCGGTCAGCTCATCGATGCCTTCTACATCGGCAATCGCGGCTTCCACCGGCAGCAGCAGGCTCTGTTCCACATCTTCCGGCGTGGCACCAGGGTAGCTGATAGTGACTTGAACAATTTCGGTGTCGAACTCAGGGAATATCTCTTTTTTAATCGCCAGCGACGCCATGAGACCGCCGACGATAAACAGCACCATCAGTAAGTTGGGCGCGACACCGTGATCCACCATCCACGCCAATGGGCCCCGTGGCACCTTCATGAATTATCTCCCGACTTATCTCCCCGCTCATCTCCCGGTTCATTTCCCCGTTCATGTCCCGGTTCATTGCCTGCTTGAGCCGGGGTGTCGTTAGGGCGGCGAATGCGAACGAGCTGGCCTTCTCTGGGCTGTGCCAAGCCTGCGATGACAACCCGCTGGCCGGTTTCCAAGCCGCTACGAATCAAAGCGTCATCTTCACCGCGGTAGGCCAGCGTGACCGGCGTGCGGCGTAGGCGGTTTTCCTCATCTACCCGCCACGCCACGTCTCCTGGGCGCAGCGCGGCAGAAGGCAGCGAGATAAGCTGCTCTTGAATAGCCGGTTGAAAGGAGACGCGCAGAATATCGCCCAGGCGCAGGGCGGGGCCGTCGCTTGCCAGCGCCAGCGGGTCGTTAACGGCGATTAACAGCTGCGCCTGCAGGCCGTTTTCTTCCAAACTGGGCAGCATCGACACCAGCGTGCCTTCACGCGTTGCGCCTTCAGGCCAACCGCGGCTGGTTAAGGTGACGCGGCTGCCCGCTTCCAGCCATTCTGTCCATTCGCTGGGAAGAGAAGCACGCACCCAAAACTGCTCAACGCCCACCAAATGCAGCACTTCAGTGCCTTGGCTGAGCAGGCTGCCAGCCCCCACCAAGCGTTCTTGCACCATGGCTCGCCAGGGGGCGGTGAGCGTGGCTCGCTCAACGTTGAGCGCCGCCTGGTCGCGCGCCACCCGCGCTTGGGTAACCTGCGCTTGGGCTTGGCGCAGCTGTGGTTCCCGCAGCACCAGCGCTCGCCGCTCTGCCGAGAGCTGGCGTCCAAAGGATTCGTACTCGCTGCGGGCGCGCTGCTGCTCTGCCTGTTCTAGCGCAAGCGCCGCTTGTGCGTTGGCTAACTGCGCCTGGGCATCTTCCAGGCTTAGCATTAGGTCGGCTTGGTCAATATAGGCAACGGGGGCGCTTTGCTCGACCACTTGGCCAGGCACCACGCCCTCGGCAAAATGCTCAAGCTGCCCGGCCACACGGCTTGCCAGCATCGTTTCTTGCTCTGCCTCAACGCGCCCAAAACCGTACAGGTTAGGCGCTTGCGCACTAGCGCTCACCGTGATGGTATCTACCATGGCAGGCAACGGCTCGGGCGGCGGCGTGCGCGCTATGCGGGGCGGTTGGGTCACAATCCACCAGGCTAGCGCCGCGCCGCCAACAAGCGTCAACAGCGCGGCCACGGCGCTCAGCCGAATACGACCATACTGGGAAAGTGAAAAAGGGCGGTGGTAGGTCATGGTCGCGGGTTATTCCTTGGCGAAAAGCGAAACGTATGTCAGAAAACGCACTTTATGTTAGAAAACGAAACTTAGAGCTGTACGGGCGTATCATGCTAGCATCACCCAACGTCACGCAGCGATTAGGTAAGCAATGTGCAATTTGCGTGCAACGTGTTATGCCGGCAGCCACTACTATATATATGACGGCTACGAGGCGTGATAGCTTCCTTGGCTGGCGCTAAATTCGACGATAAGAGACTGACTGGTCTACTTTTAGTGATATGAAAAATACTGCAACGCGCGACAAATTAATTGATAGTGGCGCCCAGCTGATTAGTCACCACGGCTACAACGCGACGGGCATTAATGCCGTTTTAAAAACCTGCGGTGTGCCCAAAGGCTCCTTTTATCACTACTTCTCCAGTAAAGAAGATTTCGGGCTGGCGGTTATTGAGCGCTTTGCCACCACCTATGACGAAACGCTGGTGGCGCTGCTGGAAGATAGCCACACCCCGCCGCTTGAACGCTTAAGGCGCTACTTCGCGGCAGGCCGTGCCGATATGCACGAGTGCGACCACGCCACGGGCTGCTTGATTGGCAACCTTGGCCAGGAGCTTTCGGGGCAGAGTGACACCTTCCGCGATGCACTCAACCTTGTGTTCCAGCGCTGGGAGCAGCATTTTGTGCGCTGCCTGCAAGAGGCGCAAGCGCGAGGAGATATCCCCGCCCATACCACGCCAGAAGCGCTTGCCAGCTTTATTCTTTCCGGCTGGGAGGGCGCTATTTTGCGTGCGAAAACGCTGAAATCCGTCGCGCCAATGGAACACTTTGAAGCTATTTTGTTCGATCATGTCTTAGCGCTCTCGCCTTCATGCGAGTGACGGCAAGTGGCTAACCGGCGGGCGCACGCGCTGCTTTTTTGGCCAGCGCCGGCCTAGCCTTTCGGAAAACTGCCCAAGACAAGACGAAGCGGGTGAAAAACTGGATAATGGCCGCCATTCGTCTGATGCGTTGGCGCTCAGGCACACTCATTACTCCGGACGCCCGTTCATGGAAATCAAAGTTAACTATCTCGACAACCTCCGTTTAGAGGCCAAGTTCGACGACTTCACGGTCATCTCTGACCAGCCGATTCGCTATAAAGGCGACGGTTCTGCGCCTGGGCCGTTTGACTATTTTTTAGCGTCTTCCGCCATGTGTGCCGCTTACTTCGTCAAGGTGTACTGCAACGCTCGCGATATCCCCACCGAAAATATTCGCCTGTCGCAAAACAACATCGTCGACCCGGAAAACCGCTATAAGCAGATTTTCAAAATTCAGGTCGAGCTGCCGGAAGATATTTCTGAAAAAGACCGCCAGGGCATTCTGCGCTCGATCGACCGCTGTACGGTAAAGAAGGTGGTGCAGGAAGGCCCTGAATTCCAAGTCGAGACAGTAGAAAACATCGACGAAGACGCCCAGGCGCTGTTGATGGGCGCGCCGCAAGGCGGCAGCACGACCTATATCGAGGGCAAAGACCTGCCGCTAGAGCAGACCATCGCCAATATGAGCGCGATTCTGGCGGGTCTCGGCATGAAAATAGAAATTGCCTCCTGGCGTAATATCGTGCCCCACGTTTGGTCGCTGCATGTTCGCGATGCGGCTTCACCAATGTGCTTTACCAACGGCAAAGGCGCTACCAAAGAGAGCGCGCTGTGTTCGGCCTTGGGTGAGTTTATCGAGCGCTTGAGCTGCAACTTCTTCTATAACGACCAGTTCTTTGGCGAAGAGATTGCGGGCAGAAACTTTGTTCATTACCCCAATGAAAAGTGGTTTCAGCCGGGGGCTGATGATTCGCTACCCGCTGAGATTCTCGATGAGCACTGCCTGGCGATCTACAACCCGGAAGGCGAGCTGTGCGGCTCCCATCTGATTGATACCAACTCTGGCCGCGAAGACCGGGGTATTGTGTCGCTGCCGTTTGTGCGTCAATCCGATGGCGAAACGGTCTACTTTCCCTCCAACCTGATTGAAAACCTGTTCCTCAGCAACGGCATGAGCGCCGGTAACACCCTGGTGGAAGCCCAGGTACAGTGCCTGTCAGAAATTTTCGAGCGGGCAGTGAAACGCCAGATTATCGAAGAGGAAATGACGCTGCCGGATGTGCCCCAAACGGTGCTGGCCAAATACCCCAGCATTGTCGAAGGCATTAACGCCTTGGAAGCCCAGGGCTTCCCGGTGTTGGTCAAAGATGCCTCTATGGGCGGGCAGTTCCCGGTGATGTGCGTCACCTTGATGAACCCGCGCACCGGCGGCGTGTTTGCCTCGTTTGGTGCCCACCCAAGCTTTGAAGTGGCGCTGGAGCGCAGCCTAACCGAGCTGCTGCAAGGCCGCAGCTTTGAAGGCTTTAACGACCTGCCGCTGCCAACGTTTAACTCGCAAACGGTTTCTGAGCCCAACAACTTTGTTGAGCACTTTATCGATTCTTTCGGCGTGGTGTCCTGGCGTTTCTTTAGTGCCAAGCCCGATTTCGAGTTCTGCGAGTGGGATTTCTCCGGCGCTGGGGCAAAAACGTCCGCACAAGAGGCTGAAGCGCTCTTCGGTATTTTCGAGGAACTGGGCGCGGAAGTGTATATGGCGGTACACGAAGACCTGGGCGCGCCGGTGTGCCGTATTCTGGTGCCGGGTTACTCGGAGGTGTACCCCATTGAAGACCTGATTTGGGATAACACCAACAAGGCGCTGGATTACCGCGAAGATATCCTCAACCTGCACCGTTTGGATGACGACCAGCTCACCGATTTAGTCGAGCGGTTGGAAGAGAGCCAGATGGACGACCACGCCGACATCATCACGCTGATTGGCATCGAGTTTGATGAGAACACCGTGTGGGGGCAGCTAACGATTCTGGAATTGAAGCTGCTGGTTTATCTTGCCCTGCAGCGCCATGAAGAGGCGTTGGACTGTGTGCAGATGTTCCTGCAGTACAACGACAACACCGTCGAGCGGGGGCTTTTCTACCAGGCGGTGAATGCAGTGTTGGAAATCGCGCTGGATGACGAGCTGAAGCTCGCCGATTACCTGCCCAACTTCCAGCGTATGTTCGGTGAAGCCACTATGGCAGCGGTGGTGGGTTCGGTGAGTGGTGAGGTGCGCTTCCATGGCCTAACGCCCACCAATATGCAGCTGGAAGGTTTAGACCGCCACCTGCGCTTAATTGAAAGCTATAAGAAACTTCATGCGGCGCGGGCGGCTAACGCAGAAATTCAATCGCCCTGATAGTTGGCAGGTGGCTGGCGGCAAGCGAAAATGGTTTTTTTTGGTTTGATTGAACGCTAACACGGTTGTTAAGGACACCCATGAAACACAGAATTATCTTCGCTATTCTTATGTCGTTTACGCTGTCGCTGGTGATGTCTGCCTGGATCACGTTCGTGAACATCGGGGCGCATCCCAATTTCTTTAGCCTCTGGATGAATGCGTGGCTACTGGCTTGGCCTGCGGCGGGGGTTATCGCGTTTATCAGCGGCCCCTTTATTCATAAAGTAGCCCAACGCATTGCCGAGAAATTCTGATGCTTGTTAGTTGTCAGAGTTTTCAGGCGGCGTTTGAAATAGTGCTAGCCAAAAAAACCAGTAACACACGGCAATTGCGGTGAGCATGCCCGCCACGTCGGCGATTAAAGCGCAGCCCAAACCGTGGCGGATACGGGTAATACCCACAGCGCCGAAGTAGACCGCCAGCACGTAGAAGGTGGTTTCGGTGCTGCCCTGCATGGTGGCCGCGAGCAGCCCGGCGAAGCTGTCTACGCCGAAGGTGTCCATGGTTTCGATCATCATGGCGCGGGCACCGCTGCCGGAAAGCGGCTTCACAAACGCGGTGGGCAGGGCATCCACAAAGCGGGTATCCCAGCCAACGCCTTCTACCAACCAGCGGATGCCGCTTAAACCTGCATCCAACACGCCGCTGGCGCGCAGCACGCCCACGGCCACCAGCATGGCAATCAGGTAGGGCAGCAGGGTGATGGTAAAGCTCAGGCCCTCTTTGGCTCCTTCGATAAAGGCGTCATACACCCTCACCCCTCGCAGTGCCCCCACCACTAAAAACATCATCACAATGCTAAAGAGTGTCAGGTTGCCCACCAGCGTAGAGGCGGCGGCCAGCGCCTGGGCAGACATGCCCGCCAGGGTGGTCAGCAGTAGCCCCAACGCGAGGGCACCCGCCACTAAATAGGCAAGCACCACGGGCTGCCAGAGTTTCAAACGCTGCATAACGGCCACCGCTAGAAGCCCCACCAGGCTTGAAGCCGTGGTTGCTAGCAGTATCGGTAAGAACACCAGCGTGGGGTCGGCGGCACCTTGCTGGGCGCGATACATAAAAATGGTGACCGGCAATAGCGTTAGCGAAGAGGTATTGAGCACCAAAAACAGAATTTGCGCGTTGCTGGCGGTCTCACTACTTGGGTTAAGGCTCTGCAGCGAGTGCATGGCTTTAATGCCAATGGGGGTGGCGGCGTTATCCAGGCCGAGAATATTCGCCGCAAAGTTCATGCTGATTAGCCCCATGGCGGGGTGGCCGCGGGGCACTTCAGGCATTAAGCGGCAGAACAGCGGGTCGAGCACCCGCCCCAGCAGGCGAATTAAGCCCGCCTTTTCGGCAATGGAAAGAAACCCCAGCCACAGCGTCATGGTGCCCAGCAGCACTAAAATAATATCGACACTTACCCGCGCCATATCGAAGAGCGACTGCACCAAGCGGGCAAACACTTCACTGTCGCCACCCACTAACCACTGCCAAAGCGATGCTGCAAAGGCGGCGATAAAGAAGCTTAACCAAATTCCGTTGAGCATGGTGGGCGGGCATCCTGGGCGTTGGGCGGTCGCTCGCGCTAACTTGAAAGCGAAAGAAAGAACAAAATCAGCGGCGGGGAAAGCAGCGAAAGTATAAACCCGCTGACCACGGCAATGGGTACGCAGGCCACGCCGCCGTGCTGCTGGATCACCGGCAGGGTGAAATCCATGGAGGTCGCGCCGCCATAGCCAATCGCCAGCGCCGTGTGGCGGTGAATGACCAGCGGAATCAAAATAAACGCCAGCAGCTCACGGGTGAGGTCGTTGAAAAACGCCACGCCGCCCATCAGCGGGCCAAGCTGGTCACCAATCAAGATAGCCGAAAGCGAGTACCAGCCAAAGCCTGAGGCCATGGCCAAGCCTTCGTTCCAACTCAACGACAGCAGCGGGGCGGCTACAAGCCCTGCCAGCAGCGAGCTAGCCGCCAGGGTTAAGGCGATTGCCAACCCCATGCGGTTGAGCAAAATCTGCTTGAGCGGCATACCGGAATTGCGCAGCTGGCAGCCAATGAGCACCAGCAAAAGATACAGCACCCATTCTGCCAGCCATTCCGCGCTGGAAAATAGTGCCTCGCCTGCCACTGGGCCAAGCAGTAAGCCAAACGCAACCCCGCCGGCCACCACCGCGACTAACAGTAGCGAGCCCTGCATGGCGGCCAATTTACTGGTGGGGGCGTTTTTGACCACCGGCGAGTTGCCTGCCTTTAAGGTTAAGCGGCGCGATAACCACCATAGCGCCGCTAAATTAAACAGCGTGGTAATGCTAAACAGCAGCAGGGCGTTACCGCCCAGGCGAGAAAGCTGGCTGGCCAGGTTTTCAAGCCCGGCAAGGCTAATCCCCATAAACAGCAGTATCAAATAAACCGAGCCACTAACGGCTCGGTTTATAAGACTAAGTAAGCGGGGCGAGGAGACGCGAACCAGGTAGCCTAAAAAAAGCGGCAATAAAACGATCAATAAGCCAGAGAACATTTAGGGGGCGCTACCCTCGGCAGGAGTGAATTGTGTCATGGTGATGGTGGTTTGCCGCCGCCCCTCTTTTTGATATTCCGCTGAGAGAATCAGACCCGGCCACTCCGGGTGAAAGCTGAGCTGCAGCAGGCGGTCGGGTTTTTCAACATCAATCAGCGACACGTTAAGGGCGGTAAATTCACCGGCGGGCACTTCTATCGTTCCGGGGTCATTGACGTAATACTGGAAATGCTCTTCACGCCCTTTGTGATCGACAAACTCAATAGCGCAGGGGGCGCTTTGCGTGCAGTGTTCGTGGCCAGCCCGGCGGGAAAGGTCGAACAGCGCCGTCTGGCGATCCAGAGAAGAAATCTCTGCTTCATTCAGCTGGTAGCTATCGCCCACGCCTAGCAAGGAGTAGCTGCTGTTGTAGAGCAATGAGCGGGTGCTGCCTTCATCAACAGAGAAACGGCTGCGCTCTTGGCCACGTGCCACCGCCACGGAAAAGCTCATGTCACTTAGCCAATGCAAGCCTTCATTGGTGAGCGTATGGGTAATGGTGGCACCCGGCCAGCCGCGAATATTCAACCGATACTGGGCTTCAAAGGGCTGTGGGGCAGAAAATTCGCTATCGCTGGCAAGCGGCTCTGCCGACGCCGTTGCCACGGTAAATAGCGCCATAGCGCCCACGGCAGCGCTAGCCCAGGTACGTTGCGTGGCGGTGGCATATGCTGTGGTGGCAGCTGTGGCGGTGGCAGCGGTAAATATTGTAGAAGCGTAACGCAAAGGCTCTTCCTCCATTGAATGTGCTGTCCTAGTTGTACTGTCCTAGTTGTACTGCCCTAAGAGCCTTTAGCCAGCGCTTGGTTCCTTGGCGGGAGTATAGCGAGTAACGCTGCAGCGCGTCAGTACCCCGCTTCTGGATTGACCGTCGCCAGCGTCTCGCCCGCCTCAAAAGCGTGCAAATACGAAATGACTTGGTCAATGGCCTCATTAAGCGGAGTAGGGGCGGCGACATGCGGTGTGATCATCACCTTGGGGTGCTGCCATAGCGGATTATTCGCAGGCAGCGGCTCTTCATGAAAGACATCCAGCAGCGCACCGCGTAAGTGGCCTGGCTGACCACCACTGCCTAGTGATTCCAGCAGCGCCTGCTCATCAATTAGGCTGCCGCGGCCGGGGTTAATCACGCTAGCGCCTTGGGGCAGTTGGGCCAGCCGCTCGGCGTTAAGCATATGTTTAGTCGCCGCCGTGTCGGGCAAAATCGTCACCAGGCTTTGCACCTGGCCTAGCAGTTCAGGTAGCGCATCATCGCCATGAAAACAGCGCACGCCGCTGATCTGTTTGGGCGAACGGCTCCAACCCAGCACAGGGAAGCCGGCCTGCTGAAGCGCGCTTGCCACATGGCTGCCAATCGCGCCTAAGCCCAAAACGCCCACCGGCCACTGCGATTTTTCCACTACCTCTTGGGGCTGCCACTGGGCGTTGGGTTGCTGCTTGGCGTAGCGGTCCATGCTGCGGTAAAAGTGCTGCACGCCGTACAGCACGTAGTCGGCCATTAGCTCGCTCATGCCCGCGTCGCGCAGTTTCACGATGGGGACATCACGGGGCAGCCCTGGGGTTTTCAGCAAGTAATCCACCCCTGCGCCTAAATTAATAATGCCTTTTAGCTGGGTTTGCTCTTGCAGCAGGTGGGCAGGCGCCTTCCAAACGGCCAGGTAGTCGGCGTTGGCTCGCTCGCTTGCGGGCGCTTCACTGGTGAGAACGGTGGCCTGGGGCAGCGCCTTTGCAAGGGCTGCTTGCCACTGCGCTGCCGCATCAATATGCACGATAATTTTCATCTCGCATCCTTTGCTAAACGTATTATCTCTGCAGGCTATCATGGTCAGCGCGAAAGACCGTTGCAAGCGTGCTTGGCGTAAATATCCAAGTCGCATGCACTTTTTGTCATAAAGGCTTTGACCGCGAACCAAGGGTCGGTGCTAGTATCGGCTTAAGACGACATTGGCAGGCACTGCCGCGGCAGTGGTCAGGTCGATCCTGTGGTCCAGCGCTTCATGCTTTTTGTAGAGCAATTTGTAGAGCAGTGCGCTGGTTCTTGGTGATCTTTAATGGCGAGTTGCCCGATGACTCAGGTTTCCCTGCCTTTCACACGCGAAGAGTACGCTAACCGCCTGTGGAAAGTGCGTGCTGAAATGGCCAGTCGTGGCATTGACGTATTGATCGTCAGTGACCCTTCCAATATGGCTTGGCTGACCGGCTACGATGGCTGGTCGTTTTATGTGCATCAGTGTGTGCTGGTGGGCCTTGAAGGCGAGCCGGTATGGTTCGGGCGGCGTATGGACGCCAATGGCGCGCTACGCACCTGCTGGATTCACCCCGACAACATTACCTATTACCCGGATTACTACGTGCAGAATCCGGATATGCACCCTATGGAGTATTTGGCGCAATCCATAATGCCTGACCGCGGCTGGCACCTGGGCGTGGTGGGCATGGAGATGGATAACTACTATTTCTCTGCCAAAGCGTATTTAAGCCTGCTTAAAGAGCTGCCCCACGCGCGCTTTATGGATGCCAACGCGCTGGTGAACTGGTGCCGGGCGATCAAATCGCCGCAAGAAGTCGCTTATATGCGAGTGGCGGCCAAAATTGTAGAAGGCATGCACTCGCGCATTTTGGAAGTGATTGAACCAGGCCTGCCCAAAAGCAAGCTGGTGTCTGAGATTTATCGCGTCGGCATTGAAGGCTTTGTGGATGAAAACGGCAAAGTGTTTGGCGGCGACTACCCTGCCATTGTGCCCATGCTGCCCACCGGCAAAGACGCTGCCGCGCCCCACCTGACCTGGGACGACACACCGTTTCGCAAAGGCGAAGGCACGTTTTTTGAGATTGCTGGGGTGTTCAAGCGCTATCACGCGCCGATGTCGCGCACGGTATTCCTGGGCACGCCGCCGGCGGACTTCATCCGCGCGGAATCTGCCCTGTTGGAAGGTATTGAAAACGGCCTGGCGGTGGCTAAACCCGGCAATCGCACGGCGGATATTGCCATGGCGCTGGGCGCGGCAATGGATAAATACGGCTTTGACCGCGGCGGTGCCCGCTGTGGCTACCCCATTGGGATTTCCTACCCGCCCGACTGGGGCGAGCGCACCATGAGCCTGCGCCCCTCGGATGAGACCATTTTACAGCCCGGTATGACCTTCCACTTTATGCCCGGCCTGTGGGAGAACGATTGGGGGCTGGAAATCACCGAAAGCATACTTATTACTGATACCGGCTGCGAAACCCTGGCCAATTTTCCGCGCCAGCTGTTTGTTAAGTAGTGGGTTGTAAAAAACAAAAGGAACCTGCAATGACCGATCAACTGAGTCAAAAGCGACCTAGCCCCATTTCCGCCACCGTTGATTTTAATGCCGACGGCGTGCAGCACGGCTTTTTAAAGCTGCCGATTTCCACCGATGAGTCTGCCTGGGGCGCGGTGATGATTCCTGTGACCGTGGTTAAAAACGGCGACGGCCCCACGGCACTTTTGACCGGCGGCAACCACGGCGATGAGTACGAGGGCATTACTTCGCTGCTCAAGCTCTCTTCAACGCTGAAGGCCGAAGACGTCACCGGGCGCGTCATTATCGTGCCGTGCATGAACACCCCAGCGGTGATGGCAGGCAAGCGCACGTCACCGATGGATAAAGGCAACCTGAACCGCAGTTTTCCCGGCGACCCCAACGGCAGCGTAACGCCGCAAATTGCCGACTACTTCACCCGCGTGCTGGTGCCCATGGCCGATGTCGTCCTCGACCTGCACTCCGGCGGGCGCACGCTGGATATTCTGCCGTTTGGCGCGTCTCACGTGTTGGATAACAAAGCGCAGCAGCAGTCAGCCTTGGAAGGTGCTAAAGCCTTTGGCGCACCCTACGCCATGGTGATGTTTGAGCTGGATGCGGAAAAACTCTTCGACACCGCCTGCGAGCGCCAGGGCAAAGTATTTGTGGCCACCGAGCTTGGCGGCGGCGGCACCTCAACGCCCCTGAGTATCGCCATTGCCGAACGTGGCGTGCGCAACTTCTTGATTCACTACGGGCTAGTGGAAGGCGACGTGGAAATGCCTGAAGGCGGGCAGATGTATCTCGATATGCCCGATGCCAGCTGCTACGTGCAGAGCCAGCACTCCGGCGTGTTAGAGCTGCTCGTTGCGCTGGGTGATGAAGTACAAAAAGGCCAAACCATCGCCTATGTATACGACATGACCCGCAGCGGCACCGAGCCGGTGGCCTATAAAGCCGAGCGCGATGGCATTTTGATGGCTCGCCGTGCACCCTCGCTGATCAATATGGGCGACACCCTGGCGGTGATTGCTGATGTTGTTGAACGCCTGGAGGCGTAGCCCCCGGCATGATGAAACTTGACCGTTATGATCTAAAAATTCTCGATATCCTCTCCCGCGATGGGCGGATCACCAAGTCGAAGCTGGCCGAGGCGATCAACCTCTCGGTAAGCCCCTGCTGGGAGCGGGTAAAACGGCTGGAGAAAGCCGGAGTCATTCAAGGCTACAGTGCGCGCATCAACACAGACGTATTGGTGCCGCGCAACCCAGTCTGGGTACAAATCGAACTCAAACAGCACAACGCCGAAAGTTTCACCCGCTTTGAAGCGCTGGTGATGCAAACCCCGGAAGTCACCGAGTGCGTCGCGGTAGGGGGCGGCGTGGATTATTTGGTGAAGTTTGAAGCGCGCACCATTGATAGCTACCAGCGCCTGATGGATAAGTGGCTGGTTTCTGAGGCCGGTATCGAGCGCTACTTTACGTATATCGTCACCAAAACCGTCAAGCGGGTGCCGATAGGCATCGATACCGACGACGTGCTTTAAATCACTTCTTTCAGCATTCTGGCTAGCCCACCAAAAAAAAGCACTGCCAAACGCCCGCTGACAAAAAAAGTCGCGTGATAAGGCTCGGTTTTCAAAAACACTTCGTGACCACTCTCCGTTAACCTGGGGGCATTCGATAGCAGGGCTCATCAGTCTTGCTAGCAATGCCACACAGTGATTGCAGCGCTCGGTTAGCCAGGCTGCATAAGGGGAGGTTCCCATGACCACATTATCGACCACGCTTGCTAAGCGCTTGGAAGATCCGCGCCTGTTCCGGCAGTACGCCTACGTGAACGGCAAGTGGACCCACGGGGAAGGCGGTCGCGAAGAAGCCGTGTATGACCCCGCCACCAATGAGGCCATTGGCCATATCCCGCTGCTGGAAGCCGAGCAAATCACTGCCGCCGTGGACGCCGCTGACGCTGCCTTTGTACATTGGCGGGCGCTGCGCGCCGACGAACGCTGCGAGCGCTTGCTGGCCTGGTACGACCTGATTCAAGCCAACCGTGAAGACCTCGCCACCATCATGACGCTTGAGCAGGGCAAACCGCTGCCCGATGCCCGTGGCGAGGTGGAATATGGCGCAAGCTTCGTGCGCTGGTTTGCCGAAGAGGGCAAACGTACCTACGGCGAAACCATTCCTAGCCATATTCCCAATGCATCGCTGGGCACTATTAAAGAACCGGTCGGTATCGCGGCGATGATTACGCCCTGGAACTTCCCGCTGGCGATGATTACCCGCAAAGCCGCGGCGGCGCTGGCGGCGGGCTGCCCGGTGATTGTGAAGCCTGCCAATGAAACGCCGTTTTCAGCGCTGGCGCTGGCGGAGCTTGCCGAACGCGCCGGTATTCCGGCGGGGATTTTCAACGTGGTGCTGGGCGACCCGGCGGAAGTTTCAAAAATTCTCTGCGCTGAGCCGCGTATTCGTGCGCTGTCGTTCACCGGCTCCACCCGCGTGGGTCGCCTGCTGATCGAGCAGAGCGCTAACACCGTTAAACGGCTTTCCCTGGAATTGGGCGGCAACGCGCCGTTTATCGTCGGGCCGGATATGGACCCCAAGCAAGCCGCCTACGCGGCCATCGACGCCAAATTCCAAACCGCAGGGCAAGACTGTCTAGCCGCTAACCGCATTCTGGTGCACGAATCCATCCACGATGAATTCGTTGAGCATTTCAGCGAACGTATGCTAGCGCTCACCCTGGGCAATGGCTTGCAGAGTGAGATAGATCTTGGCCCGCTGATTCACCGCCAAGCGGTCGAAAAAGCCGCTGCGATTGTGGATGACGCTGTTTCCAAAGGTGCCACCATGATTGGTGGTGACCAAAGCCAGGCACCGGGCGAAAACTTCTTTATGCCGGTGATGCTGACAGGCGTCACGCCGCAAATGAAAGTGTGGCGGGAAGAGAACTTTGCCCCCGTGGCCGGCATTACCGCTTATAGTACCGACGACGAAGTGATTGAAATGGCCAACGACACCGAGTACGGCCTGGCCGCGTACATCTACACCCACGATATTCGTCGCATCTGGAAGCTAATGCGCGCACTGGAATACGGCATGGTCAGCGTTAACTCGGTGAAGATGACCGGCCCGCCGGTGCCTTTTGGCGGCGTCAAGCAGTCCGGCCTTGGCCGTGAAGGTGGCGCGACGGGTATCGATGAGTATCTGGAAACGAAATATTACTGCCTGGGCGCACTGGGTTCAGTCTCAGGCAGCTAACGACGCTTCGACCACAAGAATTTAAGAACATCCTCCCCGTTGATCGGGGAGGTTTACCGTATAGAGAGAACGCTATGAGCTTGCATCAGGATTTGATCGAACGCGACCGTAAAGTCACTTTTCACGCCTCTACCCACCTGCGCGATTTCGCCCACGGCGATTTGCCGGGCCGCGTTATTACCGGCGGTAAAGGTATCAATATCGTCGATAAAGATGGCCGTGAATTTATCGACGGCTTTGCCGGGCTTTACTGCGTCAACATCGGCTATGGCCGCACCGAAGTCGCCGAGGCGATCTACAAGCAAGCACTTGAGCTTTCTTACTACCATACCTACGTGGGCCACTCTAACGAGCCGCAGATCGAGCTTTCCGAGCGCATTCTCAAAATCGCCGGCATGAACATGTCCAAGGTGTACTACGGCATGTCCGGCTCAGATGCCAACGAAACCCAGCTCAAAATCGTGCGCTACTACAACAACGTGCTGGGCCGCCCGCAGAAGAAAAAAGTCATCTCACGTATGCGCGGCTACCACGGTTCCGGCATTGCTTCCGGCTCATTAACCGGCCTGAAAGCGTTTCATGACCACTTTGACCTACCCATTGACACCATTCGCCACACCGAAGCGCCGCACTACTACCTGCGCGCCGCCGAACAGCACGGCATGACCGAACTGGAGTTTTCCGCGTTTTGTGCCGACAAGCTGGAAGCGATGATTCTGGAAGAAGGCCCGGATACCGTAGCCGCCTTTATCGGCGAGCCGGTGTTGGGTACGGGCGGAATCGTGCCGCCGCCGGAAGGCTACTGGGATGCCATTCAAGCCGTGCTGGCGAAGTACGACGTGCTGCTGATTGCCGATGAAGTAGTGTGCGGCTTTGGCCGTACCGGCTCCGATTTTGGTAGCCACCACTACAACATGAAGCCTGACTTGGTCACCATCGCCAAAGGCTTAACCAGCGCCTACCAGCCGCTTTCCGGCGTGATTGTGGGTGAAAAAGTATGGCAAGTGCTTGAACAGGGCACCGGCGAATACGGCCCTATCGGCCACGGTTGGACCTACTCCGGCCACGCCCTTGGCTGCGCCGCTGGGCTTGCCAACCTGGATATCATCGAGCGTGAAAACCTGGTAGGCAACGCCGCTGAAACCGGTGCTTACTTCCAGCAGCAGCTTAAAGCCAACTTTGAAGGCCACCCGCTGCTGGGTGACGTGCGCGGCGTTGGCCTAATGGCCGCGCTGGAATTCTCGCCGGATGCCAAACAGCGCCTGCATTTTGATCCGGCACTCAAGGTCGGCCCCCGCGTGGCTGCCGCCGCCATGGAAGAAAACCTGATTGCCCGCGCCATGCCCCAAGGCGATATTCTTGGCTTTGCGCCGCCGCTGACCATTAACCGCGGTGAAGTGGATGAAATGATTGGTCGCGCCAAGCGTGCGATTGACCGTATTACCGATGAGCTTACGCGCTCTGGTGATTTAAAAACCGGCCAGCAAGAAGCCGCGTTTACGGTTTGATAGCGAGCCTTCACGCTCTGAACGCCGCTGCCTATGCAGCGGCGTTTTTGTTTTGGAAGCGAGCAGCTATGCTTAATATCATTATGCTGAACGCAGCTGTACGTCATTTGATCGCCAAGGAGTAGCCAACGATGCAACCGGTATTAGCTTTCGATGTATACGGCACGCTGATCGATACTCAAGGAGTAACCATCGAGCTTGAACGACGCTTGACGGACGCCTCTAAAGCAGGTGAATTTGCCCGCCGCTGGCGCGATAAACAGCTGGAATACAGCTTTCGCCACGGTTTGATGGGCGCATACGTGCCGTTTTCGGAATGTACCCGCGAAGCGCTAGTGTTTATTGATCGCGCACTGCAAACCGGCCTTTCAGATAATGACCACGACCACCTCATGGCGGTTTACGGCGAACTGCCCGCTTTCGATGACGTCGTACCGGCGCTTGATCAACTTCGTGATGCGGGCATCCGCTGCGTGGCGTTTTCGAACGGCACAGCCGATGCCGTGTCCAAGCTACTGACGCGCGCAGGCGTTGAAAGCCACATGGACGATGTGATCAGCACTGATGAAGTAAAGCGCTTTAAACCAGACCCTGCGGTGTACGCGCATTTGCGCAGCCGCTTAGAAACGCGCCCAGAGCACACCTGGCTGGTTTCCAGCAACCCCTTCGATGTGATTGGTGCCACCCATGCCGGCCTACGCAGTGCGTGGATACGGCGCAGTTCAGATGCGCCGTTCGACCCTTGGGGTGTCGAGCCGGATATGACGGTCACCGATTTAGAGACATTAGCCGAACGTATCATCCGCTAGGTTGTGAACGCGCGTAGGCAGGCCGCATAATGGGGCACGTTTAACGTCTTAGGAAATGAGCATGTCGGAAAAGATTTATTGTGTTGCTGGCTTTAAACCCAAGCCTGGTAAAGAAGAAGCCGTGTTCAAAGCGCTTCAATCATTAGAGCCGAACAGCCACCGCGAAGATGCGTGTATTCACTACACCGTAACGCGTCAGATTGATAACCCTTTCGCCCAAGGCACCAGCTACCCGATTGTGTTTCATGAAATTTGGGCCAGCCGTGAAGAATTTGAAGCGCATTGCCAGCGCAAAGAAATTCAAGACTTCTTTGCCAAGCACGTTGAGTCACCCGATGGCGATATTGAAGATGCCAACGTGTGCGTTTACACCGACGAGCCATGGGATTTTGACGCGCCTAAGGTGTAAGTGAAACGAGGTGTAAGTGAAGCCGGGTGTAACGAAACAAGCGACAAGCGAATAAGGAGCCAACATGACCGATAAAAAGATGAACGTCGAAAGCTTTAACCTGGACCACACCAAGGTAAAAGCCCCTTACGTGCGTTTGGCCGATATCAAAGAAGGCCAAAACGGCGACCGTATCCACAAATATGATTTACGCATCTGCCAGCCCAACAAAGAGCACATGGAGATGCCCGCGCTGCATTCTCTTGAGCATTTGATGGCCGAGCTTTCCCGTAACCATACCGATAAAGTGGTCGATATCAGCCCCATGGGCTGCCAAACCGGCTTTTACATCGCGATGATTAACCACGATGATTACGACGGCGTGCTCAGCATCATCGAACAAACTCTGAACGATGTGCTCGTTGCCACTGAAGTACCCGCCTGCAACGAAATGCAGTGCGGCTGGGCGGCCAGCCACAGCCTGGAAGGCGCTCAGAAACTGGCTCGCAACCTGCTAGCCAAGCGCAGCGAATGGAACGAAGTATTTGCTTGAGCGTTTTACGCCCGTGCTAATCAACCAGTGCTGATAAAACGGTACTGATAAAAAAGTACCAATAAAACGGTACGCATTAAGCCACACAAGCGCCTCCTGATGTTGGGGGCGTTTTTATTTTTGCTTTACCTATTCGCCATATATAACAAAATAAGCTATCGTTATTCCTGTGAGACGGTTTATCTATAACCCTCGTTCTAAACACTACTCGCTCTAAATACTAACAGGAGGCATCACCATGCAAACGCAGCCTTTAGAAGCAGGTGTCGAGATCACCTCGTCGCTGACGGTAGCAGAACTTGAGCAGGTCAAGGCCAAAGGCTTCAAAACGGTCATTTGTAACTGCAAGCCTGGCGAAAGCGCTGAGTTTCCCGGTGAAGACGCCTACCGCCAAAAAGCAGCCGACATGGGGCTGCAGTGGGTGCATATCCCCGTCACGCCCGGCGACTACAGCCAAGCGGATGTTGCCGCCTTTGCTAAAGCACTGCAGCAACTTCCCCGGCCTATTTTAGCCTTTTGCCGAACGGGCAAACGCGCGACCCATTTATGGGCTTACGCTAAGCGCCACACCGAACAGTGCGACCTGGCTGAGCTGTTTACCGCTGCAAAAGCGGCAGGCTTTGATTTAGAAGAACACCGGCAGGGGCTTGAAAATCAATCAGCGTAGAGGGGCAACAACGTGATGAACATTGAGCGTTGGGTGCCGCTGGTCGGCTGGCTACGCAGCTATAATCGAAAGCTGCTTTCTCGGGATGCGCTGGCCGCGGTCATTGTCACGCTGATGCTAGTGCCCCAGGCGTTGGCCTACGCCCTGTTGGCAGGGCTGCCGGCTGAAATGGGCCTTTACGCCAGTATGCTACCGCTGGTGCTTTACGCCATTTTTGGCACCAGCGCGAGCTTGGCCGTGGGGCCGGTTGCCGTGGCGGCACTGATGACCGCTTCTGCGCTGAGCAATTTTGCCACCCCCGGCAGCCCGGAATATATCGGCGCGGCGCTGGTGTTGGCGGCGCTTTCCGGGCTGATATTAATCGCCATGGGCGTGCTGCGGCTGGGCTTTTTGGTTAATTTCTTGAGCCACCCGGTGATCTCAGGGTTTATAACGGCGTCGGGCATTTTAATCGCCATTAGCCAGCTTAAACACATTGTTGGCGTAGAGGCCGCTGGCCATAACGTCATTGACCTGCTCGGTTCGCTGCTCAGCCAGTGGCAGCAGGTCAATATGATGACGCTACTGATTGGCCTGGGGGTGTGGGGGTTTCTATTGGTGTGCCGCAAGCGGCTGAATAAATGGCTGATGGCGCTTGGGGTTTCGGCTGGCGCTGCCGGGTTGGTTGTCAAAGCCGCGCCGATTTCAGCGGTGATCATCACAACGCTGCTGGCATGGGGCTTAAACCTGCAGCAGCACGGTGTTGCCGTCGTGGGCTTTGTGCCCAGCGGTTTGCCCGCCATTACACTGCCTAGTCTTGACCAATCACTGTGGCTGGGGCTACTGCCTGCGGCGTTGCTGATCAGCTTAGTGGGCTTTGTGGAATCGGTTTCGGTGGCGCAAACGCTGGCCGCCAAACGCCGCCAACGTATCGACCCCAACCAAGAGCTAATCGCGCTTGGCATGGCCAATGTGGGCGCGGGGGTGGGCGGTGGCTCGCCGGTGTCGGGTGGTTTTTCCCGCTCGGTGGTGAATTTTGAAGCAGGCGCGGCTACTCCGCTGGCCGGGGCGTTTACGGCCGCGGGGATTGTGCTTTCCACTTTGCTACTGACCGACGTGCTGGCATTTCTGCCCACCGCGACCCTGGCGGCGACCATTATCGTGGCCGTTGGCACGCTGATCGATTTACCCGCCATCAAGCGTACCTGGCAATACTCCCGCAGCGATGGCGTCGCCATGGTGGCCACCATACTGCTCACCCTGCTGCACAGCGTTGAGCTAGGCATTATCAGCGGTGTGGTGCTCTCGCTGGGGCTGCATTTATACCGCACCAGCCAGCCCCACAGCGCGGTGGTGGGCCGCGTGCCGGGCACCGAGCACTTTCGTAACGTCAAGCGCCATCAGGTCGAAACCGATGAGCAGCTAGCGATACTGCGTATTGATGAAAGCCTTTACTTTGCCAATGCCCGCTACCTGGAAGACACCGTGATGGCGCTGGCCGCCCGCTCGCCCGCACTCAAGCACATTGTGCTGACCTGCCAGGCGGTTAACGTGATTGATGCCTCGGCGCTTGAAAGCTTAGAAGCGATCAACGCACGGTTAAACGATGCCGGTGCCACGCTGCACCTAGCCGAAGTGAAAGGGCCCGTGATGGACCGTTTGCAGCACACGGACTTTTGCCGCGAGCTAACCGGGCACGTGTTTTTCACCACCTTTGATGCCTGGCAGGCGCTGGCGCACTCCGCTAATGCCCATCAAACCGCCAGCTCAGCGAGCACGCCACCCCTGCCAACACAACCAGAGGAAACAACGCCATGCAGCAGCGACACGCCAAAATAGCCATTATCGGTGCCGGTAGCGCTGGCCTTAGCGCCTGGCACGCCGCACAAAAACATACCGACGATGTAGTGCTGATAGAGGCCGGTGCCTATGGCACCACCTGCGCCCGCGTGGGGTGTATGCCTTCTAAACTACTTATCGCCGCCGCCAATGCAGCACACAACGCGCGTAACGCGGCCACGTTTGGGGTCACCGTGAATGACGTCGCGGTAGATGGCCAAGCGGTGATGGCGAGGGTCAAGCATGAGCGCGACCGCTTCGTTGGTAACGTGCTGACCTCTATGAAAAAAATTCCTGAGTCTCACCGGCTGCAAGGCCACGCCCGCTTTATTGACCCGCATACCCTAGCTATTGATGAGCATACCCAGCTAACGGCGGAGGCCATCATCATTGCTACCGGTTCACGCCCTACGTGGCCGAAAATGCTGGAAGCCGCCGGCGAGCGGTTAATCACCAATGACGACGTGTTCGACTGGGAAACCTTGCCTGAATCGGTCGCGGTGGTTGGCCCTGGCGTTATCGGCATGGAACTTGGCCAGGCGCTTAGCCGCTTAGGCGTGCGTACTCGCACCTTCGGCGTGGGCGGGGCGATTGGCCCTTTGCAGTCTGAAAAACTGCGCCAGCTGGCGGATGAGATCTTTAATCGCGAGCTTTACCTGGATGCCGATGCCAGCCTCGACAAAATAGCGCCTCGCGACAACGCCGTTGCCATCACGTTTTGCGAACGTGAAAGCGGGCAAACCATCACCGAAACATTCGACTATGTGCTGGCTGCCACCGGGCGTCAGCCTAATGTCGATCAACTGGCGATCGAGCACGCTGGGCTAACGCTAGACAAGCGCGGCATGCCTGAATTTAACCGTTTCACCATGCAGTGCCTCACGGCGCAAGGCACGCCGAGCCATATCTTTATCGCGGGCGATGCTAATCAGTCGGTGCCGCTGCTGCACGAAGCCATTACCGAAGGAAAAATTGCCGGCCGTAACGCCGCCGACTTGAACAGTGTGCAAGCCGGCCAGCGCAACGTTCCTCTTTCAATTGTGTTTACTGAACCCCAAATGGCGATCGTGGGTGAAAATCGCCCCACGTTAGAGGCGCGTTATGGCGGCTGTGGCTGTATCGCAGAAGGTGGGGTTTCCCTTACCGATCAAGGGCGCGCGCTGGTAATGGGTGAAAATCATGGCTATTTCACGCTGTACGCGGAACACGGCAGCGGGCAGTTTTTAGGCGCAGAGTTGTTTGGCCCCCACGTTGAACACATCGCCCACTTGCTTGCCTGGGCGCTGGAACAAAAGCTAACCGTTAGCGAGATGCTCGCTATGCCCTTTTATCACCCGGTGATTGAGGAAGGGCTACGCTCTGGCTTGCACGATTTACAGGCGAATCTTCAGCAAGGCTCAGCCATTACCGAGCGCTGCATGGAGTGCGGCCCAGGCGATTAATACGTTCGCCATAACAGGCTGATATTGGCGCGTATCGCTCAATGGCTATGTGGCCAAGTGCCGCATAATCATTGAGCGACTATATATTTGAGTAGCATCATTGGCAGGCTTTAACGGCATTTGACGTAACGCCATTGCCTTTCATCACTTACGGTAGAAGACACTATGCTAAATTTCCGATCTGCTTTATTACTGCTAAGCACAGCCTTGTTTGTGTCTGTTTCCGCGGCGGACACGCTGGTGGTAGAAGACCCCTACGTGCGCGAAGTGCCGCCGGGTTCTCCTACAACGGCTGCTTTTATGACGCTGCATAATAAAAGTGATGAAGCTATACGGTTAATTGAAGCCGAAAATAAAGTGACCGAACACACAGAGCTGCATAACCACGTGGTGATTGATGGCGTTATGGAAATGCGCCAGGTAGAGGCGATCGAAATACCGGCCAATGGCGAAACGCAGCTGGCACCAGGGGGGCTGCATTTGATGCTGATTGGTTTGAATAGCGCGTTGAGTGCAGGCGATACGCTAACGCTTAATTTGGTTTTTGATAACGGTGAACAGATAGAACTTGAAGCGCCTGTTCGCTCCATGATGCCTATGCACCACGCACCCGCAGGCGATGAGTAATTGCGCTTGAGCGATCCATAAAGTAGTAAATACGGCCAGCGTAGAGAGCATCTGCGCTGGCCGTTTTCATTGCCGCTATTTTACATTCAGCTTGTATGAGTGATTAAAGATAAATTAATTATTATCCAAAGGCGCTGAAACCGCCTTGAGAATGCTGTGCTGCCCAAGCTGCTCTGGCAGCACTCGGGCGGAGTACTCGCCTTCTATTTCTTGGCAGATCTCTCGATATGCTTGCAACTTAGGGCCTTTTTGCACCTTCGGTGCCTGACTAATAAACACCATATCGTCAGGAGTATGACCAGAAATTTTAAGGCGGCGTAAATGCGCTAGCCACTTATCACCCTTCTCAATAATTTTGCTGGCGTCATCCAAATCAAAACTGATGGGTTTAATGGCCTGTCGTATGTGCGAGCCTTCCTGCCAGACAAAGGGCAATTTTACGCGCACGATATCATTGCCCAGCGTTTGCTCTGTATAACGACGGTTCAGTGATTTTAGCCAATGCGTGACATCTTTGGTGAGCTGCTCTTCTGGTGACGCTACGTGCTTAACATCATGATGAACATAGCGGTTGAATAGCTCATCTAGCGCTGCCTGAGGGTCTTTAGCGGCGAGCGTACCTGATGGGCTGTAAGTGAAAACTCCTTCACCAGGCTCAGTAAGGTTCTTGAACAACTGCTGTTGTGCGTCAATATTACGGTTACTGGCGAGTGCTTCGATACGCGATAGCTCGCGTTTCAGCGGCTTGAGGTGTTGAGCAAACAAACCTGCTGACAGTAATGGGAAAACGTTATCAACGCGTGGATAGCCTGCATCAACGATCCGCGTAGAAAAGCTACCGTCATTGCCATGGATGACGATGCCGATATTAATAAATTCGCCTCTGTCTCGATAGGGTAAAAAGCGGATGACGGCGTAATTGAAGTAAACGTTATACATACTAGTTGTTGCTCCAACGGAGCCTGCTTAATAGTGATAAGCGTAGATCTTTTCGCGCAAGCGGGGTTAGGTTGTTAATGGTGCCCTGTACAATCGTTTTATGTATCCTAAATCCGTCACTTAGAAAGGTGTCATCATAGCCGCCCATTTGGGCATGCTCTACCCAGTCAAATTCTTGTTGCTTAGCTTTTTTCACATACTCATCGATAATATGGGTTGCCTCTGCAGAAATAAACAGCGAGGCAATCGAGTGATGATGGGCAAGCCAGTTCACATTGCTCGCTATTAAATACCTGATCTCAGCGGGGGACTTGTCTGTTAATGCTGACCCTGCTGGTAGGCTAGCAATTTCTGCATCACCTGCATAACTGCGTATCTCATCAAGTTTTACCAAAATACTGCGGTAATGGTCGTTTTTAAACGACCATGCCCGCTCGTACCGAAGCCGAGCGACGCCGGCTAGGAAACCAACAACGCCGCCTACTAATAGTGTCGCCAAAGCCTCAAACGTCATAAATCACCTCACCAGCCGCCAGTGTTCGCCTTCTTGCTGAGCTTGGCCGAGGGCGGCTAGCGCCGAGAGTACCTCGTTGACGCCTTTTAGCGGTTTGCGTTTGAACTGGGCGGCTAGGCTTTCCGCGCTGTGGGGGCTTTGGGCGAGCATGTCCCGCAGCAGCGTGACTTGGGTGGCGAGGTCTTTGGGCCAGGTGGCTTTGGTTTTGTCGGCGGCGGGGGCGCTGGCCTCAGCCGTGGTGCTTTGCAGCTCGGTTTGTGCGGGGGCGGCTTCTTCCGGCGCTTGGTAATCCGGGCGTAGCCAACGCACCTTGCCTTGTGCTTCTTCCGCGGCGCGCTGTTTGTTGAGCGCCACTAGGCGCATCAGCAGCTCTTCTTCGGCTTCTGCCTGGGCGGCGGGTTTATCCGGCAGGGGCGTGGTGGCACCGGGCAGGCCCACGAGCGCTTTTGCCAAGTCATCCCAGCCGTAGGCGTTAAATACCGCGCGGTCTAAGGCATCATGGTCGGCGAGCAGGGTGCTGACCAAGCCTTGCTGGTTGATGGTTTGCTCTTTGGCGTTGAGCTCTTCGCCTGCGCGAAGCTTTTCCATCACGTTGTACATACCGGTAAGCGTCAGCGTTGGGTGCTCGGCCTGTTGACGCTTGCGGTGGGCGTCGATCTGTTCGGCCAGTTGTCCGATCTGTGTCGCCTGTTCATCGGTAAGATCGGGGAAGGGGAAGGTCTCGAAACACTGAGTTTTCGGATAGACAGGTCGGTCTTCCAAGGTGCTACCAGTCGCAAGCGACCATTTAATATGAACACGACTCGATATAATTCCAAAGCTATGAGCATCTTTTAACGCAATATTAATCAGTTTGTTGTCCGGTAAAATATCGGCATCCAAAAACGTAAACAGGCGGTGTTTAGCTGTTTCGACCGTGGCGATATAGCGGGGAAGGTCGGCAAGTTGATTACGTAATTTCGGGTTGGTCTCTCCAAAGAGCCACCAGTTGCGCTTTCGTGACTCACGCTTATTGTTGTCCCGCTCAGGCTTAACCCGTTCAAGTAACCACTGATAAGCCGCTGGGTATTGTGATTTTGCTTCATCGGCAGTTAGCCCGAAGAAGTCAATGACCATTACGTCCCGAGAACTTTGGGTTAGGTCTCGGCCATTTCGGTAATGCCTAATATGTTGCTCTAAGCCTTGAGTAGCGCCAAGCCCAAGATGCCTAGCTTCTTCCTGCGAAACAATGAACCCTTTACCGAATAATGATACGCCTCGGTTACTAAGTTCGCTGTTAGATTGTAATGGCTGTGCATTTGCCACATCTGCCCCAATACTTAAATCGGCAAACACCTTACCTTCGCGGCGGCTAAGCGCTACGCCGCGGGCTTCGCGGTTTTCTTCGCTGCTTTCGCTGGTGACTTGCTGCAACAGCCCCGGCGCTTCGCCTGCACGGCCCACGGTCATGGCGATACGCACGGCGGCACCGTCGTTGCCATCGACCCAGGGGTGGTCGGGAATCGCGAAGGTGAGCGAGAGCGGCTTTTTGGCATCGTTTAGGTGCGGTTCCAGTACGCGGCGGTTGAAGGTTTGGCGCAGGCTGTTGGTGGTAATAAAGCCAAACTGCTGGGCGTGGCCGTTGCGTACAGCGTCGGCGGCGATATGCCACCAGTACATCACAAAATCCGCCGATTCCGGCACCGTGCCTTTAAATACCTGGCGCACGGCGTCTACATAGCCATCGCCGAGGGCGCGGCGCATGGTAGAGGCCCCAATAAACGGCGGGTTGCCGACAATGTAATCCGCTTCCGGCCACTCGGTGCGCTTGGGGTTGTGGTAGCGGTACACCGTGGTGCGGGCGGTTTCATCGGGGATCAGCTCGCCGGTGGCGGGGCTTTTCTTCATGCTGATGCCGTCCCAGATGGTGACTTCTTTGCCTGCGTCATCCAGCAGCGGTTCGCGGCGTTCAAACTCAATTAGCGCATCGCGGTTTTCGATGTTGTGGAAGTCTTTAAGGATCGGCTCGGGCAGGTCGAGCTTGCCGTTAATGCGGTAGTGCCACTGCAGGTAACCAATCCACAGCACAATTTCGGCAATGGCGGCGGCGCGGGGGTTAATTTCCATGCCGAGGAACTGCTGTGGCGAAACGGTTAGCCCTTCGGCGTCTAGCGAATCTTGCCCGCCATCAAGCTCGGCTAAGCGGTTGAGCACTTCACCTTCCAGGCGCTTCATGTGTTCTAGCGCTACGTATAAGAAGTTGGCGCTGCCACAGGCGGGGTCCAGCACGCGTATTTGGCAGAGCTTATGGTGGAACGTACGCAGCTCTTTGTTTGCCTTGGTAGTTTGGCTTTTCTGGAGATAAGCTTCTGCGACTACTTTTACTGTATCCCACTCCCGGCGTAGTGGCTCAATCAGCGTAGGCATGACCAGCCGCTCGACGTAAGCGCGGGGCGTGTAGTGGGCACCTAGTTTGTGGCGTTCGCGGGGGTCGAGGGCGCGCTCCAGCAGCGTGCCGAAAATGGCCGGTTCCACAAAGCGCCAGTCGGCTTTGGCGGCATCAATCAGCAGTTGGATTTGTTCGGGTGTGAGCGGGATGGGGTCGATGCCTTTAAACAGGCCGCCGTTAAAGCGCATCACCTTGGCCGTGAGTACGCCGCTAAAACCACCGCTGTTCATGCTTTCCCACAGCGAGCCAATAGCGTCGGTAAAGTGCTCTGGGGTTTCTTTCATGCGCTCTAAAAACGCGGTAAAGCTGCCTTTGGGCAGTAGCTCTACATCTTCACTGAACATGGTGAACAGGCAGCGCTTCAAAAAGTGCGCCACGCGGTCTACTTCATAACCGTCGGCTTCCAGTGCTTTGGCAAGCTGGGCTAGCGTTGCGCTGACTTCACGGGTCACGCGGGCAGCGTATTGGCTCGGGTCTAGGGTGTCGGGCGCTTCCCACAGGGCTTTTAGGCGTTGTTGAACCTCAGGTTGGCGCAGGTCTTCCAGCTTGATGCGGTAGTTGCGCGGGTCGGGGAAGGGGATGTAGTTGCCCCCAGAGCGCGAAAATTCCGAATAAAGTGCTAGGGTGCGGCCCACATCCGTTACCACAATAAACGGCGGGCGGCCTTCGTTGGCGGGCAGGGCGCGCACGTACTGGTCGGCTTGGTTGAAGGCCGATTCCATCGCTTTATCCCAGCCTTTGGTTTCTAGCCCTTTGCCGGTTTGCTTGGCTTCCAGTACAAAGGCGCCGCGCTTGTAGAGGTCGATAAAACCGCGGTTCTCGCTGCCATCGGGGTTTTGAATATCTACCCGGCGCTCAAAGGTATAGGCGTTTTCGCTGTTGTCTTTACTGGCGGGGTCGGGGCTGGGCAGTTCAAGCAGTGCACACAGTTCTGAAAGGAATAGCTGATAGTTGGCTTTTTCGGTGCCGGTGGTGTGTTGCCAGCGGGCAATAAACGTCTCAACGGCATCGGCGGTGGCAACAGCAGCGGGGGCGTCAAACATCAGCAAGCATCCTTTCAGGGGTTAGCACAGTTAAGCAGGGTTAGATAATAGCATGGTTGCTTGCGCTTTCGGGGTGGCGTGTTGGCCTAAAAAGCGGGCCTAGCATAGTGGCTTTATTCTTCTTCAAGATTTTGCACACCGTGAGATCGATATCCATTGACTTCCGAATAGGGCGGCCCTATAAACGCGGAACAACCCATCACCTTAGGCGCCCATGTTCCTCCTGATCTCGATTGCCACGCTTTCGATCGCCCTCTCATTTCTGTGTTCTATCCTCGAAGCCGCTCTGCTCTCTATTACGCCGAGCTATATTGCCAAGCTAAAAGAAGAAAAGCCCAAGCTACACGCCTCGCTTACAAAGCTTAAAACCAATATTGACCGGCCCCTTGCGGCTATTTTGACACTTAACACGATTGCGCATACCGTGGGGGCAACAGCGGTGGGTGCGCAAGCGGCGATAGTATTTGGTGAGGCCTCTATCGCGGTTGTTTCGGCCGTGATGACGATGCTGATTTTGATACTGTCGGAAATTATTCCCAAGACCATTGGTGCGACGTACTGGCGCGGTTTATCCCCTTTTCTGCCACGCTTGTTAAAACCGATGATTTTGGGTCTGCTGCCCTTTATCTGGATGTCGGAGCAGATTACTCGCCGCCTGGGCAAATCAGAGCACGATGTGGACCTGCGCGATGAAATCAAAGTGTTGGCGCGGGTTGGCCTGGAAGAAAACGTATTAGACGCTGATGAGTCGCGCACGATTATTAACCTGCTTAATCTGCATGACATTGCTGTCCACAAGGCAATGACACCGCGTACTGTGTGTGCCACGGTGTTGCCGAATATGACCGTGACAGAATTTGATCAACGTTACGGAAAAGCGCCGTTTACGCGCTTCCCTGTGATGGATAACGGCGAACAAGCATTTGGCTATGTGCATAAAGCCGATATGTATCATGCCGACGACGCCAAAACGATGCGCGAGCTGATGCACCCGATTGGCAGCGTCGATGTGTCGCAAAATGTTGAACAGATTTTTACCTCTATGCTGAAAGATCACCTGCATATGCGGGTGGTTTACGACGAGCACGGCACGTTTGTGGGATTGATTACGCTGGAAGACATTATCGAGACCATTCTGGGTCAAGATATTGTGGATGAAACGGATCACGTCGATAACCTGCGCCAGTATGCTAAACAGCGCTGGTTAAAGCGCATTAAACCTGATGAGAAGAATATAGCGGGTGAAGCGAAGCGTGAGCGCTAAATGATCTATAATGAGGACGTTGTAAGTCAAATGAGCTATTAGGGTGTCTAGCGCCCATTAAGGAGGAAAGCATGTCATTACGTATTAATGCAGTCGTGCCTGATTTTGAAGCGGAAACAAGCCAAGGGCCAATCCGTTTTCATGACTGGATTGGTGATAGCTGGGCGATTCTGTTTTCGCATCCTAAAGATTTTACGCCCGTGTGCACAACGGAGTTTGGTGCCGTTGCGCGGCTGAGCGCTGAGTGGAAAAAACGCGGTACTAAGGTGATCGGTGTTTCCGTGGACGGCGTGGAAGACCACAAACGCTGGGCGGGCGACATCAAAACAGCCGGCGGCAGCGAAGTCGACTTTCCGATCATCGCTGATGATGAGCTAACGGTGTCAAAGCTCTATGACATGTTGCCGCAAGATGCTTACCTGCCCGATGGCCGCACGCCAGCCGACAGCGCGACGGTACGTTCGGTATTTATCATTGGGCCGGACAAGCAGCTGAAGCTTTCGATGACTTACCCGATGAGCGTAGGGCGTAACTTTGCGGAAATTTTGCGCGCCCTGGATGCGCTGCAAACCACCGCACAGCACAGCGTTGCCACGCCGGCTGATTGGACCGTCGGCCAGGATGTGATTATCCCGACTAGCGTTTCCGATGCAGATGCCAAGCAGAAATACGGCGATTATGAAACTGTTCTGCCGTACTTACGTAAAACGCCATTGCGTTAATCGTTAGGTATTGTTGTGAAAAGCCAGCACGTTGCGTGCTGGCTTTTTTGTCTGTGTCTTTTGTCTGTGTCTTTTGTCTGTGTCTTTCGTAAGAGCTCGCGTATATCGGGTAGCTCAGTAAGAGGGCTCCAGCGCTAGCTGCTCAATAGCGTTTGAAACACTGCGCGCCCCGGTGAGTATTTCATTGACGATCGTTTCAATTTCCCCAACGCTGGTTTGGCTGGATTTTGCCTGTTCCACCACCTGTTGCATGGCGTGGGTGGTGCGCTTTACCAAAGCGCTGTTCTTTTTCAGCACTTGGCTGATTTCCTCAACCGCTTCGCTAGAGCCTTTGGCTAACCGGCGCACTTCATTGGCCACCACGGCAAACCCACGGCCTTGCTCGCCTGCACGCGCGGCTTCTACAGCGGCATTCAGCGATAGCAGGTTCGTTTGATTGGCGATACGGGCAATCGATTCTGTAATGTTATTAATGCTTTGCGCCTGTTGGGTCAGCGCGTTGATGAGCTGCTGTGCTTCGGCCACGGTGAGCGCTGCTTGTTCAGCGTCTTGCATTACGCGCTGCAGATGGCTGAGCCCGTTTTGGGCGATTTGCTCGGTTTGGGTAGAGGTGCTTTGAGCGGTAGAGACGGCGCGATGCGCAGATTCCGCTTCTTCCATTGAACGGGAAATATCCGTGGCAAATTTGACCACTTTAATCACGTCGCCATGGCTATTTTTGATGGGGTTGTAGGTCGCCTCCAGCCAAACGCTAGCGCCGCGGGAATCCAAGCGCTCGAACTTGCCTTGCATATATTCACCCTGGGCAAGCCGCTCCCAGAAGTGCGGGTTGGCTTGAAAGAAATCGCTACGGCAAAACATTTTATGATGCGCGCCGACTATCTCTTCATTGCGATAGCCCATGGTTTGCTCAAAATTGGCGTTGGCATTAAGAATTTCGCCGCTGGGCGTGAATTCAATCACCGCCATGGAGTTATCCAGCGCTGCTAATACGGCTTTTTTACGCTCGGCTTCTTGATGGGCGTGGGTGATGTCATTGGCGATTTTAACGACTGAGACGACGTTGCCACGCCGGTTGGTGACCGGTAAATAGGTGGCTTCCAGCCAGACTTCCTTACCTTGGGCGTTAATACGCTTAAAGGTGCCTTGGCGGCTTTCACCGCTGGCCAGCGCGTGCCAGAAATCTTGATAAGCCGGGGTGTGGGTGTCGGCAGCGTCACAAAACAGGCGGTGATGCTGGCCTTTAATTTGGCTGAGCGTATAGCCCATAACGTTTAAAAACTGAGCACTTGCCTGGCTAATCACCCCAGCAGGCGTGAAGACAATGCAGGCGGCGTGCTGCATAAGCGCGTTTTGCAGAGGCGAGTAGCGTTGAATAGTTAGCATTTATGCAGTCTCTTGCGCACAGTTTCGTATAGGTTTTGTACAGGTGTGGTGATAGTAGTTGAGATGAGCGCTGAGCGCACTTTTTTTATGTGCTTAGAACGCAAAAAGCAGGCGCTGTGGCCTGCTCTGTGCAAATCGAAAAGTAAAAAACAGTGGATAAGTTAAGCGTTAACGTACTCCACCAGCGCCTGGGCGAAGGATTCAGTGCTGCCGGAGCCGCCCATATCAGGCGTGACCATATCGCGGCGGGTTTCGAGCACGGTGCGAATGCCCTGGCGGATAGCGGTGGCTTTCTCGGCCATGCCCAGGTGGTCCAGCATTTGTGCGGCGGCCAGCAGCAGGGCGCAGGGGTTGGCGATGTTTTGTCCTGCGATATCCGGCGCGGAGCCGTGCACGGCTTCAAAGATCGCCGCTTTTTCACCAATGTTTGCCCCTGGTGCTAAACCTAAGCCGCCAACAAGCCCCGCACACAGGTCAGAAAGAATATCGCCAAACAGGTTAGTGGTGACCACTACATCGAACTGATGCGGGTTCATCACTAGCTGCATACAGGCGTTATCGACGATCATCTCTTGGAACTCGATCTCGGGGTATTCTTTGGCGATTTCCCGCGCTACCTCCAAAAACAGCCCAGAGCTGGTTTTGATGATGTTGGCTTTATGGACGGCGGTGACTTTCTTGCGGCCGTTGTTTTTAGCCAGCTCAAAGGCGTAGCGCACAATGCGTTCGGAGCCTTTGCGGGTCACTTTGATCACCGAAATGCCGGTATCGCCGTTGTCGATCATCTCTTGGCCGTCGGAAAGGTAGGCGCCTTCGGTGTTTTCGCGCACGGTGATCATGTCGATGTCGTCGTAACGCGATTTTGTGCCGGGAAAGCTGATCGCCGGGCGCACGTTGGCGTAAAGGTCAAAGTGGCGGCGCAGCTGTACGTTAATCGAGGAGAAGCCCTTGCCAATCGGCGTGGTGAGCGGGCCTTTAAGCGCGATACCGCATTTTTCGATGGCATCCAGTGATTCTTGGGGAATCAACGTGCCATGCTTTTCAAGTGCGCCTAAACCAGCGTCAATATGCTGGTAGGTTAAGCCGCAATCTAACGCGTCGAGTACTCGCAGCGTGGCATCCATAATTTCTGGGCCGATACCGTCGCCCTTGATGACTGCAATAGATTGGCTCATGTGCTGCTCCTCTTTTAGCGTAAAGCTCATTTTAGCGTAAAGCTTATTCGGCACCGATCTATTAGGAAAAAATAATAGACAGCATAAAAAGCAGTGCCGCTTCAACGTGAATAGTTGGGAATTAATGTCGTTTTTAACGGCGCAATGGTACGCCAGAAACAAGGGTAAGGTCACCCTGCCTAAAGTAGCGGTTCACTGTGTCTAAGTGATGAAACCGGTGGCGAGCAGGCTAGGGTTAGGTGCGGCGCGGGTGCTTTGCTGGTAATATGTCGCGCGTCATGATGATGTGAGCGCACTGATTTCATGACTCCAGCGAACGGTAGTAAGGTGTATTTCTTATGAACACTGCAATGGCAGCGATTGCTCTGCCGCTAACAGGGCTGATGACTCCGCCCTAGGTTTTCCCTCCTCTATTTAGCGCATAACGCTATTCGCGTTATATCGGCGCTAAGCTTTTCTGTGGCCGTTATTTGGCCAGTGGCGCTTTGGCGTCTTCGATAGATAGTAGTTCCTACATCTAGTTACCGTATGCTTTTTGCTGCCTATGTGCGGCGTTAGCGTGCTGTGTTTTTTAAACCCCTAACCATGGACTCCCTGAATGACCCTTTTCAGCAAGCAAGAGTGGTTTTCTAACATTAAGGGCGACACGCTCTCAGGTATTGTCGTCGCGCTGGCGTTAATTCCTGAAGCGATTGCGTTCTCAATCATTGCCGGTGTTGACCCGAAAGTAGGGCTTTATGCCTCTTTCTGTATTGCCGTTATCATTGCGTTTACGGGCGGTCGCCCGGGGATGATCTCAGCCGCCACCGGTGCCATGGCGCTGCTGATGGTGACACTGGTGCGCGAACACGGCCTTGAGTACCTGCTGGCCGCTACGCTGTTAACCGGGGTGCTGCAGATTATTGCTGGCTATTTGAAGCTGGCTGAGCTGATGCGCTTTGTGTCCCGCTCGGTGGTGACTGGCTTCGTTAACGCTCTGGCGATACTGATTTTCATGGCCCAGCTGCCTGAATTAACCGGCGTTACCTGGCATGTGTATGCCATGACCATTGCTGGCTTGGGTATTATTTATCTGTTTCCCTATTTGCCGGTGATTGGTAAATCAATTCCCTCGCCGTTGGTATGTATTGTCGTGCTAACCGGCGTGTATATGATCAGCGGTATGGATATTCGCAGCGTTGGCGATATGGGCGAGCTACCGGATACGCTGCCGGTATTTTTATGGCCTGATGTGCCGCTTACCTTTGAAACGCTGGCGATTATTTTCCCCTATGCCGTGATGTTGGCGGTGGTGGGTCTGCTGGAATCGATGATGACCGCCACTATTGTCGATGATTTAACCGACACCCCGAGCGACAAAAACCGTGAGTGTAAGGGCCAAGGGGTTGCCAATATTGGTTCAGGCTTGATTGGTGGTATGGCCGGCTGTGCGATGATTGGTCAATCGGTGATTAACATTAAATCCGGTGGGCGTACACGGCTCTCCACGTTAATTGCTGGGGTCGTGCTGCTGCTGATGGTGGTGTTCTTAGCCGATTGGGTCTCGCAGATTCCTATGGCGGCGCTGGTGGCGGTGATGATTATGGTCTCCATCGGCACCTTTAGCTGGGAATCGATTCGTGATCTGAAAAAGCACCCGATGAGCACCAATTTCGTTATGGTGGCCACCGTTGTCGTCACAGTAGGTACCCACAACTTGGCGATTGGCGTATTCGTGGGTGTGCTGCTGGCGGCGATGTTCTTTGCCAACAAAGTCGGCAATATCCTCTACATCGGCTCGAAAGAAGTAGACCCCGGTAAAGAGCGTGAATACCAAGTGGTGGGCCAGGTGTTCTTTGCTTCTTCAGAGCGTTTTATTGCCGCGTTTGATTTCAAAGAGAGTATTGATAAAGTCACTATCAACCTTTCCCGCGCACACTTTTGGGATATCACTGCCGTGCAGGCGCTTGATCGCGTGGTGATTAAGTTCCGCCGTGAAGGTACCGAGGTAGAACTGGTCGGCTTGAGCGAGGCCAGCGCGACCATTGTGGATCGTTACGCGGTGCACGATGACCCTGAAGCGGTCGAAAAACTCATGGGCGGCCACTAACCAAGCAAGGAGAGCGACATGACTGATCAGGTATTAGCCGCGATTGACGGCTCCCAGTTTTCCGAAGGCGTGTGCGATTATGCCGCCTGGGCAAGCTTGGCTATGCAGGCACCGTTAACCTTTGTGCATGTGGTCGACAACCATTCCGAGGTGCCCGAAGAGCAAAATCTTTCCGGCAACCTGCGTTTTGGTGCCCGCGAACGCTTGATGAAAGAGCTTTCTGAGCTTGATGAGCAGCGCGCTAAGGTGAACCGCGAGCAGGGTAAGCTGATGCTGGAAGCGGCCAAAGCGCGGGCAATAGAAGGTGGGGTGGTAGACCCCGCCACGCGACAGCGCAACGGCACCTTGGTGGAAAGCCTTTTAGAGCTTGAAAAAGACGTGCGCTTGCTGGTGGTGGGGAAGCGCGGTGCAACGGCTCACCAAGCCAGTGGCCACTTAGGTTCTAACCTTGAGCGGGTAGTGCGTGAAATGCACCGCCCAATTCTAATGGTGCCGAAAACCTTTAAGCGTCCTGAAAAGATCTTGATGGCCTTTGACGGCAGCAAAACCGCCCGTAAAGGCGTTGAAATGCTGGCCGGCTCACCGCTTTTTGCAGGCACTGAGTGCCACGTGCTGATTGTGGGTGCGGAAACCGCTGAACATCGCTCTGAACTTGATTGGGCGCTAAGCACGCTGCGCGAAGGCGGCCATCAAGCGGAAGGCGCTATTCGCCCAGGCGAAGTGGATGAAGCCTTGCAAGCCTACGAAAAAGAGCACGGCATTGACCTGCTGGTAATGGGTGCCTACGGGCACTCGCGTATTCGCCACTTGCTGGTGGGTAGCACCACCACCGCCATGCTGCGCGGTAGTCATATCCCGGTGCTTATTCTGCGCTAAGGCTCACAAAGCGCCACGCAGCCGGTGCTCGCTTGTCGAGTGACCGGCTTTTTAATGCCTGCTGTGGCACATAAATAGATCCCATCCAATAATGCTCATGTTGCAATGCGCTTCTATGCTGAACGTCAGGTTGTGACCTATTCACTCACTGGAATAGTGGGAGGAACCTGTTATGAACATGCCTGTCCTTGAAAGCGCCCCTGTTGGTTTCGATATAACCTCCCCCTCGCATCGTTTTGTGGCCGAGCTATTAGCCCAGGCCGATATTCAGCTTGATGGCAGCCGCCCCTGGGATATGCAGTTAAAAGCCCCCGGCGTGATTGACAGCGCGCTTTCGCGAGGAAATTTAGGCCTTGGCGAGTGTTATATGAGTGGCGATTGGGACGCTGAGCGCCTAGATGAGCTGTTTTACCGGCTAATGCGCGCCCGGCTAGGGCAGTGTATTAAGCCTACCCAGTTGGTTTATCACTCGCTGCGCTCGCGCTTATTGAACCGCCAGACCGCTAAACGCGCCTGGGAAGTGGGCGAAAAGCATTACGACCTTGGCAATGAGTTCTACGCCGCCATGCTTGATCAGCGTATGACGTATACCTGCGGTTACTGGAAAGAAGCGCAGACCTTAGACGATGCCCAGGAAGCCAAGCTCGATTTAATCTGCCAAAAACTGCAGTTAGCGCCGGGTATGCGCGTGCTGGATATCGGCTGCGGCTGGGGTAGTTTTATGGCCTATGCCGCCGAGCAGTATGGCGTTGAGTGTGTGGGTCTTACCATCTCTAAAGAACAGGCTGAGTTCGGCAAACGGCTGATAAAAAGTGGCTTGCCGGTTGAGTTTCGCTTACAGGATTACCGCGATGAAACCGAACAGTTTGATCGCATTGTCAGCGTTGGCATGTTTGAGCACGTCGGCAATAAAAACTACCGCGAATACATGACGGTAGCCCACCGCTGTTTGAAAGACGAGGGCTTGTGTTTACTGCACACGATTGGCAAAAACGTAAGCTATACCGTGACCGACCCATGGATTGATAAGTATATTTTTCCCAATGGCGAACTGCCCACCTTGGGGCAAATTGCGGATGCCGCAGAATCGCTGTTCGTGATAGAGGATGTGCATAATTTCGGTGCCGACTACGACCGCACGCTAATGGCATGGCATGAAAACTTCGAAACCAACTGGCCGGCATTTAAACAGCAGTTCGGCGAGCGCTTTTATCGTATGTGGCGCTATTACCTGCTTGTTTGTGCCGGGGCTTTTCGCGCCCGAGAGCTTCAGCTTTGGCAGTTGGTGATGAGTAAACGAGGGGTAGTGGGCGGTTATTCCCGCGTTAGCTAGATTTCCGCATTAGCTAGGTTAGTTAGCGCGCCATGCGTTCGCCTGCCACGGCAGCACCCAGCCACAGGGGCAGGCTGGCCACTATATAAACCAGCGCCATGGCTGGTTTGCCTAACTGCACTAAATACAGTGTCTCTAAGCTAAACAGGGAGAACGTGGTAAAACCGCCGCAAAACCCAGCCACCAGCAATGGCTGCAAACGCGCTAGCTGGCCGTGGGGTGAACGCGAGAGGGTAACGGCCAGCCAGCCAATCAAATAGCAACCCAGCACGTTGACGATGAGCGTTCCCCAGGGGAAATAACTCCCTAGTGCTGCTTGCGAGAAAAGTGAAACGCCGTAACGCAGCACGCTGCTCACGCCGCTGCCTACACCCACCGCAAGGTACGCTTTCCAGGCGCTCATAAGCTCGCCCCTGACAGCACCCAGCCCAGCGTTACCATAGCTAAGCCCAGCAGCAGTGTGGCGCAAGTGTTCATGCAGGCGAGCGCCGGCTTGCCGCTTTGCCACAGCTCAAGGGTTTGTAAGCTGAAAGAAGACACCGTGGTGTAGCCGCCCAGCAGGCCGACTACCGTGAACAGCCATAACGATGACGGCGCGCTGGGCAACCCCAATGCGCCTAACAGCCAGCCCGCTATAAAAGCGCCGCTGGCATTCACCGCAAGCGTTCCCCAGGGAAAGGCCTTACCGAGATAGTGAGCGAGCAGATTTGAAACCGCGAACCGCCCCATGCCACCGAGTGCACCGCCAAGCGCTACTAGCACTATATTTGTTAAGCCATACCCCATGCTTTTCCCCGTTGGCACCCGCTAAATAGCGAATTTGCTAAACAGCTCATTCGCTAAGATAGCTCGTTCAGTTTGGCCAACGATTGTAGGGTAAATGGAGTGGCAGATGAATCACTCGGCGGTGAGTTAGCCGCTTACGCTTCGACGCCCGCTTCTTTCTGCTGATGCTGCTGCGTTGCCCGGCCTGGGTTAGCGCCTGGGTTAAGCGTTGCGTTAATCCCAGACAGCAGTGCCTTAAGCGAGGCGCTGACGGTGTCGCTGTCTTCGGCCACCGCACACAGCCGCTGGCCATCGATATTGAGCTGCACAAACGCAATCGCATTGGCCTCGCTGCTGGCACCGAGCGAGTGTTCGCTGTAATCGAGAATCCCAATACTGCTGCCCGAGTGACGCTGCCAGGCATCGGTAAACGCCGACATAGCGCCATTGCCTTTACCCGATAGAGATAGCCGTTTGTCGCCCTGTTGCAGCGTTACTTCAATGCCTTCCTGCTGCCCTTTGGAGAGCCGGTAGTCCACCAGCGTTAGCGGGGCTTCTTGGGTGAAGTTGTCGAACATTAGCTGACGAATCGTGGCGCTGGAAAGCTCGCTGGCGCGCCGCTCGCTCTCTTGCTGCACGTAAGGGGCCAAGGCCAGCATCATCCAACGTGGCAGGTTAATGCCGTAATCACGCTCAAGCAGAAAGGCCATGCCGCCCTTGCCCGACTGGCTGTTAACGCGAATCACCGCCTGGTAATCGCGGCCAATATCGTGGGGGTCGATGGGCAAATAGGCCACTTGCCACGGCTCGTCGGGCTGTTGATGCTTGAGCGATTTACGAATTGCATCCTGGTGGCTGCCTGAAAACGCCGTATACACCATTTCGCCTACCCAGGGGTGGCGCGGGTGGATGGCAATGCCGGTGCACTCGTTAACCACCTGGATAATTTCATCAGGGTTGGAGAGATCCAATTGAGGATCAATGCCCTGGCTGTACAGGTTCATCGCCAGGGTGACGATATCCATATTGCCGGTGCGCTCACCATTGCCCAGCAGAGTGCCTTCTACGCGCTCGGCACCGGCCAGCAGGGCGAGTTCAGCAGAGGCCACCGCGCCACCGCGGTCGTTGTGGGTATGCACTGAGATAATCACGCTGTCGCGGCGGCTAATGTGCTGGCAGAAGTACTCAATCTGGTCGGCGTGATGGTGCGGCCCGGCGACTTCCACCGTGGTGGGCAGGTTGAGAATGCACTTGTTATCAGGCGTTGGCTGCCATACATCCATGACCGCTTCGCAGATCTCCAGGGAGAAATCAATTTCCGTGCTGGAAAAGCTTTCCGGTGAGTATTGGAAACGCCATTCAGCCTCTGGGTGGCGGTCAGCATAGGTTTTGACCCAGGTCGCGCCCTGCACGGCAATATCAATAATGCCGGCGCGATCCATCTCGAACACCCGCTCGCGCTGAATGGTGGAGGTGGAGTTATAAAGGTGAATAATGGCGCGCTTGACGCCCGCAAGCGCGGCAAAGGTCTTCTCGATCAAGTGTTCACGGCATTGCACCAATACCGCAATAGTGACGTCATCGGGAATTTGGTTCTCTTCGATCAGCCAGCGCACGAAGTCGTAATCGGGCTGGCTGGCCGAAGGGAAACCCACCATGATTTCTTTAATGCCTACACTAACGATCTGGTGCCAGAAGCGCTGCTTCTGCTCAACGGTCATCGGCTCAAGTAGCGCCTGGTTGCCGTCGCGTAGGTCTTCACTCACCCAGGTGGGGGCGCGATCTAAATCACGGTCCGGCCACTGGCGATTAAAGGCGGGCACACGGGGCGCGGGGCGATATTTGCGATGATCGAAAGCAGGCATGGTGGATGTCCTAAACGTAACAAGGTGGTTGGGTCGGCGGCTTGTGGCGGCCGTAATCATTGGTTCGCTGCTTTTGGCAACTCGTCTAGTGTAAAGGGGTTGCCGCGATAGTTTGTTGCGAAAATAGGGCTAGTAAGACGATAATTAGCAGAATATGTCTTTTAATCTATATAAATTGGCAGGGGCTGCTTTCTATGTCGGTATCGCCGCTGGTGTTGGATCGTTTTGACCGTCATATCTTAGATATTGTGCAGCAGGAAGGGCGCATCAGTAATCAGGAGTTGGCCGACCGCATCGGGCTTTCGCCTTCGCCCTGTTTGCGCCGCGTGCGAGCCTTGGAGGAACACGGTTTAATACTGGGCTACCGCGCTGCGGTAGATGCCCGCCAGTTGGGCTATCAGCTAATGGCGCTGCTGCATATTTCCATGGACCAGCACACGCCGGAGCGTTTCGATAATTTTGAGCGCCATATTCGTGAGATACCCAACGTGATCGAGTGCCTGATCATTACCGGCCAGGCGGCTGATTTTCAGCTCAAAATTCTGGTGCGTGATATGGATGACTACCAGCACTTGCTGCTGCACGTGATTAACCGTATTGAGGGCGTCACGGGGGCGCACACCAGCTTTGTGCTGCGGCGGGTGTTTGAGCATCGCCCGGTGCCCACTGATCGGGCTTGAGAGTGTTAACTAGCTTTAAAAAGTAGTTTTAAAAAGCGTTAGCGCATCTGGCGTGGTCAAGTGGGCAGTAGGCGGTTTAGACTGCCTGGACTGTTTTTTCAACCGACTAATTTATCAACCTGCTAGGAGTGCACCATGACTATTCAGCGCCACGATACCAAAGCCCGCATGAGCCGTGCGGTTATCCATCAGGGGGTGGCCTATTTATGCGGCCAAGTGGCTGGCCCCGAGGCTCGCAATGGCGATATTAAGGCGCAAACGGAAAGCATGTTGGCGCGAGTGGATGCGCTGTTAAAAGAGATTGGCTCTAGCCGCGAGCAGCTGCTGAGCGCGACGATTTACCTTAAAGAAGGCAGTGACGTGACCGCCATGAACGAGGTGTGGGATGCCTGGGTGCCGGAAGGTTATGCCCCGGCACGCGCCTGCGTGTGCGCACCGATGCCATCTGATGAGCTCAAAGTGGAAATTACCGTGACAGCAGCGGTGAGTAGCTAATAATTCACTCCATGCGCTTATAAGTGTATTGCTATACTTCTAGATGACGAGGGCAGGTTTCAACGAGGGCGCTGTAAACCCGTCCGTGGGCGCTACTTTTGCCATCCATGGCAAAAGACCCTCTCTTCAACCTGCCCTCGCACCTCACTATTGAGCGTTCATAGAATTATGACATTTCCAATAGCCATTCAGGATCGTTCACTTACCAGGCTTTTCCAGCGGAAAACGGGTGTCTCGCAGGCTGTCTTTGATTTTCTTCAGGTGCGGTAAGAAATCTTCACCGCGCCTTAACGTGACACCGGTGGCCAGCGCATCAATCAGCGTTAACTGAATCACCCGGGAGGTCATCGGCATGTAGTGGTCGGTGTCTTCGGGGGTGGCGATTTCCAGGGTGGCGGTACATTCGTTGGCTAAGGGGGAGTTGGGCGCGGTAATGCCGAGCACCACCGCCCCGGCTTCCCTTGCTACGCGGGCAATATCCACTAGTTCCCGAGTGCGCCCGGTGTAGGAAATAATCACCACCACATCACCGGTGTGGCAGGCGGCCGCGACCATACGCTGCATCAGCACATCAACGTAGGCCATCACCGGCAGGTTAAAGCGGAAGAACTTATGCAGGGCATCCTGGGCAACGGCACCAGAGGCACCCAAACCGAAAATGTGGATCTGCTTGGCCTGGGTGAGGTAGTCCACCATGCGCTCAACGGCCGTTATGTCGATGTCGCGTTGAGCTTCGTCTAGCGCGGCGATAGTAGCGCCAAAAATCTTGTGGGTGTACTGGGTGGCCGAGTCGCCAGGCTCGACTGCACGGGTAACGTAGGGGGTGCCGCCGGCTAAGCTTTGGGCGAGTTTGATTTTAAAATCGGGGTAGCCTTTGGCACCAAAATTGCGGCAAAAACGGTTAACCGTTGGCTCGCTGACGCTTGCTGCCTGGGCTAAGCTTGCGATGCTTAGGCTGGTGGCGAGCGCTGGGTCCTCAAGAATTACATTGGCGACTTTACGCTCCGAGCGGTTGAGGTCTTCCAAGCGTTGGCGTAAGCGGTCAAGTAAGTCATGAGTCATCAACGCTCTCCGTGATAGGCGAAAGTAGTCGGTGAATAGGGCGGCTTCCATTCACTGCACCAGGTGGCAAAGGCTTCGGCGGGCAGCGGGCGGGCGTAAAAATAGCCCTGCGCGGCTTCGCAGCCAATCGAGCTTAAATACGCTGCCTGCTCGGCAGTCTCTATGCCTTCTGCCACTACATCGCAGCCTACGCTGTGGGCAAGCTGGGTAATGGTGTGAGCCAGCTGGCGATCAACCGCACTGGTGACGACATCCATCACAAAGGCGCGGTCGATTTTAAGCGTCGAGAAGGGCAGCGTTTTAATGTACGCCAGTGACGATTGCCCCGTACCAAAATCGTCAATCGCTACGGCAATATTCATCTCGGCCAATTGAGTAAGCTGCTGGCGGGCGTGATTCATATCGCTCATCAGCCCTGATTCAGTCACTTCCAAGGTTAGAAAGCGTGCGGGAATGCGTTGCTCAGCCAAACGGGCTAACAGCTGTTGGGCAAAGTCCTTGCGCATTAGCTGGCGCGTGGCCACATTAACGGCGATATGAAAATCATCATTGAGCAGCCCCTGTGCCCGCCAGGCGCTGATATGGCGCATGGCCTCATCAAGCACCCAATCGCCTATGGAAAGAATATCGCCGCTGGCTTCTGCCAGGGGAATAAATTCACCCGGGGAGATATGGCCAAACTCTGGGTGCTTCCAGCGTAGCAGGGCTTCTGCGCCAAGAATTTTGTGGTCAGCAAGCGCAAGCTTGGGCTGGAAAGCAAGGGTCATTTCGCCCCGCTGGGTAGCGCCGCGTATGGCTTGCTGCAGGCGGAGCCGGTGGCGCTGCTTTTCTTCAAGCGCTGGGGTGTAGTGCTGAATGGGGGGTGTCTCGTGGGGTGGCAGCGCCAGCGCCGCCATATGCACGAGCCGCTCCGTGTCGAAGAACCCTTCTGAGCAGCTAATGCCAATCCGTGCGCTAACGGGAAGCAACAGCGCGTCTAGCGTTTGGTCTTGCTCAAAACAGGCCAGTAAGCGCTCGGCTAACGCCAGCAGTTTGGAGGGCTCTGCTGTTGGCGTAATCACCAGTAGTTCGCTGCCGCCCCATAAGCCGAGCAGGCTTTCGGCGCTGAGCGGTTGACGAAGCCGCTGGCTAATTAAGCGAAGCAGTTGGTCGGCGGTTTGGTAGCCGTGTAAGCGCACTACATCATCGAGTTTATCAATGGCAATAAACAGCAGCCCCGTGCCGGAAGCCTTCAGGGCGGCGCTGTGCAGTACCTGGTTTAATCCGCGCCGGTTGGGGAGTTGCGTTATGGGGTCGGTGCGCGACTGCAGGTCGAGCTCTTGGGTGCGTTTGGCCACCATGCGCTCTAAGGTGTCGGCCTGCTGGTCACGCACTTGGAAGCGGTGCTCGATGTTTAAGGTATTGCGGATACGCTGCAGCACTTCATCTTGTTTAAACGGTTTGGTGATGAAGTCTCGCACGCCCATGGCTAAGGCGCGTTGGCGGGTGGCATCGTCAATTTGCGCGGTGAGCACAATAATGGGTGGCGTCTGTTCTTTAAAGTGGGTGCTTAACTGCTCAATCACCGCATAGCCGTCTAAATGCGGCATACGGATATCAAGCAGCAGTAAATCCGGCAACTGCTGCTGGCAGTGGGGAAGCACTTCCCGCGGGTCATCAATACCGTGAATATTTTCGAAGCCGTACTCGTCGAGCAGGTCAAACATGAGTTCGATATTAACCGTGTTGTCGTCGACCACGAGCAGGTGTTTTTGGGTAAGGCTCATGGTGCCCTCCCGGAAGCAGTATGAATAAATTGGGTAACGGTGGCCTGAAGTTTATCAATCTCAAGCGGTTTAGTGAGGTAGGCGTCAAAGCCTGCTTCTAAGCCGCGTTTGATGTCGCTGGGCATGGCATTGGCCGAGAGTGCCACTACCGGTAGCGCGTGTAGCTGGGGGTCGCGGCGCATGGTGTCTAGCGCTTGATAGCCGTTCATGCCCGGCAGGTGGATGTCCATTAACACCAGGGCAGGCGCGCAGTGGCGCATGAGTTCCAGGCCGATTTCTGCGTTAGGCGCGATTTCCAGCACTATCTCATCCATCTCTTCGATAACGTCTTGCATTAACCGCTGGTTGGCGGGGTTATCTTCAATGTAGAGCAGCGTAAAGGTGGTGGCGGGGGGCGTGTAAACAGCGTTGGGCGTTAGGCGCTCGTCTGTGGAGATTTCTGCGTTAGCGGTAGGCAACGTAAACCAGAAGGTGGCACCTTGGCCAAGCTGGCTCTCAACGCCAATGTCGCCGCTCATGCGCTCTACCAACTCGCGGGTAATCGCCAGGCCAATACCAGAGCCTTCAATGGTGCCGCCTTCTGCATCCAGCCGGTTGAAGGGTTCAAACAATTCATGCTGACGTTCAGGCGCAATGCCAGGGCCGGTGTCGGTCACCATGATGCGCACTTTATCGCCCATGTGCGCCACGGTAATGTCGACCGAACCATGGGGGCAGTTGTACTTAATCGCATTGGAAAGCAGGTTTAAAAGGATTTGCTTAGTGCGCGTGTAGTCGGCGTTTACCCGCCATTGGTCATTGAGCGACACGCAGCGAAAGCGGATGCCGGCGGCCTCGGCGCTGGCTTCCAGGGTGGAGCAAGCATCGTTAAATACGTTAGCCAGAATAATCGGTTCGATGGAAAGCGTCATATGCCCCGCTTCTATCTTCGCCAGATCAAGCACTTCATTAATGAGGCTGAGCAGATGCTGGCCGCTTTTCTCTATTTGACTCACTTGGCGCTGCTGCTTTTCGCTCAGTGGGTCGCGGCGTCCTTTAGCCAACAGCTGTGAAAAGCCAATGATAGCGTTGAGCGGGGTGCGCAGTTCGTGGCTCATTGATGACAGAAATTCACTTTTTGCCCGGCTGGCGGTTTCCGCCTGGTCGCGGGCGGCGGCTAAGTCGTGCATGACCTGCTCGCGCTCAGCCATTTGGCTATACAAGTTGATCAGCAGTGAACAGGTGGCGGTAAACGGCTGTAGCCAGTCCAGCAGGGTTTGATTTAAGGGCTGCTTGCTGTTGGCAATCGCGTACATGCCAATCAGCCGTTCGCCGCTGTAGATAGGCACGCCTAAATAGTTGTGAAGTACCGGGTGCCCAGGAGGAAAGCCGCCGCGCTTAGTGTGGTTATAAACATCGTTAGTCATGATCACTTCACCAAAGGCAAACACGCGACCCAGCAGTGAATGGGGGTTGGTGAGCGTCATATCACCGCTGCGCAGCTGCTCCATCAGGTGGCGCGACTCTTCACTCCAGGAGAGGTCGGTAATCGCGTGGATTTTAAGCGCGTTAGTGGTGCTGGTAGGTATGACTTCGCCAATCAGGGCGTAATCGCTATCGGTGAGTGCGCGCAGGGCCTCCATTAAAAATAACCACAGCCGCTTGCCGGACATCAGCGCCTGGTAGTCGGTAATGCCCTGGTGAAGCACTTTGAGCAGGTTTTGCTCTTTATGTATTCGGCGGTTGGCGTCGTAAACATCGGTTAAATCCGTTAGAACGCCTAAAAACTCCACCACGTTATCGTGATCATCGTGAATGGCATTCACCGCCAGGTGAACAGGGATATAGCGCCCATCTTTGTGCAAGGCTTCAACTTCGCGCCCGCGCCCAATCACGGTGGGTGTGCCCCCGGCGATATACCGGGAGATAAACGCATCGTGCTGCGTGCTAATGTTGGGTGGGGTAAGAATGGCGACGTTTTTACCCATCAGCTCGTGCTCTTCGTAGCCGAGCAGGTTCAGCGCGAAGGGGTTAATGCCGATAATATGGCCGGTGTGATTAATACGCACTTTAGCGGTCGCGCTTTTGGTAAACAGCGCTTCAAAGCGGCGAGCGGTGCGGCTTAGCTCCACCTGTAGCTTATGTTGGCGAAGCAGTTCTTCTACCTGCCCGGCTAAACTGCCCAGCAGGCTTAAATCACGCTCGCTAAAGCGGCGCGGCGTGCGGTCAATTAGGCACAGGGTGCCAACCGCCAGGCCGTTCAGCGGGCGAAGGGGATACCCCGCGTAAAAGCGGATATTGGGCGGGTGATTGGTTAGCGGGTTTTCTCTAAAGCGCTCGTCTTCATGGGTGTCTTCAATAACCAGCGGTGCATCATGGGCAATCGCGTGGGCGCAGAAAGAGACTTCTCGGCTGGTTTCACACGCTTCAAGGCCTGGGTGGGATTTAAACCACTGGCGTTCTTTATCCACTAGCGTGACCGCGGCAATTTGTACCTCAAACAGCTCACGTGCCAGCTGCGTCATGCGCTCAAAGGCCGTTTCTACCGGTGTATCAAGCACTTGTAACGCATACAAAGCCGCCAGGCGCTCTGTTTCATTGTGGGGAGTATCTGGGGCTTGCATGGTCATTCCAACGCAGAGAATTAATAAAACATACCATAATGACGCGATAGCAATGGATAATTAACTATCGGTAATGGGTGAATCAAGGTTAACCCAGGCCTAACAGTTTCATTAACCATCGGCGATAGGGTGGATAAATGAGGTGGCTGGACGCGTGCTTGGATTGATAAAACAGGCCGCGTAAATGGCTAAAGCGCGTAAAGCCATGGCGGCCGTGGTAGGCACCCATGCCGCTTTCGCCTACGCCGCCAAACGGCAGTGAAGGCACCGCGTGGTGAAGCAGCGTGGCGTTAAATACCAGCGCGCCAGAGCGAGTCGTTTGCAATAGCTGCTGCTGTAAGCCTTTATCATTTGTGAAGGCATACAGCGCTAAAGGGTGAGGGCGGGCATTCACGTAGCGTATGGCGGCCTGCATATCTTTGAAGCTAATAACGGGTAGGCAGCGGCCAAAAATTTCTTCGCGCATCACCTGCAGGTCTTGGTGGGGGTCGATAATCAGCGCCGGCGCATGGCGGCCTTCATCAATGATTCTGCAGCCGTGGTCGTGGGCTTCTTGCAGCATGGCATCGAGCCGCTGCTGGTGGGCCGCGTTAATGGCGTGGGTGGCCGCCTGATCATCCGGGCGCTGCTGTTGAATGGCGCGGCTTAACGCTTTTACCAAGGCGCTAAGATGGCGGCTTTCCACCAGCACGTAGTCAGGGGCGATACAGGTTTGCCCGCCGTTCATGCCTTTACCGAAAATAATAGCCGCTGCTGCTTTATCGAAATCCGCATCGCCTGCCACGATGGCCGGCGATTTGCCGCCTAGCTCAAGCGTAGTTGGGGTCAAATTAACCGCCGCTGCCTGGGCTACCTGGCGCCCAACGGCGGTAGACCCGGTGAACAGCAAATGATCGAAGGGCAATTCGCTAAAACGCCGCGCGATGTCAACGCCCCCTTCTACCACCTTGAACTCTTCTGGCGTGAAATATTGCGGTACCAGCTGTTTTAGTAGCGCGCTGGTAGCCGGGGTGTGTTCGCTAGGCTTGAGCATGACGACATTGCCGGCGGCAAACGCATCCACAATCGGCATTAGCGCTAAACTCCACGGGTAGTTCCAAGGCGACATCACGCCGACAACGCCCAGCGGTTGAGGCGCGATGCGAGCTCGGGCAGGCAGTAAACGCCACGGCATGCTGGCCGCCCACGGGCGCATCCAGCGCCATAAATGCAGCCTGGCATGGCGAGCAGCGTGCAGCACCGCGCTGATTTCAGCCATGCGTATTTCGACATCGCTGCGCTGGCCGAAATCCGTTTGAATGGCCCGAATAATTTCAAGCTGATGATGCTTGGTCATACGCGCCAAGCGAGCCAAGCGCTCACGACGCACCGCAAGCGTTGGGTAAGGCATTTGATCGGCAGCTTGGCGCTGAGTGTTGAAATCTCCTGTTAAGTCGCGCGTCATGGCCTCTCCTTAATGCGCCGCTACCGGCGTGGCATGATAGGCAGTGCAGTTTAAATACTGCCTCTGCTCTTGGTCGGTATAAACGGTTTTTATAAATGGTTTTTATAAACAATTCTTATAAACCGTCCGTATAGCCAGTTCTTATAAACGGCTCGTCTAGCCAGATAGTGTAAAGTGGCGCAGGCAATTTTACAGTGCGTTTGCCCCGCGCTTTTTAGCAAGTTTTTAGCAAGCCCTGCACTCCCTGGGAGGTGCTATGCCGTTACGCCCGCTGTCGTTAGTCATTCTACCCACCATGGGAGCCGTCACGGCAAGCCAGTGGGATTCACTGGTCGATAGCGATCAGCCCTTTTTGCGCCATGCTTTTTTACACGCGCTAGAGGCCAGTGGCTCTGTCAGCGCAGCGACTGGCTGGGAGCCTTGCCACCTAAGTGTATGGCAGGATGAGCAATTGGTCGCGGCCATGCCGATGTATCGTAAGCATCATTCCTACGGTGAGTATGTGTTTGATTGGGGCTGGGCCGACGCCTTAGAGCGCGCCGGTGGCCGCTACTACCCAAAAGCGCTCAGCGCGGTGCCGTTCACGCCGGTTCCGGGTGCGCGCACGCTGATCGCCAAGCACGCCGATGCACAGGCGGCACGCGCACTGCTGGCCGAGGGCTGGCGCGAACAGTGCGCTGGTCAGGCACTATCTAGCTGGCACCTATTGTTTGCCGATGAAGACGACGTCACCGCTTGGCAAGCGCAGTGCCCCGAGCTTATCAGCCGTGAAGGCGTACAGTTTCAGTGGCGTGACCGCGGCTTTGGGGATTTTGATGGTTTTTTGGCTAGTCTGACCTCTAAGCGGCGCAAGATGATCAAACGCGAGCGGCGCTTGGTTGCCGAGCAAGGCCTGCAAGTAACACGCCTAGAAGGCAGTGAGATAACCCCAGCGGCGATGGCGCATTTCTACCGCTGCTATACGATTACTTACCATGAGCGTGGCCGCCCGCCTTATTTAAGCCAAGACTTTTTTGAACGCTTGCGCCAAACCATGCCGGAAGCGTTGGTGCTTGTGCAGGCCTATATGGAAGGTGTGGACGGTAGGGAAGGCCACCCGGTGGCGGCAGCGCTCTATTTTCGCGGCACCAGCACACTCTATGGGCGCTATTGGGGAAGTGAAGTCGTGGCAGACTGCCTGCATTTTGAAGCCTGTTACTACCAGGGTATTGAGTACTGTTTGCAGCGGGGGTTAACGCTCTTTGACCCCGGCACCCAGGGTGAGCACAAATTGGTGCGCGGCTTTGCGCCCCAGCGGGTACGTTCGTTGCATTACCTTCGCCACCCTGGGCTTGCCGCCGCTGTTGCCCAGTTTTGCCACCAAGAAGGCGAACAGGTCAACGCTTACCGCGAGGCTGCCTTTCAAGCGCTGCCCTTTAAATAAGCGGCGAAATAAGCGTTTAAGTAGAAAGCTAAACAGAAGGCGGCTCGCTGGCATAGCCCCTTAATGGCATAATGCGCGGCACTGTTTTGACGGCCACTTTTTGACTCACCTCAGTTCAAAAATAGCCTTCATAACCCCACGGTTAACTAGCATCAGTACGTAACACTGGCAATTAACACCAAGTGATTTTTACCGGAGAGCAGCGATGCGCAAATGGCTAGTGATAACGTTGCTAGCAGTATTGGCACTGCTTCAGTATTCGCTGTGGTTAGGCAATGGCGGCTGGCAAGATTTGCAGAATGTAAAGCAGCGGGTAGCGGTGCAAGAAGCCATTAACGTGCCTATGCGTGAACGCAATGCGCGGCTAGCGGCGGAAGTAACGGATTTAAAAACCGGTTTGGATGCTATTGAAGAACGGGCGCGCAGCGATATGGGCATGGTGCGTACCGATGAGCAGTTCTTCTGGGTGCCAGGAGTGGCCATCAAAACGGAGCTAATGGGGATTAATGCGGGCTTGGTCTTCTCTAATGCCAGCCCTAATACCGGCTTAACTTCCCCTCAGGAGCCGCGTCCGTGAGTCAACCATGGCTAATTGTTCCGGCCGCTGGTCAAGGCCGCCGCATGGGCGCGAATAAGCCTAAACAATACCTACACCTGGCCGGCCAGCCGATAGTAGCGCATACGCTGGCGCGCCTGCATAACGCCTTTCCAGAGGCTCGTTTGGTGCTGTGTTTAGACGATGGTGATCGCTGGTTTGCGCCATCGTCGGTGCCCTTTGCCGACTGGCAGCGGGTGCCCGGTGGCCGCGAACGAATGGACAGCGTATTGAACGCGCTGCATGCCATGAAGGCCGAGGCCGACGATATCGTGATGGTGCATGACGTAGCGCGCCCATGTATCACCTCAGGCGATCTACACGCGCTTTATCAGGCGGCTTTAGCTCACCCCAGCGGGGCACTGCTGGCGATGCCGGTGGCCGATACCATGAAGCGCAGCGACGAGCAGGGCTTGAGTACGCGAACGGAGCCTCGTGACCGGCTATGGCATGCGCTAACCCCCCAGGGGTTTCGCTATGGGCTTTTGCGCCGTGCCCTGGAAGCCGCCCGCCTCAACCATACGTTAGTCACTGATGAAGCATCGGCAGTTGAGGCGCTGGGTGAGCGCCCCCAACTGGTTAGCGGGCGACGCGATAATTTGAAAGTCACCCACCCGGATGATTTAGCCCTGGCCGCCGCTATTATGGCCGCGCAAACCGGTCACCTGTTATAACCGGTCACATGTTACAAAGGAGCAGATAATGCGTATTGGCCACGGATTCGATGTACACCGTTTCGGCCCCGGCGACCACCTGATGATTGGCGGCGTCAAATTGCCGTTCGAGCAGGGGTTTGTCGCTCATTCTGATGGTGATGTGCTGCTTCATGCCATTAGCGACGCGCTGTTGGGTGCCTGTGCGCTGGGGGATATTGGCCGCCATTTCCCGGATACCGACCAGGCGTGGGCAGGTGCTGATAGCCGCGAGCTGCTGCGCCATGTGGTGAGCCTTGTGCACGCACAAGGCTATGGGGTGGTGAATCTTGACGCCACGCTAATGGCGCAAGCACCTAAAATGGCACCGCATATCGAAGCGATGCGAGCCGTGATCGCTGACGACATCCAGGTAGCCCTTGGCCAGGTTAACGTTAAAGCCACCACCACCGAGCGGCTTGGGTTTACTGGGCGCGGCGAAGGTATTGCCGCGGAGGCGGTGGTGCTGCTTAATCGCCTAGAGGCGCTTAATGATTAATATGCCCACCTGGCAGCGCTGCTTGGATGCTCAGTTCGGCCCACCTAAACCGGGGCAGTACCGTGCTCAACCGGAAGATTTCTGGGTAGACGAGCAGCTGGAGTTTACTCCCGAGGCCCACGGGGAGCACCTTTGGCTGCGCGTTGAAAAGCGCAATCAAACCACGTTAGAGGTGGTAAAGGTATTAAGCCGGCTGTGTGGTGTAACGCCCCGCGATATCGGCTATTCCGGCATGAAAGACCGCATTGCCGTCACGCGGCAGTGGCTAAGCGTGCATCTGCCGGGTCGCGACGCGCCCGCTGATCTTGAGCCGTCGCTTAACGCACTGGGTATTACCGTGGTTGAACAGGCGCGTCATCCGCGCAAGTTAAAACGCGGCGTTCACCGCACCAACCGCTTTGCGCTGCGCGTTCGTGGTGAAGCGATTAGCGAAGGCGAGTTTACCCGCCGCTGGGAAATGCTGTGCCAACAGGGGGTGCCCAACTATTTTGGCCCCCAGCGCTTTGGCCATGAAGGGCGCAATCTTCAGCGTGCCGAGGCGATGCTTAGCCGCGGCTGGCGTAAGCGGGACGACCGGCAGGGTATGATGCTTTCTACCGCGCGCAGTTTTTTGTTTAACGAGCTGCTGAGCGCCCGCGTGGCAGACGGCACGTGGTGCCAACCCCTTGCCGGCGACACGCTGATGCTGGACGGCACCCAAAGCGTGTTTCACATTGACGCGACCGATGCCACCTTACAGGCGCGTGCTGCTGAGTTGGATGTTCATCCAACGGGGGTACTTTGGGGAGTGGGTGACGCCAGCCAGATTGATACCAGCGTTTATGAAGCGGCGCTGTTAACGCAGTATCCTGCGCTATGTGAAGGCTTAGAGCGCAGTGGCGTAAAGCAAGCCCGCCGGGCGCTACGTATGCGGCTGATAGAACCTGAACTCCAGTGGGAAGCAGACAGCGTGCTACTCTCGTTTGCGCTACCCCGCGGGAGCTTCGCCACCGCTGCGCTGGGTGAGCTGTTAGCGGTCAGCTGACCGCTAGTGTTTATTAAAGGGAGACCCAACATGCGGCGATTGCTGCTTTCAAATGATGATGGTGTTCACGCGCCTGGCTTGCGTGCGCTGCATGATGCCCTGGTGGCGCACGCCAATATTCGCGTTGTCGCGCCTGACCGTGACCGCAGTGGTGCCAGTAACTCGCTGACACTGACGCGCCCGCTATCGTTAACGCCGCTTGATAATGGCTTTTATAGCGTTGATGGCACGCCCGCTGACTGCGTCTATTTAGGCGTTAACGGGGTGTGGGATGAAAAGCCTGATTTAGTCATCTCAGGGATTAATCACGGCAGCAACCTTGGCGATGACGTGCTTTATTCGGGAACGGTGGCAGCGGCCATGGAAGGGCGCAACCTAGGCATGACCGCGATTGCCATGTCGCTGTGTGGGGAACGCCACTTCGCCACGGCGGCACGGGTAGCCGCTACCTTGATTGGCGCTGCAGAGCAGCTCTCGTTACCGCCGCGCACGCTGCTGAATGTCAATGTGCCAGATGTGCCTTGGGACGAGATTAAAGGCGTCAAGGTAACGCGCTTAGGCTACCGGGGGCCGGCTGACAAACCGTTAGCGGTCAAGGACCCGCGTGGGCGTACACGTTATTGGATTGCGCCTGTGGCGGCGAATGCTGACGACGGTGAAGATACCGATTTCGCGGCCGTAGAAGCGGGCTTTGTGTCGATTACACCGCTGCAAACGGACCTAACGCGTCACCTCGCGCTTAACGATGTGCAGGATTGGTTGGATGTTTTTGCCTGATATATCCCCCTGTGAGCTGCGTGGTCGAGGTATGACCTCTCAGCGCACGCGCGACCGCATGGTGAAGCGCCTGATACAGCAGGGCATTAGTGATGCCCGCGTGTTGGACGTCATGGCCAGCGAGCCGCGGCATCTGTTTGTTGACGAAGCGTTGGCCCACCGCGCCTACGAAGATACCGCCTTGCCGATTGGTTTTGGCCAAACGTTATCGCAGCCGTTAACGGTGGCGAGAATGACCGAGCTTGTGCTGCGCGCTGAACCACGCAGGGTATTGGAACTGGGCACTGGTTCTGGCTATCAAACATTGGTGCTGTCGCGGTTGGTGGAACAGCTTTATTCCATTGAGCGAATTAGCGCGCTGCACGAGCGTGCGGCCGAGCGCCTGCGCCGGCTGGCAGCACCGGCAACCTTAACGGTTGCCGACGGTGGTGATGGCTGGCCTGACGTTGCGCCTTTTGATGTTATTTTGTTAACCGCCTGTGCCCAGACGTTGCCAGAAGCATTGTTAGAGCAACTGAGTCGCGATGGGGTGCTTATCGCCCCGTTGGAAGAAGCTGATGGCAGCCAGTGGCTTACTCAAGTAAAACGCACTGGCAATGCCTTTGAAAAACGCCGGCTTGAGCCCGTGCGTTTTGTACCCTTACTGCAAGGAGTAGTGGATTGAAGCGGCAACCCTTGGGGATATTTTTACGTGGCGCAGGGATGGGTGCCGCCGACGCGGTACCAGGCGTGTCGGGAGGCACCATCGCGTTTATTAGCGGTATTTATGAAGAGCTGATTAACACTATTAAGCAGTTTGGTCCTAGTGCTTTTGGCGCATGGCATCAAGGCGGCTGGCGGGCGTTAAGTCATCACTTGAACCTGACGTTTTTAATGCCACTCTTGGCAGGCGTTGCTGTTAGCCTATTTAGCGTTGCGCATTTGGCGCTTTGGTTGATGGAAGCGCATCCGCTACTGCTTGATGGCTTCTTTTTTGGCTTGGTGGCCGCGTCGGCATTAGTGGTCGGGCAGGCGAGCGCTGGATGGAAATTGTGGTACTTGCTGCCGTTGTTGGTGGGCCTATTATTGGCCCAAGCGCTGCCAGGCATGATGCCGCTGGTGTTGCTGATTGGCAATGAATCGGTCGTGGTAATGGTGGCAGGCTGTATCGCTATTAGTGCCATGCTGCTGCCGGGGGTGTCAGGCAGCTTTCTGTTGCTGACCATGGGCCTCTACGGCACCATCATGGGCGCGATACGCAGCCTCGACCTGGGCATTATTGTGCTGTTTGGCATGGGCTGTGCCATTGGGCTGGCACTTTTTTCGCGGCTGTTGTCATGGCTGTTACGTCGCCACCACACCTCAACCATGCAGCTGTTGCTAGGCTTTATTGTTGGTTCTTTACCGGTTCTATGGCCGTGGCGTGAACTGTTGCGCTATCAAATGGGTCCAGAAGGGCAAATGATACCGTTAGAACATCGTTATTTGTTACCCGCTGACTATGCCGTCTTGACCGGCGCCTCGGCACAGGTGGCAGGCGTGGTCGCGCTAATGGCGTTCGGTGCACTGATTGTCGTGCTAATTAATCGCCGTGCTAATTAATCGCCGTGCCAGTTAATCGCCGTGCAGACCGCCAGCCGATCGATACCCAGCTTGGCGCTGAAAAGGAGTAGGTGCGTATGTGTAAAGGTTATGGGCAGAAAGGTTATATACAGAAAGCTTATATGCAGAAAGGCTATATAAAAATGGGTCATATACAGAAAGCCCTGATGATGTCGGCGCTAGCCTTGGCGATTGCCGGCTGTGCCAGTCAGCAAGGTGGCAGCCCCCAGGTGCGCGATTTAAGCGACGCACGCCAGGCGATAGAAAACTCGCCCCAATATACGGTGAAGGCGGGCGATACCCTTTACGGCATTGCCTGGCAGCACAATTTAGATTATCGCCAGCTGGCGGCCATGAATAATATTGATGCGCCTTACCAAATTCGTCCTGGGCAAACCATTGCCTTGCGTGAAGGCGCGGCTTCCACTGCGAGTAATCAGCAAACGGCGGTGGCCAGCGCCTCCAGTGGCGGCGGTGCTGTGGCTACGGGTTTGAACCCACAGACTGCTTCTGTAGCCAGCAACGAGCAAGAGCTAGATTGGCTGCTGCCCGATGAGTCAGCGATTCAGCGTAATCAGCGCCTCACGGCTGAGCGCGCGGCGATAGACGCAGCCGAGCAAGTGGCTGAATCCACTACTGCCGAGACGCCTGCACCAGCACCAGAGCCTGAAGTGATCGCGGCGGCTGAGCCTGAACCCGCGCAACAGCCAGCGCCTACGCCCGCGCCTGCGCCCACACCGCAGCCTGTTGCAGAACCACAGCCTCAGCCTGTAGCAGCGCCAGAACCACAGCCACAGCCTGAAACGGCAACGGCCAGCAGCCAGCCAGCCAGTCCAGACCGGGCTTCACGTACCTATACACCTGCTGAAACGATAGCGTGGCAATGGCCTGCGAATGGCAATGTGGTAGGTGAATTTGGGCAGGGCGGTAGCATCACCGCTGGGATTGATATAAGTGGTGAAAAGGGGCAACCTGTGAAAGCGGCTGGACCTGGCATTGTTGTCTATGCAGGCAGTGGCGTAAGGGGCTATGGCAATTTAATTCTTCTTAAGCACAACGACCAATTCCTGAGTGCGTATGCGCATAACGATAGCTTACGAGTCAGTGAAAATGATGTGGTAGAGACCGGTGAAGTCATTGCTACGATGGGTGATAGTGATGCAGAAGATGTCAGGTTGCACTTTGAGGTGCGACGCGATGGACAGCCTCAAAACCCCCTGGACTTTCTGCCTTCCCGCTAATGCTCTCATCGGTAGGGTATGTGATCGGCGCAGTGCTTGGAGGTTGTCAGAGTCGCTGTAATCGGCCCCTATAACAATATTCAAATAATAATTTTCAAATAATAATCGCCACATAATACGTTGGTGCGCGCCTTGCAGCGCACCCTGTTGACTTTCCAAATGGCGGGTAGGCGACAAATGAGGGGTAAAGCCATGAGTATGTTGGAGAAAGATCTACAGGACGTTGACCTGGATGCACTGGAGGAGGCGCTTACTGATACCGATGATGACGTGGCGGTAGAAGAAGATGCTTTTGAAAAAGCGCTAGGGCGTGAGGATCGACAATCGACCCAAAGCTTGGATGCTACGCAAATCTATCTCAACGAAATCGGTTTTTCACCACTGTTAACGCCCGAAGAAGAGGTTTACTACGGCCGCTTGGCGCGTAAGGGTGACCCGATGGGCCGCTCGCGGATGATTGAGTCCAACTTGCGGTTAGTGGTTAAAATTGCCCGTCGCTACCTTAACCGTGGCTTAACGCTGCTGGATTTGATTGAAGAAGGCAACTTAGGCTTGATTCGTGCGGTGGAGAAGTTTGACCCTGAACGGGGTTTCCGTTTTTCAACCTATGCCACGTGGTGGATTCGTCAGACCATTGAACGGGCGCTGATGAATCAAACACGCACGATTCGTTTACCGATTCATGTCGTCAAAGAGCTCAATATTTATCTACGGGCGGCGCGTGAGTTAACGCAAAAGTTTGACCATGAAGCGACCGCCGAAGAGATCGCCGAACACCTTGATAAGCCGGTTGAGGTGGTCAAGAAAATGCTTGGCTTAAATGAACGGGTCTCGTCGGTCGACTACCCCATGGGCGGTGAGAGCGATAAGCCGTTAATCGATACATTGGCTGACGATGAAGTGCAGGGTCCCGAAGCCTGCTTGCTGGATGGCGATGTTAAAGAGCATGTCGATTTATGGCTGGATGAGCTGAGCGAAAAGCAGCGTGAAGTGGTTGTGCGCCGTTTTGGCTTACGCGGCCACGAGTCGGCAACGCTGGAAGAAGTGGGCGCTGAAATTGGTTTAACCCGTGAGCGTGTGCGCCAAATCCAAGTGGAAGCGCTCAAAAAGCTTCGCCGTTCGTTAGAAAAGCAGGGGCTTTCCCTGGAAGCCCTATTCGAAACCTAAGCGAAGACGTAAGCAAAACAGAAGCAAAACAGAAGTGAGACCATGCATGCGCCCCCTTGTGGCCGATATTGATCTGGACGCGTTGCGTCACAACTATCAATTGGCGTGCCACTGCGCGCCGCAAAGCCGCTCAGTGGCGGTGATAAAAGCTGATGGGTATGGGCACGGTGCACTCGCCTGTGCCCAGGCGTTGGAAAGCCAGGCGCCTGCGTTTGCGGTCGCCTGTATTGAAGAGGCCCTTGCGCTGCGCCAAGGCGGCATTACTCAACCTATCGTTCTGCTTGAGGGCATCTTCAGCGCAGAGGAGTTGACGCTGGTAGATGCCCACGGTTTCTGGATCGCGGTACACAGCCAGTGGCAAGTCGATGCCCTGTTAGCTGCCACGCTTCAGGCGTCTATTCCCGTTTGGTTAAAAGTTGACTCTGGCATGCACCGCTTGGGTTTTGCCATCGACGAGGCGGCGGCTATCTGGCATCAGCTGAGTGCCGCGCCGAGCGTGGCCTCGCTGCACCTGATGAGCCACTTTGCCAATGCGGATTCCCGCGACAGTCGCTACTTCAATCATCAAATGACGCAGCTACAGGCATTGGCCAGTGAGCTAAAAGCCCCGCTGTGTTTAGCCAACTCACCGGCCACGTTGGCGTGGCCGGTTGCCCACGGTGACTGGAACCGGCCCGGTGTGATGCTCTACGGCAGCGACCCCTTGGAAGAGGCCAATGAAGTCACCCAGCAGCTGCAGCCGGTGATGACCCTGCGCTCGGAAATCATTGCTCTACGTGAATTGGATGAAGGCGAACCCGTGGGCTATAGCGGGCGCTGGCGTGCGCCGCGGCGTTCACGCATTGCCGTGGTTGCCTGCGGCTACGGCGATGGCTACGACCGCCATGCCCGCGATGGCACGCCGGTGCTGGTGAATGGCCAGCGGTGTGGCCTTGCCGGCAAAGTCTCTATGGATATGTTGACCGTGGATGTAACAGACGTTCCCAATGCCGATATTGGCAGCGAAGTCGTGCTGTGGGGTAAAGCCAGCAGCGGCGAAGTGCTGTCGGTGGATGAAGTAGCCCGCTACTGCGATACCATCAGCTATACGCTGCTAACGGGGGTACTGCCTCGGGCACCGCGGCGTTATCATGGGCGTCCTGCTTAAACGGTTGTTGGTATGTCGACATCATCTTACCCGCGTTCTTTTGCGCATCCGCGTTATTGGCCCACATGGCTGGCTATTGGTGGCATGTATATAGCGGCGTGGCTGCCTTGGCGATTAAAAATGGCCATTGGCAAAGGGCTTGGGCTGCTCGCGTGGCGCTTTGCCAAGCGGCGGCGGCACATTACCGAAACCAACATAGCGCTGTGCTTCCCTGAAAAGAGCCCCGAACAACAGCGCCAGCTGGTCAAAGATACCTTTATTGCCAATGGCATTGGGCTCATTGAAACCGCAACCGGCTGGTGTCGCAACGGCGAAAGCCTGCGCCACCGCGTGGCTTATATTGGCGAAGAGCACATGGCCCGCGCCCAGGCGCAGGGCAAAGGGGTGCTTGTGGTGGGTATCCATTTTTCTACACTGGATTTAGGTGGGGCACTACACGCGCTGTTTTTCTCTGCTGATGCGGTCTATCGCCCGCATAATAATCCGCTGTTTGAGCGCTTTATGACCCGTGCCCGCTCGCGCATTTTTGGCCAGGCGATTGATCGTCATGACCTTCGCGGTGCGGTGCGACAGCTCAAGGCTGGCCATATAGTGTGGTACTCACCGGATCAGGATTTTGGCCGCCGTGCCAGCGTGTTTGCGCCGCTGTTTGGCCAGCAGGCAGCGACCATCCGCTTAACGGCCAAGCTTGCGCGCATGACCGGTGCGCCGGTGGTGCCGATGATGTTTCACCGCAACCCGGATAACACCACGTATACGATTGAAAGCCTGCCTGCCCTGGAAGGGTTTCCCAGCGATGATGAAGTCGCCGATGCGACCCGGATCAACCAGTTTATTGAACAGGCGATTCGCAAGCACCCAGAGCAGTACCTGTGGCTGCACCGGCGTTTTAAGACCCGCCCGGAAGGCGAGCCAGGCGTTTATTAACGAACTAAGCATTGATTAGTCAGGCGTAGCAGCCATAAAAAAAGCCAGCATTAACGCTGGCTTTTTGGTGTTTCGGTGCTGTGTTCAATCCAAGTTGCGGGAGTAGAAAATTTCCAGCATCTCTTTGCGCAGGCGGCTCTCGATATCCCGCGCTTCTTCAAAGGTGATGTCGCGGCGCGACTTGCCAAACAGGTAGTTATCCAACTCGAAATCTTTGAGCAGCATCTTGGTGTGGAACATGTTTTCCTGATACACGTTGACGTCGATCATTTGATAAGCCTGCTTGGTATCTTCTGCCAAGTAGTCCTGAATCGAGGTGATATCGTGATCGATGAACAGTTTTTTGCCGTCCACATCGCGGGTAAAGCCGCGCACTCGGTAGTCCATGGTGACGATGTCCGAGTCAAAGCTGTGAATCAGGTAATTCAGTGCTTTTAACGGGCTGATATGGCCGCAGGTGGATACATCAATATCCAGGCGAAAGGTGCTGATGCCGTTGTCCGGGTGCGACTCTGGGTAGCTGTGAACGGTGACATGGCTTTTATCCAAATGCCCTACCACGGTTTCCGGCAGCGGGCCAGGGCCTGGCTCAGTGTCCTCAAGGCTTGGTTCATCCAGCTCGTGTTCAGCGATCAGGATGGTAACGCTAGCCCCGTGGGGCTCGTAGTCTTGACGCGAAATATTGAGCACGTGGGCACCAATAATATTGGTGACGTCTTTGAGAATCTGCGTCAAACGTTCGGCGTTGTAGAGCTCATCAATATAATCAATATAAGACGCCCGCTGCTCTTCGGTTTTGGCGTAACAAATGTCGTAAATATTGAAGCTCAGTGAGCTGGTCAGGTTGTTAAAGCCGTGGAGTCGGAGATTGTCTGTCACGCCCGAGCCTCCTCAATGATCTCAAATGAATGGGTGATCTCAACGCCGCCATTAACCAGCATGATGGATGCACTGCAATACTTTTCAGCGGAAAGTTCGACGGCGCGGGCAACCTGCTTTTCTTTCAGTGCGCGTCCGGTCACCACGAAGTGAACGTGGATCTTGGTAAAGACCGCAGGCACTTCATCGGCGCGTTCGGCGTCTAACTCAGCGACGCAGTCGGTCACATCGGCGCGCGCTTTATCGAGAATATTCAAGATATCAAACGCGGTGCAGCCGCCCATGCCCATCAGCAGCATTTCCATGGGGCGGGGCCCCGTGTTGCGGCCGCCGTGGTCGGGCGGGCCGTCGAGAACTACACTGTGCCCACTACCGGATTCCGCCACGAACTGGCGGCCCTCTGTCCATTTTACCCGTGCTTTCACGCTGCTCTCCTCATCTTGGCGACGAAAGGTAAGGCGCGCAGCATAACATTTCTTGGCCTGCGCGCTCTCTTCACTTTTTCACTTAAATGATGACTGTATTAGGCTTGGTTGATCAGGCATTAGCCACATCTATGCTCATGCTTATTCTCACGTTCAGGCTGCAGTCGGTTTTCCAGCGCGGCAAGGCGTTCGGGTGTGCCTACATCGACCCAAGGCCCTGGGTAATGTTCACCACTCACCTGGTGGTGATCGATAGCGGCTCTTAATAGCGGTGCCAAGGCAAAAGCGCCTTGCGGCTGCCCGGCTAACAGGGCAGGGTGAATCACGCTGATGCCTGCAAAGGTGAGCCGTGGCGTGGTGGTTTGCGTAACACGCCCAGCAGACAGCCCGAAATCGCCGCCTGGGTGGTGGGCGGGGTTATCCACCAGCACCAAATGGGCTAAATCGGCACCTTGTAACGTGTGGTGCGCGGGAAGTGCTTCGCACCACACGTCGCCGTTAACCAGCATAAACGGTGCCTCGCCAAGCAGCGGAAGCGCTTGCTGAATGCCGCCGCCGGTTTCCAGCGGCGCTGTTTCGCGGCTCCAGTGAATGCGCAGCCCAAAGGCGTCACCGTCGCCGAGCGCTTCGATAATTTGCTCTGCCCGGTAGCTGACATTGATGACGACCTCATCAATACCCGCCGCGCGAAGCCGCTCCAGGTGATACACGATAAGCGGCTTGCCCGCGACGGGCAGCAGCGGCTTGGGGCAGTGGTCGGTGAGCGGGCGCATCCGCTTGCCAAGCCCAGCGGCTAAAATCATCGCTTTCATGACGGCATTTCCGCTAGTCGTTGCATAATGGCAGGCCGTAGCGTGCGCGTGACCCACTCGGTGAATTCAGCCTGATCGGTCAGGAACGAAAGGCTATCCTCCAGGTGGTCTAAAAAGTGCGGCAAGCGCTCAAGGTAGCCACTTTTTTGATCGCGCAGGGTTAAGCGGCAGAAAATTCCCAGCACTTTTAGCGAGCGTTGAGCCGCCATGGCGTGGCACTGGGTCAGAAAAGTGGCAAAATCCACGCTGGCGGGCAGCCTGCCGTCGCCGCGCGCCTGCTGATAAAACTCCGCGACAAAATGGCTAAACTGTTCACTGGTGAAGCGCCAATAGCGCCCCCGCAGCAGCGAGATAACATCGTAGCTGAGCGGGCCTGCCACCGCGTCCTGGAAGTCGATCATAAACAGACGCTGGTCGTGCATCATTAGGTTCATGGCATCAAAATCACGGTGCACCGTGACCACCGGCTGCGCTAAAGCGTGCGCAATAAGCTGCTCGCGAATGGCCTGCCAGCTTGCCGGGGGTGGCAGCGTTAACCAGGCGCTGAGACACCACTCGGGAAATAGATCAAGCTCGCGGCCTAGCAGCGCAGAATCATAAGCAGGCAATGGTTGCGGGTTGGCGCGGTTTTGCAGCTCGGCGATCAGCGTTAGCGCCTGGGCATGATAAGCCTGAGTCGTCGTGGCGTCGGTAAATAGATGCTGCAGCGGTGTGTTGCCTAAATCTTCAAGCAACAGAAAGCCATCGGCTAAGTTGGTGGCGTGCACCTTGGGCACCGGCAGCCCGGCGCTATGCCAGCGTTTGGCAATGGCGACAAAAGGCTGGGAGTCCTCTTGTGCGGGTGGCGCATCCATCACCACCTGGGTGGTGCCGTCGGGAAGCGTTAGGCGGAAATAGCGCCGAAAACTTGCATCGCCCACGGGGGGTGAAAGTGAAATATCGGCCTCGGAAAGGTCGTTTTGTTGGGCAGCCCACGTGGTGAGGGCGTTAATCCGATATGAGGACATGCAAGCTCCTTGCTGGTCGGGCATCATGCGGGCTGTATAATACTGATTCTGGATGCCAAGGATAACGAACATGGGCAAGCGATTTTCGCGCACGTTACCGGTTGCGCATACGCTGATGGGCAGTTTGCTCGCTGGCGCTTCGTTTACGTCGGTGGCTCAGGGTCAAACCATGCCCGCCGAAGCGTTGGACTGGCAACCCTGGGGAAAAGAAGAAGCGGCGGGTCAACTATGCCGCGGGCGCTACGTGATGCCCGGCTACCGCTTGCCAGCGGAAGATAACCCAGAAGTGCTCTCTCTTGAAGCCAGCGATGTCGATTACTCGGCCGATGGTGAAGCGCTTTTGCGTGGCGATGTCGTCTTGCGTCGCGGCAACGAAGAGCTGGAAGCCGAGCGGGTTTTTTTACCCGCCGACCGTCAGCAGGTCGATGCCGAGGGCAATATCGCCATACGCGACGGGCAAGCCCTGGTGCGCGGCGAACAGGCCATGCTCAGGCTTAACGAAAATAGAGCCACGCTGGGCAACAGCCACTATGTGCTTTACGAACAGCACCTGCGTGGCCAGGCAAGCCAATTAGAGCAGACGGGCGAAGGCGAGTACCGCCTGCGCGATGCCAGCTTCACCACCTGCGACCCCGGCGCTAATAGCTGGGAGTTGGTTAGCAGCGATATTCGCTTGAATCAGGCGGAAGGGTTTGGGACGGCGCGTCATGCCCGGCTGAATGTGAAAGATATCCCGGTGTTTTACTGGCCCTGGCTGCGCTTTCCCATCGATGACCGCCGCCACACCGGGCTGCTGTCGCCCTCTATTGGTTTCTCAACCGATGGTTTTGATTACGCCCAGCCGTTTTATTGGAACATTGCCCCTAACCAGGACGCGACCATCACGCCGCGCTGGATGAGCGACCACGGGCTGCTGATGAACGGCGAGTACCGCTACCTGTTTGAAGAGAGCGCGGGCATCGTTGAAGGCGGCTATTTAAACAGCGATGACGGTGGTTCTGGCGGTGGTGAAAACCGCTTTGAGGGCGATGACCGCTGGTATATAGACGCCCGCCACGCCGGGCGGGTCAACGAGCGCAGTAACTATCGGCTGCGCTACGGCGCGGCCAGCGATGGGCGCTATTTTGATGATTTCGGCGGCGAGTTTGGCAACAACGACCGCGCCAGCATGGAGCGCTTGGCGCAGGTCGATTACCGCGGCCAGCGCTGGCAGTTAGATGCCCGCGCTCAGGGCTTCCAGCGCTTGGAAGACCCGCTCAGCGACAGCGATAAACCGTTTTATCAACTGCCAAGTTTAAGCGCCAACGCCAATTGGCAGTTCGATAATGGCCTGTATACCCAGTGGCGTTCCAACGCGACCTACTTTTGGCGCGATGTAGATGAGCGCCGCGTGCCAGAGCGTGAAGCCGCCACCGGTAGCCGATTGCACCTCACGCCCGCCGTTGGGTGGCGCTTTGAGCGGCCTTGGGGCTATGTGGAGCCACGTACTGAACTTTGGAACACCGCGTATGAGCTGGATTACGGTGAGCGCGATACACAGCGTAGCGATTCACCCAGCCGCAGCATTGCGCTTTCCTCCATCGACAGCGGGCTGGTCTTTGAGCGCGAACTCGCCCTTGGCGGGCGTGAATACCGCCAAACCCTAGAACCGCGGTTGAACTATGCCTACGTACCGCGCACCGATCAGACCGAACTACCTGATTTTGACAGCCGCGAGCGAGCGTTTTCCTGGGACCAGCTGTGGTCAGCCCAACGCTTTTCCGGTGCCGACCGCGTGGGCGATCTCAATCGGCTGTCTTACGGCGTGCAATCGCGCCTGCTTGAAGATGCTTCAGGGCGTGACCGGCTCTCGTTCGGGGTAGGCCAGAGCGTCTACTTTGATGATCGTCGCATTGATAGCGAAGGCGATGCGGATACGCTGCCCGACCGGCCTGAAGATAACCCGAACATTAATCCCGAAAGCCGCTACCAGGCCACTCGCGACCGTTCGCCGCTGGTTTCCCGCCTTGATTGGCAGATCAATGACCGCTGGAGCACGGGCTACGAATGGCTCTACGATGATCACCGCGATCGCACCGAGCGCTCAAGTGTCGATGTGCGTTATCGCCATCCTGAGGGGCATGTAGTGAACCTTGGCTACCGTTGGGAGATCGAAGGCTTCGACCCCAGCGTATTGCCGGGCGATGATGGCTTTCGCGACTACAGCCGCGAAGAATGGGATTTATCGTTTGCCTGGAAAGCCAGCCCACGCATTGATTTGATTGGCCGCTACCTGCACGATCAAACCAATGATCGCTCGCTTGAGCAACTGGCCGGCGTGCAGTGGAACAATTGTTGCTACGGCTTGCAGTTAGTTTGGCGTGAATGGATAGATGACGATGACACGGCCCGTGTCGATGATGACTTTAACGATCGTGGGTTATTTTTACGCTTCGTATTCCGTGGCTTAGGCGGTGTTGGCCAGGAAGCGGACAGCTATTTTGAACAGACCATTCCTGGCTATCGCCCGACTACGTTGTAAACGAGCTACTTATAAACGACTTCCACCGAATGGCTACTGAAAGAGACGTTTGTTATGAAAATGAGAAAGCCCCTGCAAGGCCGTATGAAACAGCTTTCTGCTGGTAGCCTGCTGGCCCTGTGCGTTGGCGCAGGCCTCGCGCTGGCGCCGCTTACCCTGCAGGCGCAAAACTTCCAGTCCACCCAGCGTCAGGTATTGGACAGCGTTGTGGCCGTGGTTAACAACGATGTCATTATGCGCAGCGAATTAGACAACCGCGTGGTGCAAATTGAGCAACAGGCACAAGCACAGGGCGGCAATCTTCCGCCGCGTAGCCAGCTAGAACGGCAGGTGCTTGAGCGCATGGTGATGGAGGAGATTCAGCTGCAGATGGCCAACAATGCCAGTTTGAGCATTGATGACACCGAGCTAAATGCCCAGGTGCGCGCTATTGCGGAATCCAACGGCATGACGCTGGACGAGTTTGCGGACGCCGTTGAAGCGGATGGCATGACGCTGGCTAGCGTGCGAGAAGAATTGCGCCGTGAAATGCTGATGCGTCAGGTGCAGCAGCGCCAAATCAGCAGCCGTGTCACGGTCAGCGACCGCGACGTTGAGCGCTTTTTAACCCAGCAGCCAGGGCAATCCGGCGACCAGCGTTTTATTGAAGAAATCCGCGCCCGCCATGTGTTGATTGAGCTAACCCCCAACCGCGATGACAATCAGGCCCGCGTGCGAGCCGAAGAAGTACGCCAGCGCCTCGCACAAGGTGAAGATTTTGCCTTGGTAGCCCGTGAGGTGAGCGACGACAGCGGCACTGCGCTTAACGGTGGTGAGCTTGGCTGGGTGCGCCCAGGGCAAACCGTTCCTGCTTTTGAGGAAGCGATGCGTAGCCTGGGTGAAAACCAGCTATCTCAACCGGTTCGCTCCCAGTTCGGCTACCACATTATTGAAGTGCAGGAACGTCGCCGCCAGAACGTGACGCAAGAGAGCCAGCGTGAGCAGGTGCGCCAAGCGATCTTCCAGCGTCGCGCCAACGAAGAGCTGAGAAACTGGCAGCAAGAGATTCGTTCACAAGCCTTTGTTGATATTCGTCTCTAATGGCGGCCGGCACTCTATCGCCCGATAGCGCGCTGCCGGTGGTAGTGACCACCGGTGAACCGGCGGGCATTGGCCCAGAGCTAACGCTCATGCTGGCGGCTCAAGGCGCGTTGCCTGCCAAGACGGTCGCCATTGGCGACCCGAAAATGCTGCGCCAGCGGGCAGCGGCACTGACGTTAAACGTCACGCTGGTGACGTGTGCGCCGGGTGACGTGGTGCCGAGTGGTTCAGGCGTACTGCCCGTGTGGCCGGTCGCACTGCGCGAGCCCGCAACGCCAGGGCATTTAAACCCCCGCAATGCCGATTATGTGCTGGCGACATTGGCACTCGCTGTGCAGGCTTGCCAAGCAGGCCACGCCGCCGCCATGGTCACAGCGCCGCTGCATAAAGGTGTCATCATTGAAGGGGGTCACCCAGGCTTTACCGGCCACACCGAGTGGCTTCGTGATGCCTGCGGCGTCGATGAAGTGGTGATGATGCTGGCCACCGATGCAGCACTGCACGCCAGCGCCCCAAGCTGGCAGGGCAGTGGCGATTTACGCGTGGCGCTGGTAACCACCCACTTGCCGCTGCGCCATGTTGCCGACGCCATCACCTTTGATCGGGTAACCCGCATCAGCCGCTTGCTGGCGGCCGATTTACAGCGGCAGTTTGGCATTGCCAAGCCGTGCATTGCGGTGTGTGGTTTAAACCCCCACGCCGGTGAGGATGGCCACTTGGGGCGCGAAGAGCTGGATATTATTATTCCCGCGCTTGACGCCCTGCGCGCCGAAGGAATAGATATCCACGGCCCGTTTCCCGCTGATACGCTGTTTACCCCCCGGCACCTGGCGGGGGTTGATGCGGTGCTGGCGATGTACCACGACCAAGGCTTAGCGGTGCTCAAGTACGCAGGCTTTGGCCAGGCCGCTAACATTACCCTGGGCTTGCCATTGGTGCGTACTTCCGTCGACCATGGCACCGCGCTGGGTCTGGCGGGCAAAGGCGTGGCAGACCCCGGTAGCTTAAAAGTCGCTATCGCCCTTGCGCGCCGTCTAGCCGCCCAGCGGCTGTCTGCTGCTGAAATTTGATCCGGTGCCAGGGTAGGTTGCAGCGAGGGTCTTTTTCCAGGGATGGAAAAAGTAGCGCCCAAGGACGGGTTCACAGCGCCCTCGCGGAAACCTACTCTGGTACTGATTCATGCAGACAACCAGTTGCGACAGTGCTGGCTACTACATACTCCCGATTGAATCCGCATTCCAAGGAACACCGTTTGATGTCTACTGTGCCCCAACACCGCGCCCGTAAACGCTTTGGTCAAAACTTTTTACGGGATCTCGGCATTATTTCGCGGATCATTCGCGCCGTTGGCCCGCGTTCGACGGACCGCCTTGTCGAAATCGGCCCTGGCCAAGGGGCGCTGACCGAACCGTTGCTGGAAGCCGCCGGGCACTTAGAGGTAATCGAGCTAGACCGCGACCTGATTCCAGGCCTGCGCGTGCAGTTTTTCAACTACCCCGACTTTGTGATTCACGAAGGCGACGCGCTAAAGTTTGATTTTGCCGCGCTAAAAGGCGATGGGCCGGCGCTGCGGGTGGTGGGCAACCTGCCTTATAACATCTCCACGCCGCTGATCGTCCACCTGCTAGCGGCAGGAAGTGCCATAGAAGATATGCACTTTATGCTGCAAAAAGAGGTGGTTGAACGCTTGGCTGCGGAGCCAGGCGGCACCGACTGGGGGCGTCTATCGGTCATGGCGCAATACTATTGCCAGGTTGAACAACTGTTTATTGTGCCGCCGGAAGCCTTTGTGCCGCGCCCCAAGGTTGACTCGGCCATCGTGCGCTTAACCCCGCATGAGACGCTGCCCCATACGGCGGATGACCCAGCGCTGCTGTTTGAGCTGGTCAAGCTCGCCTTTGGCCAGCGGCGCAAAACGCTGCGCAATAACTTCAAAGGGCGAGTGAGTGCCGAGACCTTGGAAGATTTAGGTATCGATCCCGTTCGTCGCCCACAAACCTTAACAGTGGCGGAATACGTGGCGATTGCTAACCGCGTGGCGGCCGATGAGCAAGCGAGCGGGGGTGGTGAAGGGTGAGTGATTTAGCGATCGACGTGAACGTTGCGCCTAGCTACCGTGCCGACGAGTCGGATGATCGTGAGTCGCGCTACGTGTTTAGCTACACCGTTACCGTTCACAATAAAAGCCCGCACAGCGTTCAGCTAATGGCGCGCTACTGGAAAATTACCCAGGGCAGCGGCGATTGCCAAGAAGTGCGCGGTAAAGGCGTAGTGGGCCAGCAACCGCTGATTGGCCCCGGCCAGCGTTTTCGCTACACCAGCCGCGCTATTTTGCAAACCCCAGTAGGCGTTATGGAAGGTGCCTATACGCTATTAGACACCTCCACTCAGCGCGCTTTTGAAGTGGCGATTACGCCTTTTCGGTTAGCGGTGCCGATGCAGCTGCACTAAAGATGAGCGTCTAGTGATATGAGCATCTAGTGATATGAGTATTGAGTGATATGAGCACCTATGCGATTGGCGATCTACACGGCTGCCACGCCGAATTGGTAGCGCTGCTTGAAAAGCTTAGCTTCAACCCCGCGCGGGATACGCTTTGGCTGGTGGGTGATTTGATTAATCGTGGCCCAGGGTCTTTAGAGTGCCTGCGCGAAGTGCGCGCGCTGGGCAGTGCCGCACGCAGCGTATTGGGCAATCACGATTTTCATTTGCTGGTCGTGGCGCGCGGTGGCGGCAAGCTGAAAAAAAACGACACTTTAAGCGATATTCTTAGCGCCCCTGACCGCGAAACGCTGCTGGATTGGCTACAGAGCCAACCGCTTAGCGTGTTTGAACGCAATACGCTAATGACCCACGCCGGGCTGCTTCCCCAATGGAGCGTGCCCCAGGCCGAAGCATTAGGGCGGGAAGTGCAGGCGGCGCTTGCCAGTGAAACATCCGGTGAGTTTCTAACCCAGCTGTTTGGCAACCAGCCGGATACCTGGCGCGACGAGCTAGACGGCATGGATCGGCTGCGCCTGATTGTCAACGTGCTTACCCGGATGCGCTTTATTGATGCCCAGGGGCGTTTGGACTTTGCCGCCAAAGAGGGGCTGGATAGCGCCCCAGAAGGGTTTCTTCCTTGGTTTCAATATCCGCGTAACGATGACACCCGGCTGCTCTTCGGCCACTGGGCGGCGCTGGAAGGGAACACCCCGCAGGCGCGGGTAACCGTTGAAGCGCTGGATACCGGCTGCGTTTGGGGCGGGCGGCTAACGGCGCTTAATCTGGGCAGCGGCGAGCGAACCAGCGTGCCCAGTCAGCAGGGAAGATAACACCGCGATGGCGATAGCAAAGCGATGGAAAAAAGTATGAGTGAACAACGCGCTGATCCGCGCTTAGCAGGTTTAAACGTGTACCGGGTGGGCGGTGCCGTGCGCGATGAGCTATTGGGCTGGCCGGTTTATGACAATGACTGGGTCGTGGTGGGCGCTACGCCGCACGCCATGCGCAAGCGCGGCTTTAAGCCCGTAGGGCGCGATTTTCCGGTGTTTCTGCATCCAGAAACCGCCGAGGAATACGCCCTAGCCCGCACTGAACGAAAATCTGGCCACGGCTATGCCGGGTTTGACGTGCACGCCAGCCCCGATGTGACGTTAGAAGAAGACCTGCTGCGTCGCGATCTAACCATTAATGCCATTGCTCAGAGTGCTGGCGGCGAGCTGACCGACCCTTTTAACGGGCAAGCTGATATTAAACAGCGTGTGCTGCGGCATATCTCCTCAGCGTTTAGCGAAGACCCGCTGCGGGTGCTGCGCACGGCGCGCTTTCTCGCCCGCTATGCCTCGTTGGGTTTCACCATTGCGCCTGAAACCCTGGCGCTGATGCGCCAGGTAAGCCACAGCGGCGAATTAGAGCACCTGGCCGCCGAGCGGGTGTGGGTCGAAACGGAAAAGGCGTTAGGTGAGCCAAGCCCGGCGGTGTACTTCACTACGCTTGAGCGCTGCGACGCCCTCAAAGTGTGGTGGCCAGAACTGGCAGGGGAGGCGCTAGCAAAAGGCTTAGCCGCGCTGGCTAAGGTGCCCACCCATTCGGCGCTGGCGGTGGCTCATTGGCGCTACGCTCAATTGGTATCGCCGCTGAGTGATGAACAGCGCGATGTTTTGGCGGCGCGTCTAAAACTGCCCAACGCCGTGGCGCAGCTTGCCCGCCATACGGCGCTCACTCATTCGCTAATCAGCCATTTGCTAACAAATCCTGCGCCGCTTGGCACCGCAGTTGATGGCTCAAACGTGCTGCACTGGCTGGAACGGTTGGATGGCTGGCGCAAGCCCGAACAGGTTGACGAGCAGCTGGCGTTAGTTAAGGTGCTGGCACCTGAGCTGGTTGAGCGGCTTGAAAACGCCTGGCAAGCGGCTTGTCAGGTTAACCCGCAGGTGCTAATCGCCGAAGGGTACCAAGGGGCGGCGTTGGGAAAAGCGCTGCGTGAGCGGCGCGGGCAGGCCGTGGCGGCTGCGCTAAGCTAGCTGTTTAGTCAGTTGTTTAGGCGCTTTAGCGGTATTAGCGGTATTAGCTTGTATAGAGAATTATCGGCGTGCCGTGGCAAGGCGGGGCTGTTCGTTCGCTTGGGAGACCCAGCGGCCACGCCAGCTAAAATCCACCGCCCAAAGGCGCTGGCTGCCTAGCTCGAAGGCATCCCATAACGCTGCATAAGGCGTGCCGCAAAGGGGGTGGCGCTCGCCGGGCAGTAGCTCGGCAAGCGGCTGCAGTACAAACGCGTTATGGGTGATTTCACTGCGCGGTAGCGTGATATTGTCAATTACCCCGCAGGCGCTGCCCACGGTAAGTAGGTCAATATCCAGTGCGCGGGGGCTAAATTTGGCCAGATTAGGCAGGCGGCCATGGGCTATTTCTAGCTGTTTACTCCACGCCTGTAATTGCCCGGGCGTCCAGTCGCTGTGAAATGCCACCACTAGGTTATAGAAATTGCGGCTATCAATAAAACCGACCGGCTCGCTTTCAAACACGCGGGAAATCTGCAGGGGGCCGAAGGTATCAGCAAGCGCATCCAGGCAGCAGCGAATATGTCGGGTAGGGTGAATATTGCTGCCTAAGCTGACCGTCACCAGGTTCATGCATCAGGCTCCTGGGTTGCTTTGGGCAGCGTGCCGCGGGTAATTTCCAGGCCGACGCTGGCAGCGTTAGGCACCGCGCCCGGTTTGCGCACCGTTAGCCGTAGCCAAGTGATCGGAAATTCGCTGCGCAGGCATTCAGCGAGGCGTTCAGCAAAGGTTTCCACCAGGGCAAACTGGTGCGCGTCGGCAAACTGCTGAATGCGCTGACAAATAGCCGCATAATCGAGCGTCAGGCGTAAGTCGTCGGTGGCTGCTGCCGAGCGAATATCGGTTGCTAGCGCCAAATCTAGGCTCAGCGACTGTTGAATCGAACGCTCCCAATCGTAGACCCCTATGACCGTGTCGACGGCGAGCGCTTCAATTAAAATGCGGTCCATCTCCCTTACCCCCTGCTGCAACAAGCGGGCGATTGTACGTTAGGATGAGACTAAACGACAGCAAGGCGGGTCTCAAAGCGAGCCATAAAGCGAGCACAGCGCCATGGTGTGGATAGTGGTGGGTTATTTAAGCGGCAGTTGGCTGGCAGCGCTGAGCGTTTGCCGCTTGGCTGGCGTGGGCGACCCCCGCCAACATGGCTCGTTTAATCCTGGCTTTTCCAACGTGCTGCGCCTGTATGGCCCGCGCTTAGCCTCAGCCACCCTGTTATTAGATGCTTTAAAAGGGATGCCTGCTGTTTTGGGTGCCAAAATGGTGGGCTGCCCCGTATGGCTTCAGGGGCTGGTGGGCTTGGCGGTATTGCTAGGTCACAGCTTTCCCTTATGGCACGGCTTTCGCGGCGGGAAGGCGGTTGCCAGTGCGTTTGGCGTGCTGTTGATATTGGTGCCCAGCGTGGCGCTGTTAACTGCAGCGCTATGGGCGCTGCTGGCGTGGCGGTTAAGAACGGCGGCGCTGGCCTCGCTAGTCAGTGCTGCAGCAGCGCCGCTGCTGTGTGCGTGGCTAACGCCTGCGTATGTCATGGTGGTGGCGGGCTTCAGCCTGCTGGTGCTGGCCCGCCACGGGCTTAATATTCGCCGGCTCAGGCGCGGTGAAGAGCCGCCGTTTTGAGGTGCCCAGTATTCAGGTGCTTAGCGTAAGGCTGGCGGTGTCAGTTGATCGAGTGGCCAGCGGGGCGTCGCCTGCATCATGCCTGGGGTGTCGCACTCGCCTGCGGCCAGGCGCTGGGCACCTACGTAGGCAATCATGGCACCGTTGTCGGTGCAGAAGCGCCCGCGCGGGTAGTAGGCACGGGCCTGACGTTTTTCACACTCCACTTGAAGCCGTTCGCGCAGGCGTAAATTGGCACTAACGCCACCTGCTACCACTAAGCGCTTCAAGCCGGTTTGGTCCAGCGCTCGGCGGCACTTAATCACCAGCGTATCGACAACGGCTTCTTCAAAGGCGCGGGCAACATCAGCGCGAGCTTGGGCGTCGAGCTCACCCGCTGTTTCCAGCTGGCGAATGGCCGTCATGGTGTGGGTTTTTAAGCCTGAAAAGCTGAAATCCAGCCCTGGCCGGTCGGTCATGGGGCGGGGAAAACGAAAGCGTTTAGGGTCGCCCTGTTCTGCTAGCTTGGCGACTTGCGGGCCGCCAGGGTAGGCCAGGCCAAGCATTTTGGCGGCTTTATCAAACGCTTCGCCTGCGGCGTCATCCACCGATTCACCGAGCAGCTGATAGCGCCCCAGCCCCTGAACTTCGACCAGCTGGGTATGGCCACCGGAGACCAGCAGCGCCACGAAGGGGAACGCGGGTGGCTCATCTTCTAACATCGGTGCCAGCAAATGGCCTTCCATATGATGCACGCCAAGCACCGGGATATTTAGCGCCCGTGCCATGCCGTGGGCGGTGCTGGCACCTACCATTAGCGCGCCAACCAGGCCTGGGCCGGCAGTATAAGTGATGCCGTCTAGGTCGTGGCGAGTCAGTTTGGCATCGCTGAGCACCTGCTCAATCAGCGGCAATAGTTTACGGGTGTGATCCCGAGAAGCGAGTTCAGGCACCACACCGCCAAATTCTGCGTGCATGGCGATTTGGCTATACAGTGCGTCGGCAAGCAGCCCCTTACCGCCGGTTAGCGAGGTGTCGTAAAGCGCGACACCCGTTTCGTCGCAGGATGTTTCAATGCCCAGAACTCGCATAAAAAAGGGACTCTCAAAGATATTCAAAGGATGTGAACAAAAGATATTCAAAGGATGTGAAAGTGAAAACCACAGGCGCGCTAGTTTAGCATTGTCGCCGCCGGTCAGCGTAAGCATTTGCAAAGATGGCCAGCGGCGACTAAACTACTGTGCGCTGTAAAACTGGGTCGTACACCGTGTTCTAAAATGTAATACCGCAGTGTACGTACTATCCGAACTCAAGACTCCTTAAGGTAGGTGAGTGCTTAATGCCTTCTGTAAAAGTACGTGATAACGAGCCGTTTGACGTCGCCCTGCGTCGCTTCAAGCGTTCTTGCGAAAAAGCCGGTGTTCTTTCTGAAGTACGCCGCCGCGAGCACTATGAGAAGCCGACTGCTGAGCGTAAACGCAAAGCGGCCGCTGCCGTAAAACGCCACGCCAAGAAAGTTCAGCGTGAGCAAAAGCGTTTCGAACGGCTCTATTGATCCGTACCTGGGGATAGCCAGCGTTATTAGCGGGTTATCTCAAGAGGGATGCCAAACGGCCGCCACTAGGTGGCCGTTTGTTTTTGCTTGATCCATCGCTGTTTAGGGTGATTTGGCACGACGCCTGATGACCCTAAACAGGCGTATTTGCGCTTTGCGCGAGGATGCCCGTAGTTCATGGCAGGCCAAATTCCACAGCGTTTCATTGATGACCTGTTAGGCCGCGTTGACGTGGTCGAGGTGGTTGGTGAGCGTGTGCAGCTTAAAAAAGCCGGCCGTAACTATTCGGGGCTTTGCCCTTTCCATCAAGAGAAAACTCCATCGTTCACCGTCAGTGCGGACAAGCAGTTTTATCACTGCTTTGGCTGCGGGGCGAATGGTAATGCACTACGCTTCTTGATGGAGTACGACAAACTACCGTTTCCTGAAGCGGTAGAGCAGCTAGCCGGACGCTTGGGGATTGACGTGCCGCGCGAAGGCGCTGATGACCCGCGTGCCCAACAGCGTGAAAAGAAGCGCAAAGAGGGCGTTAACCTGCTGGAGCTCGCCGCCAGTTTTTATCGCGAGCGGTTGAAAATGCAGGAAGGCCAGCCTGCCCAGCGTTATTTATCGGCTCGTGGGCTCTCTGATGAGGTGATCAAAACCTATGGCATTGGCTATGCTCCAGCGGGCTGGGAAGCGCTAAAACAGCATCTTGGCGCGCGCGGTATTGGTGAACCGGTGCAGGTGGAGTACGGCCTGCTGATTCACCGTGAAGATACCGGGCGTACCTATGACCGTTTTCGCGATCGGGTAATGTTCCCCATCCGCGATTTGCGCGGGCGCACGATTGCTTTCGGCGGCCGGGTAATGGGTGATGATCAGCCCAAATACCTCAACTCGCCGGAAACGCCGGTGTTTCATAAAGGGCGTGAACTTTACGGCCTGTATGAGGCTCGCCAAGCATCCAGCAAGCTTGAGCAGCTGGTGATCGTAGAAGGGTATATGGATGTCGTGGCGCTGGCTCAATACGGCATTCATAACGCCGTGGCTACGCTGGGAACCGCCACCACGGAAGACCATTTGACGCGGCTGTTTCGGTTGGTTAGCCGTGTGGTGTTCTGTTTTGACGGTGACCGAGCGGGCAGGCAAGCGGCGAGTCGGGCGTTGGAAACCGCACTGCCGCAAATGATTGATGGCCGTGAAGCGCGCTTTCTGTTTTTGCCTGAAGGTGATGATCCTGATTCGCTCGTGCGCCGAGAAGGCACTCAGGCATTTCAGGATCGTGTGACCTGCGCCATGCCGCTGTCGGAGTTTTTGTTCGAGCAAGCGGCTCAAGGGCGCGACTTAAATACCGTGGAAGGCCGCGAGCGGTTCGCCAGCCAGGTGCTTGAGGCATTGAACAAAGTGCCTGATGGCATGCTCAAATCGCTATTGTTGGAATCATTGGCGCAGCGCAGTGGGTTAGCGCAGCAGCAGCTAAAAGTGCTGCTCGAAAAGCGCGCCCAGGCAGCGCAGCGTCAGGTTGAGCCGTTTGAAAGCGAATCGCCGTCGCCGGTTGCCGTGCAAACGGCGTCTTACCCGTCGTCACGCACTCGCTCTCAGGCGCTTTCCCCCGTTGGGCGTATTGTGCAGCTGTTACTACATGAGCCTGGCTTGGTAGCCGCGCTGCCTGATCATTTGGAATGGTTGCCGGAAGATGACGATGCGCCGCTATGCCGAGAGCTGATCGCACTGCTCAAGGCGGGGCGCTACCGCAGCCCGCAAGTGTTGCTGGCGCATTTTCAAGGCAGCCAGCAGGGGCAGGCGTTGGCGGTTTTCGCCAAGCGCGAACTGTTGATTCCAAAGGCAGATCGGGAAGCGGAGCTGAACGGCTTGGTGGAACATTTGCAGTACGTTCAGCGTCAGCGTTCTCCCCAAGAGGAGTACGCGGCGTTGCTGGCGCAGGAGCGCGCCGGGCAGAAGTTAGACAAGGAGCAGCGCCAGCGCCTGGCAAGCCTAGTAATGAAGCTTGCACAGCGCCAATAAGGCGGTGTTTTGGACGATGGGGTTGAATTCCTGCCGTTTTAGCACCAAATAAGTCGTCCAGGTCAGCCACCTAGCGCTGGCCTAACCGGACAACCTAACACACCTGAATGACCGCGCAAATACGTCATGCTGGAAAAATTCCGGCAAATTACGCTATACTGTTCGGCTTGTTGAGTTTAATCGATTCAGCGCACCAGGTGTTTCATTCTTCTTCGTCGAGATAGGGTTTCTATGGCTGGAAATGCGCAGCAGCAGTCACGTCTGAAGGAGTTGATCGCACGAGGCAAGGAACAGGGCTACCTGACCTATGCCGAGGTCAACGACCATCTACCTGAGGATATCGCCGACCCGGATCAAGTGGAAGACATCATTGGCATGATTAACGACATGGGTATTAGTGTCGTTGAAGAAGCGCCAGATGAAGACACTTTGATGATGTCGGATCACTCCACGGACGAGTCCGCTGCGGAAGAGGCCGTTGCGGCCCTTGCCGCCGTGGAAAGCGATGTAGGCCGCACCACTGACCCGGTACGCATGTACATGCGTGAAATGGGCACGGTTGAACTTCTGACCCGTGAAGGCGAAATTGAAATCGCCAAGCGGATCGAAGAGGGCACCCGTGAAGTGATGTCGTCTCTGGCCTATTTGCCGGGTGCCGTCGCGTCTATTCTGGACGCCTACGACGCTACCCAGGATGAAGAAGCGCCTGGGCGCCTGTCGGATCTGTTTTCTGGTTTTATCGACCCCGATGAAGGCATCCCCGGCGTTGCCGAAGCGGAAGTGCCGGAGCCGGAACCCGAAGCTGACATTGACGACGACGTTGAAAGCGACGGCGACGATGAGGACGAAGATTCCACGGCGACCGAAGGCGGCCCGGACCCCGAAGAGGCGCGGGCGCGTTTCGAGCAGATTCGTGAGCAAAATGCCTTGGTGGAAGCGGCATTCGCTAAATATGGCCGCGGCAGCGCCGAACTTAAGGCTGAGCAGACCCGTTTAGCGGTACTGTTCTCGCCGATCAAACTGGTACCCAAGCACTTTGAGCGCCTTGTTGGCCAAGTGCGTATCAGCGTTGAGCAGGTGCGCGCCCAAGAAAAAGCGGTCATGCAGCTGTGCGTGAAAAAAGCCAAGGTGCCGCGTAAAACGTTTATCAAGTCGTTCCCTGGCAACGAGTCGCGTAAAACCTGGCTGGATGATTTCCAGGCAGCGCAGAGCAAGTACGCTGACCGCTTAGAGCCGCTGCGCGCCGATATTGCCCGCGCTCAGCGCAAGATCGCCTTTGAAGAGGACATGGTGCAGCTTTCAGTTGCCGACCTTAAAGAGGTGAATCGCAAGCTCTCGATTGGTGAGGCGAAAGCTCGCCGCGCCAAGAAAGAGATGGTCGAGGCTAACCTGCGCTTGGTGATCTCGATTGCCAAGAAGTACACCAACCGTGGCCTGCAGTTCTTGGATTTGATTCAGGAAGGCAACATCGGCTTGATGAAAGCGGTCGACAAGTTCGAATATCGCCGTGGCTATAAGTTCTCGACTTACGCCACCTGGTGGATTCGTCAGGCGATTACCCGTTCGATTGCCGACCAGGCACGCACCATCCGTATTCCGGTGCACATGATTGAGACCATCAACAAGCTCAATCGCGTATCACGCCAGATGCTGCAGGAAATGGGCCGCGAGCCGACGCCGGAAGAGCTCGGCGAGCGTTTGGAAATGCCGGAAGACAAAGTACGCAAGGTGCTCAAAATTGCCAAAGAGCCGATCTCCATGGAGACGCCGATTGGTGACGATGATGATTCACACCTGGGCGACTTTATCGAAGATGGCACCATGCTGCTGCCCATCGATATGGCCACCGGCGAAGGCTTGATCGAAGCCACCCGCAACGTGCTAGGTGGCTTGACCGCCCGCGAAGCCAAGGTACTACGTATGCGCTTTGGTATAGATATGAATACCGACCATACGCTGGAAGAGGTGGGCAAGCAGTTTGACGTAACGCGTGAGCGGATTCGTCAGATTGAAGCCAAAGCGCTGCGCAAGCTGCGTCACCCCAGCCGCTCTGAGCCGCTGCGCTCGTTCCTTGACGAGTGAATGCCGTAAGCAGTGAGTGGTAGTAAGTAGTAAGTAGTAAGTAGTAATTAGTAAGTGATAGTAAATAGTGAGTGATAGATAGAAAGTAAAAAGCCCGCCGTTCTCTGAACGGCGGGCTTTTTTATGATCGGTATGTTTTTTTATGACCGTATGTTTTTGATGATAAACGTGTGTCTTATGACCGAATATTTGCCCCAAGTGCTACTGTCTGGCCAAGTAGACCCGTCTTGCTAGCAGCAGGAGTTCAAGGGTGGCGATCAAAATTAAGCTGTAACCAAGTAGCTCAACCACTTCTTCAGCGACGTTTTTAAAGTCCCGCGTATAGCTTTCTTGAAGCACCGCGCGCCAAAAATCCTGCCGCCCATATAAGCGCGAAAAAATATAAGTGGTTAGCACGCCAGCCGTAAATAAACCAAAGGCAAAGGTATTGCTATAGTGGGTGAACTCTTCCAGAAAGCGCCGTCGATAAATGATTACCCACGTAATCGATGGGATAACAATGAGTGCAACCAGTACTTTCCAGGTGTGTCTGGCGACATAGTTGTCGAGAAAATAGTCTTGTTCACGCACTAAAGAGGCAGCCACAAAGGCCAATAAAAGTAGCGTGACGGTTGGCCAGACCTTAAGTACTTGGCGAATATAAATCAGCATGGCGCAGCAAGTGGCCAGCACTAGCGTTTGGGTGAGTTCGGTAAAGCCTAGCTCTGAAAACCGCACCGTGGGAAGGTATAGCGCTTCTAAATAGGCCCCTTGAGCTATCGCGCCAATAAACAGTACGTAAAGGACGGCACGTACTAACATGGTTTGAAATCCGATGGGCCAGGCAGGGGGAGGAGACATACCAACATCCTTTGAGGGTAAGCAGCGTTGCTGTTTGCATGTTAAAACATGCATGGGTGAATGTTCATTATATAGTCACACTTATGTGTTGGCACGTCGGTTTTGCGGTTAATCACTCGACGTTTGGTCGTCGGCGCTGCAAAGTGTCTAATAGGCAGGTAATAACAGCGTTGTGAGGCGTGATAGGCATGGCTATTAGTGTGTTTGATCTTTTCCGAATTGGCATTGGCCCCTCAAGCTCCCATACGGTGGGCCCGATGCGCGCAGCCCGCGATTTTGCCCTGGCGCTTGGTGACGCCAGCGTTACTCGCTTGGTGATAAGGCTGCATGGGTCACTAGCTGCCACCGGGGTGGGGCACGGTACCGACCAGGCAGTCATTATGGGGCTAATGGGCGAAGCGCCTGAAAGCATTGATCCAGACACGATTGCATCGCGGCTAGAAAAACTGGAAGAGGGTGAGCCGCTGCTGCTCGCCAATGGCCAGCCGATCAGTTTTTCACGGCATCACGATGTGCAGTGGGATGATACCTGCCTGCCGTTTCACCCTAACGCCATGGTGCTAAGCGCCTATTGCGATGACGCGCTGGTGGCGACCAATACGTTTTACTCTCTTGGCGGCGGTTTTTATGTCGACCAATCTAAAGCAGACCAAGCCAAGGCAGACCAAGGCGAGGTTGGCGACGACGCCACTGAGCTGCCTTACCCCTTCGAGACAGCCGCCGAGCTGCTCGCCCTGTGCCAGCAGCATCAGCTGCGTATTAGCCAATTGATGCTTGAAAACGAAAAAGCCTGGCGCAGCGAAGCGGCTATTCGTGAAGCGCTGCTGACTATTTGGCACGCCATGAGCGACAGCATTGAGAATGGCCTACGCGCGACGGGGCATTTGCCCGGCGGGCTCAACGTGCGCCGTCGTGCGCAGCTGCTTCATCAACAGTTGCTTCATCCGCCGGAAAATCAGCGCTTAATTGTGTCGAGTTTTACCGTGATGGATTGGGTTAACGTGTTTGCGCTGGCGGTGAATGAAGAGAACGCTGCCGGGCGGCGTATGGTCACCGCACCCACCAACGGCGCGGCGGGCATTGTGCCTGCGGTATTGGCGTACTACTTGAAGTTTGAACCCGACGCCAGCGAGGCAGATGTGGTGGACTTTCTGCTGACCGCCGGGGCGGTGGGCATTTTGTGCAAAAAGAATGCTTCAATTTCCGGCGCGGAAGTGGGTTGCCAGGGCGAAGTGGGCTCTGCTTGCGCGATGGCGGCCGCTGGGCTTGCCGAAGTGCTGGGCGGCTCGCCGGGTCAGGTAGAAAACGCCGCTGAGATTGGCCTGGAGCACAACCTTGGTTTGACCTGCGACCCGGTGGGTGGGCTTGTTCAAGTACCCTGCATTGAGCGCAACGCGATTGCCTCCGTCAAAGCCATTAATGCGGCGCGTATGGCCATGCATGGTGACGGCGAGCACTTTATATCGCTGGATAAAGTGATCCGTACCATGCGCGATACCGGCCGCGATATGCAGGATAAATACAAAGAGACTTCCAAGGGCGGGCTAGCCGTTAATGCTATTGAGTGCTAGTTCATCAAAGCTAGTTCATCAAAGCTAATTCATCAAAGCTAATTCACCAAAGCTAGGTCAGCAAGTGCTAGGTCAGCAAGTGCTAGGTCAGCGGGTTATTGGGTAACACGCTGGCAATATTGGCGACGAGATAATCGACTAGCTGGCGGATTTTGGGCGACAGGTGGCGGTGGCGGGGGTAAACCGCCCACACGGCGGTATCGTGGTGCTGAAAAGGCTCCAGCACGGCTACCAGCTCACCGCTGGCCAAGTAAGGGGCTACGTAGTAATCCGGCAGTTGCGCAAGGCCCAGCCCCTTGCGGGCCGCATCCAGTAACGCTGGGCCGGAATTGCCGCTCCAACAACCTTCTACGCGCACTTCGCGGCGTTGGCCGTTCACTTCAAACAGCCAGCTGGGTCGCGAGCCAATCAGGCAGCGGTGTTGACTAAGCTCTGCCAAGGTGTGCGGGCGCGGCGCTTGGCGAAAGTAACCTTGTGAGCCGACGATATATTCGCGGCGCTCGCACAGGCGTCTGGCGATTAAGCTTGAATCCTTCAGCACGCCCATACGAATGGCAATATCGTAGCCTTCTTCAATCAGCTCAACAGGGCGATTGGTAAAGTGCATGTGCACGTCCAGCTGCGGATGCAAACACTGAAAGTCATTCACCAGCGGAGCGATAAAGCGCTCGCCAAAGGTGGTCGCCGAGGTGAGCTTCAGCAGCCCGTGAGGTTTGGCCTGTAGCGCGCTAATCGCCTGCTCGGCATCGCGCAGTCCGTCAAACAGATGCCGGCAGTGTTCTACGTAAATAGTGCCCGCATCGGTTAAGCGGATCTGGCGGGTGGTGCGATACAGCAACTGCACGCCCAACTGGTTTTCGAGCTGGCTGACCAAGCGGCTAATATGTGAGGTCGACACCTTCAGGTGGCGAGCAGCGGCGGAGAAGGTGCCTAAACGCACCACCTCAACAAACGCTTCAATACGGCTCCAGTGCTGCATGGTGGCTCCTGGCGTTAGCAGATTGTTGCTCAGTGGCAATAATCTTATGAGTGTATCCCGCTTTATCAACAGTGCCCAGCTGGCCTACACTGCACTCAACGCAACTAGCTCGTTCAAGAAACTAGCTCGTCCATGCAATCAATTCGTTTACGCAATAAGGAGCAAGCTTAATGAAGTCACGCGCAGCAGTCGCATTAGAAGCAGGCAAGCCGCTAGAACTGGTTGAGATTGATGTGGAAGGCCCAAAAGCGGGAGAAGTGCTGGTTAAAATGGCCGCTACGAGCGTTTGCCATACCGATGCTTACACGCTCTCAGGTGCTGATCCAGAGGGTAACTTTCCTGCGGTGCTGGGCCATGAAGGCGCAGGCGTGGTGCAGGAAGTAGGCGAGGGCGTCACTAGCCTTAAGCCAGGCGACCATGTGATTCCGCTTTACACCGCTGAATGTGGCAAGTGTAAATTCTGCCTCTCGGGTAAAACCAACCTGTGTGGCAGCGTGCGCGCAACGCAAGGTAAAGGGTTGATGCCTGACGGCACCTCGCGCTTTTCGCTAGACGGTAAAATGCTTCATCACTACATGGGCACCTCCACGTTTAGCGAGTACACCGTGCTGCCGGAAGTATCGCTGGCGGTGGTTTCTAAAGAAGCCCCGATGGATAAAATCTGCCTGCTAGGCTGCGGTGTAACCACCGGTATTGGGGCGGTGCTGAACACCGCTAAAGTAGAGCCGGGCGCTACGGTGGCGGTGTTTGGCCTTGGTGCTATTGGCCTGGCGGTTATTCAGGGTGCGGTGATGGCCAAGGCAGGGCGGATTATTGCCATCGACGTTAACGCCGATAAATTCGAGCTGGCCAAGCAGTTTGGCGCCACCGACTTTGTGAACCCCAAAGAGTACTCAGATCCGATTCAGCAGGTGATTGTCGATATGACCGATGGCGGCGTCGACTACTCCTTTGAGTGTATCGGCAACGTCAATGTGATGCGTTCGGCGCTAGAGTGCTGCCACAAAGGCTGGGGCGAATCGATCATTATTGGTGTGGCCGGGGCGGGTGAAGAGATCTCCACGCGGCCGTTCCAACTGGTGACTGGCCGCGTCTGGAAAGGCTCCGCCTTTGGTGGCGTTAAAGGGCGCAGCGAACTGCCGGGCTACGTTGACCGTTATATGAACGGTGAAATTAATATCGACGATTTCATCACCCACGATATGCCGTTTGAGAAAATCAACGAAGCGTTTGATTTGCTGCATGCGGGTAAGAGCATTCGTACCGTGCTGCATTACTGAGTATCATCATTGTTGAGATGATATAGCGCGTTTAAAACGCGGTGGGGTGACCTGCCGCGTTTGCTGCATTTAAAGGAACCTGCCCATGAGCATGAGTGAAACGTTAGAACTGGTGTCTGCTAACCGTAGTTTCGGTGGCTGGCATAAACGCTACCGCCACTACTCCCGTGCGCTGGACTGCGACATGATCTTCGCCGTTTACCTGCCACCCCAGGCAGAAAACGAGCGCGTACCGCTGCTTTGGTGGCTTTCTGGGCTGACCTGTAATGACGAAAACTTCATGCAGAAAGCAGGTGCTCACCGCTTGGCAGCTGAGCTTGGCATCGCGATTGTTTGCCCGGACACCAGCCCACGGGGCACGGATTTACCCGGCGAACACGAACGCTTTGATTTAGGCTCTGGGGCTGGGTTTTACGTCAACGCCACCGAATCGCCGTGGAAGCCTCATTACCGCATGTACGACTATGTGATCGAGGAACTGCCTTCTGTGGTTCGCCAGCACTTTCCGGTCAACGGGCGCGAATCCATTAGCGGCCACTCAATGGGCGGGCACGGCGCGCTGATTATGGCGCTGCGTCATCCGGGGCGTTTCCGCTCGGTGTCAGCCTTTGCGCCGGTGGTGAACCCGATGAATTGCCCGTGGGGCCAGCAAGCCTTTACGGCTTATCTCGGTGACGATCAGTCGCGCTGGCGTCAGTATGATGCCTGCGAATTGGTGGCCAACGGCGCTTCCCGCCAGCGCCTGTTTATTGACCAGGGCGAAGCGGATCAATTCCTGGAAGAGCAGCTCACGCCAGAGCGTTTAGAAGCCGTTTGTGAACAGCACGACCATCCTTTAACGCTGCGCCGCCAGCCGGGTTACGACCACAGCTACTTCTTTATTGCCTCGTTCATTGAGGACCATCTGCGCTATCATGCAGACCATCTCATGAAGCGTTAAGGATAACTGGATGCTCAATCGCTCGCTGCGCCGTTTCATACGTCTACTATGGCGTTTTATATGGCGTGGCGTGTTTGCGTTTGTACTCCTTTCGGTGGCGCTGGTCGTGCTGTTTCGTTTTGTTCCACCGCCCGGTTCCATGGTGATGGTCGAACGCAAAATACAGAGTTGGGTTCACAGTGAGCCGATTGATATTCAGCGCCAGTGGCGCAGCTGGGATTCGCTTTCTGACAACGCCAAGCTGGCAGTGATTGCGGCAGAGGATCAGCGCTTTCCCCACCACCGGGGGTTTGATTTTGTCGAATTGCGGCGCGCGTGGCAGGCCAGCCGAGACGGCGGGCAGCTGCGCGGTGCCAGCACGCTAAGCCAGCAAACGGCGAAGAACGTTTTTCTATGGACAGGCCGCAGCTGGACCCGAAAAGGCTTAGAGGTGTGGTTTACGCTGCTGATTGAAACGTTATGGAATAAGCAGCGTATTCTTGAGGTTTACTTGAACGTAGCCGAATGGGATAGCGGCGTGTTTGGCTTGGAAGCGGCTTCCCAGCATTACTTTGGGGTTTCCTCGAATGCCCTTACCGAACGGCAGGCAAGCCTGCTGGCGGCCATTTTACCCAGCCCGCGAACGCGCAGCGCTGCCCGCCCTGACGCTCAAGTGGAGCGGCGTAGCCAGTGGATACGCCAGCAAATGCGCAACTTAGGCGGCGCTGGTTATTTAGAGCAGCTGTAGTTTGTAATAGCCCTAGCCGCCAGCTTTACTCCATTGGCTAATCGTATTTAGCGTCGTCAATCACGGCCAGTGCTTCTAAATTCGGGTAAGAGAAGTAGTAGCCCTGTTGAGCAGGAATGCCTAGCGCCAGCAGGCAGCGTGACTCCTCCCGGGTTTCAACGCCTTCGGCGATTAACTGCGTGCCTAGGGTGTTTGCGAGTGCCACTAAGCTGCGCAAGATAGCCTGGCGGCGTTCGTCGCTATCGCACTGCATCACCAGCTCGCGATCAATCTTAAGTGTGTCGGGCCGTAGGTCGGTCAATAGATCAAGGTTGGCATAGCCATTACCAAAGTCATCCAGCGAGGTGGTAAAACCCATTTCGCGGTAGCTCTCAATAATAGTGCGCATATGCGCGCGGTCCTTGACCCGCTCGGTTTCAGTAATTTCAAAATTTAACCGGTCGGTCGGAAAGCCCACTCGGTGTGCCGTCTCAAGCGTGGCTTGAATGCAGGCTTTAGGCTCGTAGACCGCGTTGGGTAAAAAGTTGATAGAGAGCCGTTCCTGCATCCCCAGTTCACTTGCAAGCTCAATCGCCCTAATGCGGCACGCCTGGTCAAACTGGTAGAGCAAATCATCAGTCACCTGTTCCAGTATTGAAAAAGCCGATTCCCCACCAGGGCCGCGTACCAACGCCTCGTAATAGATAATTCGTCGCTGGCTAACATTGACGATCGGTTGAAATGCTATGGTAAACGCAAAAGGCACCGGGGAATCGCAGCGATTACAGCGTCCGTTTACCCTGGCACAGTGGTGTTGTGCAGACATAGTTATCCAAGCCCTGGTATAAAATTTTGATTAGCTATAACTCTTTGGTTAACGACATGTTTATCGTTACCGTTTGATCGCCATCACCACGCCGATGATGGTGACTAACATTCCTGCAAGCCCTAGTAGGGGAAGGCGTTCATCAAACAGCCACCACGCTTGCAGCGCAGTAACCGGTGGCACAAGATAAAAAAGACTCGCAACACGCGAGGCCTCCCCCTTTTTAATCAAGGCCATGAGTAACAGGATGGCAGCAATTGAGAGAATCAACACCAGCCAGCCAAGTGTGAGTATAAACGTACTGCTCCATTCCACCTGGCGGGTTTCAAACAGCAACGCCCCGCTGCCCAGTAGCGCACCCGCCGCCAAATACTGAATAACCGCCCCGGAAAGCAGCGGCATACTCGTACAATACCGCTTCTGATACAGCGTGCCCAATGAGATGCCTATCAAAGCGGCGGTGACGCTGAGCAGCGCACTGATCCCAAAGCCATCAAAAAGCGATTCGCCAATCTCTAGTTTGCTGCCGAGCACCAGGCTAATCCCGATAAGCCCCAAGCCTAGCCCCACCCATTGGCGCCAGGAAAGCTGCTCACCTAATAAGGGCCCGGCAAAAGCCGCCGTGAGTAACGGCTGAAGGCCAACCAGCAGTGCTGCAAGCCCGGCGGGCATGCCTAGGTAAATGCCATAAAAGACACCACCCAAGTAGGCACCGTGAACTAAAAAACCCGATATGGCGATGTGTGTCCATAACGTTGGCGAGGTAGGCCAAGGAATACGCATCACTAACACTAACGGAATTAGCAGCAATAGCGTGGATACAAAACGAATAAACAAAAACGTGAAAGGCTCAGCGAAAGGCAAGCCGAATTTGGCACCTATAAAGCCTGTACTCCACAGTAGAACAAAAAGTACGGGCATAATGGCCAGCCCGACAGACGATAGATCATCAGAACGTAACTTGTTGAATAAACTTGGCATGTCATTCCCGTGGTTGAGTGTTTTATTTATTTTCTTATACATAACGTTCTTTTTGTTACTGTTCGTTACATATTTAATTGAACCTGCTTGAAACCAGCACGTCACAGTGGGCACATTCACAATGCATCACCGAGGTTTCTTACTATGCAACGATTAACTGCCCTGTTCTCTGCTGCGCTACTTGCTACTGGTCTGATGACGGCGACTGCCCACGCTCAGCAAACACAAGAACCCGCACAAGATCCAATGGCTACCCAGCAAGCCCCTGCCCAGGATTTTTCTGACGAACAACTCCAGCAGTTTGCCGATGCTTCTCAAGAAATCGCTGTTATTTCTCAAGAATACACTCAGCGTCTGCAGGAAGCGGAAGATGAATCAGCGCAGCAGGAAGTGCGCACCGAAGCTAACGACCGCATGATTGAAGTGGTCGAAGACAGCGGCCTAGATGTTGATACCTTCAACGCTATTGGTCAATCTATTCAGCAAGACCCAGAGATGATGCAGCGTGTGCAGGAAATGGCTAACCCGTCATAAGCCTATCGTTGTAGATTAGTTGTGACCACTAAAAGCCCGGTGCAGTAAGCGCCGGGCTTTTTTTATGGTTTTTTATGGGCTTTATGTTAAGCGCCGTTTTTATTATGCCGCTGGGGTTTACGTCGCATAGCCGCCCCTACACAATTCACTGTGTATATCACCGCGCATGATCGTAACGCCTAGGAGGCCCCGTGGACGTTGAGCTATTAGAAATACGCCAGCATATGGGGCGCTTTCCCCCTTTTGATGGCCTCTCAGATGATCTTCTGGACGCTATTGCCGAGCAGGTAGAAGTCAGCTACTTCAAAACGGGCAGCAGTATTTTAGAGCTCAACGAAACCCTGAACGATCTTTGCTATATACGCAGCGGTGCCGTGGAGGTTTATCGCAGCCAGGGGGAATTATATAACCGCTTGGGGGAGGGCGATATTTTTGGCCATTTCAGCCTGTTGCGTAACCATAAAGTGCGTTTTCCCGCCCAGGCGATAGAAGATACCTTAATCTATTTTATCCCTAATGCGGTGTTCCAACGGCTGTGTGAAGAAGACGATCATTTTGCCGATTTTGTAGAGCTTGAACGGCCACGGCTAGAAACAGTTGCCGAGCAGCAAAAAAAATCCAACGACATGATGGTCACCCGCATACGCAAGCTGCTTACCCGTTACCCGGTAATGGTTGAAGCCACGACCAGTGTGCAGCTGGCCGCGCAGCAAATGAGTGACGCCCAAGCCTCGGCGCTGCTGGTCATCAAAGAGGGCAGCGATAATCCGCGCTTCAGCTTTAAAGACAGTGAAGGCCAAACCTGGCAGATGTGCGGGATTTTAACCGACAGTGATTTTCGTACCCGAATAGTGGCAGAAGGGCTTTCGCCACAAACACCGGTAGGCGAGGTTACCTCTTCACGGCTAATTACGGTTCAATCAGATGCCTCTGTCTACGAAGCCATGCTGACGATGCTACGCAGTAACGTGCACCATTTGCCCGTGCTGTACCGGCAACGCCCGGTTGGCGTGGTGCATCTGTCTGACATTATCCGCTACGAAACCCACAGCGGCCTTTATCTGGTCAGTAATATCTTTAACCAATCCAGCGCCCAAGGGCTTGCCCGTTTAGCGCCGGATGTGCGGGCGGCGTTTGTGCGTATGGTGCAAGAAGGCGCTAACTCACAGATGGTGGGCAGCGCGCTTTCCACCATCGGGCGCAGCTTTACCCGCCGGCTGTTGGAAATAGCCGAAGCGGAGCTTGGCCCGCCGCCAGTGCCTTACTGTTTTATGGTCAACGGCTCCATGGCGCGCAATGAGCAGAGCATTGTCACCGACCAGGATAATGCGCTAATCCTTTCCGATGATTTTGTTCCCGAGCAGCACGATGATTACTTTTACGCGCTGGCGAAAATAGTCAGCGATGGCCTAGACGCCTGTGGGTATACCTACTGCAAAGGCGATGTAATGGCCACTAACACTCAATGGCGCCAGCCGCTGCGGGTGTGGAAGCGCTATTTTCAGGATTGGATGGCCAACCCCACGCCGGAAAGGCTGCTGCACAGCTCGATCTTCTTTGACCTGGATAGCTGCTATGGCGAAGACCTTTATGTAGAAACGCTGCAAGATTTGATTGCCGACACCGCGCCAAAATCACCGCTGTTTTTAGCCGCCATGGCGCGTAATGCCTTAAACCGCACGCCACCGCTGGGGTTTTTTCGCACCTTTGTGATGGAGCAAGATGGCAAGCACAACAACTCCATCAACTTAAAACGCCGTGGCACAGCGCCAATGGTGGATTTGGTGCGTATTCATGCCTTGGCCTGCGGCTCCAAAGCGCAGAACTCCTTTCAGCGCTTAAATGACATCAGCAAGACACAGCTATTGGCGACGGGCATGAGCGACAAACTGAGCTATGCGTTTGAATTTTTATGCATGTCGCGGATACGCCACCAAGTGTTTGACCTACAGGAAGATCGCCCGCCGGATAATAATATCGAGCCTGAAAACGTCGCTGATAGCGAGCGCCATACCCTCAAAGATGCCTTCCAGGTGCTGAGCAACGCACAGAAGTTTTTGAAATTCCGCTACCCAATGCCTGCTCAGCGGCAGGGTCGCTAATATGTACGGTATACGTCCACGCCAAAAAATAATCCAAGCCGATTGGCAGGGCTACATGGCCCAGCGCGCGCAGCAGGCGGTTAATCCTGCCATCCAGCAATTTTTTAGTACGCCACTGCCCGACCCTGAAACCCCCATTGCCGAGGTGCCCATGGTGGCGCTGGATATGGAAACCACCGGGCTGGATGAGCGGCGCCATGCGGTGGTCAGCATTGGCGTGGTGCCGTTCACATTAAAGCGTATCAAGCTTGCCGAACGGCGTTATTGGGTAGTGAACCCATCTCGACCACTGGCGGAAGCGTCGATTGCTTATCACCACATTACCCACTCGGAAATCGCCCAAGCGCCAGATTTAGACGAGATCCTGGACGAGCTGTTAATGCAGTTAGCGGGACGTTTAGTGGTGGTGCATTTTCGTAATATTGAGCGACCCTTTTTAGATGCGGCCGTTAAAGCGCGCCGCGGGGAAGGGGTGCTGTTTCCGATGATTGATACCATGTCGTTGGAAGCGCGGCTGCACCGCCAATCGCTATGGGCGCGGTTTCGGCGTTGGCTTGGCCGTCCACCGGTTTCCATACGTTTACACGCCAGCCGCGAGCGTTATCGCTTACCCGCCTATCAAGGCCACCATGCGCTGGTGGATGCACTGGCAACTGCCGAGTTGCTACAGGCGCAAATTGCGACCCACTACCGGCCGGACACGCCATTGAAAGATATCTGGTGCTAAAAACGGTTCACAAAAAACTAGCCACAAAAAACGGGCAACCCATGGGGTTGCCCGTTTTGCTTGCTGTTGCCCGTTTGCTTACTAGCGAAGCTTAACGAAGCCTTAGGCCACTTTTGGTTCGCTCATCAACCCTTTAATAATGGCATAGCAAGCCACTAGCAAGATGATCGTGAACGGGAAGCCCGTAGAAACGGCCATGGTTTGCAGCGCCGTCAGGCCACCGCCCAGCAAGAGTGCAATCGCAATAGCGCCTTCAATAATCGCCCAGAACACGCGCTGTGGCTTGGGTGCATCTACTTTACCGCCCGCGGTAATCGAATCGATCACCAGCGAGCCTGAGTCAGAAGACGTAACAAAGAAGATGATGACCAGCAAGATAGCGATGAACGAGGTGATTTGTGACAGCGGCAGCTGTTCCAGCATGATGAAGAGCTGCAGGTCAACGCCGGCTTCACGCACGGCCTCAATACCTTGGCTCACATACTGATCAATTGCCGTGCCGCCAAAAGTGGTCATCCACAGAACCGATACAACCGACGGCACCAGCAGCACTGATACCAGGAACTCGCGCACGGTGCGGCCACGGGATACCCGGGCGATAAACATACCGACATACGGAGACCAGGAAATCCACCACGCCCAGTAGAAGGCTGTCCAGCCTTGGCTGAAGTTAGCATCTTCACGGCCAAATGGGTTCGCTAACGCAGGCAGGTGAACCACATAGCTCAGCAGGTTTTCAAAGAAGCCCGTGACAATAAGCAGCGTTGGGCCCACCGCGATCACAAAGAACAGCAGCAGCGCCGCCATGGCGATGTTGATCTTGGAAAGCAGCTGCACGCCTTTATCGACACCGGCTAAAATTGAGCCAATGGCGATGATGGTGATACCGATGATCAATAAGATCATGGTGACATCACTCTCTGGTGCGCCGAACAGGTAGCTTAAACCTGCGGAGGCCTGTGTTGCCCCTAGCCCCAGTGAGGTGGCCAAACCAAACAGCGTGGCAAAGACCGCGAGAATATCAATTAGGTGCCCCGGCCAGCCCCATACGCGCTCACCCAAAATGGGGTAGAAAACCGAACGCATGGAGAGCGGTAAGCCCTTATTAAACGAAAACAGCGCTAACGAAAGCGCAACGACCGCGTAAATCGCCCAAGGGTGTAAGCCCCAATGGAAAATAGTCGCCGCCATGCCTAGCGCCGCTGCACCGGCGGCGTCGCCTTCCGCGCCGGCCAGCGGTGCCCAGCTGCCGCCGTCAAAGGAGGTGCCAAAGTGGGTAAGCGGCTCGTTGACGCCGAAGAACATCAGGCCAATGCCCATGCCCGCGGCAAACAGCATTGAAAACCACCCTACATAGGTAAAATCAGGCTTGGCATCAGCGCCACCAATGCGGATTTTACCTAAAGGGGAGAAAATCAGGCCGATGCATAAGATAACGAATATATTGGCCGCTAAAATAAAGAACCACGCCAAATTGCCGGTCAAAAAGCTGAAAATAGCGTCATAAATAGGCGCGATCGTATCTTGCAACGCCAGCGTTAGGATGACGAACAGCAACACCACGATAGCCGAAATGGTAAATACCTTGCCGTGTAGATCAAGGTTAACGCCCATCGTGTTGGTGGTGATGTTGTCTTGGCCGATAACGTAATCGGTGTCAATCAGATTGGCCGCACCCTCTGGGGCGGGTATCCCCTCAGAGGCTGGCTCTTTAGGGGGATGATTAGCGTCGTGGTTAGCCACAGGAGCCTCTCTTTTTCGATCACAAGTGTCGATCAAAAATGTTGAACAGAAACCAGAATGTGGTGATCAACCAGCATTACCTGGCACGCATTAAGGCGCTCACAATAACAAACTTATTGAGACAGCATTCAACGTAATGTGAATGATTTTTTGCGTTTTCAAAACGGTGCTTAAAGCAGTCTTTAAAAACAGCACTTGAAACGATAACAGAGGGCCGAAGCCCCCTGTTACCGTTACTGCGCAGGGCGTTTGTTTTAGCTACCGAGCCACTGTTCAACGGTGTCCTGGTTATCTTCAACCCACTGCTTGGCGTTCTCGTAGGGGTCGCTGCCATCTTCCTGGTTCATGAGCATGACCTCACCCATTTGCTCTGGCGTCCATTCGAAAGCATCCAGAATCGCATAGGCTTCCGGCATGTCATCTTTCAGGCCTTGGCGAACGACGGTATGGATTTGCTCCGCGCCACCATAGACGTTTTCAGGGTCATCTAGGTATTTAAGGTCAAAGCGGGCAAACATCCAGTGGGGGGTCCAGGCGGTAACCACAATATCTTCTTCATTGTTGATCGCGCTGGAAAGCGCCGCTGTCATGGTGGCACCGCTACCGCTACGCAGGTTCAGCTCAAGGTCATAGGTATCCACAACCTCTTCGGAGAGCGCCATCAGGCCTGCACCGGGGTCAATACCGATGATCTCGCCATTAAAGCTGTCGGCGTTATCGTTAAGGTCAGCAATCGAGTCAACGTCGGTGTAGGCAGGAACAACGAGGCCCAGTTTGGTGCCGTCCAGGTTGACGCCGAGGTCTTCAGTGTTACCGCCCACGCGCTCCATGTAATCGGCGTGGGTAGTTGGCAGCCAGGCCGCAACGATGGCGTCTGCATCGCCAGTGGAAAGCGCTTGGAACATGGCGGCTGCAGAAAGTGAAGTCAGGTCAACCTCATAGCCTGCTTGCTCTAGTGCCGCGGCAATCACGTTGGTAGAGGCAACTTCTGAAGACCATTCCACATAGGCCAAGTTAATGGTGCCTTTGTCTTCTTCGGCCAGCGCTGCGCTGCTGATGGCAACGCCAGCGCCCGTTAACAGTGCCAGTGAGGCAAGGCGGATACGGAGGTTCATGGTGCGATGTTTCATTCACTTTCTCCCTTGGTACAAAATGTTAATGCTTGGGTGTAGCTCTTTACTGCTTGGGTATAGACATTTACTGCTTGGAGATAGACATCTAGTGCATCGTCTATCAGCTGCCTAATACAGCATGATGAGCAACAAGCGACATAGCAAGCGCATGGCTCAACGCAGCCCGCGTTTTGTCTTACTGACGCGTTCTTCTGATCGACTGCGTTAGGCGGTCAAGCAGCATCGCCAGGATGACCACCGCAATACCGGCTTCAAAACCGTCGCCGGGGCGCAGGCGTTGAATAGCGCGCCATACTTCGCTGCCCAAACCATCAGCACCAATCATGGCGGCGATCACCACCATGGAGAGGGCAAGCATGATGGTCTGGTTAATGCCAGCCATTACCGTGGGTAGTGAGAGCGGTAGCTGCACTTTAAAGAGCTTTTGAGAACGGGTAGCGCCGTAGGCATCGGCGGCCTCGATGAGCTCCACCGGTACTTGGCGAATGCCCAGCGTGGTAAAGCGAATGGCCGGCGGCATCGAGAAGATAACGGTCGCAAAAATCGCCGAGACCGAGCCAATGCCGAAAAATGGAATAGCGGGAATCAAATAAACGAACGCCGGCATGGTCTGCATAAAGTCCAGAATCGGCATAATGACCCGGTAAAGCCGATTGGATAACGCCGCGGCAATGCCCACGGGTAGCGCGATGACCACGGCCACTAGGGTAGCGAAGACCACCAGCGTCAGTGTCTCAATCATCGGGTCCCAAAGGCCCAGGTTCCAAATCAACGCCAAACCGGCCACGGCGCCAATCGCTAAGCGCACGCCTGCCAATTTCCAGCAAAGCAGGGCGATCAACCCCAGCAGCGCCCAGGTGGGCAGCCACATTAAGCTGTCGTTTAGCACTTCAATGCCGGTTTGAGTGAAGCGCGAAATGGCGCGGGTAACGCCTGAGTATTCGCTGGTCAACCAAGTCAGGCCGCTTTCAATCCAATTGCCTAGCGGGATGCGTGGGATTTCCATTATTGTTCTCCTGCTCTTGCCAGTTCATCGAGTACGGCACCTTTCACCACAACGCCAAGCAGCTGCTCTTGCTGATCAGTAACGGCAATCGGGAAGCTTTTTTCACTAAACATGGCGAACAGGTTATGCAGCGGCTCGTCCAGCGCGACTTTGTGGAAGTCTTGGGTTAAATAGCCCGTAATTGAGCTGGCACCGTCTTCAATGGCGCGGCTGGCAGCGTCAGCTTCAAGCAAACCAAGCAAGCGACGGTCGCGGTCGACCACATAAATAGAATCGATACTGTGGTCGCGCATGCGGTGCAGGGCGGTGCGTGGGCCATCGCTGTCTCGGGCGGTGGTGCGCAGCGGGCGCATGGCGCTCTCGGCGGTCAAAATGCGCGCCCGGTCGACCCCTTCTATAAAGCGCCGCACGTAGTCATCGGCTGGTTTCGTAAGAATTTCTTCCGGCGTACCGATCTGCACCACTTCACCATCTTTAAGCAGTACGATGCGGTCGCCAATATTGAGCGCCTCATCCAAATCATGGGTGATAAATACGGTGGTTTTTTTCATTTTAGACTGCAGCTGCAAAAGCTCCTGCTGCATGTCTTTGCGAATTAATGGATCAAGCGCCGAGAAGGCTTCATCCATTAACAGCACGGTGGCGTCGTTGGCCAGTGCGCGGGCTAAGCCAACGCGCTGCTGCATACCGCCGGAAAGCTGGTTGGGGTAGGCGTCTTCCCAGCCCTCCAGGCCTACCTGCTTCAGCGCATCATGAGCAATTTTGTGTCGCTCAGTTTTCTCTACGCCACGAATCTCCAAGCCAAACTCGGCGTTTTGCTGGACAGTACGGTGCGGAAATAGCGCAAAGTTCTGAAACACCATGGAGAAATGGCGGCGGCGACACTCCAGCAACGCTTTTTCGTTAAGCGTCGGAATGTTTTCACCGTCGATGATGATTTCACCTTCGGTGGTGTCAATCAGACGGTTAAGGCAGCGAATCAAGGTCGATTTGCCCGACCCCGATAGCCCCATAATGACCAGCAGTTCGCCTTCATAAACATCAAACGAAATATTCGAGAGTCCCAGCGTCTGGCCCGTTTTTTCCAGAATTTCAGGGCGCTTCATGCCCTGGTTGCGAAGCTCAATGGCTTTTTTGGGGTGCTTGCCAAAGACTTTGCTTAAGCCGCGCACCTTGATTTTGACGGGTCGTGTTTCATCCATCGGCGATGCCTTTTTGTTAAACAGCGTAGCCGTGTGCCGTGACTGACGGTAAGGACAGCGGCACAGCGCTAGCCATAAAGAATTAGCCATCCATAAATAATGAACAACTTGAAGGGGGTAATTGATTATAAATTATTATACATAAGTAGGGTCTATGTGTCACAACGAGCCCGCGGCAGCAGGGGCGGTTAACGCTACATGTGCCATTTTTCACCCACCTGCGGCGGGTGTTGTAGCTAATCTCAAATAAATGCAAATAGTTAAGATATTGATTTATATTAATTATTTTTACTATTTAAGGATATTGGCGCAATATTTGTATTATTTTTCGGATGCATTAGTTCACAAATATATTGGTTTGCAGATATGGATGTAGATATGGATGTAGATATGGATGTAGATATGGATGTAGATATGGATGTAGATAGGGATGTAGATAGGGATGTAGATATAGATAACGAATTTCCCTTTTTATCTAGCCCTTTTATCTAGCCCTTTTGTAATAGCGGGTTTTTATTTAAATAGTCGATGTTTAAGCTTTTGCTAAATAGCTAATACATGGTGTCAGCATTGGAGATGAATATGATGGATAAGCAATCTGATCACGTTGAGAGCAAGGAAAATAGCAAGCGCCCCCAGTGGTTAACCCTGTGCATGATGGCGACGGCCGCCAGTGTGATTGTGTTAGCCGGTTGCGGTGATACCGATGACGACGCTGCTCTACCGCCTGCTGAAGAGCCCGCACCGCTGGAACAAGATGCGACGGCTCAGCCAGAACCGAGTATGAATATGAATGAAGAGCCTGCGATGGATCAGGACCCTGGGCTAAACGAAAACCCTGCATCCGAAGGCACGATGTCTGAAGGTACGATGCCTGAAAACACCATGGACGAGCCTGCAGAAGGCACGATGAACTCAGAAGACGACGCTGAGTTCGGTGAAGGTATGGAACCAATGCCCGGCGTGGAAGACGAAGAGAATTCGACTAGCCAGTAGTGATTCAGCAGTGATGATGTACCGCTCCCTACGATAGTAAATCACCTCAGCTGTTTGTTCCCTGCAGCTGCTCCACACGATTTACTATCCTTTCGCGCCTGCGGGGGTTTTTTTGCCTGTTTGATAGGCGATTCACCTGCTTGGTAGGTTGCCGTTTCGCGATTTAGCAGCGTCGCATTGGCTATTCTTCGTTATCTTCTAATCTTCATTATCTTCTAAGCGGCGGTAGAGCGTCCTGCGGGCAATCCCCAATAGCTCTGCCGTGCGTCGCTTGTTGCCACCGGTTGCCTCTAACACCTTATTAATATAGCGCCTTTCGACTTCTTCCAAGCTGGGCCAGCGGACAGGAGCCGGTGCTGGCATTTGAGTGCCTGGGAGCACGTCGCCGCTTAGCGTCGGTGCCAGTGTGGTTCCGGCTGCCAAAATAGGCTGTTCACGCAGCCGTTCGGGTAAGTCTTTATGGCTGAGCAAGCCATCCTCGCTCAACGTCACCGCGCGCATAATGGCGTTTTCTAGCTCGCGAACGTTACCGGGGTAGGCGTAGTTCAACAGGCTATTAAATGCTTCTGGCTCAATTTGCTCGATTTGCTTGCCCTGAGCTTCGGCGTGTTTGTCGATAAGCGCAAAAACCAAGTGCTCAATATCGGTGCCGCGTTCGCGTAATGGCGGTATACGTAGCGAGAACGTTTCCAAGCGGTAGAAAAGGTCGCTGCGAAAATTGGCTTGCTCTATTTCTTTTTCAAGGTTGCGATGGGTCGCGGCAATGATGCGCACATCCACCGGTTCTTCGCGCTCGCCGCCCACCGGGCGAACGGTTTTTTCCTGCAGCGCTCGCAGCAGCTTAGCCTGAAGATTAACCGGCATCTCACCAATTTCATCTAGAAACAGGCTGCCGCCCTGGGCGCTATGAAATAGCCCTTTGCGGGCTTCACTAGCGCCGGTAAACGCGCCTTTTACATGGCCAAAGAATTCACTTTCCATCAGGTCGGCGGGAATGCTCGCGCAGTTCACCGCGACAAAAGGCTGGTCGTGACGAAGGCTTTCCTGATGAATAGCGCGGGCCAGCAGCTCTTTGCCCGTTCCGCTTTCGCCTAGGATCAAAATCGGGGCGTCGCTTTTGGCCAGCCGAGAGGCATCATGAAACAGCGCCTGCATCACCGGGCTTTTACCCACGATGCCGTGGAAATGATTGATATCCGTGTCGTGGAAAACCGCCAAACGCTGGCGCTCAAGCACCCGAAACACGGCCTCGCGAATGGCATCAAGGTCGAGTGGCTTGGTTAAGAAGTCATCGGCACCTCGTTTTAACGCCTCAACGGCCTGGTCAATAGTGCCAAACGCGGTGATCACAATAATGCCCACGTCACTGCCTGATTGGCGTAGCTGTTGCAGCAGCTGTATGCCTGTCATGCCCGGTAAGCGCACGTCGGTGATAATCAGTGAAACGGTGGTATGGCTCAGTAAGGCAATCGCCTCTTCCGCACTGGGTACGCCAAGTGTTGAATAGCCGGCATCCTGCAGCTCTTCTTCTAACAACTCGCGTATAGCGGCGTCATCTTCCACCACCAATAAAGGTAAAAGGTGTTCCTGATGGGTCACAAAGGTTGTCCTCACGCGGGTGCGGTTTCACAAAGGGGGAGTGTAATTTCAAAGCCTGCGCCGCCAAGAGCGCTGTCAAACACGCCGATCGTACCGCCGTGGTCGTTAATAATGCGATGCACCATGGAAAGCCCCAGCCCGCTGCCTTGGCCGACAGGTTTGGTGGTGAAAAAGGGGTCAAACACGTGATGGTGGTGAGCGCTTGGGATTCCCGTGCCGTTATCTTCTACCCAAAGTAGTAGTTCATGTTCATGCCGTTGGGCGCGCACGCGGATGCGGCTGACGCTTGGGGCTTGTGCGGCATTTCTCAGCAAATTGGTGAGCACCTGAACCAGCTGTTGGCCGTTGGCCAGTAAATGGGGTGTTGGCGTCGGCAGCTCAATCGCTAAGCGGATATTGCGCGGCTCTAGCTCTTCTTCGACCAGCTCGCTGGCGCTGTTAATCAGTTGATCAAGGGCCAGTTCGTCTTTCTCTACGTTATGTTGGCGGCCTAATTCCATCAGCTGGCGCACAATGTCAACGATACGTTCGACTTCGCCGCGAATCCGCCCTAATCGTGCGCGTTCGTCATCGCCAATTACATCGCGCCGGGCAAGGCGCTGGGCTTGGCCATTAATCACCGTAAGCGGTGCGCCGATTTCATGGGCAACCCCTGCCGCTAGCACACCCAGTTCGGCCAATTTCTTGGATTTACGCAGGCGCTTTTCAAGCTCAATTTCGCGCCGCTGGCGATCTTCGATCTCGCTATCTTTTTCTGCCATCGCATCCAGCATGCCATTTAAACCTGAGGCAAGCAGGCGGTATTCGGTGGGGCCATCTTCAGCGGCGCGCTGGCTGCGATCGCCATCTTCTACTAGCAGCATAACCTGCAGTAAGCGTTCAAGCGGGCGTTCAATATAGCGGCGAAACCCCCACCAAATGCTAAACACAATGCCGGCCGCGCCGACTACAAACACCAAGACGGCCACAATGCTGATAAAGCCTGTGTAGTTCTCAATGCCGGTATTGAGCCGATTAACCTGCAGGACGCCATACACCGTGCCATCTTGTGAACGCAAAGGCGCTAACGCTGAGTAATAATTCCAACCTTCATGCTGACGGTAATTGCTGTATAAGTTGTCGCGTTCAATGACCTGCTGGATCTCTTCACGGCTGAAAATGGCTTTACCAAGGCCCAGCCCGTAAATCTCGCGCCCCTCGGTATCAAACACATACGCCCCGTAAATACGGTGAAAAGAGAATGCTGACTGCAAGGCTTCTTCCAGCGGTGTATCGCTGTCTGGCGTTACCGCGTAGCTCAGCGAGGAGCTTAGCGCTCGGGTAATAATGTCGACTTCCGTTTGTAGTTTGGAGCGCACGTTGTCTTCAAGGGATTTAATCGCGACGAGACTGAACACCACCAGGCTGACAAACAGCGGCACGATTACCGTTAGAATAATTAAATTGCGTAATCGCACGGGGCATCCATTGTGGTGTTAGTCCGTTGAGTTTAGAAAAAAACGCTTATAAAAAATTAAGAGATTTAAGAGATTTAAGAAATTTAAGAGCTTAAAAAGCTTAAGCGCTATGGGTGGCCGGCAGGGCGCAAGCGATAGAGGCCGCCTTGTGGCGCATCCGTCAGCAAGTAAACAGCACCGTCAGGGCCTTGGCGAACATCTCTAATACGGCCTACTTCTCCCTTTAAGATCAGCTCTTCTTCCACAATATCGCCATCTTCTATACGCAGGCGGAGGAGTTTCTCGCTGGCTAGCCCGCCGGCCAATAAGCTGCCATCCCAAGCGCTAAAGGCGCTACTGGTAACTTCAGCAAGCCCGGAAGGCGCAAACCGGCCTTCAAAGACATACACCGGGTCAACCATGCCGGGCAGCGATTTTTCCCCAATGGGTTGGTTGGTCGCGTAATCATTGCCTTGGCTAACATCGGGCCAGCCATAATTATTGCCGGCCTGGATATGGTTCAATTCATCGCCAGTGCGCGGGCCGTGTTCCGTTGCCCAGGCTTGGCCGTTGCGCAACACCGTCATGCCTTGAATGTTGCGGTTACCCATGGAGTAGATTTCATCCAAGGTGGCGTCATCATCTACAAAAGGGTTGTCGTCTGGCACGCCGCCGGTGTCGGTAAGGCGCAGCGTAGAACCCGCATGGTCGTCGCTTGCTTGGGCACGCGGTGGCTCGCGGCCACGGTCGCCGATGCTCATTAGCAGTGTGCCATCGGGTAGCCATGCCAGCCGCGAACCATAATGGCGCCCAGGCGCTGAGGCGCGATCTTGCTCGAATAGGTGTTCTACGTCACCCAACTGGTTGCCCTGCCATTTTACCCGCGATAGCGCTGAGCGGCTGTTATTGCCATCAGGCTTGCTCCAGGTGAAATAGATCCAGGCGTTTTCACCATCGTCGCCTTGAAAATCAGGGTGTAGTACCACGTCTAATAAACCGCCCTGGCCCCGCGTGCTTACTTCTGGCATGCCTTCCAGCGTGCTGGTTTCACCGCTTTCAGGGTCGATGAGCTTTAACTGCCCGCTGCGTTCGCTTACCAGGTAGCGGCCATCGGGTAAAAACGCCACTGCCCAGGGGTGTTGCAAACCATCGGCCACACGCTCAATGGAAAGCGGTAAATGGTCGGTTTCAAGCGATGCCTGAACGATGTCCGCGTTGGCGGTATTCATAGCGCCGGCCAGCACTAGCCCGCTAATTCCCGCCCACACTCCAGCGGTCAGTCGGCGGGAGGTGTGATTGCTGTTATTGATACATTGCATAGCGTGCTCTCTGGTAATTTTAATGCCTCAATAGTCTAGCAGTGACCCTTTACTCACGTTGGGGTTCCGCTGCTGGCTCTTACATTGCCAGCAGAGCCAGTTACATCAGCAGCGCCAGCAGCACGGGCAGATAAAATAGCGCAAGCAACGTGGAACAGAAGACCAGGCTGGCGACATAAGCAGGTTCGCGCTGTGCGCGCTGAGCAAACAAATAGTTGAAGACGGCCACCGGCATGCACATTTGCAGGACTAAGATACTTTGTGCCAAGGGGGGCAGCCCCACCCAGCCAGCAATCAACCAAGCCGTTACGGCGGCAAGCGGCACGCGCACCAGGCTAAACCCTAGCCCAGAACGCAGGTTCTTCACTTGGATACTGGCCAGCGACACACCCAGCGTAATCAGCATCAGCGGCACCGTGAACCCCGACATTAAATCAACCGTGTTGGCCAGCCAGGGCGGTAGCGCGGTACCCGTCAGCAGCAGCGCCATAGCAATCAGAATAGCGTATACCGTTGGTGTCTTTACTAAGGTTTTAAGTGGATTGCCTTGGCTATGAAGCACCGCGCCTAAGGTGAACTGGAAGAGTGAAACAGTCACCATGACCGTAATACCGTAGGCAAACCCCGCACTGCCAAAGGCGTAAAGCACCACCGGTAATCCCATATTACCGGTGTTGGGATACATCATGGGGGCAAGCAACACTCGCCACTGGCGGCGAAGCAGTTTAGCCACCAGAAAGGTTGCCGCGCCCATCGTTACAATCACCAGTGCGGCGGCCAGCATGGTTTGGCCGAAGGTGGTGGCGTCGATGTCGGCACCCGCAAGCGAAGCAAGCACCAAGCAGGGCGTGCCGATGTTAAACACTAGCCGCGTTACGAAATCGACCGGGTAGGGGTGGCCTAAGCGTACCCATAGGTAGCCTAGCCCAGCACCGGCAAGCACGGGTGCCATAACGGCAAAAAGTTCGGCAAGCATTGACGGTCCTTGGCAGTGGTTAGCCGCCTATTGTCGTTAATGGGCCGGCTAGCTGGCAAGGCAAACACGCCAGTGGCACTAAATAGCGGCGGTAGTGAATTGCCATTGAGCGGGCACTTGGCTGCGTAGAAATGCCAGCAGCGCGTGAGTGCGGCGGGTTTGAACGCCATAAGCGTAAAGCAGCGTAATAGGCAGCGGCACTGGCTCCCAACCGGGAAGGCAGTGAACCAATTCACCAGGCTGATGCTGTTCACGCTTTGCGGTTAACCAATGCGGCAGCAGGCCTACCCCTTGGCTGCGCGCGATAGCATCCATCTGCAGAGTGGTAAGGTCAGCGCGCAGCCGCGAACGCGGCGGGTTGAAAATGTACTCGCCGTGTTCAGGGTGAGAAAGCAGTAGCCCGCCTGAGGCCAACCCGAGTAGGTCAACCCAGGCGTGCTGGTGAAGCTCATCAGGGTGGTGGGGCGTCCCCTTGGCCGCTAAATAGCAGGGGCTTGCGTATAGCCCTTGGCTTAAGTGCCCCAACTGTTCCTGATTAAGCCCGCATTCATACGTTGGCCCTAACCACACATGCACGCTATTGCTATGCAGTTGAGTGGGCGGCGTCTCGTGGGTATGCAGGGTTAGCTCCACCTTAGGGTGCTGGTTTAAAAACGTGTCTAGCGTGCTTGCGAGCCAGCTGCGTGCCAACGCGCCGTGCACCTCAAGCGTCACATCGCCGCTGATCTCCTCGCGCAGTTCCGAAAGCGCTTCCTGGCTATGGGCTGCCATTGCCAAAAGCTCAGTGCAGTAAGTATGAAACAGCAGCCCAGCTTCGGTCGGGATAAGGCGGTTCGCTTGGCGCCGCAAAAGTGGCTGATTAAGCCGGGCTTCAAGCTGGCTAATGCGACGACTTAACGTTGATTTGGCTACTCTGAGTTTTTGCGCGCTGCGTGTCAGGCTGCCTGTCGCCATCACATCGGCAAACGCAGAGAGTTCGTCAAAGTCATACATCGTCGTCAGGCCCATAGGGCAAAAGGTGAAAGATGAGTATGCCATCTTTTAGCACGAATGAAAATAATTAGCATTTGTATTACTAAATGCGGAACGCATCTTCCTCACTTTTATTAGAACTCGTAGCGCGCTGAGAGCCAGAGACGGCGACCTTCCTCGCTATTGGTGTAGACGTTGCCAAAGCTGGTGCCATCGCCATAGGCGCGGTAGTCGACAAAATCTTTATCGAACAGGTTATAAATTGTTGCGCTTACGTTAAAGCGGTCCGTTACGGCGTAGTTACCGCCCAGGTGGAACAGCGAATAGGCTTTAAAGTCACCTAGATCATCAAACGAGGGCGCTCCACGCACCGCTTCGCGATTACGATAGCGCTCGCTGCGGTACTCGGCAGACAGCCAGGTATCCAGCTTTGCCGTTGTTTGCCAGCGCAGCGTCGCGTTAAATGCATGTTCGGGGGTATCGGTGAGCGGGTCGCCTTTGTTTTCGCCGCTTCGCTGTTCAGAATCGGTGTAAGTGTAGTTGGCATTGATGCGCCAATCGGGGGTGAACTGATAGCCGGTAGATAGCTCAACGCCCTGGGTAATGGCTTCATCGATATTGACATCTTGGCCATACAGGCCGTTAGGGATCAGCGGGTCGTTTTCGATCAAAATATCGTTGCCGCTGGCAATCTTGTCGTCAAACTGGTTGTAGAACAGCGTCGCGCTGGCGGTGAAACCCTGCTGACTATCGTAGTGCGCGCCGATTTCACTGCTGGTGCTGGTTTCCGGTTCAAGGTCTGGGTTGCCAATGGTAAGCGTGGTGCCTTGCCCGGTAACGCCATTGATACCGTCATGCAGCGCATTAAGCGTAGGGGTCTTGTAGCCACGGCTAACACCGCCTTTTAAGGTCCACTCAGGCGTGGTGTTCCAAACTAAATAACCGCGCGGGCTGAACTGGCTGCCAAAGGCGTCGTGGTGGTCATAACGGCCGCCAAGGGTAAGGGCTAAATCGTCTTGTAAAAGCCACTCGTCTTCAGCAAACAGCGACCACGTGGTTTGCTCAAAGGCGTCCCCGGCCAGGCCGTCGTCAAGTTCAGCATCCCACCACTGCATCCCTAGCGTGGTTATATGGTCGCCCAGCGGCATGATGAATTTGCTATCGAGCACCGTGTTCGTGGTGTCGAGCTTGCGAGAGTCGCCGCCCACAATGCCAGGGAAACCTTCATAAGCTTCACCCACCGAACCTGGAATAGTGCGCCCTTTGGTTTCGGTGCTATTGCGCATCAGGCTAGATTCCAAGGTGCCTGCTGCAAACCGCCCGGTATGACCAATCGCAATCTGCTCGCGCTCAAAGCGAAGTTCGTCAGCGTAGCCGAAAGCCTGATTAGAGGTATCTAACGTGCCCAGCTGGGCATCGTCGTTGTTATAGCGCTGCCTGCTTACTTCGCCATCAATCCAGAGATCGTTAGCAGTGTTAGGTGTCCAGGTCAGCTTGCCGCCTAGGTTGTAAATATCACCTTCTACTGGGCTGGGGCCACGCTGGCTGACCTCAATGGGGTCGCCATTTTGGTCGCTGTAAACAAGCTCGGAGGCGTCGCGCTCATAGAAACGCCCGCGCAGCTGAGCGCCTAGCGTATCGTCAATGAGAGGGCCGCTGGTGTAGAGGTTGATCTCGCGACGATCGCCAAAATCACGATCTTCGTTAAAGGTATTTTCGACCCCGATAGAGCCCGCCCACTCACGCCCCACGCGGCGGGTAATGATGTTAATCACCCCGCCCATAGCATCAGAGCCGTAAAGGGTCGACATCGGCCCGCGGATAACTTCAATGCGCTCGATGCTTGAAACGGGCGGAAAGAAGCTGGTTGAGGTTTCGCCAAAGCCATTGGGTGTCACGCTGCCCGCTGCGTTTTGTCGGCGACCATCAATTAGAATCAGCGTGTAGCCGCTGGGCATACCGCGAATGCTGATATTACTGCCGCCGGTTTTTCCCACTTGGCCGCCTACGTCGACACCTTCAACGTCGCGCAGCGCATCGGCAAGGCTAGTGACGCGGGTGCGTTCAAGCTCTTCGCGGGAAATCACCGAAATGCTGGCAGGGGCATCTACCATGGCCTGCTCAAAGCCGCTGGCAGATACAACGATATTATCCAGCTGAGTGGTGGCTTGAGCATGGGCGGTTGAGGAAAAAGCGGCAAGCGCGATAGCGCTGGTTAATGTGCAGCGAGTAAGGTGTGGCATGATGAACCCCTGATAATAGGATTTGTTTGCTAATGGTATTTATTATCAAATAGGGTTCGGATTCTAATAAGAAAAGTTCCTATTTGCGACGCAAAATAATCGAACAATGCGTTGCGCACATTGGAACGGGCAGGACAGTTTGGAGCGGGTAAAGCCGTTAATGCTAGCCGCTGCTATTCCCTAGCGGTTAACTAACAGCGCATTTAGGGTGACGGGCACATGCTCGTCAATCTCTTGGTAACCCAGCAGTGAGAGCACGGTTCGCACCGTGCTGTTGGCCATCAGCGCTCGGCCATCCATCGCCATGGGTTCGGCGTGGGTCACGCGCACTTCGTTTAACCCTTCACGGGTGAAGCGCAGCGGCACCGCCTCTTCCTGGTTAATCAGGTCGGTTTGCACGCGGAAGGTAAGGGTTTCCACCATGGATTCGCCAATATCCAAACTATCCAGCCGCTCTGGCGGCATTTGCGCGACCAGCGTGACAAGAGTGGTATTGGCCAACAAGCCCACCCAGGGTGGCAGTTCGCCAAAGCGCTCAAGCACATCGGTTTGGCTGAGCTTCAAAGGCAGGCGCAGGGTGCCATCGGCGGAAATATCGCCCTGTAAATCACGCACTTGGTGGTGATGGGTTTGCGGCGCTTCGCCGTTTAACTGGGTGATCGATGCCTGCACCTGGGACTGAGCCGGGTCAAGCTGCCAATCAGCGTGTACGGGCAGCGCCAACAATAAAGGGAATAGAGCCATCAAAGCTTTCAAAGCGATTCTCCATAGAAGCATTCACCACCAGACCCCAGCGCCGGTAATTAGTGCCGAAAAAATGCCGACTTCGCCGTAAGATAGCGCACCAAGGGGTAGCCTCGCCCCCCCACATTCGCTATTATATGCACGCTTCTCGGGCCTATAGCTCAGTTGGTTAGAGCAGGGGACTCATAATCCCTTGGTCGTAGGTTCAAGTCCTACTGGGCCCACCATTTCAAAATGCTTTACCTCACATAGGGAATTATACATCCCTGCTCTTAGGCTACCGCCGCTTCTTATTGCCCTCTCTTTTGTTTGCTTCTTTTTCCTTCCACGCTGTTTTACCCCGATATTTGAATCAGTTTTTAAACAAACGCTTGCAACCAACGCTTAAACCATTGGGTGGCGAGCTGGGCGGCTTTTTCAGGGTACCCTTCTTCATAAACATTACCCCTAAAAAATGTTAAACGGATTTAGCCCATTAGCTTGCTGCATCATCATGCGCTTGGCGAAAGGCACCCGCTCGGCAAGGTGAAGGCTGAGATCACCCAGCTGGCGTAGCGGCTTTGCGCCGGTGAACAAGTGGTGGAAGCTGTCGGTGGCGGCGATCATCGCTTGGTTGGCGAGGCGGCGTTGGCATTCGAAGCGGTGCAGGCTGATATGGTCGCCGGGGTCGCGGCCTTTGATGATCAACTCTGCCAGGGTATCGGCATCGTGCAGGCCAATGTTCAGCCCTTGCCCCGCAAGCGGGTGCACCACGTGGGCGGCGTCGCCAATCAGCGCCAGGCGTTTGCCGATATAGCGCTTGGCGTGCTGGCGCTTAATCGGGAAGCTGGCCCGCGCCACAATACGGGTGAGCTTGCCCAGGCGTTTGGGGAAGGTGGTTTCAATGGCGCGTTGAAGCGCGTCGTTAGAGAGCTGTTCGCGGGCTTTGGTGGCTTCGTCGCTGTCGTACCACACTAGCGAGGCGCGCTGGCCTGGCAATGGCAGCATGGCAATCGGGCCGGTGGGGGTGAAGCACTGCCAACTGATATCCTGTTGGGGCAGCTCGGTTTCCACATTAATAATCATCGCCCGCTGGTGGTAGTCGTAGCTGGTTATATCAATGCCTGCCAGCTCCCGAAGGGTGGAACTCGCGCCATCCGCGCCAACAATTAAACGGGCGCTCAAGGTTTTGCCGTTATCTAGCTCCAGCATGCGGGCGGTGCTGGCCGCCATGGTGCTTAGCGGCGCGCACTCGGTGTAGCAGGTCACGCTGGGCAGTGCTTCCAACCGCTGCCACAACGCATATTGCAGGGTGCGGTTTTCGATAAAGATGCCGAAATCGTCCATGCCACTGTCTTGGGCAGAAAACAGCGAATGGCCGGAGCCATCCTGGTTGGCCACATCAATATGGCGAAACGGGCAGCAGCGCTCTTTTGGCAGCACGGTGCCGCTGGCTTTCACAAACGCCAGCGAACGGGCGTTGAGCGATGAAATACGCAGGTCGTAATCACCGCTGGGGGGCGTGGGGGCGTTGCCGCGCTCAACAAGGCCTACCGACATACCCGCATGGCCAAGCCTCGCCGCCAGGGCCGCGCCTACCATGCCGCCGCCAACAATAATAATTTCGTGATCCCACTGCATGAGAGGCTCCTTAATCCGCTATCGAGGGCACATTGCATGTGCTTATATTGTCATACAGTATCGTTGACTTGTCGCAGTATTGCCTAGGGTGATCCATTGACGCAGGCCGTGGAAATGACAAATAGCATCGTGACAGCTGGAGAAGAGCTGGCAGCGTTTATTAAGCGCCACCCCAAGCTATGGGTGATTACGGGGGCGGGGGTAAGCACCGACAGCGGTATTCCTGATTACCGGGATGCCGATGGCCAGTGGAAGCGCCCACCGCCGGTGCAGCATGGGGATTTTATGGCATCAACCGCCGTGCGCCAGCGGTATTGGGCGCGAGCGCTTATCGGTTTCAGTGCCCTGCGCGAAGCCCAAACCAGCGGTGCGCACCGTGCGTTGGCGGCGCTTGAGTCACAGGGCTATATCCAGCAGTTGGTGACGCAAAACGTTGACCGCTTGCATCAGCGGGCGGGTTCAAAAAAGGTGATCGACCTGCACGGCCGTGCGGATATGGTGAAGTGCATGGTGTGTGATTACCAAATGATGCGCCACGCCATGCACAGCGAAATGGCCAGCATGAACCCCGCATTTGCCGCGCTAGAGGCTCGCCACGCGCCAGACGGCGATGCGGATTTAGAAACCGATTTCTCCATGTTTAAAGTGCTGGACTGCCCCCGCTGCCGCGGCATTTTAAAGCCGGATGTGGTGTTTTACGGCGATGTTGTGCCCAGCCAGCGGCGGCTAGCGGCGCAGGCGGGCTTGGCCAAGGCGGATGCGTTGCTGGCGGTGGGCACGTCATTGATGGTGTTTTCCGGCTACCGCTTCTGCCGTGCCGCTCATGACCGAGGTATGCCGCTGGCATCGCTGTCACTGGGCGTCACCCGCGCTGATGCACTGCTCAGCCACCAATGGCGCGTGCCGTTAACACCGGTGCTTGAACAGGCCGTTCGCTGCTTGCAGAGCCGTTAGCGTGCATTTGGCAACATCGCCTCGGCGTTTAGTTGAGTAAAATGCTAGGGTATTAGTCGGCTATTGCCACTAGATAATCATTGCTACTAGATAGTCATTGCCATTAACAGCGGAGCCAACCGTGCTGCAATTTGAACATCGCTACGCCACGTTACCCGAACCCCTCTGGGTCGAAAGCCAGGCGACGCCTGTGGTGAACCCAGAGCTGATAGCCTTTAATGCCCCGCTTGCTTATGAGCTAGGCGCTAAAGAGATACCCGACGCAGCAACGCTTGCCCAGTGGTTTAGTGGCAATCAGCCTATGCCGGGAGCCAAACCGGGGGCGTTAGGTTACGCAGGCCACCAGTTCGGCAATTTTGTGCCGCAGCTGGGCGATGGCCGCGCGCTGCTGCTGGGTGAAGTGGTTGACCATAGCGGTATGCGCCGCGACGTGCAGTTAAAAGGTAGCGGACGCACGCCGTTTTCCCGCGGCGGCGATGGCCGTTCGCCGCTAGGGCCGGTGCTGCGGGAATATCTGGTGAGCGAGTTTATGGCCGCCATGGGCATTCCCACCACCCGCGCTCTGGCCGCCGTCGCCACGGGCGAACGGGTGGTGCGCCAACTGCCTGAACCTGGCGCGGTATTTACCCGCGTGGCCAGCAGTCATATTCGCGTCGGCACGTTCCAATTCGCCGCTGTACGCCGGGATGAAGCCGCGTTGAAAGCCCTTGCGGACCATGTGATTGCCCGCCACTACCCGGAAGCCGCCAACGGCGAAGACCCTTATCTCGCGCTGCTGAATGCCGTGGTTGCCCGCCAAGCCGTGCTTATTGCGCGCTGGATGAGCGTGGGCTTTATCCACGGCGTGATGAATACCGACAACTGCAGCATTGCGGGGGAAACCATCGATTACGGCCCCTGCGCGTTTATGGAACAGTTTGACCCGCAGAAGGTGTTTAGCTCTATCGATCAAGGCAGCCGCTATGCGTTTGCCAACCAGCCAGCGATTGCTCAATGGAACCTGGCGCGCTTTGCCGAAACGCTGCTGCCGCTGATGCGTGAAGAGGGTGATGCTGTCGTGGAGCAAGCCACCGCGGCTATTCGTCATTTCGATACCCTATTGAGCACCGAGCAGCGCCGCTTACATGCGGATAAGCTCGGCCTTGCGCCAGAAAGCGAGCAGGCAGTGCCGCTAATGGAAGGCCTGGAGAGCCAGATGCATCAAGGGCGAATGGACATGACTGCCACCTTTGATGCGCTCACTCATTATGCCGCCTCGCTAAGCGATGAACAGCCAAGCGATGAGCACCGTAACGCGCTGCTGGCGCTAACGACTCAACCCAATGAGCTAACCGCGTGGCTAGATTCTTGGCAGGCCGTGCAGGTCGCCAGTCAAAATAGCCAGCGTTTTGCCGCTATGCGAAACGCCAACCCGGTGATTATTCCCCGCAACCACCGGGTGCAGGAAGTCATTGATGCCGCTTACGACGGCGACTTTGCGCCTTTTCACGCTCTGTTAGCGGTCGTTACCCAACCGTTTGATGAATCCGAAGACGCGCGCCGTTTAGCGGCACCTGCCACAGATAGCGAACAGGTGCTGAGAACGTTCTGCGGCACATAACGCCTATGCTAGACTGTGGTTTTTTACAGGTAGAAGGGTAGCCAGTGCGCAAAATTATTCACTGCGACTGTGACTGCTTTTATGCAGCGGTGGAAATGCGTGATAACCCCGCGCTGCGGGATATCCCAATTGCCATTGGCGGTAGCGTCGAGCAGCGCGGGGTGGTCGCCACCTGTAACTATCCGGCCCGCGAGTTTGGCATTCACTCGGCCATGCCCATGGCGCAAGCACTCAAACGCTGCCCGCATTTGACCGTTATCCGTGGTGATATGGCCAAATACAAAGTGGTCGCCCGGCAGGTGTTTGCGATTTACCGCGAGGTCACCGAGTTGATCGAGCCGCTCTCGCTGGATGAAGCCTTTTTGGATGTTTCAAACGTCACGCTGCATCACGGTAGCGCCACGCTAATGGCTGAAGCGATCCGCGAACGGGTGAGCCGTGAAGTCGGTATCACCGTTTCAGCGGGGGTGGCGCCGAATAAGTTTCTAGCCAAAATCGCCAGCGACTGGAATAAGCCCGATGGCCTATGTGTGATCACGCCTGATAAGGTCGACAGCTTCGTGCAGCAGCTGCCGGTAAAGAAAATCCATGGTGTTGGCCCGCGCACGGCTGAGAAGTTAGCGGGGCTAGATATTCACACCTGCGCCGATTTACGTAGCCGATCGCTCACAGAGCTAGTTGAGCACTTTGGCCGTTTTGGCAAGCGGCTGCATGAGCTAAGCTGGGGGCGAGATGAGCGCCCGGTAAAAACCCACCGGGAGCGTAAATCGGTCAGCACCGAGCAAACCTATGCCCAGGATTTACCCACCCTGGACGCCTGCCGCCGGGAGCTACCGGCGCTGATTGACGATTTAGAGCACCGCTACGCACGGCTTGATCCGCCACTGGCGGTGCGCGGGCTAATCGTCAAAGTGAAGTTTAACGATTTTACCCAAACCACCGTCGAACACGCCGACCCAGCGCCGAATCTTGAACAGTTTGAAACGCTGCTTAACGTGGGTTGGTCTAGAGGCCAGCGCCCCGTGCGCCTGCTTGGCGTAGGCTATCGGCTGGCGGAAAACAGCCAAGCGCATCAGCTGTCGCTGTTTTAATAATTCACTGATCCATTGGTCGTACTAAAAGCCTTTGCTGGTGCTATGTCCGAACGTATGATTTTCTATGGGTTGATGCAGCAGTTCTTTCTCACCAATAAGGAGTCCATGCCATGACCATCGATGAACTGATTCCTTCTATCGTTCCGCTCTCTCATGGAGAAAAAATCCGTTTGTTACAAGTGGTTCTGCAACAGCTTGCACAAGAAGAGTCTGCATCCGCGGTACCCACTATTCCAGCTAACGATGACTTTGAACCGCAACGGTTTTTTGGAGCGGCGCACCAGTCGCGACAAGAAGTGGATAGTTACTTGGCTTCGTTACGTGACGGTTGGAACTAATGCGCTATTTGTTTGATACCAATATCATCATTTATTACTTCAACGGGCTGACGGCCGATGAAATGCTCCACCAAATGCTGGCTGAAAGTTTCAATATATCAGTTATTACTAAAATCGAATTTTTGGGATGGAGTGAGTTTGCCAGCAACCCCACGCTTCAAAATCAGGCCAGAGCTTTTATTGGTCATGCCCGCGCGCTCGATCTTTCCGAAGCTGTTGTGGAGCAAACTATTCGACTGCGGCAGCAATTCAAAACCAAAACCCCTGATGCCATTATCGCAGCGACCGCGCTGGTTAACGACTTGACTGTAGTGACGAATAACACCAATGATTTCGATCGCTTAGGTCTCGAAACGTTGAACGTTAATATGAAGCCTTAATCCAGAATCAAAGAACAGCTTCGGTTCGCTTTAATTATCCATTTTAGTAGTGTCACTCTATAGCCGCATTGACGCTCATTCAGTAGCGCGTTAAAACAATCGTATGATAGATGGTTTGATCAATGCCCATCTGACTGATACCCATTTAGCTACTTTATCTAACGAGCCCGCCATGTCTGCTAATGCCGCTTCACGACCCCGTTTAGTGTTTGCCCACGCCAATGGTTTTCCAGGCTTAAGCTACCGTAGCTTGCTGGACCCGCTGGCAGAGATGTTTGATCTGCACCCTTTGGATCGTTTGGGGCATCACCCTGATTACCCCGTTAATCACAACTGGGGCAATTTAGTAGACGAGCTGCTGAGTTACTTGCCTGAGAGCGATACGCCGCTATTGGGCGTTGGGCATTCGCTGGGCGGCACGCTGATGGCCATGGCGGCAGACAAACAGCCAGAGCGCTTTTGCGGTGTCATTATGCTTGACCCGCCGCTGATGCTAGGGCCGGATGCCTGGGCGATGAAAGCAGCCAAACGGTTTGGGTTTATGGATCGCATTACGCCGGCAGGCAAAACCAAAGGACGGCGCAGCGTATGGCCTAGCCGTGAGGCCATGGCGACCTCACTGCGCCGCCGTGGACTATTTCGTCGCTTTACCCCCGAGGCACTAAACGACTACATTGAAGCAGGTACTCGCCTGCTGGACGACGGCAGCGCTGAGCTAACCTTTGACCCACGAATCGAGCTGGAAATTTTCCGCCACTTACCGGATCACCTATCCAACCTGCCGCAGCGTGTAGGTGTTCCCATTCAACTGGTGGCGGGGCAGCAGTCGCACTTGATGACGCCTTCTCGGCTCAAGCGCATTGCCCGTCGCGGGTTGCCGGTGAGTATGGTGCCTGGCACGCACATGTTTCCGATGGAGCACCCGGACGAGACGCGCACGGCGATTTTGGCCGCGTGGCAGCAGTTTCAAACAGCGTAGACCGTGACCAACATCCTTTGGAAAATAGAGAGAGGGAGGCGATATGTATCTTTCCGTACAGCTAAGCTACTACCCGCTGGCAGATGATTATAAGCCGGTAGTTAAAGACGTGGTAAAACGTTTGGAAGCCACAGGGTTAGAGGTTCACCCGAATCGCATGAGTACCCAGGTATTTGGTGAATTCGATGCAGTGATGGCAGCACTTAGCGATGTGATGAAGTGGTCGTTTGAGACGCACGGTAAAGCCGTCTTTACCGCTAATTTCTTGGAGGGCGATCGACGGCCCCGTTAATCGAAAACGCCGCCCAATAGGGCGGCGTTTTTTGGCGTGCTGTGCGCTTAGATCAGCGATTCAAGGCAGGATTCAATAATATCCAGGCCTTCGTTTAGCACGTCGTCTTCGATAGTGACCGGCATCAAGAAGCGGATGGTGTTGCCGTACATACCGCAAGAGAGCAGGATCAAACCTTCTTCGCGGGCTTTCTTGCAAAGCGCTGCCGCCAGTTCAGCGTTAGGCGTGCGGTCGGTTTTATTTGAGACCAGCTCAAACGCGGCCATGGCACCCATGTTGCGCACGTTGTCGACGCACTCGAACTTGCTCTGCCACTCGCCAAAACGCGCCGCTAGTTTTGTGCCCAGCGCTTGGCTTTTCTCCAGAATGTTCTCTTCTTCGAACACTTCCATCACTGCCAGCGCCGCGGCACAGGCAGTGGGGCTGCCGGTATAGGTGCCGCCCAAGGAATTAGGGCCAGAGGCGTCCATGACCTTGTCAGTACCTACAATGGCGGAGATCGGCATGCCATCGGCCATACTTTTGGCCATGGTCATAATGTCCGGCTCAACGCCGCTGTGCTCAATGGCAAACATCTTGCCCGTGCGGCCAAAGCCTGACTGCACTTCGTCGACGATCATCAACATGCCGTGCTCATCGCAGATTTCGCGCACTTTGGTCAGGAAGCTTTTCGAGGCTGGGTAGAAGCCGCCTTCGCCGAGTACCGGCTCCAGCACGATCGCTGCGGTGTCTTTGGGGTTGGCATCGGTTTTTAGCGCCATTTTCAAGCCACGAATGGCTTCGTCTTCGCTCACGCCGTGATACGGCACCGGGTAGGGCGCACGAAAGACGGTGCCGGGCATCGGGCCGAAGTCGCTCTGGTAAGGCGCTACCTTGCCGTTCATGGCCATGGTGTAGAAAGTGCGGCCGTGGTAGCCGCCGTCAAAACAGATCACGTTGGAACGACCGGTGGCCGCGCGAGCGATTTTAACCGCGTTTTCCAGCGCTTCGGCACCTGAGTTGGCCAGCATCACCTTGGCATGGCCACGCACTGGAACGATGTGGCTGAGTTTTTCAGCAACTTTTACGTAGCCTTCGTAAGGCATGACCGTTTGGCAGGTGTGCATCAGTTTGTCGAGCTGGGCTTTTACTGCGGCGACGACTTTGGGGTGGCGGTGACCCACGTTCAAGACGCCAATGCCGCCTGCGAAGTCGATATAGCGGTTGCCGTCGGCATCCCAGATTTCAGCATTTTCAGCACGGTCGGCAAATGCCGTTGCCGGGCTAGCAGCGCCAGCCGCGACGTATTTATGTTTTAGCTCGTTCAGTTCGGCATTGCTGCTCATAGCGTAATTCCTATTAATGAAGGATGAACTTTCAGCTTGGTGCTTTATAGAATGGTGCCTAATAGCACGGTGCTTAATAAATGGTAGTACTTAATAAAGATAGTGCTTAATAGCGTTACTCACATGGATGGCGATGCAATGACCACGCGATTACGCCCTTCCTGTTTAGCTTGATACATGGCTTTATCGGCACGATCAAGTAGCCGAGTGTCGGAGCCTTCAACGTAGCTTGTGATTCCTGATGAGAGCGTAACCGTTAATTGATGCTCGGTAATGACGGCGTTGGCAACTGCTTCGCGAGCACGCTCCATACCCAAATAGGCTTCTTCGGCGTTTACTCCCGGCATAATGATCATAAACTCTTCACCGCCCAGGCGAATGTGCAGATCGGTACCGCGCAGCGCTTTGCTCACTAAGGTAGTGATTTCTTGAAGTACGACGTCACCTGCGGCATGGCCATAGGTATCGTTAACCGCTTTGAAGTTATCCAGGTCATACATGGCGATGCTGAAGGGGGTGCCATAGCGCTCATAGCGCTGGATTTCCTCACCCATGCGCTGCAACCCGGCACGACGGTTAAGTAGCTCGGTTAACTCATCGTGATGGGCAATATGATCCAGGCGTTCGTTGGCCTGCTTAAGCCGCTCTTCTAACTGTTTGCGCTGGGTGATATCGATGATAAAGGTGACTTTACGCGGCTTGCCATCTTCACCCTCAATGCGGGCGGCTTCGGCAATAATGGTGCGGGTTTCGCCATTATGAGTGACGACATCCCACTCTTGGCGCAGCTCCTGGCTTTCGTTGCCTTGCATGAAGTCGTCGTGTAGGGCAGACAAAACGGCTCGGCTATCTTCCGGCACAACCAGGGTAAAGTGCTTGTCTAAAAGGTCCTCTTCCCGGTAGCCATAAAACTCACAGTAAGCTGGGTTGGCCATTTCAAAGCGGCCTTCAGGCGTGGTAATGCAAATACCAATAGGAGCCGCTTTAATCACGTTTTCGGTATTGCGTTTTGAACGGTTAAATAACAGGTAGACCTGATCAGGGCTAATTTCTTTCATTCACCGCTCCTGGGTCACTCTCTACTTCACTTTTTAAGGCGGCTAGTAGAGCCGTGATGTTGTCGCCGAGAGAGTTGACTGCCGGTTTGGCAAAGTAAAAGCCTTGCTGGCGAAAGATGCCAGCACGAGCCAGCCATAAGGCTTCGGCGCGGGTTTCTACCCCTTCTGCGATCAGCGTAGTGTCCAGCTCTTTGGCCAGTAAAATAATGGCATTGAGCAGTGCTTGACGCCGCGGGTCTTGATCGCAGTTCATGACCAGCTCACGGTCGATTTTCAGCTTGTCGGGGGTGAGGTCGGTGAGAAGATCCAGGTTGGCATAGCCGTTGCCAAAATCGTCTAGTGCGGTTTTAAACCCCATGGAACGATACGCATCGGTGATATTGCGTAGATGTTGGCGGTCACGCACTTTCTCGGTTTCGGTGATTTCAAAAATAAGCCGGTTGGTTGGCCAGCCAACGCGCTTGGAAACTTCTAACGTTGCCTGAATGCACGCTGCTGGCTCATAAACGGCGTTGGGCAGGAAGTTGATCGAAAGGTCGGTTTGCATGTTCAGCGCGCTGGCCATCTCTATTGCTTTAACCCGGCAGGCCTGGTCAAAGCGGTAAAGCAGCTCGTCGGTGACTTGTGAGATAACGCTCCAGGCTGACTCCCCGTTCAAGCCGCGCACTAGCGCTTCATAGGTGACCACTTTCGCCAGTGAGATATCCACAATGGGTTGAAAGGCCATCGTGAACTCAAAGGGCAGCTCGCCTTCGCAGCGCTTACATGTTCCGTTGACCCGCGCGCAGTTAGCCATAATGTCTCCTGTTAAATGACGCTTGTTAATCTAGGGGTGCAGGCACTTGCTACTGGCACTGGTCGATTAGCGTGAAGGTGAATGGGTAATTAATACTAAAAAGTGGTTAACACTAGCTGATATTTACTACTGACAGTCTAGTCGTTTGTGTGTTTTTTGTATAGGTGTTGTATAGATTTAGAATGGGCTGTTATAGCGCCCAAAAAAAAGCGCCTAAAGAGGCGCTTATAAAAAGAGTGTGCTTATAAAAAAGCGGAATGAGTGACGGCGTGGGCTATCGCGTGGGTGGAAGAAAGCTCGCTGTTGGCGCGCGGCTTCTTAAATAACCCCCGCCGCCCGCAGCGCTTGGCGCTGTTCGGTGGTAATGCCGATCTCTTCCAAAACGCGTTCTGTATGCTCGCCTAACGAGGGGGGGGCAGTGTCAGCGCTCATTTGCTGGCCGTTAAAGCGAATCGGGTTCGCAACCAAGTCTACGTGGCCCGCTTGGCTGTGCGGCAGGGTCTGCTTAAGCCCGCGGGCTTTAACGTGAGGGTCATCGAATACGCGATCCAGCGTGTTAATCGGCCCGCAGGGCACGCCCACCGCTTCAAAGGCGGGAAGCCAATCATCAGTGCCACGCTGTACGAGGGCTGCTTCCAACGTCGGCACCAGTAGCGCGCGGTTATTGACTCGGGCACCATTCGTCGCAAAGCGTGAATCTTCCGCCAATTCAGGCAATGCAAGCACTGCGCAAAACCGCTTGAACTGTTCGTCGTTACCCACGGCCACAATCATATGGCCATCCGCCGTGGCAAACGCTTGGTAAGGCACAATGTTGGGGTGTGCGTTACCCAGCCGCTGGGGCACATTGCCCGAGGTAAGGTAGTTGAGTGCCTGATTGGCGAGCACGCCCACCTGTACATCCATCAGCGCCATATCAATATGGCAGCCCTCACCGCTATCACGGCGCTGGTAAAGGGCGGCGAGCACTGCGTTGGCGGCGTATAACCCGGTGAAAATATCGGTAAACGCCACGCCGCTTTTCACTGGCCCGCCTCCTGGTTCACCATCGGGCTTGCCGGTGATACTCATAATTCCGCCCATGGCTTGGATCATAAAGTCGTAACCGGCGCGGTGAGCGTAGGGGCTTTCCTGGCCAAAACCGGTAATCGAGCAGTAAATCAGCTTAGGGTTGAGCGCTTTTAAGCTGGCGTAATCCAGGCCGTAGCGTTTTAAGCCGCCGACCTTAAAGTTTTCCAGCAGCACATCCGATTGAGCGACTAACTGCTTAATCACCGCTTGGCCTTCGGGCTTGGCCATATCAACAGTCACCGAACGCTTACCTCGGTTAGCGCACAGGTAATACGCTGATTCTTCGGTGCCTGAAAGCCAAGGAGGCCCCCAGTGGCGAGTGTCATCGCCGCTGCCGGGGCGCTCTACCTTAATCACATCCGCCCCCATATCCGCAAGCATTTGCCCGCACCACGGCCCGGCCAGTACGCGGGAAATGTCGAGTACTTTAATGCCGGCCAGCGGTTTGGTTGGCTCACTCATAAGGGGCTTGCTCATAAAGGCATCTTCCTTGGCTGATGGTGGTTAAGGGTCGCTGATCAGCGTTCTATAAAAATCAGTGCTTTTTAAAAGAACGACTGAATGCCGGTTTGTGCGCGGCCAAGAATCAGCGCGTGCACATCGTGGGTGCCTTCGTAGGTATTCACCGACTCCAGGTTGACCATATGACGAATCACGCCGTACTCGTCGGAAACACCGTTGCCGCCGTGCATGTCGCGGGCTACACGGGCGATATCCAGCGCTTTGCCGCAGTTGTTGCGTTTGATCAGCGAGATCATTTCCGGTGCCCAGTTGCCGCTATCCATCAAACGGCCTACCTGTAGCGCTGCCTGCAAGCCCAGGGTGATCTCGGTTTGCATATCGGCGAGTTTTTTCTGAATCAGCTGGTTGGCAGCCAGCGGGCGGCCAAACTGCTTGCGATCCAAGGTGTATTGGCGGGCTGCGTGCCAGCAGAATTCAGCGGTGCCCAACACTCCCCAAGCGATGCCGTAGCGCGCTTTGTTCAAACAGCCAAACGGGCCTTTCAGGCCGCTGACGTTAGGCAGCAGGTTCTCTTCGGGAACAAAAGCGTTGTCCAGCACGATCTCACCGGTAATTGAGGCGCGCAGCGAGACTTTGCCTTCGATTTTTGGCGTAGTGAAACCTTCGGTGCCGCGCTCAACAATAAAGCCTTTGATTTGGTTATCGTGGGCAGCGGATTTCGCCCAGACCACCGCGATATCGGCAATCGGGCTGTTGGTGATCCACATTTTGGCACCGGTTAGGCGGTAGCCGCCGTCGACTTTTTCTGCACGGGTAATCATGCCGCCTGGGTCAGAGCCGTGGTCTGGTTCGGTTAAGCCAAAGCAGCCAACCATTTCACCGCTGGCAAGCTTGGGCAGGTATTTGTGCTTCTGCTCTTCAGAGCCGTAGGTCTCGATGGGGTACATGACCAGCGAGGACTGCACGCTCATGGCGGAACGGTAGCCAGAATCAACGCGCTCTACTTCACGGGCAATCAAACCGTAAGCCACGTGGTTAACGCCTGCGCCGCCGTACTCAGGGGAAACCGTGGCACCGAGCAGGCCAAGCTCACCCATTTCACTCATGATTTCGCGGTCGAAACGCTCTTCACGGAAAGCGGTGAGTACACGCGGCTGCAGGTTTTCCTGGCAGTAATCGTAGGCCGCATCACGAATCTGGCGCTCTTCATCGGTGAGCTGTTGTTCCAGAAGTAGCGCGTCGTCCCAGTTAAAGTGTGTCATGGCGTGTGGTCCTCGATGTGTTTGGTCGTCGTTATGGATGCTGTTGTGACTCAGTGCACTGCTGCTTTCCGTCAATGTATCGCCGTTTTTTTAAAATATCTACATTTTTTTAAAACGCAGAATTTAGCTTGTCGCGCTCATTCAATACCGCGTGCTTCAAGCACGCGGGTAATAATCGGCACTGGGGTCATCAAGTGGTCGCGCATTAGCGTGTCGGCTTCAGCGGTATCGCGAGCCAAAATGACATCTACCAGGGCGGCGTGCTCCTGGCGCTTAAGCTCCAACGCCTGGGGCGACATCACGGTTTCCTGCAGCCACAGGTGGCGATAGCGCTCTACTTGGTCGAACAGGGTGTTGCGCATTTGCAGCAGGTGGGGGGAGTTGCAGCCACTGGCGATGGCCGTGTGAAACGCTTTATGACGTTGATCCCAAACATCGAGCAGATCATCAGGGGTATTGATATCGGTGACTTTGGCCAGCCGGTGGGCGGTGGCCAGCACGGTGGCTTCCCAATCGTCATCGCCACGTTCTATCGCCAAGCGCAGAATCAGCCCTTCCAGCTGGGCGCGGGCATCGTAAATGTCGTTGAGTTCGGCCAGCGACATCGGTGCCACGCGGTAGCCGCGCTGGCTAATAGCCACCACCAGGCGGTCGGCCACTAGCTGCGAGAGTGCTTCCCGCAGTGGCCCGGTGCTGGCACCGTAGTACTCTTTCAGGTGGCTCATTAACAGTTTTTGTTCAGGCGCATAGCGGCCACGGATAATGTCATGCTTAAGTTGACGGTAGGCGCTGATGGCGAGATTTTGGCGCGGCGCGTTGGGCTCCATATGAATTCCTTAAACGAATATAGGGTTAGACCAATATAGGGGCGTGGCGATCAGCGTGAAGTAACGGCTATTCTCAATAAATATTAACAATTTGGCATAGGGTAAGACATTTATGTGGGATTTCATCATTATCGGCGGCGGTATTTTGGGGATGTCGACGGCGATGCAGCTGCAGCAAGCCTATCCCGACAAGCGCCTGCTGGTGATCGAGAAAGAGAGCGGGCCTGCCAAACACCAAACCGGCCATAATAGCGGTGTCATTCATGCTGGGGTTTATTACACGCCGGGCAGTTTAAAAGCCAAGTTCTGCCTTGAGGGCAATCGCGCCACCCGGGAGTTTTGCGATCAGCATAACGTTAACTATGACATCTGCGGCAAACTGCTGGTGGCGACCAACCCATTGGAAAAGCAGCGCATGGAAGCCCTTTGGCAGCGCACCGAGGCCAATGGGCTAGAACGCCAATGGCTGGAAGCGGGTGAGCTGCGCGAGCGTGAACCTAATATCACCGGGGTGGCGGGCATCTTTGTGCCTTCTAGCGGGATCGTTAATTACGCCGAGGTGACTCATGCCATGGCCGCAGAATTTATGCGTTTAGGCGGAGAGATTCGCTATAACGCCGAGCTCACGGCGCTTGAAGAGCGTGCCGACGAGGTGGTGGCGACAACCACCGCAGATACCTTCACCAGCCGCTATTTGGTTTCTTGCTCAGGACTGATGGCGGATCGCGTGATTGGTATGCTGGGCAAAGACCCAGGCTTTACGATCTGTCCGTTTCGTGGCGAGTACTACCTGCTTCCCGAGCGGCATAATCACATTGTGAATCATCTGATTTATCCGATTCCCGACCCCGCCATGCCATTTTTGGGCGTTCATCTAACCCGCATGATTGATGGCACGGTGACCGTGGGGCCTAACGCCGTACTTGCCCTGAAGCGCGAAGGCTATCGTAAGCAGGATTTATCGCTGCGTGATATGGGCCAGATGTTTACCCACCCCGGTATTTTAAAAGTGCTGGGCAAACACTTAAAACCGGGGCTGGTGGAAATGAAAAACTCGTTTTACAAGCGCGGTTATTTGGCGCTTGTGCAGAAGTATTGCCCCAGTATCACGGCAGAGGATTTAACCCCTTACCCGGCAGGGGTGCGCGCCCAGGCGGTTTCCAAAGACGGCAAGCTGGTGGACGATTTCCTGTTTGTGAATACCCGCCGCACCGTTAACGTGGGCAACGCGCCTTCGCCTGCGGCGACCTCGGCACTGCCCATTGGCGCTTACATAGTGGAACAAGTGAAAGCACAGCTGTGCCGATAAATGCGCGAATAGCATCCAACGCACAAGCCGTGCTAACTTCTCATCCACCGCTTCTGGTTAGCTTTTTCTGATTAGCTTTTCCGGGTTAGCTTTTCTGTTTATCTTTTGTGATAAGCAGGCAGACAGGCAGAAGCGGGGGCTTCAACACCTCCTTTATCGTCAACCATACCAATAAGTCCAAATAGGACGGAGGAAATGCTCATGCGAATTCTACGCTCTTTACCCTGCGCAGTAGCGGCGGCATCTATGCTCGCGGTCGCGCTTCCAGCAAGCGCCCAACAACTCTCTATCGCCACCGGCGGCACGGGCGGCGTGTACTATCCCATCGGTGGTGGTTTTGCCGAGATGATCAATAACCATATCGAAGGCGCGCAGGCAACGGCTGAAGTCACCGGTGCCTCGGTTGAAAATATGGGCTTGATCATGCGCGGTGACGCGGATCTTGCCCTGGCCTTGGCCGATACGGTCTATCAAGCGTATACCGGCACGGGTGATTTTGAAGACCGGCAGATTGAAAACACCCGCGCGCTGGCCTCGGTTTACCCCAACGCCGTGCAGCTGGTAACGCTTGCTGAATCGGATATCGAATCAATCGCTGACCTAGTCGGTAAGCGGGTTTCCGTTGGCGCACCGGGGAGCGGCACCGAGTTGAACGCCCGCGCGCTGCTGGAAGCTAATGGCGTCAGCTATGACGACTTCACTCCCCAGCGCTTTAACTTCAACGAAACGGCCGATGCGATTCGCGACGGCGATATCGACGCCGGTTTTTGGAGCGTAGGGCCGCCGACCAGCTCTATTCTCAACCTTGCCGCAACGCGTGATATCCGCCTGATTGGCCTTTCTGATGAAGAAATCGCCAATGCTCAGGAGGCAGAAGCAGTATTTGCGCCGTATGAGCTTGCCGCAGGTATGTATGACGGCATGGACGAAGCCGTTCAGACCATCGGTATTCCCAACGTTCTCGTGGTTAACGCGGATATGGACGACGAGCTGGCTTACCAGTTGACCCAGCTGCTGTTTGAAAACACCGACGAGCTGATTGCCGTTCACCCAGCCGCTAACGACACCACCATTAAGTTCACCATGGACTCTACCCCAGTGCCGCTACACCCCGGTGCGCTGCGCTATTTTGAAGAAGTCGGTGCTGACATTCCCGATCGTCTGCGTCCTTAATCGTTCAGTGACACGGTCATAAAAAGACTGTCATAAGAACCGCCATAAGGAAATTGCCATGCAGTGGCAGCAACGACTGGTGGCGCTACTGATTGCATGTTATCCGCTCGCCGAAGTGGGGGCTTCCCCCGCTTCGGCGTCGGCGTTTATGCGCTTAGCCGTGGTGACCGAGCAAGGCAGCATCCTGGTAGATGAAGCCGTAGCGGCTGACGGTCGCTGGTGTATTCAGTGGGAACACTCCGTTGAGCACTTCACGGTGTTGGACTGCTATCGTAATGCAGAGGGCGTCATGCAATTGGAGCGTAGCCATCAACCTGATTTTGCCGCAGGGCTTGGGCATATCGTTGGCCGCGGCGAGCAGGTCTCTGATGGTGAGGGCGGTTACTGGATTAATGCAATTAACGAACCTGTCGCCAATAACCGCTATGTGTTGAGGGTGGGTTCGCCTGCCGTTAATCATCGCGTGGTGTGGCCAGGCGGTGAGCATTCTTCTGTGAGCCTAAGTGAGCATGCCGCCGGGCAACGCGTGACCATTCAGTTAATAGCCTCTCACGCATCCCCGCGTAAATAAAAACGACATTAGTTAACGCTTCCGAGGACTTCATGAACGAATCCAATCAACCGTCTAGCGTGGTGCCGGGCGGTAATGCGATTCAACCCCGCATGGTGCTGTGGTCAATCACCATTGTGGCGGTGGGTCTTTCCCTATTTCAGCTTTATTCTGCCGGTATTCAGCCCCTGGGGCTTTTTTATCAGCGCAGTATTCACCTTGCGCTGATCATGATATTGGCATTTTTAATGTTTCCTGCCTTTGGCCCCACCCGTAAGCGTGGGGTTTTAGGGTGGGGCTTGGACGTGCTGTTTTTGGCGGGTGCGGTGCTCACCGGTGGCTATTTGGTGTTCAACCTGGATGACATTTTTAGTCGTGCCGGGTTCTGGAGCGACACCGATATTCTGGTGGCCTGTATTGCCACCGTGACCGTACTGGAAGCCAGCCGCCGTGCGGTAGGTTTCGGGATGACCGTAATTGGCCTGCTGGCGATTATTTACGCTTTCGCCGGGCCGCGCGGCGAGCTGCCGTGGCTGGGTGAGTGGATGCCGGGCATTCTGGAACACCGGGGCTATACCATTGACCGTGTCGCTGGCCAGCTCTACTTGGGGCAGGAAGGTATCTTCGGCCTGCCGCTAGGCGTCGCGGCCACCTATATCTTCATTTTCGTGCTGTTTGGCGCTTTTTTGGAGTGCACCGGGGCAGGCAAGTTCTTTATTGATATGGCCTATGCGGCTACCGGCCGCCAGCGCGGTGGGCCGGCCAAAGCCGCGGTATTAGCCTCAGCGGGGATGGGCTCTATTTCCGGTAGCGCGATTGCCAACGTGGTAACCACCGGGGCCTTTACCATTCCACTGATGAAACGCCTGGGCTATAAGGCCAAGCAGGCGGGCGGTATTGAAGCCGCGGCTTCTACCGGCGGGCAGATTATGCCGCCGTTGATGGGCGCGGGTGCTTTCTTGATTGCCGAGTACACCAACACGCCGTATTTGGATATCGTCAAAGTCAGTATCCTGCCGGCGATTATGTATTTTTCTACGGTTTACCTGTTTGTGCATATCATCGCGTTAAAGCAAGGCATGCAGGGGCTTCCCAAGCATGAGCTGCCGCAGATGCGCCAAGTCATGAAAGATGGCTGGCACTTCCTGCTGCCGCTGGCGGTGCTGGTGTGGCTGCTGGCGATGAGCATGTCGCCGATGCGGGTAGGTTACTACGCGGTGGTCACCATGGTGGCCGTGGCGGTGATCCGCTATGCGCTGTGGTTCTTTTTTGTGGCACCCCGCCAAGGGCAGCCCGTCACGGTTAGCGCGACCAAAAACATGCTGCATTCAGGCTTATCTAAACTGATCGAGGGCTTGGAGCTGGGCGCGCGCAATGCGGTAGCGGTTTCCATGGCCTGTGCGGTCGCCGGAATAATCGTTGGCGTTGTCGGCTTGACCGGGTTAGGGCTGAAGTTCTCCTCCATGATGATGGCTTTCTCCGGTGGCAACATCCTGCTGGCGCTATTAATGGTGTTATTAGCCAGCTTGATTTTAGGCATGGGCCTGCCGGTCACCGCCAGTTATATCGTTTTGATTGTGCTGGTCGGGCCTGCATTGACCGCTGAGTTTGGTATTCCGCTGCTGGTCGCTCACTTGGTGGTGTTCTGGTATTCCCAGGATTCCAACGTGACGCCGCCCATCGCCTTGGCAGGCTTTGCCGGGGCGGCGATTGCCGGTAGTAAACCCATGGAAACCAGCTTCCAGGCGTGGAAGTTTGCCAAAGGGCTCTATTTGATCCCGCTGTTTATGGTGTTCAACCCTGAGATCATTATGGGGGGAGCGGTGCCGGTGGTTATCTGGAACGGCGTGATCGCCATACTGGCGCTGGGTGCCTTTGCGGCGGCCTTGGAGGGGTACTTGTTTACCAAGATGTCGTGGCTACCACGCGTGGCGATCACCGCCGCTATCTGTGGGGTGTTTTACCCCAACCTGATGACTGAGATTGCCGGTGTGGTGGTGATGGTCATTGCCATTGGCGCTAACTGGCTGGCCAGTAAGCGTGAAGCTCACGTAACGCCCGTTAGCGGTTAGTCGCCAGCGCAGCGAAGTGCCAAGCTATAAAGCACGAAAGCAAGCACCAAAAAAGCCCGGAGAGATTGCTCTCCGGGCTTTTTCATTGGGGCGTTGCGTAGATGCGTTGATCAATGGTGGTTCGTTAATGGATGCGCTGAGTCAGAAGATTGACTCAGCGGTGCCTGAACCTTGAGAGCCGCTGACTTCTTCTAGCTCGCGGCTGATGCGGCGCTGCTGGTAATCCGGCAAGTGGTCCTGATGGAACAGCTCTGTGATACCGCCAGGCTGGCCGTCCGCTAAGCGCTGGCCTGAGTCTGCGTCTACGCGCGCAGTCACGATAGTCGCTGGGCGTTCGGGCAGGGCACTCGGCGTACCTTCCAAGGCATTACCCATAAAATCCACCCAGATAGGTAGCGCGACATTGGCACCGTACTCAGCGATAGTTTCGTTGCTGTCTTTGCCTACCCAAACCGTAGTGACAATATCGCTGTTAAAGCCTGCAAACCAGGCGTCGCGCTGGCTATTGGTTGTGCCGGTTTTACCCACAATGTCGTCGCGGTTCAGGCTTAACGCGCCGCGGCCAGTGCCCGAAGTGATAACGTCACGCAGCATATCGCGCAGGATATACACTGCGGCCGGGTCGGCCACTTGGTTGGCTACCGGGTGCTCGCGGCCATCAATCACGACGGTTTCCTGGCCTTCAGCGCAGCTTGGGCAAGCCACCTGCGGCGTGGCTTCGTCGACGATTTCGCTGTCATCGTTGCGGGTAACCCGTTCGATAAACCAGGGGGCTACCTGAAAGCCGCCATTGGCGATCACGGAATAGGCATTGGTCATTTCCATTGGCGTTAAGCTTGCGCTACCCAGTGCCAATGCCAAACCATGAGGCAAACGCCCTGGGGCAAAGCCGAAGCCTTCTAGATAGTCAATCGTGTGATCTATCCCCATCGTTTGCAGCACGCGAATAGTGACCAAGTTACGCGAGCGGGCCAGCGCCGGGCGCAAGCGCATGGGGCCTTGAAAATCGCGGCTGGAATTGACCGGTCGCCACAGCGAGTTACTGCCGTCGTCCAGTACCACTGGTGAATCGTTGACGACGCTGGCAGCATTCATTTCGCCGTCTTCAAGAGCCGCTAAGTAAATAAACGGTTTGAAGATGGAGCCTGACTGCCGCTGCGCCTGCACCGCCCGGTTAAACTTGCTGGCGTTAAAGTCAAAGCCGCCCTGCAGCGCAAGAATGGCACCGGTGCGTGGGTCTTGAGCGACCAGTGAGCCTTCAGCATCTGGGCGCTGGGAAAGCCGCAGCGAGCCGTCTTCGTTCTCAATGACGCGAACCAGGTCGCCGCGCACCGCAATTTGGTCTGCTGAGCTAGGTTCAGCGCCGCGGCTACGGGGGCTAAGGTAAGGGCGCGCCCAGTTCAAACCCTCCCAGGGAATGGTTTGTAAGCCGTTATTACGGGTCAGTACCTGCATTTCGCGGCCGCTACTTTCTACCACGATGGCAGGCTGCAAAAGGCCATAGTTGGGCGTGCGCTCAAGCACTTGAACCCAGTTGCTAACGTCGCCCGTGACCCCTTCGACTTCGGTTTGGCTACGTTGGGCCGCTTGACGAGCGGTTTGGCGAATTTCAGGCGACTCAGCAAGCTCCTCTTCCAGCCCTTGGGTAGCGGTTTGTTCCTGGGCTTCTACCAGGCTTGCGGCGATGTCTCGCTGTTCTGGCCCGCGCCAGCCGTGGCGTAGGTCGTAATCGGCCAGCCCGCTGGCTAGCGCCTGGTGGGCGAAGGGCTGCAGCTCGCTATCAATCGTGGTGTAAATGCGATAACCGCCGGTATAAGCGTCATCACCAAAGCGTTCCACCGCATATTGGCGCGCCATTTCCGACATATAGGCGGCGTCTACTTCCACCTGGGTATAGTGACGGCGGGCGGTGACCGGCGCTTGAACGGCTACTTGATAGGTGTCGTTGTCGATATAGCCAAGCTCGCGCATGCGGAACAGAATCCAGTTGCGTCGAATCAGCGAGCGTTCGGAGTTAGCCAGCGGGTTAAAGGCCGAGGGCGCTTTAGGCAGGCCCGCAATCATCGCTGTTTGCGCTAGGGTGAGTTCAGCCAGTGGCTTGTCGTAATAGGTTTCAGCCGCGGCCGCGATACCGTAGGCGCGGTTACCCAGGAAAATCTTATTAACGTAAAGCTCGAAAATTTCCTCTTTGCTGAGCACCTTTTCCATTTGCAGCGCGAGTAAAATCTCGCGAATTTTACGGGTAAAGGTTTGGTCCAGGGTCAGCAGGTAGTTTCGCGCTACTTGCATGGTGATCGTTGAACCACCGGATTGGATCGTGCCGCCACTCTGGATAAGCTCCATGGCGGCACGCGCTAGGCCACGTGGGTCGACACCCGCATGGTCAAAGTAGCTGGCATCCTCGGCGGCGATCAAGGCATTGATCATATCTTGCGGGATTTGATCAAAATCGATTTCCATGCGCCGCTCTTCACCGAACTCGCCAATCAATTTACCGTCGCGGGTAAAAATGCGCAGCGGGGTGTGTAGCTCGAAGTCCTGCAGTTGGCGAACATCGGGCAGCCCTGGTGCAAAATAAAGGGCGGCGCCGATCACGGCTAATGCCGTGGCACCAGCCAAGGAAACAACCAGGAAAAATAACGACACAATAAGGGTTCGAAGAAACGTCATTGACAAAAAGCACCCTGGAAAGAATGAGAAGATCGGCATCTAAACGGCCGTATCATGCAATTGGCAGCCATTATAGGAAGCTGGGGCGAAGGCCACCAGTGTTGATATGGCGTAAGTTTGTTCGCGTGTGACATAACTAAAAATCATGTAACCTCAGCCTACACGTGAAAAGCGGGCGATAAGCAGGTGGAGCCAACCCCAATATGCGCTTTCTAAAATCTGGTAAAAGCTTGATTGGCGTCGATATTACGTCGGCGACCGTTAAGTTGCTTGAGTTAAAACAGTGCCACGATAATTACCAAGTAGAAAGCTATGCCGTGCGGCCGCTACGCGAAGGGGCAGTGGTGGAGCGCCGGATCCGTGATATTGATGACGTCGCCAGTGTGCTTAGCCGTGCGGTGGAACATGCAAAACCTTCTACTCGCAAGGCTGCGGTGGCCGTTCCCGCCAGCGCCGCGATCACCAAAACGATTAGCTTTCCCATTGGGCTGAGTGAAGAGGAAATCGAAGAGCGCATCGTGGCCGAATCTGACCGCCATATTCCTTTTCCGTTCAATGAAGTCGCTTTTGACTTTGAGTGCCTGGGCCCCGCGCCGTTTGACGACGAGCAGCAGCAGGTGGTGCTGGTTGCCTGCCGCCAGCACGATGTGACTCAACTCACCGAAACGCTAGAACGAGCCGGGTTGGAACCTGCCGCGGTAGACGTGGAAACCTTCGCCATGGAGCGTTCACTGGCCGAGCTACGCCGCCAGCTAAAGGTGGAAAATGACCCCACCGCCTGCGTGGGCCTCGTCGATTTTGGTGCCAATATGAATGCTTTTCACGTCGTTCGTGGCGGGCATATCGTTTACACCCGCGATACGGTGTTTGGTGGCCGGCAATTAACCGATGCGATTCGCGAACGCTACGGCCTGAGTATGGAAGAGGCAGGCTTTGCCAAAAAGCGCGGCGGGCTGCCTGATGATTACTACGAAAAAGTCCTTAACCCTTTTCTGGAAACGGCGGTTCAGCAGGTGGGTCGTTCTTTACAGCTTTATTACACGTCTGAGCGTCAGCAAGAAGTGAAACACATTGTATTGGCCGGCGGGTCGAGCGTTATTCCCGGGCTTGCCGAGCGAATTGCTGAAGACAGCGGCATGTCAGTGACCATTGCCAACCCCTTTAAACGTATGCAGGTCAATAAACGCTTAAACCTTCAAGCGCTGACCAATGACGCGCCGGCGATGCTTACCGCAGGCGGCCTGGCGATGAGGGTAAGTCAATGAGAGTAATTCGATGCGAGTAAGTCGATGTGAGTAAGTCAATGAGAGTAAGCCAATGAGCATTACCATTAACCTGCTGCCTTGGCGGGAAGCGCAGCGCGAACGGCGGACCCGAAAGTTCTATGCCATCGTCGTCGCGATGCTGCTGCTTGGCGTGGTGCTTGGTCTGCTTGTCTCTCAGTTCTACCAGCTCAAATTGGCCGCCCAGCAGCAGCGTAATGCCTATGTGAGTGACTATATTGGCCGCCTTGAAGCCGATATCGCAGGCGTATCGCGTTACGCACGCGATGCCGAACGCTTAGGTGAACAGCTAGCGGTGTTCCAGGCGTTACAGGCTGAACGAACGGACAACGTGCAGCTTTTTAACGACGTGGCAGAAAGCGTGGCTAACGGCGTCATCTATCAACGGTTATCGAAAAGCGGTGATCGTGTCAGTGTCACCGCGGTGGCCAACAGCGAGCGTCAGGTTTCTGAGCAGCTGCGCCGCATTGCCGCGCTGCCGGGGCTGGGGGTGCCTTCGTTTTCGGCGGTTGAAAATGACCGAAGCGGCACTGGCCGCGTATTTCGTTTTGACGTAGAGCAAATTGATATAGAACAAGCGACAATGGTGGCAGCGCCATGAACATTAACCGCGAACAGTGGGCTATTGAGTGGCAGCGTCTGCGCGATGTTGATTGGCGGGATTTAGACATCAAAGAAGCCGGTGGCTGGCCGTTGCTGTTAAAAGTGTTGAGCGGCTGCCTGGCGCTGCTGATGGCGTTCTCCATCGTGGTATGGCTAGTGGTGAGCGAACATCGCGATGCATTAAGGGCGGCGCAGCAACAAGAGGTGAGGCTCTTGAGTGAATACCGTAGCAAAGCCTCTGAAGCGGCTTTCCTGCCGGAAATGCGCGAGCAGCTGGCCTCCCTTGAAACGCAGATGGCCCGTTTACGCACCATGCTACCTACCGGCGCGGAAATTCCTTCGCTGCTGGACAGCATTAGCGATGCGGCGGTCAATCACCGCTTATCCATCGACGCCATTCGGTTGGGTTCAACGCAAACCCATGCCCATTATGTCGAGCAACCGCTGGACATTCAGGTGCGCGGTGGCTATCACCAGCTTGCTCGCTTTAGTGCCGATATTGCCGCGCTGCCACGCATGGTGACTCAACACGATTTTACCCTGGAGCCCGTTGAAGGGCGCGGAGACACGCTGCAGCTGTCGCTTTTAGCGCGCACCTATCGCTATATGGACGAGCCTGGTACTGGCGGGGGGCAAACGCCATGAAGCGCATCGTATCCACGCTTTGGCTGGTGGCTTGCGTTGGCGTGTTAACGGGCTGTGCAGATGCCGATTTAGACCAGCTAGCGCAGACGCTAGAGGATATTAAACGGTCGCCTGGGGGAGAGCCGCCGACGATCACCGTCTCGCTGCCTGAGAGCCAGCCGTTGGCTTATTTATATAGCGAAGGCCGCAGCCCCTTCTTGCCGCCAGAGGCAATTGCTCAGGGTAACGTGAGCCGTGACGACGGCGCTCTTGCGCCTGACCAGCAGCGCACGCCAGAGCCGTTAGAGCGCTTTTCGCTGCAGGAGCTGCGATTGGTCGGTACCATGCAAATGGGCAACCGTCAGGTGGCGATGATTGCATCCCCAGATGGCAATGTGACCAGCGTGCAAGAAGGCAACTATATGGGCACTGATTACGGGCGTATTGCCGGTATTTCGGGGCAAGCAATACGCGTTACCGAGCGGGTGTTTACCCAGCGTGAAGGCTGGCAGGAGCGGCAGGTCACTCTGAGCATCAATGAAGAACGCACCGTCAACCCGTCGGTTGAACCCTCGGTCGAGCCGTCGATGGAGCCGTCTTTCGAGCCATAGCTCAAGCAGTCTTTCGAGAACCAGCATTGCTGTGTCGTTTGCAGCAGTCGATGCAGCCATTTTACCAGTAAGCGGATAATGCTCATGGCAGTTACAGCTTGGCGGATTACTCTTTGCATGTTCATGGTGGCACTCTTGACGTCGTTCTTGCTGGTCTCGGCACCGGCTTCGGCAGCGATGTCGACCCTAACGGGTATCGAGGTGCAACAGGTCGACAATGGCGAGGTGAACCTTGACCTTCGCTTCACCGGCGGCATGCCTGAGCTGCGTAGTTATCGTTTAAACAACCCGCCACGGGTGGCGCTGGATTTGGCCGACACCCAAAACGGTTTAGCCGAACGACGTATTACGATTGATCGCAATGGCGTCCAACAAATCACCGCGTTAGAGGCCAATGGCCGCATGCGTTTGGTAGTGAGCCTGAGCGAGTCGCGAGAATTTACTTCGCAAGCGTTGGATGACCGGCTGCGGGTTACCTTTGCTTCCAACGCCAGCAGCGCTCCCAGCAATGTTTCCAGCCATGTTTCCAGCCCCTCGCCCGGCATTTTTTCAGCAGGGCTTGCGACCGATGATGGGCCGCAGATTGAAAATATTGACTTTCGCCGCGGCGTAGATGGTGCCGGTCGGCTGTTGGTCACCTTTGACCGTGAAGGCATTGTGGCCGATGTGCGTGAAGGCGGCCCCGATCAAGTCAGGGTGGATCTGCGCGATGTGGCGATTCCTGATTCGCTTAACCAGGTCTACGATGTCACCGATTTTGCGACCCCCATCACGCGTATTACACCACGCGCCAGCCAGGGGAATACGCAGCTCGTCATTGCTACCCAAGGGGCTTATGCGATGATTTCTTCGCAAAGCGGCCGCACGCTGACCGTCGAAGTGCAGCCCGCCAGTCAGGAATCGCAGCCTTCCCAGGCGACAGGCGAACGTTTCAGCGGTGAGCGTTTGAGCCTTAACTTTCAGGATATCGAAGTGCGTTCGGTGCTAGCCACGCTGGCCGAATTTACCGGGCTGAATTTAGTCGCCAGCGACAGCGTAACGGGCCGCGTAACGCTCAACTTAAACGATGTCCCTTGGGACCAGGCGCTCGCGCTCATCCTGCAAAGCCAGGGGTTATCCAGCCGTGAGCAGGGCAACGTGATTGTGGTAGCGCCCGCCGCTGAGCTGGCCGATTTAGAGCGCCAGCAGCTAGAGGCGCGCAACCAGCGCGAGACGCTCTCGCCGCTGGTGACGGAGTTTATCGAGATTAAATATGCGCGGGCTGAAGACTTAGCCCAGCTGCTGCGCGGGGGCGATAATGACGGCTTTGGGTTACTCACCGAACGTGGCCGTGTCAGCATTGACCAGCGCACCAACACGCTGCTGGTGCAGGATACCGCCGACCAAGTGCGCGATATTGTACGCACGATTGACCGTTTAGATGTCGCTGTCCGTCAGGTGCAAATAGAAGCCCGTATTGTGATCGCCAGGGACACCGCATCCCGGGAGCTGGGCGTTAATTGGGGCATGTCGAGCACTCGAGGCTTTCAAGAGGGCGATAACGGTTTCCAGCGGCGAGACATTAACCCTAGTGGCCTAAATCGCGCCCAGGGCGGGTTAACCGTGGACTTAGGCGAAGCCACAGGGCCTGGCAGCGGCTTTAGCTTTGGTTATCTTTCCGGCGATATCTTGTTGGATTTAGAGCTGCGTGCGCTGGAAAGCGAAGGTAAAAGCCAAACCATTTCTCAGCCCCGCATTATTACCGCCAACCAGCGCATGGCACGTATCAGCCAGGGTGAAGAGCGTGCCTTCCAAAGCATCGATGGCAACGAAAACCCCAATACCGAGTTCAAAGAAGCCTTGCTCTCTTTGGAGGTAACGCCGCAGATTACCCCGGATAACCGCATTATCATGGATTTGGTGATCAGAAATGACAGCTTTCGTGAATCAGAATTTGGCGGTGAACCGCCGATTGATACTAACGAAATTGAGACCCAAGTATTGGTAAATAACGGCCAAACCGTGGTGTTAGGCGGTATTTTGACCACCGAAGAGCTACGCCAAATCGCCAAAACACCGCTGTTGGGTGATATTCCTTTGCTAGGTAGGCTGTTTCGCTATACCGAAGAGAGCAATGAAAAGGTAGAGTTGTTAGTCTTTATCACTCCACGACTCCTAGACGATGGCTTAACGGTTCGCTGATGCAGGATTTACCCAACTTATTTCTCATTGGCCCCATGGGGGCTGGCAAAAGCACGATTGGTCGCCTACTGGCGGCAGAGCTTTCGCGTCCTTTTTATGACAGTGACCACGCTATCCAAGACCGCTGCGGGGCAGACATCCCGTGGATTTTTGATGTTGAGGGTGAACAGGGCTTTCGCCTGCGGGAAATTCAGATGATTGATGAGTTAACCCGGCTCTCCCCGGTAGTGGTTGCCACCGGCGGTGGTGCGGTGCTGCGCGAGGAAAACCGCCGCGCACTGCGCGAGCGGGGCACTGTCGTGTACCTGCTAACCACGGTTGAACAGCAGCTCAAGCGAACGGCGAAAGACCGCAACCGGCCGCTGCTGCAGTGCGTTAACCGCGAGCAGGTGCTTAACGATATGTTTGCTCAACGCGACCCGCTTTATCGCGCCACCTCCGATATTGCCGTGCGCACCGACCGGCGCAGCCCGCGCGCCGTGGTCAACGAAATTCTGCGCCGGGTTCGCCGGCTGGCGGACCCGCTTGAGCCATCATCACTGCCTCATGCGGCTGGAACGCTTAACCATAAGGTATCGCAATGACTTCGACAGCCAGCGCACAACGCACGCTTCATGTCGCTTTAGATGAGCGCAGCTACCCGATTCATATTGGCACCGGGCTCATGGGGCGAGCCGATATGCTCACCCCTTACCTTGCCGGCCAGCAGGTGATGGTGGTTACTAATGACACTATCGCGCCGCTTTATCTGGAAACACTCTGTGCTGGGTTGCCGGCGCATTTAGACGTGCGCACGCTCGTACTGCCGGATGGCGAGCAGTACAAAACCATCGAACAGGTCAGCCGCATTTGGGATGCGCTGCTAGAGGCTGGCTTTAACCGTCGCTGCACCCTGATTGCCTTAGGTGGCGGGGTGATTGGCGATATGGTCGGCTACGCGGCTGCTTCCTATCAGCGCGGTGTCGCGTTTATTCAAGTGCCCACCACGCTGCTTTCCCAGGTGGATTCATCGGTGGGCGGCAAAACCGGCGTTAATCATCCGCTGGGCAAAAACATGATTGGCGCTTTCTGGCAGCCTAAAGCCGTACTGGTGGATATTGACTCGCTTAAAAGCCTGCCCCGCCGTGAGCTATCGGCAGGCCTTGCCGAGGTCATCAAGTACGGCCTGATTCGTGATGAGGCGTTTTTAAGCTGGCTGGAAGCCAATATGGTGGCGCTGCTTGATGTTGAGCCAAAGGTTGTCGCAGAGGCCATCGCACGCAGTTGCCAAATCAAAGCCGATATCGTGGCCGAAGATGAAACCGAGCAGGGCGTGCGTGCGCTGCTCAACCTTGGCCATACCTTTGGCCATGCCATTGAGGCGCACCAAGGCTATGGCAACTGGCTGCACGGCGAAGCGGTAGGCGCAGGCATGGCCATGGCGGCCACGCTTTCAAAGCAGCTGGGCTGGATCACTGGCGTGGAGTTAGCGCGTACTCTGGCGGTCATTGAGAGCGCCGAGCTGCCCCTGGCGGCACCGGCGAATATGTCTAGCGATGATTTTTTAACCCGTATGCGGCTAGATAAGAAAAATATCGACACCCGGCTGCGCCTGGTGCTGCTTAACGCCCTGGGCGATGCCTGCGTAAGCGATGCCACCCCACTTGATACACTCCACGCATTTCTGGACGACTATCCGCGTCACTAAACGAATCCGCGTTATTAAGCGTGTAAATAAGCGAGTCATTTAACCCGCCATCGCGCCGCTCAATACGTTGAGCGGCGCGATGGCGGGTTTTTTTGTGCCTGCTCGTCACGTTTTCAAGCAAACGATAAATACGGGTTTTAGATAATCCGTATGCCTTATGCACTATCGGCATGGGTTTTTTGGTATTAATTAGACTAAAGTTTAATGGCTAATATTTATCGTTGAAACACCGTTTTATCGCTTTGCAAGTGATTGAAGTGTATATGTTTTTTCAAACAGGCGGTGTGTAACTGTAGGATTTGATAAGGGTTTTTGAGAATTTGTGCGTGGCGAAAGATTGCGCAAAGTGGCCGCCAATCGCTATGCTGAGCGGCCATTTTGTTGCGGCAGCGAAGGTAAGAAATGCCCTGTTCCGGGCAGGTTATAAGTGCTATAAAAAAAGAAAAACCAATAAATATACCATAAAAACGCTGCTAAAAAAATACGTTGACTTAGAGGCACGCCCATGAATAAAGGTCTTCACCAGCCTGGCGAGTTTCGCGATAACTGTGGTTTTGGCCTGATTGCCCATATGGAAGGCCAGGCTAGCCACGATTTGCTGAAAACTGCCATTGAATCCCTGACCTGCATGACCCACCGGGGCGGTATCGCCGCCGACGGGAAAACCGGCGACGGCTGCGGTCTGCTGCTTAAAATGCCTACGCCGTTTATGCAGGCGCTGGCGCAAGAGGCGTTTGGCACTGAGCTGGGCGAACGGTTTGCCGTGGGCGTGGTGTTTTTACCCGACGACGACGCCCGTGAAGCGCATGCCCGCGACACCCTGACCCGCGAGCTTGAAGCGCGTGGGCTTAACATCGTCGGCTGGCGCGACGTGCCGACTGATTCAAGCGTTTGCGGCCCCATGGCGCTTGACTGCCTGCCGCGTATTCGCCAGCTGTTTGTGCAGCCAGGCCAGGGTGAGCACTTCGATGTTGACCTGTTTATGGCTCGCCGCCGCGCCGAACAAGCGCTGCGCAGCGAAGAAGATTTCTACGTTGCCTCGCTGTCGTCAGAAGTAGTCTCCTATAAAGGCCTGGTAATGCCGGAAGACCTACCGGCGTTTTATAAAGACTTGAACGACCCGCGTCTGGAAACCGCCATTTGCGTGTTCCACCAGCGTTTTTCGACCAATACCGCACCGCGCTGGCCGCTGGCGCAGCCGTTTCGCCTGTTGGCGCACAACGGCGAGATCAACACCATTGAAGCCAACCGCGGCTGGGCGAACTCGCGTAAAGCCAACTTTGTTAACGACCGCCTGCCGGATATCGCCGAGCTGGACGAGATCGTCAACACCACCGGCTCTGATTCCTCAAGCATGGACAACATGCTGGAAGTGCTGCTGACCGGCGGCATGGAGCTGCACCGCGCGGTACGCATGATGGTGCCGCCGGCGTGGCAGAACGTCGAAACCATGGACGCCGAGCTGCGCGCCTTCTACGAATACAACTCCATGCACATGGAGCCGTGGGACGGCCCTGCGGGCGTGGTGATGACCGATGGCCGCCAAGCGGTATGTATGCTTGACCGTAACGGCCTGCGCCCGGCGCGCTGGGTGATTACCAAAAATGGCTACATCACCCTGGCGTCAGAAATCGGCACCTACGGCTACAAGCCGGAAGACGTGGTCGCCAAAGGCCGCGTTGGCCCAGGGCAAATGCTGGCCGTGGACACCCAGACCGGCGAAGTACTGCACACCGCTGATATCGATCAGCGTCTGAAATCTGCCTACCCCTACAAGCGTTGGTTAAAGCAGGAAGCCAGTTATTTGGAATCGGCGCTGACTGAACTGGCAAGTTTCCAGAACATGGGCACCGATGCGCTCAACGTTCAGCAAAAGCTGTTCCAGGTAACGTTTGAAGAGCGCGACCAAGTGCTGCGCCCGCTGGCAGAAAGCGGCCAGGAAGCGGTGGGCTCCATGGGCGACGATACGCCGATGGCGGTGCTGTCGAGCCGCCCGCGGCTGCTAACCGATTTCTTCCGCCAGAAGTTTGCCCAGGTGACCAACCCGCCCATCGACCCGCTGCGCGAAGCGATCGTGATGTCGTTGGAAACCTGCTGCGGTGCCGAACTTAACGTGTTTAAAGCCACGCCTGAGCACGCTCACCGTTTAATTTTGACCACGCCGGTGCTGTCGCCGCGCAAGTTTACCGCCCTGGTCACACAGGACGACCCGGCGTTTGCCAGCCACACCATGTCACTGGGGTACGACCCTGAGCAGCAAAGCCTGCACCAAGCGCTAAAGGCGCTGTGTGAAGAAGCCGAAGCCAGCGTGCGCGCAGGCAAAGTCATTTTAGTGCTCACCGATGCGGAGCTGGCGAAAGGGCTGATCCCTATTCAAGCCGCCTTGGCTGTGGGTGCCGTACATTCCCATTTAGGCCGTTTGGCGCTACGCCCCAATGCCAACATTGTGGTGGAAACCGGCTACGCCCGGGATGCGCACCAAATGGCAGTGCTGTTTGGCGTGGGTGCCACGGCGGTTTATCCGTGGCTCGCCTATCAGGTCATGGCGGATATGCACCGCACCGGCGAACTGACCGGCAACCCCGCCGATGGCCGCGAAAACTACCGTAAAGGGCTGCAGAAAGGCCTGTTCAAGATTCTGTCGAAAATGGGTATTTCGACGCTGGCCTCCTACCGCGGCTCGATGCTGTTTGAAGCCGTGGGTTTGGCAGATGAAGTGATGGATCTGTGCTTTGTCGGCATGGCCTCGCGTATTCAGGGGGCGGGCTTTGCCGAGCTTCAGCTGCAGCAAGCGCTGTTGGCCAAAGACGCCTGGATTCCCCGCAAAGGCATTTCTCAAGGCGGCATATTCAAGTATGTCCACGGCCACGAGTATCACGCCTACAACCCCGATGTGGTCGTGGCGCTTCAGGCCGCTGTGCAGGAAGGCAGCTACACCAAGTGGAAGAAGTTCGCCCAGTTGGTCAACGAGCGCCCGGTGGCGACCATTCGCGATTTGCTCAAGCTCAAGCCCTCTGATACGCCAATCCCGCTGGATGAAGTAGAGCCGGTTGAAGCGCTGCTGCCGCGCTTTGATAGCGCGGGTATGTCGCTGGGTGCACTTTCGCCGGAAGCCCACGAAGCGCTGGCGCAGGCCATGAACGAAGCGGGTGGCCGTTCCAACTCCGGCGAGGGCGGCGAAGACCCAGCCCGCTACGGCACCATTCGCAGCTCGAAAATCAAGCAGATCGCCTCCGGTCGCTTTGGCGTTACGCCGGCGTATCTGGTCAATGCTGAAGTACTGCAGATCAAAGTCGCCCAGGGCGCGAAGCCCGGCGAAGGCGGCCAGCTGCCGGGCGGTAAAGTGAACCAGCTGATTGCTCGGCTGCGCTATGCGGTGCCCGGCGTGACGCTGATTTCACCGCCGCCGCATCACGATATTTACTCTATCGAAGATTTGGCACAGCTGATTTTTGACCTCAAGCAGGTCAATCCGGAGGCGCAAGTCTCGGTGAAGCTGGTGTCCGAGCCGGGTATCGGCACGATCGCCACCGGTGTGGCCAAGGCCTACGCCGATCTGATTACCGTCTCCGGCTACGACGGCGGCACGGCAGCCAGCCCGCTGACCTCGATCAAACACGCAGGTAGCCCCTGGGAGCTGGGGCTGCCGGAAGTGCACCAGGCGCTGCGTATCAACGGCCTGCGCGACAAGATTCGCCTGCAGACCGACGGCGGCCTGAAAACCGGCCTTGATGTGGTCAAAGCGGCGATTCTGGGCGCTGAAAGCTTTGGTTTTGGCACCGCGCCGATGGTGGCGTTGGGCTGTAAATACCTGCGCATCTGTCACCTCAACAACTGTGCTACTGGCGTCGCCACTCAGGACGACTTCCTGCGCGGCGAGCACTTCCGCGGCACCGTGGATATGGTCAAAAACTACTTCCGCTTTATCGCCGAAGAAGTGCGCGAGCTAATGGCAGCGCTGGGCGTGCGCAAGCTGACCGACCTGATTGGGCGTACCGATTTGCTGGAAGTGCTGGAAGGCAATACGGCGTCTCAGCGTAAGCTCGACCTAACGCCGCTGCTGGCCAACGATTTTGTACCCAAAGACGCGCCGCAGTTCTGTGAGGTCAGCCGCAATGTGCCCCATGACCCCGGTGCTAAGAACAAGGAAGTGCTGGCGGCGCTGAAAGATGCTATTGAGTCCCAGTCGGGCGGTAAGTTTAACTTCACCATTACCAACTGTGACCGCAGCGTAGGCGCGCTCACGTCCGGTGCCATTGCCAAGCGCTATGGCGAAGAAGGGCTGGAAGCGGCACCGGTCACGGCCAATTTCGTCGGCGTGGCGGGGCAGAGTTTCGGGGTGTGGAACGCCCGCGGCTTGAATCTGTACCTGGAAGGCGATGCCAACGATTACGTCGGTAAAGGCATGAACGGCGGCAGCATCGTGATTGTGCCGCCCAGAGTCAGCCAGTTTGAGAGCCATAAAACCGCCATTATCGGCAACACCTGCTTATATGGTGCTACCGGCGGTACGCTGTTTGCCGCCGGTACTGCGGGCGAGCGCTTTGCGGTGCGAAACTCCGGTGCCACGGCGGTTATTGAAGGCGCAGGGGATCACTGCTGCGAATACATGACCGGCGGTTTGGTCTGCGTGCTGGGTGAAACGGGCGTTAACTTCGGGGCGGGGATGACCGGTGGGTTTGCCTATGTGTTGGATGAAGATCGCACCTTCGTGGATAAGTACAACCACGAGCTGGTGGAGATTCATCGCGTCAATACAGAGGCCATGGAGGCGTACCGTCGTCACCTGCGTGAAATGATCGAAGCCTATGTGGCCGCGACGGGTTCCGCGCGTGGGGCGGCTATTTTGGAAGACTTCAGCGACTATGCGCGCCATTTCTGGTTGGTTAAGCCAAAAGCGGCCAGCCTAGGTAGTTTGCTGGATCAGTCTCGGCGTCAGCCGCAATAACCCGCTTATGCCCCTCACGCTGACAGGAGAGAGATCATGGCTAACCGCTTAAATAACGATTTTCAGTTTATTGATGTGGGTCGTAAGGACCCAGAGAAAAAAGACGCCCGCGCCCGTGCCAAAGAGTTCGCGGAAATTTACGAACCGTTCAAGCCCACCGATGCGGCCAGCCAAGCGCATCGCTGCCTGCACTGCGGTAACCCGTACTGCGAGTGGAAGTGCCCGGTACACAACTACATTCCCAACTGGCTGCAGCTGGTGGTGGAAGGCAACATTATTGAAGCCGCTGAGCTTTCACACAAAACCAACTCGCTACCCGAAGTGTGTGGCCGCGTGTGCCCGCAAGACCGCCTGTGCGAAGGCGACTGCACGCTGAATGACGGTTTTGGCGCGGTAACCATCGGTTCGATAGAGAAATACATCACCGATACCGCCTTTGCCATGGGCTGGCGTCCGGATATGTCCCATGTCACCTGGACCGATAAAAAAGTCGCCATCATTGGCGCAGGCCCGGCAGGCTTGGGCTGTGCCGATATTCTGGCGCGCAACGGCGTAAAGCCGGTGGTGTTTGATAAGTACCCTGAAATTGGCGGCCTGCTGACCTTTGGTATCCCTGAGTTCAAGCTGGAAAAAAGCGTGATGGAGCGCCGCCGGGCGGTATTCGAGGAGATGGGCGTCGAGTTCCGCCTGAACACCGAGATCGGCACCGATATCGAGTTTGAAACCTTGATGCAGGAGTACGACGCGGTGTTCCTGGGGATGGGCACCTATAAGTACATGGAAGGCGGCTTCCCCGGTGAAGATTTGCCGGGCGTGTATAAAGCGCTGGATTTCCTGATTGCCAACGTCAACCGCTGCTTGGGTTTTGAAAAAGACCCTAGCGACTATATCTCCATGGAAGGTAAGCGCGTGGTGGTGCTGGGCGGTGGCGATACGGCGATGGACTGTAACCGTACTTCGATTCGCCAGAATGCCACCAGCGTGACCTGTGCGTATCGTCGTGATGAGGGCAATATGCCGGGGTCGCGCCGTGAAGTGTCGAATGCCCGTGAAGAGGGCGTGGAGTTTCTGTTCAACCGCCAGCCGGTAGCGGTCGTTGGTGAAGACAAGGTCGAAGGCGTGAAGGTAGTGCGCACGCGTTTGGGCGAGCCGGATGAAAATGGCCGTCAGCGCCCTGAGGTGGTGCCGGGCTCTGAAGAGATTATTGCAGCGGATGCCGTGGTGATTGCTTTTGGCTTTCAGGCAAGCCCCGCGCCGTGGTTCGATAGCGCCAACATTCAGCTCAACGAGCGTGACCTTGTCACCGCGCCGGAGCATGGTAAGTACGCCTTCCAAACCAGCAACGAAAAAATCTTTGCCGGTGGCGATATGGTGCGCGGCTCTGATTTGGTGGTCACGGCGATTTATGAAGGCCGTCAGGCAGCCGAAGGCATTCTGGATTACCTAGGCGTATAGCACTCTTCTTACGCATAGAGCAGCACCAGGGATAGGTCGTAGCGAGGGTCTTTTGTCAGGGCCGGAAAATGTTCCCTACTTTTCCGGCATTTCCGCCATCCATGGCGGTCAGATGACAAAAGTAGCGCCCAGGGATGGGTTCACAGCGCCCTCGCGGAGACCTATCGCTGGGGCGGTTGCACGAGTGTGATTAGGTTGAGTAAGTTTTGACTGCTCAGTTCAAATTGAGCCTTAGGTCGTAATCTGCTAGTCTGTCGACCCATCCTGGCGTGGCTTTCTGCCGTGCCTTCTGATCATGATTCGACAGGTTATCCATGACACGATATATCTTCGTGACCGGCGGCGTTGTGTCCTCTCTTGGGAAGGGCATCGCCTCCGCCTCGCTTGCGGCGATTTTAGAGGCCCGCGGCCTTAAGGTCACCATGCTCAAGCTCGACCCGTACATCAACGTGGATCCGGGCACCATGAGCCCCTTCCAGCACGGTGAGGTGTTCGTCACAGAAGATGGCGCCGAAACCGACCTTGATCTCGGGCATTACGAGCGCTTTATTCGCACCAAAATGACCCAGCGCAACAACTTTACAACCGGTCGTGTTTACGAACACGTGCTGCGTAAAGAGCGCCGTGGCGATTATTTAGGCGGCACCGTTCAGGTGATTCCGCATATCACCGATGAGATCAAGCAGCGCGTTTACGCGGGCGGCGAAGGCTTTGATGTGGCGCTGGTGGAAATCGGCGGCACCGTTGGTGATATCGAATCACTGCCTTTCCTGGAATCGATTCGCCAAATTCGTAGTGAGCAGGGTGCCAACCGCGCGCTGTTTATGCATCTAACGCTGGTGCCCTACATTAAAACGGCGGGTGAAACCAAAACCAAACCGACTCAGCACAGCGTCAAAGAGCTGCGCTCGATTGGTATCCAGCCGGATATTCTGATTTGCCGCAGCGAAGTTGAGCTGGAAGAGAGCGAGCGCCGTAAAATCGCCCTGTTCACCAACGTTGAAGAGCGTGCCGTGGTACCGCTGCAGGATGCCGATACCATCTATCGCATTCCGCTGATGCTGCACGAACACGGCCTGGACGAAATCGTCTGCGATAAGCTGCGCCTTGAAGCGCCTGAAGCGGATTTGTCTGAATGGGTGAAGGTGCTGGACGCCAAGCTCAACCCGCTTAAGTCGGTCAGCATCGCCATGGTCGGTAAGTACATGGAACTGCTGGATGCCTACAAGTCGCTCAATGAAGCGCTGATTCATGCCGGCATCCAAGGTCGCATTAAGGTCAACGTCGACTATATTGATTCTGAAGACATTGAGCGCCACGGCACCGAGCGTCTGGCAGGCAAAGACGCCATTCTAGTACCTGGCGGCTTTGGCGAGCGCGGCGTAGAAGGCAAGATATTGGCCGCCCAGTTCGCCCGCGAAAACAAGGTGCCGTACCTGGGTATTTGCCTGGGGATGCAGGTGGCCGTTATTGAATTTGCCCGCAACGTGGCGGGTTGGAAAGACGCTAACTCAACTGAGTTCACCCACGATACTCAGCACCCAGTGGTTGGGCTGATCACCGAATGGCTGAACGCGGAAGGCAAGATCGAGCTACGCGACGCGGCGTCTGATTTAGGCGGCACCATGCGTTTAGGCGGCCAAGTGTGCCATCTTGCATCAGGCACCAAAGCGCGTGAAGCCTACGGCTCGGATGAGATTGTTGAGCGCCATCGCCACCGCTTTGAGGTTAACAATCAGTTTATCGATGAGCTTGAAAAGGCTGGCCTGGTTATTTCAGGCAAGAGCGTCGATCAGTCGCTGGTCGAAGTGATTGAGCTGGCGGATCACCCTTGGTATGTGGCTTGTCAGTTCCACCCGGAGTTCACATCCACCCCGCGTGATGGCCACCCGCTGTTCTCGGGCTTTGTGAACGCCGCCTTGGATCACAAAACGGCGCGTAGCCGTGCCCATGCGAATGCTCAGGAATAAAGGGGAACGAATGGCTTCTCAGGACCGTTCTCAAGACCGTTCTCAAAAACAGTCTCAAGATGGATCACAAGAGCGTCATATTAACGTTGCCGGCTTAACCGCCGGCAATTCCTTGCCACTGATGCTGCTGGGCGGCATGAACGTGCTGGAGTCTGCCGAGCTTGCCGACGAGGTTGCCCAAGCCTACGTCACGGTCACCCAAAAGCTTGGTATGCCTTACGTTTTTAAAGCCAGCTTTGATAAAGCCAATCGCAGTTCGATTCACTCCTACCGCGGCCCCGGCATTGAGAAAGGCCTGCAGATTCTGGCCGATATCAAAGCCCGCTATAACGTGCCCATCATCACCGATGTGCACGAGCCCTGGCAGGCAGAAGCGGCCGCTGAAGTCGCCGATATTATCCAGCTACCGGCGTTTTTGGCTCGCCAAACCGATTTGGTGGTCGCTATGGCCAAAACCGGCGCAGTCATCAATATCAAAAAGCCGCAGTTTCTGGCACCCCATGAAATGCGCCATATCCTCAGCAAGTTCCAGGAAGCGGGTAACGACCAGCTGATGCTCTGCGAGCGCGGCTCAAGCTTTGGTTACAACAACCTGATTGTGGATATGCTGGGCTTTGGCGACATGAAGAAAACCGGCTACCCGGTGTTTTTCGATGTCACCCACGCGCTGCAGCGCCCTGGTGGCCGTGCCGACAGCGCTGACGGTCGCCGTGCTCAGGTAGCCGAATTAGCACGAGCTGGCGTTGCGGTGGGGCTTGCTGGGCTATTTTTAGAAGCTCACCCCGACCCGGATAACGCCAAATGCGATGGGCCCTGTGCATTGCCGCTGGATCAGCTGGAGCCGTTCTTAACTCAGCTTGCCCAGTTGGACACGCTGGTAAAAGGGTTTGAGCCACTAACGATTCGCTAGTCAGAGCGCCCTTTTAATAACGTGATTTGATTAATAATCGTATCTGAATAAGAACTTTTTCTGAATAATAGTTAAGGAAACTGCCATGACCAAAATTGTTGCTATCAGTGCGTTGGAAGTGCTGGATTCACGCGGTAATCCAACCGTGCAGGCGCAGGTACGCCTTGCCAGTGGCGCTATCGGCGAAGCCTGTGCCCCCAGCGGTGCCTCCACCGGGTCGCGTGAAGCGTTAGAGCTGCGTGACGGCGACAAGTCGCGTTATCTGGGTAAAGGCGTGCTGAAAGCAGTTGATGCGGTCAATGGCAAAATTCGTGATGCGCTGCTGGGTATGGATGCACGTGATCAGCGCGGCTTAGACGATGCCATGCTGGCGCTAGACGGCACTGACAACAAAGCCAACCTGGGCGCTAATGCGATTCTTGCTGTCTCGCTGGCTGCCGCCAAAGCGGCCGCCAATGCCAAAGGCGTGCCGTTATATGCTCACATTGCCGAGCTCTACGGGCAGCCTGGCCAGTACAGCATGCCAGTGCCGATGATGAACATCATCAACGGCGGTGAACATGCGGATAATAACGTCGATATTCAAGAGTTTATGGTGCAGCCCGTGGGCGCGCCTAACTTCCGCGAAGGGCTGCGCATGGGCGCGGAGATTTTCCACGCGCTGAAGAAAGTGCTTTCTGCAAAGGGTCTTTCTACCTCGGTAGGTGATGAGGGCGGCTTTGCGCCTGATTTGGCGTCTAACGCTGATGCGCTCGCCGTTATTAAACAGGCCGTTGCCGATGCAGGCTACGTGCTGGGCAAAGACGTTACCCTGGCGCTGGACTGCGCTTCTTCTGAGTTTTACCAAGATGGCCAGTACAACCTTTCCGGCGAAGGTAAAAGTTTTGATGCCCAAGGCTTTACTGATTACCTGGCAGGTCTGTGTGCCGATTACCCAATTGTTTCCATCGAAGACGGCATGGATGAATCCGATTGGGCAGGCTGGAAAGCGCTAACCGACAAGCTGGGCGATAAAGTGCAGCTAGTGGGCGATGACCTGTTCGTGACCAATACCAAGATTCTTAAGCGCGGTATTGATGAGCAGATCGGTAACTCTATCTTGATCAAGTTCAACCAGATCGGCTCGCTCTCCGAGACGCTGGATGCCATCAAGATGGCGCAGGACGCAGGTTTCACCGCGGTGATTTCTCACCGTTCGGGTGAAACTGAAGACACCACCATTGCCGATTTGGCGGTAGGTACCTGCGCTGGTCAAATTAAAACCGGTTCACTGTGCCGTTCTGATCGGGTTGCCAAGTACAACCGTCTGCTGGTCATTGAAGCGGAATTAGGCGATGTGGTTTACCCAGGTTTGAAAGCGATTAAAGGGCAATAAAACGCCGCTATTGAGCGAGCTTTTGAGCGGGCTCTGTAAGAAATGTCTCAAGATGTTGTAAGAGATATCTTACAAATACCGACGAAAATAGCTCCGTTCAGGGTAGGAAAAAGCGAAAAATTCCACTAATTGTAAATTAAGTGATTGTTTTAAAAGTGTAAAAATATAAAAGGCGAGCCTTGGTGGCTCGCCTTTTTGCATTATGGCTTTGTTGAGATGCTGCCGTGATCTGCCACAATGCACGCAGGGAAAGGGGAGGCAAGGACGCTTCAGTCAGGATGCAGTGGGACGTAGTTCAGATGCGCCGGGTGATACAGTGAAGTGAGCCCTGGCAAGGACGTCATCTTAGGAGTTTGATCTAAGGAGTGGTCAGAGGAAGTGCTTGGAGCGGGCGGCCTATGGGTCGCCTTTTTTTTGCCTGGAATTTGGCAATGCAGTGCTTGGCCAGTGTCGGAACAAGGTGTGCTGGAGCAAGATGTATTGGCACGAAAAAAACCAACGCTCGTTTTAAAGAGGCGTTGGCTGTAGAAGATATGTTGATTGTAGAAAGCGCGCTGGTTAGCGGTTATCCAAGCTTAACGCTCTAGTTTTTCAAGCTTACCAGGCTTGCCGTCCCACTCTTCGGCGTCAGGCAGTGGGTCTTTTCTTTCGGCAATATTGGGCCATACGTCGGCCATTTCAGCGTTAATCTCGATAAAGGCCTCTTGCCCATCCGGTAGCTCATCCTCAGAGAATATCGCCTCGGCGGGGCATTCAGGCTCACACAGCGCGCAGTCAATACACTCGTCAGGATGAATGACCAGGAAGTTCGGCCCTTCGTAGAAACAGTCGACCGGGCAGACTTCCACGCAGTCAGTGTATTTGCACTGGATGCAGTTCTCGGTAACGACAAACGTCATCTTGCTATCCCTCTTGCAGAACCGGAGGCGCTTCCGGCCATGGTTAATCGTGAATGGTTATAAATCAGCTGTTTTTTATAAGCTAAAAGTTTGAGCGACATTCTAGAGGTGCGCCTACCTGGCGGCAAGCTCCATATGATTCCAGTTGGTATCGCTGCCAGTACAGGTTTCCGCGAGGGCGCTGTGAACCCGTCCGTGGGCGCTACTTTCGACATCCCTGTCGAAAGACCCTCGCTTCAACCTGCCCTGGCACCTGAATCTCACTGATAGCATTTCATTCTATAAGGACTATTGGCATTAGATCAGGTCTCGCCATTGATACAACAGTGCCAGCGCTTCCCGCGGCGTTAAATCATCCATAGCGATATTTTCCAGCGCCTCGACTACCGGGTGTGGCGCGGCGGAAAATAGGTCGTTTTGCTGGGGTGCTGTCCGCGGTGCCTGCGCCGTGTTATCTACATCGCGCTGTTCCAGGCTCATCAGCTTTTCACGGGCACGCTTAATCACATGGCTAGGCACGCCCGCTAATTGCGCCACCTGCAAACCGTAACTTTGGCTGGCAGGGCCCGCTTCAATGCGGTGCATAAACACAATACTATCGCCATGCTCGGTGGCCGTTAAGTGAATATTAGCCACTCCTTCCATGTGTTCAGGCAGGGCGGTCATTTCAAAATAGTGGGTCGCAAACAGCGTTAGCGCGCGCCCTTTTGCTAAATACTCGGCGCTTGCCCAGGCCAGCGATAAACCGTCGAAGGTGCTGGTGCCGCGGCCAATCTCATCCATCAAAATCAAACTTTGCTGGGTGGCGTTGTGCAAAATATTAGCGGTTTCGGTCATCTCGACCATAAACGTAGAGCGCCCGCCTGCCAGGTCATCCGATGAGCCAATGCGGGTAAAGATTCGATCCAGCGGGCCAATCTCAGCGGCATCGGCGGGCACAAAGCTGCCGCAGTGGGCGAGCAGGGCAATCAGCGCCGTTTGGCGCATATAGGTCGATTTACCGCCCATATTGGGGCCGGTAATAATCAACATATGCTGTTCAGGATTAAGCGTTACGTCGTTGGGCACAAAGGGTGTTTCGCTCACCTGCTCAACCACCGGGTGCCTTCCCGCACTAATTTGAATGCCGGTGGTTTCGCTGAGCGTGGGGCGTACCCAGTTCAGCGCCTCGGCACGTTCGGCAAAGGCACAGAGCACGTCCAGCTCCGCCAGCGCTTGCGAGGTGCTTTGCAGCGCGTGCAGGCTTGCGTTGAGATCACCCAGCAGGCGGTCATAAAGCCATTTTTCGCGGGTCAGCGCGCGGGATTTAGCGGAGAGCGCCTTGTCTTCAAACTCTTTGAGCTCGGGGATAATAAACCGCTCGGCGTTTTTCAGGGTTTGGCGGCGAATATAGTCGGCGGGTGCCTGCTGGGCTTGTGAGCGCGGCAGTTCAATAAAGTAGCCGTGTACCCGGTTGTAACCCACTTTTAGATGGGCAAGCCCGGTGCGCTCGCGCTCGCGAAGCTCTAGCTGAATCAGGTAGTCGCCGGCATTTTCGGCCATGCCGCGGTGCTCATCGAGTTCGGCGTCAAAGCCATCGGCAATCACGCCACCGTCGCGGATCACCACCGGCGGGTTTTCGACCAGCGCACGGCTGAGCATATCGGCCATTTCCGGGTAGGGGCGAATATGCGGGCGCAGGTTGTCTAGCGCACTGCCGCTTTCTACCTCGCTTAACTGCTGCTCAAGCGTGGGCAGCGTTACCAGCGCATCTCGCAGGCGCGCCAGATCACGCGGGCGAGCGCTGTACAGCGCCACGCGCGCCAGAATCCGCTCTACGTCACCGACGGCGCTCAAGGTCTCGCGCAGCGGCAGGTAGGCCGCTTCCAGGCTTAATAGCGCCACGCCTGCATGGCGGTTCTGAACGATCTCGCGTTGGCGCAGCGGGCGATTAAGCCAGCGTTTGAGCAGCCGCGAACCCATGGCGGTGGAGCAGGTGTCTAGCACGCTGGCCAGTGTGTTGTCGCTACTGCCGCCAAGGTTGATATCGATTTCCAGATTACGGCGGCTGGCGGCATCGATCACTACGGCATCGTCGCGGTTCTCAACGCTGATTGCGGTTACGTGGGGCAGGCGGGAGCGCTGGGTGTCGCGGGCGTAATCAATCAACACCCCAGCGGCAATCAGCGCGGTAGTTAAGTGCGCACAGCCAAAGCCACGTAAATCCTGTACTTCAAACTGGTCGCAGAGGCTGCGGGTGGCGCTCTCTAAGTCAAACAGCCACTCGCCCTGGCGGCGCAGGCTGCGCTTTTGCGACCAGGCATCGGGCAGTGTCAGGCTTTCCGGCACCAGCAACTCAGCGGGGGAAAGGCGAGTAAGTTCCGCCAGCATCTCCGCTTCGCTTTCCACTTCCAGCACGTTGAAGCGGCCGCTGGAAAGCTCCAGCCAGGCCAGACCCCAGCTATCTTTGCCGGGGGAAACAGACACCAGCACGTTGTCGCGGCGCGCATCGAGCAGCGCTTCATCGTGTAGCGTGCCGGGAGTGACGATGCGCACTACCTGACGGTCAACAGGGCCTTTGCTGGTGGCGGGGTCGCCAATTTGCTCGCAAATGGCGACCGACTCGCCTCCGGCCACCAAGCGCGCCAAATAGCCTTCGGCACTGTGATAAGGCACGCCTGCCATGGGAATAGGCTTGCCGCCTGATTGGCCGCGCTGGGTAAGGGTAATATCCAGCAGCGCGGCGGCGCGTTTGGCGTCGTCGAAAAATAGCTCGTAAAAATCCCCCATCCGGTAGAACAGCAGTACCTCGGGGTGTTCGCGTTTGATCTTTAAATATTGCGTGATCATTGGCGTGTTGGGGGGAATAGCCTGTGACATGGGCATCCTGATTAAGCGTAGCGTCAGCCATTTCGGCTGACGGCATGTTCGTTGAGCCGGTTCTGTGAAAAAAGCTCGTTGAGAAGGCTCTTTAAGAAAGCTTTTTGAGTTTGAAAGAGTTCGTTGAGAAAAGCTGAGCGCAATATTCTACGCTACCCTAAGGTCTCACATGAAGGAGTCACCATGGCCTCTAGCGTTTCTAGTGTACATAATCTCGATTTAACGCCGCTAGCGCAGCGCCTTGGGCAGCTGTGTCAGCAGCTGAACGTGGAAGTAACCACTGCTGAATCCTGCACCGGTGGTGGTGTTGCCAGTGCGATTACCGCCGTGTCGGGCAGCTCGGCGTACTTTACGGCGGGCTATGTGACCTATTCAAATGCGGCTAAGACCCGGCTGCTGGGCGTGCCAGGCGCTATACTGGAAGCGCATGGTGCGGTGAGCGAAGACGTAGTCAAAGCGATGGTGCAAGGTGCCTGCCGCGAAAGCGGAGCGGAGTTAGCCGTGGCGGTAAGCGGTGTCGCAGGCCCTGATGGCGGCAGCGCTGAAAAGCCGGTGGGCACTGTGTGGCTAGCCTGGGGAAATACTGAACAGCAACAGGCGAGGTGTTTTCACTTTCCTGGCGACCGTCAGGCGGTGCGCGAGCAGGCGGTGCATGAAGCATTGGTAGGCTTGGTGGCGCAATTGAGTGCCCAGTTGAAGGGCGATGGAAAGGATTATGGAAAGGGCAATGAACAGGGCAATGAAAAGAAATAATCGTTAAAGTTGCCGCTGAGGATTTGTTTACCCGCCAATCTTTGGCATACTACTGGCTAATTATACAGCTTGTTATGAGGAATCTCTGAATGGCTCAGGACGACAACCGCAATAAAGCGCTAAACGCTGCACTCAGCCAGATCGACCGTCAGTTCGGCAAAGGCACCGTCATGCGCCTTGGCGACGCCCCGCGTGTCGTCATGCCGTCGGTCTCCACGGGTTCATTGGGTTTGGATATCGCACTTGGCATTGGCGGCCTGCCGTTTGGTCGTGTCTGCGAAATTTTTGGCCCGGAGTCATCGGGTAAAACGACCTTGACCCTTTCGGTGATTGCTCAGGCGCAAAAGCAGGGCAAAGTGTGTGCGTTCGTCGATGCCGAGCACGCCCTTGACCCAAGCTACGCTGAAAAGCTGGGCGTTAACCTGGATGACCTGCTGGTTTCCCAGCCGGACAACGGCGAGCAGGCGCTGGAAATTACCGACATGCTGGTGCGCTCCGGCGGTGTGGATGTGATCGTTATCGACTCGGTCGCGGCCTTGACGCCACGTGCGGAAATCGAAGGCGAAATGGGCGACTCCCACGTTGGCCTGCAGGCGCGTTTGATGTCTCAGGCGCTGCGTAAAATTACCGGCAACATCAAAAACGCTAACTGCCTGGTGATCTTCATCAACCAGATCCGCATGAAAATTGGCGTCATGTTTGGTAGCCCGGAAACCACTACCGGCGGTAACGCACTGAAGTTCTACGCCAGCGTGCGCTTGGATATTCGCCGCACCGGCTCGGTGAAAGTGGGCGATGAAGTCACCGGTAACGAAACCCGCGTGAAAGTGGTCAAAAACAAGGTAGCGCCGCCGTTCCGTCAGGCAGAGTTCCAAATCCTTTATGGCAAAGGCATCTATCACGCCGGCGAAGTGATTGATTTAGGCGTGCAGTGCAATCTGGTTGATAAAGCCGGTGCCTGGTACAGCTATAAAGGCAAGAAAATCGGCCAGGGTAAGGCGAATTCAGCGCTTTATTTGGAAGAGCATCCGGACGTTATGCTCGAGATCGAAACGCAGATTCGCGAACAGCTGTTGGCCAAGCCAGATACCAAGAAAGAAGAGGCGGTTACTGAAGCACCCGCTGAATTGGACGCCGGTGATGACGAGCTGCTGTAAGACGATTCTAGCCAAGGCGGCTCTAGTGAAGACGATTCTAGTGAAAACCGCCTGATGGCCTTTAACTCACAGCGTGATGCCACGCCCCGTGATATCGCCATTGGCTTGCTGGCTCGGCGCGAATACTCTCGCGCCGAGCTTGCCCAGCGGCTAAAGAAAAAATCCTTCGATGATGCCGCCATTGATGAGTGTTTAGACACCCTGAGTGAGCAAGACCTGCAGTCTGATGCGCGCTTTGCGGCAAGCTTTGTACGTTCACGTATTATGCGCGGCCAAGGCGTGATTCGTATTAAGGGCGAGTTGCGCCAGCGCGGCGTTGATCAAGAAACGCTTAACGCCGCTTTTGAAGAAGTGGAAGAAAGCGAGCAGGTTGATTGGTTTGAGCTGGCGCGGGAAACCTTGGCTCGGCGCTTTAACTCTCCTGGTGAAACGCCCAAAGAACGCGCAAGACGCGAGCGTTTTCTCGCCAGTCGCGGCTTTGATTTTGAGCAAATCCGGTACGCCGTTTCCTGCCTGTAACCCCTCTTTTGTAGCTTTCTCAACGCTGTCTCATGCATTAGTTTGGCAGCGGATTGCCTCTTTGCCGCTAACTGCGGCTTTAGTCGTTTGACAACTGCGCTATAATGGCGCTTTTGCGGCCCCTGAGGGTAGCGGCAACAGCGCCCTGGGACATCACGCTTTACTGTTTGACGGATACCCTGTCAACTGCCTCCGCCTAAAGGCGGGAGCTTGTGAAAACAAGCTGGGTTGACCAGGGAAAGCGGTAGCCAACCCGCTACGTTGATAACAGGTCGTTAAGACTCACCGCCGAATCCTTCCTCAGTTCGGCGCTCTGAAAGATCAGGGTCATGCGGGCGCAAGGTAAAACGCCGAAGGTTTTGATCGCTGCCGCAAGGCAGGAGCCGGTTATCGACTTTCCCGAGGGGAGACGGGGCAAAAGCCCTGCGACACTAGACCCGTAAGGGTACGTTTTAAGGAGGAAATCGCTATGGCGGTTTTCGTATTGAACAAACACAGGCAGCCGTTGATGCCATGCAGCGAGAAACGCGCACGCTTGCTACTGGAACGTGGGCGTGCCGTGGTGCATAAGCGCTACCCGTTCACGCTGCGCCTGAAAGATCGAGTAGGCGGTGACACTCAGGCGTTACGCCTGGGTATTGACCCTGGCAGTAAAACCACGGGGCTGGCGCTGATGCGCGACACCGCAGACGGCCAGCGGCATGTGCTGTGTTTATTTGACCTTAACCATCGTGGTTTCCAGATCAAGAAAGCGCTAGCGCAGCGGGCGGCATTTCGGCGTCGCCGTCGCTCAGCCAACCTGCGTTACCGTGCCCCGCGCTTTAACAACCGCACCCGCCCTCAAGGTTGGCTGGCACCGTCGCTGCAACATCGCGTCGATACCGTCATGGCCTGGGTAAGACGGCTCAGCACGCTAGCGCCGATTACTGCACTGAGTCAGGAGTTGGTGTGCTTTGATACCCAAAAGCTGAAAAACCCTGAGCTTAGCAGCGTGGAATACCAGCAGGGTGCCTTGCTGGGCTACGAGGTGCGCGAGTACCTGCTGGAAAAATGGGGCCGTGAATGTGCGTATTGCGGTACCGGCGACACGCCGTTGGAAGTCGAGCATGTAGTGCCACGCTCACGCGGTGGCTCCAATCGAGTGAGTAACCTAGTCATCGCGTGCCATGATTGCAACAGCGCTAAGAGCAGCCAGCCGCTGACCGACTTCTTTGCCACCGACAAGGGGTTGAGAAAGCGCCTGAAAGTCAACGGCCACACCGCTGACACTCGACTGGATCGGGTGCAGCGCCAGCTTAAACAGCCATTACGCGATGCCAGTGCCGTCAATGTCACTCGTTGGGTACTGTTCAATGCGCTCAAGGCCACTGGCCTCCCAGTATCGGTTTCTAGCGGCGGCCGCACCAAGTACAACCGCCTGCGCCTCGGCATTCCCAAAACCCATGCGCTAGATGCGGCCTGTGTCGGTGCTTTCGACACCCTGCACGATTGGCAGGTGACAACGCTGACCATCAAAGCAATGGGGCGCGGCAGTTACCAACGTACCCGCTTGACCAAACACGGTTTCCCACGTGGCTATTTGATGCGGCAAAAACAGGTTCACGGCTTTCAGACCGGCGACATGGTGAAAGCCATAGTGCCCACCGGCAAGACGGTTGGCTCATATACAGGTCGTGTCGCGGTGCGAAAAACAGGCCGTTTTAACATCCAGACCGAACAGGGAGCGGTGCAGGGCATTTCGCACAAATACTGCACGGTGATTCAACGCGGTGACGGCTACGGCTACCACCTCACACCCTCTATCAACCTAACAGGAGGAGCGGGACAGGCGGTGGCGTAATCTAGCTCGCCCTGCGGGCGACGCGCTATTCCTCCTCGCACTAAAAGTACGAGGTATCCCGCGCAATATCTGATGAAAAGCGCAGAGATAAGACAGGCCTTTCTCACCTTCTTTGCAGAGCAGGGGCATACGATTGTACCCACCAGCTCTTTAGTGCCGGGCAATGACCCGACGCTGCTATTTACCAATGCCGGCATGGTGCCCTTTAAAGATGTGTTTTTGGGTCGCGACCCACGCCCCTACGTGCGCGCTACCTCTGCGCAGCGCTGCGTGCGTGCGGGCGGAAAGCATAACGACTTAGACAACGTGGGCTATACCGCGCGTCACCATACCTTCTTTGAAATGCTGGGTAACTTCAGCTTTGGTGACTACTTCAAGCGCGAAGCCATCCGCTTTGCCTGGGTGTTTTTAACTGAAACACTGGGGCTGCCTAAAGAAAAATTGTGGGTCACTGTGCATATCAGTGACGATGAAGCCGAACGCATCTGGAAAGATGAGATTGGCATCGATCCTGAGCGTTTCTCCAGGCTCGATGAAGACAACTTCTGGCAAATGGGCGACACCGGCCCCTGTGGCCCAAGCTCGGAAATCTTCTTTGATCACGGCCCTGAGGTGTGGGGTGGCCCACCGGGCAGCCCGGAAGAAGATGGCGACCGCTATATCGAAATCTGGAACCTGGTGTTCATGCAGTTTGACCGTGATGCCCAGGGCACGCTCAACCCGCTGCCCAAGCCTTCTATCGATACCGGGATGGGCTTAGAGCGTGTTGCGGCCGTTATGCAGGGCGTGCATTCCAATTACGAGATCGATCTGTTCCAGAACCTGCTGGCCGCCGCGGCCAAAGCCACCGGCCATGCTGATACCGCCACGCCTTCGCTGCGCGTGATTGCTGACCATATCCGTTCCTGTGCCTTCCTGATTGCCGATGGCGTGCTGCCTTCCAACGAAGGGCGTGGCTATGTGCTGCGCCGGATTATCCGCCGCGCGATTCGTCACGGCCATAAGCTGGGCGCGGTTGAGCCGTTCTTCCATAAGCTGGTTGAGGCGCTGGATGCCGAGATGGGCGACGCCTATCCGGAGCTACGCGAGGCAAGCGATCAAATTGCCCGTGTATTGCTAAAAGAAGAAGAGCAGTTCGCGCGCACGCTGGATCACGGTATGGGGCTCTTGAATGCGGCGTTAGCTGAGCTGGATGGCAAGGTGCTGCCGGGCGAAACCGTGTTTAAGCTTTATGATACCTACGGTTTTCCGTTTGATCTTACTGCCGATGTATGCCGCGAGCGTGGCGTTACGCTAGATGAAGACGGATTCCAGCAGGCATTGGAAGCCCAGCGCGAGCGTGCCCGTGCGGCCAGCCAGTTTGGTGCTGATTACAGCGCTTCCATTGAGCTTGACGGCGAAACCCAGTTCACCGGTTACGAGCTGCTGGCAGACCAAGCCACGGTGACAGCGCTAGTCGACAGCGAAGGCAACGCACTGGCCGCGCTTGAAGCCGGTCAAAAAGGCACCGTAGTGCTCGATCGCACGCCGTTTTACGGTGAGTCAGGCGGTCAGGTGGGCGATACCGGCTACTTACACCTAGACGGTGGGCGTTTCCAGGTAACCGATACCCAGAAGCAGAGCGGCCATCACCTTCATCAGGGCATGATGGTGGAAGGCTCGCTGAGTGTGGGTGCCAGCGTGCGTGGCGAAGTGAACGCTAGCCTGCGTGCAGCGACTATCCGCAACCATTCGGCAACGCACCTGCTGCACAAGGCGCTGCGCCTGGTGCTGGGTGATCACGTGCAGCAGAAAGGCTCACTGGTTAACGCCGAGCGCCTGCGCTTTGACTTCAGCCATTTTGAACCGATGACCGCCGAGCAGCTGGCGGAGGTTGAGCGGCTGGTCAATGAGCAGATTCTGGCCAATGCGCCAACCAAAACCGAGCAGATGAGCCTGGATCAAGCCAAGGCAAAAGGTGCGGCGGCGCTGTTTGAGGCTAAGTACGCCGAGAGCGTGCGCGTGCTGACCATTGGTGCCGACGACTTCTCGATTGAGCTATGTGGTGGCACCCATGTGGCGCGCAGTGGCGATATTGGCTGCTGCCATGTAGTTAGTGAAGTTGGCATTGCCTCCGGCGTGCGCCGTATCGAGGCGATTACCGGCGAAAATGCGCTGGCTTATTTCCGCGAGCAGGAAGCCTGCCTTGAACGCTTGGGCGAGCGCTTGAAAACCAAGCCTGAGCAGGTTGAAGCGCGGGTAGAGTCACTGGTTGAGCGTAACCGCAGCCTGGAAAAAGAGCTTGAGCAGCTTAAAGCCAAGCTGGCCAGCGCGGCAGGTAGCGATATGCTTAGCCAGGTGCAGGAGATCAATGGCGTTAAGCTATTGGCGACGCAGCTAGAGGGCGTTTCTGGTAAAGACCTGCGTGGCGTGCTTGATCAGCTTAAGAACAAGCTAAGTTCCGGGGTCATTATCCTTGGCGTTGCCGACCAGGCGGCGGGAAAAGTAAGCCTGATTGCTGGGGTAACCCAGGATTTAACCAGCCGAGTGAAAGCCGGTGAGCTGGTCAACCATGTTGCCTCCCAGGTGGGAGGGAAGGGCGGCGGACGCCCGGATATGGCACAAGCAGGGGGTAGTCAACCCGACGCGTTGCCGGATGCGTTGAAGAGTGTGCCGGTATGGTTGGAAAACGTACTTAGCTAAACTCCGAGGCCGGTGGCATGATATTGCTACCGGCCTTCTTATTAGATAGCTCATTATCTTTTATATTTCACCCTCCATTCCCGAACGCATAGGAAAAACGGCATATGGCATTATACGTACAGAAGTTCGGCGGCACTTCGGTGGGCTCTGTCGAGCGTATCAAAGCCGTGGCGGAAAAGGTTAAGGGTTTCCGTGACCAAGGCCATCAGGTAGTCGTTGTGGTCTCCGCGATGAGTGGCGAAACCAATCGCCTTACCGATATGGCGCAGGCGCTGAACGACGACCCTGCACCGCGCGAGATGGACATGCTGCTGTCGACTGGCGAGCAGGTCACTATTTCCCTGCTTGCCATGGCGCTTCAGCAAATTGGCGTGCCGGCCACATCACATACCGGCGCGCAGGTGGGTATCCATACGGATAGCGCCTATACCAAGGCGCGTATCCAGCGCATTGAAACCGAAGATTTGAAGGCCGACCTGGATGCCGGGCAAGTGGTTGTCGTGGCCGGTTTCCAAGGGGTCGATGAAGACGGCAATATCACCACCCTTGGCCGCGGTGGCTCTGACACCACTGGGGTGGCGCTAGCCGCCGCGCTAGGTGCTGATGAGTGCCAGATTTATACCGATGTCGACGGCGTTTACACCACTGACCCCCGCGTATGCACCAAAGCCCAGCGCTTAGAAAGCATTACCGTGGAGGAAATGCTGGAGTTGGCCAGTCTCGGTTCCAAAGTGCTACAAATCCGCGCAGTAGAGTTTGCCGGTAAGTACAACGTGCCCCTGCGGGTGCTGTCTAGTTTTCAAGATGGCCCCGGTACCCTAATTGTTGCAGAAGCAGACAAAGACGAGGACTCTATGGAAGAACCACTGATCTCCGGTATCGCCTTTACCAAAAATGAAGCCAAACTGACCCTGCTCAACACGCCGGACGTGCCGGGTGTTGCATCACGCATTCTTGGGCCTATTGCCGATGCCAATATCGAAGTCGATATGATCGTGCAAAACGTGGCACCGGCCGGTGACTATACCGATTTCACCTTTACGGTAGCCAAGGGTGACTACAAAGCCACTAAGAAGATCCTCGAAGAAACCGTGATTCCTGATTTAGGCGGCGGTGAGCTGCGTGGTGATGACAATATCGCCAAGGTATCATTAGTGGGTGTCGGTATGCGCTCTCATGCGGGTGTCGCGTCAAAAATGTTCCGCGTACTGGCTGAAGAGAACGTCAATATCCGTATGGTTTCCACGTCTGAAATCAAAATTTCAGTCGTCATTGACGAAAAGCACATGGAACTTGCGGTTAACGCATTACACAAAGCTTTTGGTTTGGATAAGACAGATATAGAGTCTGAATAATATTACTGCCTTAAACCTTCTACGCTGAAGGGGTTCTTGCTGCCGTATGGTGGTGAGCTTTCTTTCAACGGGAGGTTAAGGTGTCATGGAGTCGGAGTTTTTGTTGACAGGCAATACCACGCCGCCTAATGGCGTGGTATTGCTTCCGGCTGACATATCCCGTTGCATAAAAACGTCTGAAAAGGAGATCAGCCATGCTCATCTTAACTCGCCGTGTTGGCGAAACCCTGATGATCGGTGATGAAATTACGGTCACCGTTCTAGGTGTGAAAGGCAATCAAGTGCGTATCGGTGTCAATGCGCCGAAAGATGTGGCAGTTCATCGTGAGGAGATTTACCAGCGTATTCAGCGTGAACGAAATAGTGAAAATGAAATAGAGTGACCTACGTGCTTGTATCATCACGTAATGTTTTAGACGTAACGTAAGGCTAGCGCGAAAAAAACTTTATCGAGGGCTGGACACAGCGAGCCTAAATCGGTACTATTTGCGCCGTGCCGTTAAGGAGAGGTGGCCGAGTGGCTGAAGGCGCTCCCCTGCTAAGGGAGTATAGGGTTTATAGCCCTATCGAGGGTTCGAATCCCTCCTTCTCCGCCAACTGCACGTTAAAAGGTATGCGCCCGTAGCTCAGCTGGATAGAGTACCTGACTACGAATCAGGGGGTCGGAGGTTCGAATCCTCCCGGGCGCGCCACCTTTTAGTTAGTAGCAACTTCTAGTGAGTAGCAACTTCATAGAAGATGCGTAGAAGATAGGATGTGTAGAAGATAGATAGAAGCAAACCTTGTTAGTTATGCGCCCGTAGCTCAGCTGGATAGAGTACCTGACTACGAATCAGGGGGTCGGAGGTTCGAATCCTCCCGGGCGCGCCAGATTCCAAACCCGTTCTCTTACGAGAGCGGGTTTTCTGTTTCAAGCTTTACTAGCCTGACCGGAAGAGGCTCGCGCCCCGGTTTTGCGATCGTGTGTAGCGCCCCCGCTTGCGGTAGGGCGCTTTTTTTTGCCGCCACCACTGCGCTTCCACTCGTTGAGCCATCCTGCTATCACTGAAAGCCTGGCGAGATAGCGCCACATCTACCTTGGGCAAGATTCGACAGCGCGGCTAGCCCTCTGCTTATCCCGTTTGACCAATCGACATGATTGGCTATACCTGTGAATAGTTATTTTTTTATGTCATCTCCCCACCTTTATAAATAAGTTCGTTACCGAGCCGGCAAGGAGAAGCCAAATGCTGTTTACCGATCGTGTTCATGCCGGTAACGAGCTGGCCACGGCGCTTGCGGATTATGCCGGGCGCGACAACACCATTGTGCTGGCCTTGCCCCGCGGCGGCGTACCGATTGCCGCCGAGATAAGCCGCGCATTGCGCCTGCCGATGGATCTGATGCTGGTGCGCAAACTCGGAATTCCTGGCCATGAAGAGTTCGCTATGGGGGCTATCGCGTCTGGCAATCATCGTGTGCTTCACCAAGAGGTGATTGAGGCGCTCAGGCTAACCCCAGAGCAGATTGAAAAGGTCGCAGAGCGAGAGAAAGCCGAGCTTGAACGCCGTGAAAGGGTGTATCGAGGCGATGCTCCGGCGCTCGACCTTGCGGGTATGACGGTGATTTTGGTGGATGATGGCTTGGCAACCGGTGCCACCATGGAAGCCGCGATTGCTGCTGCACGCGATCATGCCGTTGGTGAAATCGTGGTCGCCGTTCCCGTGGCCGCCTACGACACCTGTCGCAGGCTAGAACACCAGGTAGGCCGCGTGGTATGCCCGTATCAGCTTGACGATTTTGGTGGGGTGGGGCGTTGGTATGTCAACTTTTCCCAGGTCTCGGACAGCGACGTCATCACGCTTCTGCATCAACACAGGCAAGAAGGGTAAGGCGCCCAGGAAGGGCGGATATGACAGGAGGGGCGAGTATGGACGGTGATGTTGAACAAAGTGCCGTTGGGGGAAGTTACATTTGACGGCGGGGTTTTGTAGAAGGCTGTGGTTTTACTCTATTAAACCGACAACATCTTGGTATACAGGGCGCAATCTTCGGTATAGCACTCGCAGGATGCTTCAATCAGCCCCGGCCGGTTAAGCACCTTAATGGCACCACGGTGGTAGCAAATCAGGCCGCGAGCCTGCAGGGCGATGGCCGCGAGGGTGATGCCTGCACGCCTAACGCCGAGCATCATGGCCAGAAATTCATGGGTCAACTGCAGCTGGTCAGAGCCTGCACGATCTTGCGTCATCAGCAGCCAGCGGGCCAGGCGTGCTTCAATTTGATGAAAATGATTACAGGCCGCCGAGGTGGCCAGCTGATTCATCACTACATAGAGATACCGCTTGAGCCGCTGATGCAGTACAGGGCTTACCAGCAGCAGCTGTTGAAAGTTTTCAGCAGATATCCGTAGTGCCGACCCTGCCCCTTGCACCAAGGCAAGCAAAGGCGTCTCGTTGATACCCAGCACAATGGAGCTGCCCAGCATACCTTCGCGGCCTGCCATCGCGACTTCCAGCCGGCTGTCAGTATCGATAACGGCGATCAGTGAAATAAAGCTATCGATAGGGAAATAGACGTGGGTGATCGTCTCTGAAGGCTGGTAGAGCACTTTGCCAAAAGGCAGTTCTACTGTTTCGCAAACGGCTATCAAGGTGTTCCGCTCGATGTTCGGCAGCTCAGCAAGTAGTTGATTGGCATTGAGAACGTGAAAAATAGACGTCATGTGCCTCTCCGGTTAACAAAACCTGGCAAGCGGCACAATGAGGGGTAATATCATTTTGATGTCGGCTGCAGATTAAAGCACCGTCATCAATTTTTCTGACGGGCTAGCTGCATATTAACATCGGGTAAATCAAGCGTCGGCACGCTAGCGTACATAGCGTGCTAATGCTTCTCTTTAACCCATCTGGTTTTAACTCGCCCGTTTTTACTTATCTGGTTTTAACTTCCCTGATGTTAACTTCCCTGATGTTAGCTAATCTGGGCTTGGCGGCTCACCTAACATGCTGGTGATTGAGTAGGCGGTCGTATTCGTTTTTAACTACCGCATAGCATTCACACACGCGCGCTTCCAATCCTCGCCGGTCAATGACGGTGATATGCCCACGGTTGTAGGAAATTAGCCCGGCTTTCTGCAGCTTACCCGCTGCTTCGGTCACCCCTTCGCGTCGAACGCCCAGCATATTGGCGATTAATTCCTGAGTCATGACCAGCTTGTCGCCTGGCAGCCGGTCAAGGCTAAGCAGCAACCAGCGACATAGCTGCTGGTCGACGCTGTGATGGCGATTGCAGACCGCCGTTTGAGCCATTTGAGTCAGCAAGGCTTGGGTATAGCGCAAAAGCAGCCACTGCATGGGGCCTGCGCGATAGAATTCGTTTTTAAGCAGTTGCCCCTTAAGGCGGTAAGCTGACCCGGCACTTTGAACAATGGCACGGCTGGGGGTGGTTTCTCCGCCCATGAACAGCGCCACGCCGACCACTCCCTCATGGCCTACAACGGCAATTTCCGTTGAAGCGCCGTTCTCCATCACGCATAGCAGCGAAACGATGGAATCAAGCGGAAAATAGACATGGCTCATATGCCGTCCCGATTCGCTCAGCGATTCTCCTAGCGTCAAGGTCACCCTTTCTAGGTCAGGCAACAGGCGTGAATGATCTGGCAACAGTTTTCCGGACACTTTTTTAAGCGGCTGCACGTAGCCTCGATTCATAGTCCGCTGGACTCATATAGTCGTTGCTGGAGTGCAGCC